>JAEOSR010000112.1 GCA_016840285.1 Candidatus Hodarchaeota archaeon | reverse complement strand
GAACATCTAAGAAAGAAGTCGGTTCATCAAGAACTAGAACTTGAGGATACATAGCAAGTATGGATGCGACAGCGACACGTTGTTTCTCACCACCTGAAAGCTCATTGGTAGATCTTGAGGCAAGAGAAGTTAAATCTAATGTATCTAAACCGAACTGTACACGACTGAAGATCTCCTCCTTGCTCAGAAATAAGTTTTCAGGGCCAAATGCTATTTCTTCATAGACTGAAGGAGTAACAAGCTGATTTTCAGGATCTTGTTGGACAAAACCCACGAATTGGCTGATTTCTGTTATAGAAAGTTCTGAACTTGGAACTCTGCGAAGAAAAACCTCTCCCCTTGTCTCACCTGCGATAGTATGAGGAATATGACCTGTGAGTGCCAATGCCAAAGTTGTTTTACCTCCACCACTTGAACCAGCTATACAAACAATCTCCCCTTCGTTGAACTCTAAGTTAATATTTTGTAATGCAGAGGTTTTAGAACCTCGGTAACAGAATGACAGATTTTGAACTTGAATAATGGGAGAATACAAATTAAATACTAAAACAGTCGAAGCTTTATTATAACTTTGGATTCTTTAGAAATTCACCTCAATTGTGAATGGAACTCAAAATAATCATAGTGAGGAATAATAATCAACTGATATGGATAATAGTATCAGTTAATTTCCTGAATATCAATGTGGTTGACTTTTTGAACCCAATAGCTCCCATGAAAATCACCAGCGATTAAACGAAGACCAGTAGATTCCATCGTTAGTATTAAAGAGGGAGTATCCTGGATTTCGGTAGAATTTAATTCGATAAAATATCCATCTGAAGCACTAATTTTCACCGAGTAAATTGCGGAAATGGGTTGGGCAGCCTCAATTATAACATAAAGAGGAACACCAGTATAGTTTTTAGGGGGTTCATATGTTACATCACCTATTAATTCCGCTTCTATTGTTACTTGACGATCTAAAAAGTCAGCAGGGTAAAAAGTATAAGGATTGAATATATCTCCTGTAATCTGGGCCGAAAAACGGTTTTGAAATAGTAAAAATGAAAATATCCCGATCTCACTGATGATAAGAATTATCACAATACTAATTCGAATCAACTGAATATATCTCAGGTGATAGGGTGATCTGGGGATTTTACGCCAATTTAGAACAGTGGATTTATTGAATAGATGAAATACAGCAATCGGGAATAATCCTCCAAGAATAAATCCTGATACAAAGCCTATTCCGCCAATCAAAGCAATAAATAGGGGTGGGATTTGTGAATTAAAAAAAACGAGTTGCTGAATGAATACGTTTGAAGCACTTGCTAATCCAGATGCGAAAGAAATTATTAATTTATTATTTGAAGAGAGAAAAATGATCAAAATGATCTCAATTATCAATCCTTGAGTCCCAGAAATAAGAAGAACTAGAATGCCATGTGCACTACCCGAAAAAAGTTCCACAAATCCTTTCACAATACCAGTGAAAAAAGCTACACCAATTTTCCGATTTGTTAACAAGTAGATGAAAACAATCCAAAAAATATGAAGACCAGCAATAAACTGCCCTCCTCCAAATGGTATTCCAAGAATTCTATTAATAAGATTACCGAAATAACCAACAAAGGTGCTAAGAATTCCTCCTAACGCACAAAAAAGAGCTATTATGACTAGGTCACTAGTTTCATAATAGTATTGGCCTTTTTTATGACGAACAAGATCTGATCTTACCCAGGGTATCTTCGAAATTGGTGGTTTAACTTCAGAACTATTATTATCATCTTTATTCAATGAATCCTTCTCAATCTTCATAATTACTCCCAGAAACACGATGGTGAATTCAAGGATTCTTCAAGTTGAAAGGATTTCTGATATGTTTTATCACAGATTGGGCAAATTTAAGTGATCCCTGAAGAAATTCAGATGGTTCTATTTTTTGGCTGCCCATCCGCCACTTCTTAGCTTCATACACAATATCAACACTATCACTCCCTAATTGGTCTCCCAGAAGGAGATCAAACTTCTCTGGAACTTCAGGCCTCACTAGGTTAAATATTCCAGACGCAGCTAGAGCAGCATGAGCAATATCCAGAATAATGTCTGCAAATTCAATACAGACAGGATCTACTCCAAGTTCGTGATGTAGATAGCCTCGTTTAATACTTTCATAACCCTGATTTATGATAATTTTAGCAGTTCGGTTTAATAATTTCTCGCTGTAAGTAAAATTCTCGAGAACATTTTTTCCGAGAATAACCTCTCCATATTGGGCAGCTGCAACAGCATGAATAGGGGAGAAACCCATACCAATCCTTGCTGGCAGATCAGTAAATTCTAGCAGGCGTAAATCGAGAATAGGTGCATAAACTGGATGAACAAAAAAAACTGATAAAGCTTCTCCAATTTTAGCTAGTCTTCGTGGTGGCTTTTCTTCGTTGATGTCATCGATGTCAACTATCAAAACGAAATCTATATCGCTAATTCCAGGAATAATCCATCCTGGTTCTTTCTGTTCCTTTTGATAAGATCCATAGAGAATAAGTCCACGCACATATTGTAGAAGCTCTTCTTCAACAGTGCGTGTGAAATCATCTAATAGATTGTTATACTCGTCATACCAAGACATTTTCAACCACTGTGTTCAAAGATTGGTATTAGAAAGCAAATATATGAATACTTTTCTATGACATCAGTACTATATTACTCCCTTCTTCTCCCTTTAAAAGAAAAAAACTGCATATTATACTTTATTAACCATACATAGAGGTTTTACCTTCCCTCTTAAGGAGACGTTTATACTCTTTATCTAACTTCTTTTGATTATCAGTGAGAAGAGGAAGAGGTCTCTCACTTCGAGATCGGAATGCGTCCCCAAGGTTAACAAACTCTAGTCCTTGATCTTTCTTTCCTCTTAAGGCATTGAGAAAGATTTGATCTAACTCTGTTCCCTCACTTATTGCATCTCGAATAATACGATAATTGAGATCAAGAATTCCTAAATTTCCACGAGATCTTTGACTTTTAATAAGCTTTAAAAATTCCTCATCAACACTACGGGCGATTCGTGTCCCAACTCCAGTCATTTGAAAAGGATTCTTTTCATAAGCCCGAACCTGATAAATAGGTCCAGTAGTAGGATGAAAAAGTAGTAGATCTGATCCAAAACGGTCAGAAGTTGGAGCGAGAAGCGTCTTCCATTCTCCAGGAGTCTTGCGACCTTCTTTAAGGACGTCTTTAAGTATCTCTTGAAGTGATTTGATCGCCATAGTTATTTCACATTTATTATTCGTACTCATAACTTAATAGCTTTTTGTTTATAATCATTTATATTCTTTAGAACATCAATAAACTCACTTTTACTAAAATGAAAAACTAGATATAGATCAGCTTTCGTAAAAATTTTAAAAATGATTTAACTTCTCTTCAATTTAGAGGATAATCAAAGTAACTAGCATGACGGCCATTCCAGCTAAGATTCCGCCAGTTACAATATGAGTATCATTACCATTATCATTACACGTTTCATGAGCTGCAGGTAATAATTCGTCTAGGGAGATAAAAGTCATTATTCCTGCAACGAAAGCCAATGATATAACGATAATATCCTCATCCATAATTCCTAAACCTAATAAGACTGCTAATCCAATAATAGCTCCGAGTGGTTCTGCTAGTCCCGAAATAAAAGAAATTACAAAAGCTTTTCGACGACTATTGGAGGCTGCATAAATTGGAATGGCGACAGAAAGACCTTCAGGGATATTGTGCAAAGCAATAGCAATAGCAAGAATAAGTCCTAATTCAAGAGAATAAAGACTGCCAGTAATTGTGACGAAACCTTCTGGCAAGTTGTGAATGGCTATTCCGATCGCCACGAGGAAGCCTGTCCTCATTAATTTAGGATTTCCTTTTTCTTTGACAAGAAAATCATCATCACACGAATGTTCATGCATATACTCATGTGGTATCAAAAAGTCAAGGAAAGCTACTAAAATCATTCCTGAAAGGAAGAAGAGACCTGCTTCAAGAATTTCTAGCCTAAAAATGGCTTCAGGCAATAATTCCAAAATAGAAACTCCTAACATTACTCCAGCTGAAAAACCCATAGAAAGGCTAATGATTTTTGTGTCATCTTTTTTGATAATGAAGACAGTCATCGCTCCTAGAGTAGTAGAAAGCCCAGCAAATAGGGACAAGAACAAGCCCCAAAGAATTTGTTCAGTAGTAACCATCTATGCAGAATTCCTAATAGTTTCTACTCTTTATTTTTAATATAAAACTCCTCTAGGGAGGATTTCTCTTAAACAAAATTTATCAATATTAGTTATTGAATGTTGACATTTGCAAACTAATCCTCAATAAGAATTCCTTCCTCCTGAAACAGTTTAACTAGAGACAATACACTTGATAATTTAACATTTGGATAATAAATGTTGAGGAAAAGAAAAATTTCTTCTATTGTTAAAGCACCATCAGCTAGGTTAAGCAGTTCTAAAGGTATTCCTCCCCAATAATCTTTTGCTAAGCTTTCATAGATTTTTTTATCCTTTGTAGAACGATCTGTTTTATTTAACTGTTTATAAGATATTGGGCCTGAATAATTTCGATTTATCTTCATCCTAGCTATTTCTTTTTCCTTTTGTTCATCTGGTTCTAGCTTTAGCTGTTTAGTCAAACGAGAAAAAAGGGCTTGAATTGCTTGAGAGAAATAAGTCAATTTTTCCTGGAATTCCCCATCTGGTTTAAGTTCAAGAATATTCTCCATTCGTTCTAAGATTGAACTTTCAAATAACTTTAACTGCTTTATTTTCTGGTTTACTACCAAGCTCCCTCGATTTAAGCTTAATTCATACCGAATAATGTCGTCCACTCCTTCCAAAAATACATGATATAGTAATTCTTCAAGAAATTGGATGTCTGAGATGGATAAACCAAATGCAGCAGATCCAGCTATTATTGCTACACTTTTACATTCAAAAGGGTCGACTTTATCAATTAAATCCGCACTAGAATGGTGAAAGGGATCATCATGGCCAAACATTACACTGGGAATAGAAAAGTATTGATCATTAAAAATCAGATGGTCACTTCCTCCAGCAAAAGGCTTCAATCGATAGTTTAACTGATAGGATCGTCCAGTCTCGTCGTAAATCGGTTTCTGTTCAGAAACCCATCTAGCAGCATTATTCAGAAGTGCTTTCAGGTATGAAGGGGTCGCACAACTAGGACAAGTAATCGTCAAAGGTGTACCAATTTTCTTAGGAGATTCACCAACCATATCAAGGTTGAAAACCGAAATTATTTTTCTTCGGTTACTCTGATCATAAAGCTTTAACCAAGGTATGGTCCCTGAAAATTCTGGTACCCAAAGGAACCGCAAAGTTCTTTCAGGATGAGGAAGAATCCCTTGATGTATCATTCTATTAAGACTTAAAACTATTTCAGCAAGAGTAGCACTACCAGAAGCATTATCATTGGCGCTTGAAGCAGGGTGGCAAAGATGTGCGATTAAAACGACTTCTTCATGAGGATATAAGGATCCTTTGATCTCTGTTTCAAGTACATGCAACTTCCCTTCGTGTGAAAAATCGGCATTTATCTTAAAGTGGACACGAACTTCATTATCGGATTCTAAATACCTTTGAAGTTCTATCGCTTGTCTATGAGAGAGGGAAAATCCTGCAGTTACTAGTGATAATTTCTCAGCATTCGGCCAAAATCCATCATATTGAACAGTATTTGCTCCAAGGTTAGCAGTTCTTTCAGGATTTGGATGAATTACTAATCCTTTTACGTCGTATTGAGCGGCTAGAGGGAAAATCCTTCTCGGGCTCTCAGTAATTAATACAACTTTCCCCTTCGCTCCTTCATAATCTTCAGCTTTGTCCCCTTTCCCGATATCAACAAGTGATGCCTCAAAATCACAAGCTTTGGAATGAGTTATTACACTCATAGGTATGTCATTAAAACTACAGAGTCTTTTTTGAATGGGTTTAGTTAACCAGCATTCCCCATCTACAATGTCCCAGGAGATCGGTGCTTTCCACCCCCAATGTTCCCACTTACCATCTGCAGGAAATTCATATAATTTTGTTTCCAATCCATTCTCGCTTAAGATAGATTTAATATAATTAGCTGCTTCCAAATATCCTTTAGAACCCTGTACACGATGAAATTGGGAGACTCGTGAAATCATATTCATTATTGAGTGACTAGAGATTTCATCCATCACACTCTCGACTAACTGCTCAATTTTCAT
This sequence comes from Candidatus Hodarchaeota archaeon, assembly GCA_016840285.1. Next base: position 92,290 of record JAEOSR010000112.1, on the reverse strand, counting down.
TCCTTTCACCTTCTCTTGCTGAAAGATAACTAGGAAGAATAAAAGTTGAATGATATTTTAATTTATTTAATATATCTATGGAATACGGAAGATTCCGGCTTCATCAGCTTTAAATATCAAATATAATCTCCTCTACACATTCCTTTGATTTTAAGAAAAGGTATTTATTGATAAAAATAATGAAGAGATATCAATATGTTTAGGTTCCAGTGTGATGTGATTCATTGACGACTAATGAACGTAAAAATGAATTTTTAACCTTTTTAACTCCAGCATTGGTATCTTTTGGTGCAGCTGTTTTCCTTGGAGTTGTGCAAATTCTTGTAGCAATACCCTTACTAGGATTATTCATGAGATTAAATGAATTCAGTAATCCTCTTTATGGGCCAATTTGGAATCTTATTATACTATTTCTAAGCCAGATATTAGGAACTGTCATTATTTTACGTTGGGGCATTCCTTGGCTCAAGGTAGAGAATGTTAGACAATTCCCTGTTAATTGGTACACATTTATTTCTAACTTGTTCTTAATTTCTTTAACATGGGCATTAATTATTGTAAAAACAATTATAATGGCAATCCTAATAGATTTTTTTCAATTAGAAACTCCAAGAACAGGATTAGAAGCTTTCCTTATACAAGAAGAAATTATTTCTCCAATCACTATCATAATTTTCTTTGCTCCTCTTGTTATTGGAGCACCATTATTTGAAGAATTAGTATATCGAAGATTATTAATCCCCTTGTTGGAAGAACGAGGAATGAATACAGGTGGGGCTGTTTTAGCATCTTCAATATTTTTTACACTTTTACACTTACCATCTGATCTACTTTATGGAAATACGACAGGGATGATTCTTCATATCTCCTCTGTTGTTATTATAGCATTTGTCCTTGGGATCTCCTATGTTAAAACTAGAAATATTGTTTATCCAATACTTATACATGGAGTTGTTAATGGGATATCAGCAGTACCAACAATATTAATTGAAGGTTCTGACCTCGCTGTGCTTTATAAAATATTCTCTTTTATCTTGATAGTTATGATTGGGATATTATATCTGCTCTATCTTCTTTGGCGTAATTTTAAAGATTCTCAGACTATTAATATTGAATCCATAAGATCAAAAATATCGATCAACAATGAAGGTTTCTATGGTTACCTCATTATATCATTAGGACTATTACTTCTGCATACAATTAGTTCAATTTTCTTACAGGTAATATCTGCTTTGTTTATAAGTCCTATTGTACTTATTATTCTATTAGTAATAATAAGAAATACTGAGTACCAAAAAGAGAAATTATCAGAATATCATATGACTCAAGAAGCATTTCTGACGGTAGAATCGAGTGATGAGGTTGAACATTAGTTTTTCTATAGAAATAAAAGATTTTTAGGTATTAGCATTAAATAATGTATCTGTAATGAAAATTATGCATTAAATATAAAACAAAAAGACTCATTTGAAAACTATACTTGCTTTTGCCAGGTGTGCTTGACACTATGGACACTACTGTTAGAGTGTAAATAGAAACGTTCTAAGGTAGTATTGGAAAAAAAAGAAAAAGAGGAGGGTCTACTCCTGACCAATTGTCACTCAGTTATTCTTGATGAACTTTGTCTAATTCTTCGTTAGGAACATCAAAAACAACATTGTGGGGGGGTAAGGGTTCCTTGTAGAAGAATTCAGGCAAACGATCATCCTTATTTGTCATTCCAGCCCTTTTATTGAATTCTCGTTCAATACGAATGATTTCAGCACCATATTTTCCAAGATCAATTTCTGTACCTAGAAAACCATTGACTGATTCTACCATACCATTTAATCCAGATTCAATGTCGAGTATAGCAAATGCGATAAAGAGACAATATCCAGTTGAATCGATGTATGCTGTAGTGGTTTGGAAAGCTCGTGACAATTCGGCTTTCTTAACGTCCATTCGATCAGGTTTGCCGCCAACTTGCAGGATTTCTGGGGCTATTGTGTACGCTTGTGTATGATCACCACCTTGAGTGCCCGTCGCATATGTCACCCCGATACCTTTAATAGGTCGTGGATCATAAGCAGGCAAGCTTTGACCTTTAACTTGAGCAACTCGACTAACGCCCTTGTGTTTACCCATTGCTACCGCACCATTACCGATAATTTCACCGATCTCTTCGTCTGCGGCAACTTTCTTTAAAAATTCCACTGCTCCAGAACCGTCTCCGAATTCAAGTACACCACCTTCCATAGCAACAGCAATCGTATTCCCCATTTCTATAGTATCAAGCCCAAGGTCATTGCAGACACGATTGAGTTCAGCGACATAGTAAAGATCGCTGATTTCACAATTAGTACCTAGTGCCCACGCAGTTTCATATTCAAGTGGTGAAACTTGAGGTTCGCCTGTTTCTTCATAAGGAACAATATTACTACATCGGATTACACATCCGGGATGACATGCATGATTGTAAGCTGCTGTTGAATTCGGAAATTTAACTTTCACTTTATCAACTAATTCATGAACAGCTTCACCGCTGATTTTTGCTGCCCCTTCAAAACGTCCCCTAGTCCAATTACGGGTGGGGAGAGCTCCTGCTTCGTTGATAATATTTTGTAGAATATTAGTTCCGTAATTCTTTAGTCCACCATAAGTTTTCCCGTCTTTTTCAATTGCTCCTGTGACCGCATGTTCATTTAGTGCGTCACGTAATTTTCTTCGCCCAGTGTCAAATAATTCTTGGTTAACTGGCTTGAGACTCTCCGTACCTGTATCATCTGAAATTATCGCAATGACATGCTTGCTTCCAAGGACTGCACCTAAGCCACCTCGACCTGCATAACGTCCAGGATCACTATTTTCAATATTATTGCCAAAAATCCCAGCGCCTGTCAACTGTTTCTGTCCTGCAACCCCACATCCAATTATTCCTGGTTTATTGGGATATTTTTCCCATACTTTGGCAATTAATTCATATAAACCCATACCATGAAATTCTTTAGCTTCAACAATTTCACATTTATCTTTTGTTAGGACTATATTGTACCAATTATCACCTGAGGCCTGCTCTTCAATTATTAGAGCTTTTATACCCAAACGTCCAAGTTTTTGAGCTGTTAAACCACCCGCGTTTGCCTCTTTGATACCATTAGTCAGAGGTGATTTGCCTCCAACACTTAATCGACCTGATGATGGTGCATTTGTTCCAGCAAGTAGACCTGGAGCAATTACAACTTTGTTATCAGGACCAAGGGGATCACACTTAGGATTAATCTCATCAAAGATGATATTTGTTGTTAAAGCCCTTCCTCCAAGCGTTTTATATTTATCTGGAACATCTTCAAATTTATGTTCCAATTTACTCATGTTTACTCTTAAAATTTTGCTCATCGTTTTAATACACCTCAACGAAGTTGGCGTGTATAGTTTCTAAACTTCTACACATAATTCCACTCCATTTAAGAGCTACATCCACTGTCTCAACAGAGTCTTTATGGTATACCGCACAAGTTGTTAAAAATCTTACGAATGATTTTACCTAAAATAGCAATCTAGAGTGTAAACGGACTGTTATCGTGTATAAAAACCTCTAAATGTTAGGAATGGTATCATATGGAAGATGAAATTACCTACCTCCTTAGAATGCCATCTGAGGAAATCATGAGGGTTGTACTCCAAGAAGCTTTGAAAGACTTAACAATCACACCTGAAGAACAGGTGCTAATTGCTGGAATAGAACACGATTTATCCATACATTCGGAAAGAATCCCCAAATTAGGCACAGGGCACCCTTTTTCTAGAAACGAAGTACAGATCCTATTAATAAAACAGAGGCGTATCTTAAAAGAGATAGTGTCAAATACATACAAGCGAGCAGAGGCCGATGGGACAATAAGTTCAGATGAGATGAATATATATCGTGTTCTTCTACACAAAGTTGATGAAATCACTGCAAAAAAAATCAGCATGTTCATGAATTTCGATTCATTGACAACAAAACCAAACCTACTTGTTCTTCATACAAAAATCGGCCAAAAATTCTCAAGTCTAACAGCAACAATAATCATGAATATATTCTCAGAGAAGGTAAAAAAACATGAAGAGAAACCTAGTGATATCCAAAAAGTCATTAATGAATTATCTTCTGAATATACAAATAAGGAGTTTATAGAAAAATTTAGAGAAATTTTATTGGAATTAGCAGCAATTCCAATGGAAAACCCGAATGATCTAATAGCGAACATGGATCAGATATTGAGTAAAATGTGATGTAATCATATACGATTAGAAATAAAGGCTGGCTTATTTTTTGATTAAGCAAAAAGCTTGATTACGAACAGGAAGAGGCAGGGCTCGGAATTGGATTGAATAAACAAGTTTTAGATTAACATTCTTGAAAATCTTCTTCCATTGTGATAGACTTTGGAAATTATAAGGAATCGGCATTTCTATCGAGAAAGTTCGATTTTCAATAGTGTCAAAAATACGGAGAAAAACGTGCTCTAAACGATTATTAAATACATCCTCAACAATTATTATCTTCTTTCTGCTCACACGGATCATTTCTTGAAGAATAAACTCTATATTTTCACAATGATGTAATAAAAAGACCCCAGCACTTATATCAAAAGATTCATCTGCGAATGGAATTTTTTTCCCATCATAAATAACGAGAGGAACGCCCTGAACTCTGTATTTTGTATAATGTAATATATCCAATCCTTGAACTAGAGATTCAGTTTTTTCTTGGATTCGAAGCGAGACATAACCATCTCCATCTCCTACACTTAATATTAAGTCTCCTGGTTTGATAAAGAATCTTATTGTGTTTAGAATCTTGTTTGCCCTAAAATTTCTGATGGGCTCAGCAATTCTGGTTATTCTGCTCAATACCTTATCTCTCTATTTTTGAATACAAACGTTGGTTCTTTTCCACTTTTGATTCTTCTTAAGGTTATTTTGACAAGGCCTTTATAAAAATAGGTATTTTTGTTATTAAAGAAGGAAATTTCTTCTTCAATGCTATTAGAGAGATTAACCCCCTCCAACAGGTGGAAAAATAGCGATTGTATCTCCTTCCTTTGGTTTATCTTCTAACTCCCTATTATTCCCATTAATCATGATTATTTTAGCTTCATCTTCAGGGATTTTCAACTCTTTCAACAATGCAGCGACATCAGCATCATCTTCCAGAATGACTGAGAAACTCTCCCCTAATTTAATATCTGTTGGCCCATAGCTTCTTAATGTGGCAAATAGTTTTACTTTAACTATCATTAGGGATAGTCTTCCTTTCAATAATATTGATCCTTTTTTGTTGGACTCTTTGTGATGAATCCGTGACCCTTAAGATGTTGGCCACCGCATAAAAGATGCATTCCCGTTGAAAATACCCCAATTCGTGCCCCTTTCGGAATCAAAGTATTTCCCATTGCAACGCTTCCATTACAGAAAATCTCACCACATTCGTTTATCTTAATATCTAATCGTTCTAATAGTTGAATTAATCGTTCATTCTCAATGAATGGAATTTGAAGGATCGTATCCTCTGCAAACGAAGCGTTAGGGTCAATTTTCTTCTTCAAAGTGCCATATAAGTGAATTTCAATCACTTGTGATCACATGACCTCAAATCAGTTTCAAATAAGTGTCAATACAAGTTTTAAGAAATAATTCTTATAATTAATGTGTATTGGTTGATGAAATAACTCCCTTTCTTATTCCCTTTTCAATAAAATTATTCTGTTTCTTCGAGTTCCTCTATAGAGGGAAATTCAAAAAGATCTGGTTCGAGATCTAAAAGACTGATCTCAAATTTATCAATAAAAAGGTCAATAATAGCTTGACGAACGATATCCTCTCGTGATGAATAATATCCTCGTTCAATAAGTAAATCCATGTATTCTACTATACTATTAGCTATATTCGCTGATACCGATACAATCTTAGCTTCATAATCATTGTTTTCCAAAAGAGGCACCTAATTCTTATCTGAATCATTTAGAAAAGTACCGAAGTAATGGTGTAGTGATAAAGATAGATCTATTCAAACATATAAACTTTTCTCAAGACTGCTAGAATTGATTGTTCATCCTATTTTTCTGGTTAATTTTTGGATTATTCCTCTATCTCTAAGTATATAATTTAATTAAGGTAAAATCTTCTCCATATGTCTTTACTATCTGGCCAAATGAATTTTGGAGTTGGTGTCGAAGCAGTGCTTCGTAACCAAGCGGTGAAATTGAAAACTTCTCATCTGATCCGACTTCAATTTGTTTCAATATATCAACGATAATTTTTCCAAAGGTCTCTCTCTCGGATAGATTTAATTCGATTGATTCGTTCTTCCCACCTTTAATATACCAAAAAGTAGCTGTTATTGTCGCACCTTCCTCTGAAACCTCTTTTGGTGGAATTTCTGATAATATTGTTTTCAGGTCATCTAAAGCAAACATGTTATCACGATCTCTCGTGATATCAGTAGATATAGAGATTGTACTTGACACATCTGCTTCTGCTGCGAGAGGGACGGTTACAGTCTCATCTTCCAGAAGATCAGAACAATGACGTAACAATGAAGTGGCTGAAACAGACATCTCTTCCAAAGCTTTAAGGATTCCTACAATAGTTGGATTAGTAATCTGGGAACCTATCCTTGCATAGGCTTGAGTTGAAATACTTTCGTGTTTTCGAAGTTCATTAAGCATTTCCGAATAATTCTGAGTTGTTTCAAGATCTTTCAAACGTTCTAGCATTACGTTTCACTTTCCTCTTTCTAATATAGATATTTGACCTCGTTAAACCATAAAAAACTATGTTATTACAAAATGTCTATACTAGGTTAAAAATATGTAGTATATTAGGTATTTCTGAAACAGAGTAAATATAAGGAATGAATCAATTGTCGTCTAAGAGAGAGATGTTTGATACTAAGTTCATTAGTTTTCTCGATAAAGTTCCCGCTGGAATTATTATTCTGGACAGAAACAACAATAATGAACCGATCTTTGCAAATAAAAAGATTAGAAAAGATTTACAGATCAATAATGGACAACTCTTAGACAAAGATATATTTCTAGGCTTCTTGGATCCATCAGATCACCAAAAATTTGTTGAACTGAGTAGTTCGAGAAAATTACCAGGGAAAAGTGAATGGAAAGGCCTTACATTAACGGGGAAACAAACATGGGTCCAATTAAGAATAAGTCCTCTGGATGATGATTATTTTATAGTAATTGTGAGGAATATTGGCAAGATAAAGGAGATATTTGACGAAGTATCAGCAACAGAGACTCAATATCAAGCTATAATGGAACGAGATCCAAATTTTCTTTTTATTCTAAAGAATGGAATATTGGATTACTATAATCAAGCTTTTATTGAAAAATTGAACTATACAGAAGAAGAGATGATCCTACATAAAAGTATGCCGACTTTTTTTATTGCTCCTGAAGATCGAGAAAAGGTTGCAAGATTTTTAATTCAGAGTAAACGAGACTTGATTACAGGGAACATTCCTAAAGAAACAGCTAAGCTAAAAAGGTATTATCATCCTGATGAAACTTCTGAGTTCAATCTTTTGTGTAAGAATGACTCTCGGATTCCTGTTCACGCCATAGTTCGAAGAGTTTATTCTAAAAGAGATGTATTTATACAAGGTATCCTAATTGATCTATCTTCCATAAAAGAGTTACAAGATATGAAGTTGGACTTCTTAACAATGACTCAACATCAGCTTCGGACACCACTTCTCAATTTAAAAGGATATTTAGATTTCTATACCAAACAACTTGATAAAGGGGTCAGTACTGAAGAGAAACAAGCATTAGAATCAAGATTTATCAATGTCTTTAAACGTAATATTGATCAGATGGTCTCCTTAACAAAGGATCTTAACGACATTGCATTGATCCAACGTGGAAAATTAAGATGTAATCTCCGTGGAGAAAACATTAATCCAATCCTACAGAAAGTAATTGAGGATCTTGAATTTTTATTGAGGAAATTTCGAATTGATCTTATTGTACAATATCCATCAACTCCATACATCGTTAATCTTGATAGAGACCGCATTTCCCAAGCATTAAGTAACGTTTTAGAAAACGCAATAAGATTTACTGGTCATGGGGTTGTAGAAGTCTATACTTCTATTGAAAACGATGGTCAAGACCTTAAACTCACTATAGAGGACAATGGCGTAGGAATTGATGCAATTAATCTTGAAGAAATCGGAAAACCCTTTGTGACATTCCATCCCTCGGCAAGTCGGTTAGGTTTGGGACTTTACCTCACTAATGAAATTATAACAGCTCATGGGGGAACACTAGAAATTACTTCCTCTGGTTACAATAAAGGAACTACGGTTACTATCACCCTTCCACTCCTTATTTCTCACGATAGTGATGTAGCAACTTCTCAACCAATAAAAGATAGTACATTAAATGAATTAATTCGGATTGCTACTACTTCTGAAAACATGCTAAATCGAATGGAATCTGTTCACCAATTAGGAAATGGGAATTATTCAGGACTTGAACTTGAAAACGTAATTTCTACATTAGAGAAAGTCATCTTATATGATCAGGATAGAACCATTAGAAATCTTGCAGGAAAATTTTACTCTCAGAAAATTGAAATAAGAGAAAAAGCGACTTCTGATGCCTCCTAATTTTCATAATCCTCTCTCTAGAACTCTTGTTCCTTTTTCCTTGACCCCTGTTTTACCAATCGTAATTCAACTCCGGATTATTCAATCAGTTTTCGACGTTTTTGAAAACTTGGAAGCTTCTAACCAAAAATCCATCTTGAGAATAATATCACAAGTGAAACAAAATAAATTTGAAGAGATACTCGCCACGCTTGAACCAATAGGTAATAATCTCTGGATTTTTCGTAATCTTTGTTTCATTTACAATCCCAAAATGATTGTTAAAGATTTATTTGTGGAAGAAAAGGGTTTAGTTATTTTAAAAACAGTTAAAAAGACTTTGCTATTAAAACATATTGAATGGGTTTGTTTAATTAATCAAGAAACAATTTATATGTTTTCTCTATCAAGTAATGGCTTTTTACTTTGGTCACCTATTCTCCAAGGGACTGATCCATACTTTATAGCTTCAATATTGTCAGATAATTCAATTTTGGATTCTATTGATGATTCATGGAGAGAGGGCTTCCTTGAAGAGAAAAAATCTCAATTGTTAAATTCCGTTAACAAGGAGTTCAAAGAAAACTTGCAAACTTTGGAAAATTGCGAAAATTTTGTTTCATATTTCCACCTTTTGATGTTAAATCATCTAGAAACACAAGAAAAGCTATTACAAAGCATAAATAAGGAATTAACCTCTTTTTCAACGGGATCTAAAACATGGAAGGAAATATTTGGTAATTTTTCCTTAACAGAACAGTACTGGATTCTCGATGTCCCACTTATTCTTTTTCTTGAGATCATTCCACAAATAAGAGGTAAAAGTGATCATCAAAAATTTGGAAAATTTTACACACCCATCACTCTAGCAGAGTCCATCGTCACTCATTCATTTGAAACATATATTGATCAAGGTTTAACGAAACCAATAACTAGTTTAAAAGTGTTTGATCCAGCTATGGGAACTGGAATTCTTTTAATGTTCGCTATAGAATGGTTAGTGAACTTTATGTTATCAAACACATCTCATAATGATTCCTTTATCAATTTACGACGAAAGATCACATGTTCTTGTATAAATGGTGTGGATATCGATGATGATAGCATTTCAATTTGTAAAAATTTCTTAAGTTCATTTTATCTGTTAGAAATGGAGAAGAAGGAACTACGATTAGGATTAGAACAGAAAGATTTTATTGATTCGTTTGTTACAGGCTTGAAATTCAAGCAAACTTTCCCAAAGTTTGATGTTATACTTTCAAATCCACCATATCTTGCATTCCATAGTCGTTTCACAAAGAACTTTTCCTCTAAAGTGGAATTACAAACCCTCAGACAATTAATACCTGTGTTCAGTGGGAAGCGGGACAATACTTATCTAATATTCCTGGGAATTTGTTTACAACAATTTCTATCTCCTAAGGGTGTTGTGGGTTTTGTTATTGATCATTCTTTCTTAGATTTACCTTCTTATAAAAATATCCGTGAATACCTACTTTCAAATTATCAGATAGGTTTTATTTTGGCAAACTACAGTTATAGAAGAATTGCAATTGTGGATTTATCTCTTTTAGTGCTTAGGAATACTCAGAATAATCAAGCAATTGTGTGGCAAGAAAATTTTAACGAAGATCCTCAAAAAGTTCCAAAGGAGTATTTTTACTCTCAACCAAATTTTATTTTTAGATATCGAGAAACTCCCTCCTTTCTTGCTTATTTCGATGATGTCACAATCCCACTTGGAAATATAGCATCTACCTCTTGTGGTTTGGAATACGGAGGTTTGCTTAAAACTCATTTCTTATCCTCAGATGCAAACGAAGGGTTCTATAAGTGTATTGATGGCTCAAATGGACTATCACAATCCTATATCCTATTTTGGATTTCGAGCCAACAGAATTCCTTTGTTCGATTTGATAAGGAATATGAAAAAAGCCTCCAAGATTCAAAGCAAAATATTTCAAGAACTAAGAAGAAAGTTATCTTGATTTCAGGGAATTTAGAACGATTTTTAACGGATAAAATCATCTTGAGACAAACAGCACCTAAATTCATTGCTACAATAGATAACCACAAGTACTTGACTCTGAGAAATACACATTTGATCTATGACCCAAAACCACCTTACTCTCTTTTTCTTATTCTAGGAATATTATGTTCCTCTCTAGGAAATTGGATTGGAGAACGCTTTAACATCATTCGTAAACCACGCAAAGAATCCAGTCGGTACCCACAGATACGGTTAAATGATTTGAAAAAATTTCCTATTATAAATATTAATCAAATACATGACAATTCCATGGTCACCCAAGTTGAGGAAGCTGTGGGGGAATGTTTGAAGATTGGAGAATCCATTACAAGAACTTTGACTAGTCTTTGGGTCATCTTTCAGGAAGTAGGAGTCGTTTTCACGTCGCAACGTCAATTTTTAAGAATTTGTTTCAGTGGGGATTTATTAACACGTCTTCCATTAAAAAACCAATACCAAAAAGCAGAGGGATTAGATGAATATCTTCACGAAGAGTTAGCAAGATTATCAGCTAAAAGAAAAGAGATAGATTCTATAGTTTTTAAGTTATATAATATTAATCAACAGGATCAGAGGGAGATAGAATTGGCATTAAAATAATAAAACTTTAGTCCTGAAAAACACTAAACAAAAAGGACAGGATACCCCAAAGTCTGTAGGTTTTGGTTTTACTCATCTAGAACAAGATGTCATTATAATCGAAAGAATAGCATTAATGCCTTAAAGAAAAAATTATTCAAGCTATTACTAATTCTATCATCTAAATAGAATCAATTTTCTATCAAATGAACGAGACGAGTAACATGAATTATTCTATTCTTATTTCCAGAAAAAAAAATATAATTCCTCTGACTTTCGCTGCCTTTCTGTTTCTTGCGATTTGTATCAATATGCCAGTGTTGATTCTAACCAATCAAACAGTACCACGCCTTAGTTCTCCATCAGATGTCTCATCTCGAGACATTCTAGACGATTCCATTGCCAATAATTTATCAAAACCCGAATTTAATCACTATCAATTTCTTGATCCAGAACTTCGGGTGTACATCGAAACTAATCGTATTCCTGAAGGAATTAGATCTTACAACGATCGTGTCTATTTTCTGATGGGTGCTACTGCAGATGTTGATTTTGCTGCTCTTAGTGAGCATATGACAATCGTTCAAGCTGCTAAACTCGGTGGTGGCTATATTATTCAAGGGTATGTCACTAATAGTAAGGCATTACGCCGTATATATCTGAGACCCGATGTTGGGGTTGTCATGTCCGAGAAAATAACGGATTACAGGGTAAATAAACCTGAAAGTGTAATCAAGCAATTCGACATGCAAGAAGTTATGAGTGCAGACCGAGTTAATGATATTACAGGAAAAGGTGAATTTACCTATCCAATTAACGGAACCGGTGTCACTATCGGTCTCGTTGATTCAGGTACCGATTTTGGTGTGACTGATCTCAGTACGGCATACGCAGTCGACTCTTCGGGCTATCCGACAAGTTTTGATGGCGAAGGCGCAGGTTTAGCTATTACCAATGCATCAGTTGCCAAAAGCGGGGAATATTTACCCCTCGATAAGCATAACTACGCAATCTGGGTTGGAGACACAGCATCATGGTTCAATTCAAGGGATCACTTTGATACAGAAGATATCAAAGTTGGTGCTATCCTTAGTAAATCAGACACATACAAAGCTGGTATTGCTGGAACTCTTTCTCCAGGCATGCCTAACGCGGTCGAATTTTTCCTTTTCCTCCTCACTGATTCAACCACAGCTGGTGTTTATGATACACTGTATATTGACTGGGAAACCTCATGGAATCTCACAGCTATATATAACGAACTTGACACAGATGGCCCAATGGCAGACTGGGACTTCACTAACAATAACGATCCCCACAAGTGGGGAGACGGCACCGAAGTACTAGCTACTGATTTTGACAGTGATGGCATTAATGACTTCAGTCTAGGATGTTTAGCAAATACAAACGATATTTTCGACATCATGACTGGTGGTTTAGTTAGTGGAATCGATGATACTGGAGCTGGTATTGCTTTCATGTGTGATCCAGATGGTCACGGCACCAGTACAGCAGCAGCAGCAGCTAGTCGTGGAGTCACTGACTATGATGTCTATGGAAATGGGTCCTCATTTAAACTTCCAGGAATTGCTCCCGCAGCTGATTTAATGGCTATTAGGGCATTCAATCCTTATGGTTGGTTATGGGGTACTGGTTGGGATCCAATAGTGGGGCAAGAACCGAATCAAGACTTTCTAAACTGGACATACACAGGTAACCACAAAGCTGACCTCCTTAGTAACTCGTGGGGTTGGGTTGGATTTGAAATCAATGATTTTGTCTGGGGTTACGATTGGTGGAGTTGGTACATCGATTACCTAAGCTCTTGGAATAGTACACTAATTTTGATGGCTGCTGGAAATGATGGACCAGGGTATGGTACAGGATTCACCCCAAGCAGTGCTGGTGCTCTAACAGTTGGAGCAAGTACAAGTTTTCATATCTTCGAGGATGTATATGATAACAATAGCTATTGGGAACAAGGGACAGATCAAGTGATTACATGGTCCACAGGTGGGCCTATGCCATCAGGTGTTCCAAAACCAAACGTGGTAGCCCTCGGAGCATATACATTCACTGTCGACGCACTGGATCATGGACAAGGAAATGGTTCAAATGCTGTTGGGACCTTCGGTGGTACAAGTCTAGCCTGCCCTGTAGCAGCGGGTGTTGCTGCTTTGATGTTTCAAGCTGGCTCTGATGCAGGTTGGATCCCCAATTCAGATGTTGCTGGATCTATAAAATCTGTTATGGAATCAACAGCTATCGACTTAGGATATGATCCTTTCCGTCAAGGAGCTGGCCGTGTTGATGCATGGCGGGCTGTAAATGCAATGTTTGGTAATGAAACAGACGGAACAGATCCTCTTCTAATGTTTGGTAGTACAGCAACCTTTGATCGCGTTGCTACTCAAGATGATCGGGCAAGTGGATGGCTAGGATACTATACAGGATTATATGAAGCTGGAGATCCTTTCTCCCCTGAACAAGATCCATCAACCAGACGACAAAATCACCCATCTGATCTTGGAATGACTATGATTGATAACAGTATATTTACTGGAAGTTTATTCCCAGGTAAATCACAGGTAACAGAGATAGCTGCCACAGTCGTCTTGTCAGCAGGAATTACTGCTGATTCTGTTGCTGCATATGAGCTAGTTTTCTGGAATGAGTCTACTAGTGTTCTACATTCAACCTCGGAGAATACCACGTGGGCCTTGGAGGACCAATTCGATTCTGCATTTATGAATCAATGGGACACATGTGACTACGCTGTGATATATCTCACGTACCCCAAGAGTAATTTTGAAGATGTCTATAGCTCCGTCGATGACAGTAATTATGTATTCTTACATGATTGGAATGATTCAAATGGCAATGGGAGAATCGATCTTGCACCAGAGGCCAATGGCGAAGTACGCCGAGTTCAGAGTGACACAACTTGTGGAAATAATCATCAGTTACATGTTGGAAAACCTGGGGACGCATTCTATAAGACTGGTCCTAATGGGAAAGGGCCTACTATCTATTATCGTGATGTAGGATATGAGAACGATCGATGGGATTCTCTCGATGTTATAGTCACCATCCGCCTCTTTCAAAGGGTTCCATGGCAAAATATTCCCATTGATGTCGATGTGACACATGATTCAGATGTTACATGGGATGTGACTGTTACTGTTGACGACTCTGCAACTCCTGGGATGTACGGTGGTTTTCTTGAATGGACTAAAGATGATAAAATAGCTGGACTCACCCCTGTATGTGTTAGAGTCGATGGAATAGCTCCTCCTGATCTAACGTTATCCTGGGGTGGATCTGATGGACGTGCATATGATAACGGTGCAACGTACGGTGCTGTCAATTGGTATGGACAAACTCCAATTAGTGGTGATTGGCGATTCTATTATGTGGATATTGATTACTTCCTGAATAACGGGACTGATGACTTTACAACATGGGTAATGACAAATGTCACTTGGACTGATCCAGAAACAGTGATTGACGTACATGTGTTTATGAGTGGCTATGGCAGTATGGCTTACTTTGGTCCTTATAGCGCAACACAGTCTTTATCAGAGAATTTCGATAATACAGGTAGGACTGATGGGACACCAACTTGGGAACGTCAGAATGTATTGCTTACTGATTTTACATGGGATGTAAGTGGTTTTTGGGATTGGAATAAAACAGTTTCAGACGACTGGTACAACGATAATTCCACAGCTTCCGCAGGTCATCTAGGATATCTTGGTATCGCTTTACATACTATCGAATATGGTTCAATGTCGGCTTCTGAAAATTTCACAGTCACTGTTAACGCTGTCCGCAACTCCACTCTGACCAGTTTTCGTGAAGCTGGCCTCCAAACTATCGATAATAGTTCAGATCCTTCCTTAATCGGCGGGTACCCTCCTGCTCCATATGCAAATGTTAGTCATGATGCACTAGACGGACTCATGTCTAACGCACCTACGGCGACGATTAGAGCTGTAGATGATAATGCAATAGTTACTAGTGGCAGTAGTTGGGAAGGACCCCATGCTCAGTTTAGTGGTACTTTCGATTCATGGTCCTTGCCAGGATTCCCGAGTATCTTAATCCGTGATACCGAGATCAGTGTCGAAAAAGTTGGTACAATTAGGCTAGAAGGTCTAATGACTGAAGAGATAGCCGTATATGGATCAGAGGCAACTCCTAGTACAGCTGAGGAAATAGAATGGACGCATTCTTGGCCTAATATTGAGGCTGGTCAGCGTATCGTATTGGATATGACCGTTCCTGACCCCCCAGGCATACCTGGGGATCCTCCTCATGATTTGGAGCTGTTATTAGTTTCCCCGAGTGGATCAATTATAGCAGAAAGTACGAACGAAGGAAGTATAGAACACATTAGTTATGTTGCTGCTGAAAGTGGTACTTATCTCATTGGTGTGGATTATTGGGGTATCGATGAATCACCCTTTTACGTCTGGGGTGATTGGCCAGGCGGCCTTCCATTCATAATCACAGGTAAGGCATCGTTAGGTGTTTCACAAAGAACGGCTGGGATGGCTGCAACTGTTGATAGTCATGGTCTCGGTAAAAACGGTGAGTTCGAGATTGTAGTTAAAGGATACACCGGAACATCACTTGATTGGCTACCATTCGCAGAATATAGAGTAAGTGATGTAAATATCACCAATTTGTTCCCACCAACCGTTAAAGTAACCTATCCAAATGGCGGAGAAACTGTTGGCCCTGAACCAGTTACTATCACGTGGGAAGCTAGCGATCCTAACGTTGAGGACATTCTTCTATATACTGTGGAGATTAGTAGTGACGCAGGACAGACTTGGGAACGCATTGTACGTAATAGAAGAGATATCTCATCCTTTGAATGGGACCCAATAGACGAAGAATTTACTCCTGGCAGCCAATATCTGGTAAAGGTTACCGTAACTGATAGAAAGCTCGAGGCTAGTGATACATCGGACGCAGTATTTACTTTCACTGACACTGTTAAAGAGACTACCACTTCAACTACAGCAGCAACGTCAACAGAGAAAAAATCAGCATCATTCGACCTTATTGGATTTGCAACTGCCGCGGTTCTCATATTATGGCTAAGCAAACGTAAAAAATCTCAGAAATAGATCAGAAACGGGTTTTAATCCCCCCCCTTTTTTTATTTTTTTAAATTGATAAGCTATAAGATGCCATTAAAATAGTTATTTTCTTCTACGTTTTCTTTTTCTTGGTTTTTTCTTAGATTTTTTTGTTGGTTTTGAGGGGGATTTTTTCGTTTCGGGTGAAGCTAACTTTTGAGGACTAATTTCTGGAAAATCCTTTGAGATTTCTTTCAAGACTTCTTCTTGGGAAACATCTTCGATTTTGATATCTTCAGGTTTCATATCCTCATTTCCATTGGGAAACTCCTCACGAATATCCTGGGTTGCTTGTCGGAGAACAGCTTTTATTTCTGTAACATCTGGTGATTCATAAAATAAGGATTCCATTTCAGATGATTTATCCTCTCTTTTAAATAAAGCAAGATCTTGAATCGTCTCTTGTGCTCGCCTCATCTCTTCTCGTAGTGCTGCTGCATCAACAGTCTCCTCTAACTGTTTATCAGTAAGACTCGCACTTGATTTGATAATTTTCAAGCTTTCTTTGGGGATTTTTAATCCTACTCCAGCGACCAATGCATCTAGAACAGGAGCAAAGTCATCGAAGATGCTTGTGTCAACAATCTCCTGTTGAATCTCTACATCAAAAACATCAGCGAATCTTAGGGCCAATAAATCAGTTAATTCATCAATAGGATCACTTTGTTCACTATCACAGATAACTGCAACAGTAATCTCTCCTACTCGTCGAATATGAATGGTTAAATCATCAGTAGAGAATTTTTCAATCATTCGGCCGGTTACTTCTGACATTAAATCTAAAATTCCTGTTAATAATCCAGAAAATATTGTATCAGGAAACTCTAATCCTGAATATGCGCGGCTTAAGAGACAAGTTCCCCCAGAGCTAATAAACCAAGCATAATGTACTACTGGTGCTTCCCTCGCAACCTCATATGTGGGAACCCCCGCCATTCTTACAGCTTGAGTGATATCTTCTTCTTGAATTTCATCCCTGTCTTTTTCTGCAGCCAGCGTAACTGCTTTAGTAGCGATTTCTCGGGCCCTACGTGTCAAGAGATTATTTAGGGCTATGACACTATCCTTTGATACTCGTGGAATGCCAGTCTTTTTCAAGATCTGCCAACATTCTTTTTGATCAAAGCCTAGTAAAATACTTTGTTTTTGATTTTCTGACATTACAATTAGTTACTCCGCTGATGATCCTATCTTATAGTCTGTGTTGGAAGGTGTACGAACCATGGCTTTTATTCGAGGACCAAAGACTGGATTTTAACTTTATAGAACTCTTCTCCTATAATAACTAAAAAAGTTAATGCAAAGAGTCAAGTAATTAAGAATTCTTTTCTACCATATATTCTTATCTTTTTATTTTTCTGATGGAAATTCTTTGAAAAATATTAAATTACAACAAATCTAAACCATTTAGAAAAATGGGTTTAATAGCAATCAAACAACCATTCAAAATATAATTGTAAAGCTTGTAGATTCCTATTCGATCAATTCTATAAAACTAGAAACTAAAACTTGAGTTAATAATGATCGAATTAAGAATCTCAACATTAATACGAATAAAAAAAAAATTTAACCGACAAAAAAAGGTAAGTATTCAATAGAGGATAAGTACTTTTTCGTGCCTTTAAAAAGTGGATTGGATTGAAGGGGTACTACTCTAGTTAATACCCTTAGTAAAGTTTTTTAAGTATAAATGCGTTAAATTTGCAGGACTATAGGCTGGAACTGTGGTAGGTTGGAAATGGAACTAGAGTTAAATAATTTAGTGAAAGATTTTTTACGGTTCAGACAGTTTGATTTTGATTCAAATGTAACATTACGGGGAAAGAATGACAGAGAATTTCAGTTCTCTTATTTGGTACATCGATCAAAAGATAAAAATGTCGATATAGGTGGAAGGATAGGCGTAATCGTAAAAGATTGGTCTAGATCATGTGGTTATAATGTCATATTAGAAGCTGAAAGGTTACAAGTAAACACTGGTTTGACAAAGGTGATGGTATGTGCAAACCAATTTTCAGCAACAGCTAGAGAGCTTGCAGAGAAATTAGGAATCTTAACTCTCACTAATGGGGAGTTAGTATCAATTAAAAAGATGTACATGCAACAGCCCTCCTTTGAACCTTGATTTAATCTAGTTTTACGGTTCCACGATCATTTTAACGTCTTAATTATTGCACTGCGTGCGTTAGTTGGTACAATCACTAAGAAAGGTTTTGCTATTTCATTTTTATAAGTCAATAATGGTTCAATTTCCGCTAATGAAACTTCAGGAGTATTATTTTCTTCAGAGCGATGGGAAAGGACAGCGATTTGAGGTATCGTTGCATTAATGAACTCGGCAGCGCTCCAATTAGATAAATGTCCCTTAGAACTTAAGATTCGCTGCTTCAAAAAGTACGGATAAGAACTACGAAGAAGAAGATCAAAAGAATGATTGGCTTCTATTATCAAGACTTTGACATTTCTAAATCCATCGATCAAGAAGGGTGTTGTTCTGCCACAATCATTCAAGTACCCTACTAATGGAATACCATCTCGAGATTTAATAAGGAATGCAACAGGATCAGCAGAGTCGTGTTGAATTTCATAAGGAGTAATAATTGCTTCTTCTCCTAACCGAAAATCCTCTCCCACCTCAATAAAATCTGCATCAAAACTCCCCACTTTTTTTCGTATGCGTTGATATGTATCAAAAGTTGAAAAAAACCTTAGACCATACTTTCGTGACAGGGTTTTAATGCCTGTAATATGATCGTGGTGCTCATGGGTAAGAATAACACCGTTTAAATGCGTGGTCTTCTCTCCAATTTCTTGAAGAGTTTTATTAATTCTTCTAGCACTGATTCCAGCATCAATAAGAAAGCAATCATTAGCTATACGAACAAAAGTGGCATTTCCCTTGCTTGATGATGCTAAAACACAGACTTTTAACACAAAGAACCGTCCTTCGTCATTCACACACTTATCTAATTAAAGATTGAAGAGTTTTTTTGCATTTTTAGAGAAAATTAGCGATTTTTCTTCTTTTGTCAATAGAGAGTTCTTTTCAATAATCTGTTGTGAATGTTCCATTGAGGTTCCAAGAACTACAGGAGTATCAGTACCGAATAAAATCTTCTCAAACCCACATGTTTCACGAATACTTTCTACAACTCTAGGATCCTCTAAATGATAGGGGACAGCAGAAGTATCAAGAAAGATGTTAGTGTTTTTCGTACTTAATTTAAGTACTTCATTTAACCACGATTCATCATTGGTTTCTCCATAACCACCTAGATGAGCAAAGATGATCGTATTCTTGGAAAATTTCTTAACAACTTTAGCCCAGAACTTTGGATGACCTTTTTCAACGCATCGTAATGTGTGGATTTCCCAAGGGCCTGGGTCTCGGCCAAGGTGAATTAATATTGGCCAATTTTGGCGTTTGGCAAATTTAAATATAGTTTTTAGATTTTTATTCCTTTTTGGATTGAAAAATTGCAGAGTAGGAATGAGTTTTATCCCTTGGAGGCCCAGCTCAAGAATTTCCTGCAACTTTTCTTTCACGTAGTTACTCTCTTTTGAGGGGTTTACTGAACCAAATCCAATAAATCGATCAGGATGCTGCTGAACAATATCCGCAACTCGTTCGTTTGGCGTATTTCCGGCACGTAAAATGGTTTTCATGGCATCAAGAAGACGGTAGGGATCGATAAAAAGTGAATAAGATAGGAAATCATATACTATTTCGTCTCTAAGGGATAAGTTTGTATCTAAAACATTCGGATCTAAATCTAAGGCCAATAATACTGCTTTTGAAACGTTTGCTTTATCCATCTCCTTTATAAGAAATTCAGCAGATGTTAATGATTGGATTGGATGAACGTGAGCGTCAATGATTTCTCTATGGTTAGGTGTAACTAGATCCATTTAAAAATAGTTAAGAGAGGAAAATATTATTAGTATTATTCTTAAGTTTAAGGAAAAAACCAGATCTTTCCTAATAAGGAGAATATTCTAAGAAAAATTGGTGTTCAAAGATGTTAAGTGAATCAGATACATCCGAACGAGAATCGGTCAAGCTCAGAAGACTATTTTTTAGGAAAAAAAAGAAACACGAAGAAAAGAAAGAAAAAGATACCCGAGAGGGAAAGCACAAATTTATAGTAATGAAAATGAGCTGGGATCAAGCTCTAGATGTAATAAAACATATAGAAGAACAAGAAGAGGAAGAGAACGAAACTCCACATAAAAATGTGAAAATAAGAAATTTTCAACAAAAAATAGATGCTGAAAAATTCATTCGGTGTTACAACAGAGCTTTCATTACAGCTCCAGATCCCTACCGTTCTTTAACTTTAGAAGATGTACAACACTTCAAACCAGAGTCTACTTTTGTCGCAGAACTGTATGGACGGATAGTTGGCTTTGTCTTTTTAGTCATAGAGCCATTAATTAAACAAGGAATGAAAATAGGAAACCAAGGTGTTATTGCTGGGATTGGAGTGGATCCTCGTTATCGTCGAAAACGAATTGCATTTTTGTTAGCTGCTAGAGCTGCAAAATATTTTGCTGAGAACAACGTCATGGAATTACTTTGTGAAGTGTATCATGAAAACAAAATAAGTTACAATTTTATTCGTAGTTTCGGTTTTACTCAAACTGGTGTAATATATCTGTAATATGAGCATTCTAAGACAATAAACTTCATTCATGAGAGTAGTTTACACTCTGAGTACTTAAAATCTATATCATTAACTTTAAAATCTGTAAATAGTACACTTTAGCTAAGAATTCAGGTCATAAAAAGTGGTACATACTTTATCTAAGGAAAAAAAAATAAAAAATCCAGGAATTATAAGCAAAGCTTGATTAATTAATTTAGAAAATTATCTGGATAATCGAAAATAAATGATTAGTAGTTATCGGAACTCTTATATATTATAAGTCACTTTAATGAAACTAAACACTCAATAAACCCGAACAGAATTACTTTAAAGTCATATTGTAGCATTCACAAGTATTATCTTCAGTACTACTCTAATATTGCCTAATAATACCGTTATCTGAAAAGCAGTAGAGTAATTGTATACCAACATAATATGAGTAAGATATAAAATAATTTGGAGAATAAAGGCTAAAATAGCTTTAAAACACGAAAATAATCTTAGGAAGCTTCGCTGTTGAAAACCAGCAATACACCAAACGAGACATCAAAGGAACAGGTTTCACGGATTCTCATTATTGATGATGAAAAAGACGCCGTAGAACTACTAGAAATCCTCTTAACCAGAAAAAACCACTTGATTGAAAAAGCATTTACAGCTAAGGACGCGCTTGAAATCCTAGAATCAGGAATCGCATTACCTGATTTAATATTATTAGATGTTAAAATGCCAGGAACAGATGGGTTTACATTCTGTCACGAAATTAAGAATGCCGCAAGATATCAACACATACCAGTCATTATCATGTCTGCTCTCACATTTCCAGACGATATTAAACGAGGTTATGAATGTGGAGCTATAGATTACATCTTAAAACCATGGAGTAACGAAGATTTGATTCAACGCATCGAATATCATTTATCTATGGCGCAAACATAATTCTATTTTTCATATTTTGGGGTACCTAGGGTAGTAAGAATGCCTTGAATAACTTCTTTAAATATTTGTACACGATTTGTACGAGTTAATTCCCATACCTGAATGTTAAGCCGACTTTTAATTGAGAGAAGAAAAGGATTTTCATAATATGGAAGTGTCGCGAGTATTCTTGATTGATTATCAAAAGCATTTATGACTGCTTTTCGAAATTTAGATGAAAATAATTCCATTTTTCCGAGTTCATCGATTATCAGAAGATCTGAGGATTCGTATAACAGAGGAACAACAAGATCTTCCAAATCAGTTAAAAAAACAGAATATTTTCCAACATGAAATTTAGACTTAAATTGAGGCTCATTTGATCTAGCAAGAATCCCTTGCTGACCATCAAACGTATAGATATTAAATCCAATTCTTAATCCATTAAGACGAATTTCATTCGTATAAAAACCCGAAATATCCCAACTCGGTTTTCTTTTTCTTATTTCTGTAACAATTTTTTTGATAAGTGTTGTTTTCCCTACACCAGGTTTCCCCGTTATAAGGAGATATTGGATCATTCACCCACCAATCGATTTTAGCTAATCCAAAAATCGTTAACAATATTGGTTAAACATTTTAGCTTTCGTTGAATAAGAGCTGAGACATTTTTTACTGCTTTCCAACTCTCTAGATAATTCCGTAATACCGTAAAAAATTCTTCTAAAAACTGGGAATAATCCTCTCCACGAGTTGCGAAAATAGGTAAAACTTGAGCCAAAATATTACAATTATCAGAATTAATGAACACCATTGATTGATTGAAATTTTCAGAGAGTGCTATATGACGATCAGGTAATATATGACCCATAAAATCGCTATCAACATAAAATAGATGTCCGTTCTCCGAGACCAACCAATGATTCTGATTGTAGTCAAGAAGTATCCGAGCTTTGGACGCATACCAGATTATCTCTAATAAACCAATCATTTCATGAAGATTCACGAACTGACACACAGGATAAAAAACGAAACGTTGAAGAATAATGAGTAGATGTTTAGTATTGAGAAAATAGGTAGCTGGATAATGTTCTCGTAAAGCCATATAGAGTTGTTGGATTCGTTCTTTACTATAAGCTGCTGGATTAAAAACAGCTTTAGAAGATTCTCTTTCGAGCTTTGTGGATATTCTAACGGTATAATATTCATTTTTCGGATTGGATAAGACTGTAATAGCTCTATCTATTCCAAAACCTGGACGATTAACTGTATAAAACTCGAAGAGATTTTCATGCATTGTAGAATGGCCAAAAAAGGAATTAAGACACTGAAGGATTTCAATTTTGCCACAATCTTGACTAAAGGGCCAATCACCGTCCTCATGTTTAGTAACTTCAACAGGGTAAGTAAACATTTCAGGACGCATCAGATTTTACCAGCTATAAAAAGATATGATGGATAGTCTTTAGAGAAATTAATAGCATGACTGAAGCCAAGTATCAAGTCTTTTCCTACTCACAGGATGGGAAGGGGTCATGAGGAAGGAGATCGGGATCATGTTGTAATTAATCAGATAGGCCGTTTGAAATTTATTATGTTAATAATTCTTCATATATAGAACTTTAAGAAACTATATGTATATTTTTCCATATTATACTCGTGAGAAAATTTATGTGAACTGCATTAGAATGAAAAACTAATGACTAGAATATTAAAAAAACAGAATAAATTGTTAGGGTGAGAACTGTTCTGGCAACAGATATAAGTGCAACTATCTCTCGAAAAGATTTGATAGAAGCTAAAGATTTAAAACAAATTTTCAAGAATATGCGAAATCTACTTGCTGGAAATTTCGTTGGTACTACTAGAGATGAAAGACTTGCCGAACAGCTTATCTTTTTATTGTTTTGTAAAATCAATGATGAATTAAATGGATCTCCCGATGAACCAGTCATTTTTCAATTAAATTACCCTGATAGTAGTAGCTTACTAGAAAGAATATCACAGCTATTCAACCAACTCAAGGATCAGCATATTTCACTGTTTGATGACCAAGATAGATTACTTATTGACGAAACAACATTAACATCGATTGTAGAGAGCATTGAAAAGCTTAGTATCATAAAAGCTAGTCGTGATGCGATTGGAGATGCCTTTGAGGTATTTCTAGGACCATCTTTGAGAGGAAATAAAGGTCAATTCTTCACACCCAAGAATGTAGTTCATACAATGATCCAGATTCTCGATCTAAAGGAAGGAGAGCAATTCCTTGATCCAGCGTGTGGAACAGGTGGATTCTTAATCTTAGGATTAACTCAAAATAGGATTCAAAATTCGAATACACGGGTCTTCGGTATTGATAAAGACCAATTTCTAGCTAAAATTACTCGTTTGTATTTGGCGATACTAGGTCTAAAGGGAAACGCGATTTTTTGTGAGAACTCGTTACATCCCCCAAATAAATGGAGTCCAGAAACATCTAAGGCGATTAAACTCAATAGTTTTGATGTTGTGTGTACCAATCCCCCATTTGGAGCAAAAATACCCATTAAATCACAAGAAATATTACAAAACTACCACCTAGGCTATAAATGGAAGAAAAAAACGGATAGTTTGTGGTCAAAATCAACCATTCTTCAAGATAAACAATCCCCACAAATTCTTTTTATTGAACGTTGTCTTGAATTTTTAAAACCAGGGGGTCGTATGGGAATAGTACTACCTGACGGGATCTTTGGGAATCCCTCAGACCGATATATTTTGCAGTATTTACACCAGAGAGCGAAAATATTGGCTTTGATTAGTTGTTCGCATCTTACTTTTCTCCCCCACACACATACAAAAACAACATTGCTGTTTGTAAAGAAAGTAGTTAAACCCCAAGGGGATTATTCTTTCTTTATGGCTATTGCAAAAAACGTTGGCCATGATAAGAATGGGAAAACACTCTATTTAATAGACAAGAAGGGGGATTATATATTGGATATTAATGAAAATAAAATCATCAATGATGATTTTCCGAAAATAATTAACTACTATAAAGAATTCACTGCTGGTCGTTTACACGATCAATCACATTTGGGATTCATCTTTAAAAGCTCTCAGATTGATAACCAAATTCTAATTCCTGAGTATTATAATCCTGAAATTATACAACGGTTACAAACTCTAGATAAGGAGGGAAAGTATCAATTGGTGAAAATTAGTGACCTACAAAAAGATGGAGTGATACAAATAACTCGTGGTCACGAAATTGGTTCCAAATTCTATGGGACAGGGGGAATTCCCTTTGTCAGAACTTCAGACCTAATTAATTGGGAAATAAATATTGATCCGAAAAAACAAGTAGCTCGAGAAGTTTACGAGCTATATAAAGACAAACAAGATATTAGAGCGGGGGATATTCTATTAGTAAGTGATGGAACATTCTTAATTGGAAAAACTGCAATGATCACAGAAAGAGATACTCAAATCATTATTCAAAGCCATTTAAAGAAGATTAGAGTAATAAAAAAAGATAATCTAGATGAATTTGTACTGTTATGGTCTCTTAATACCGATCTTGTGCAAGATCAAATAAAAGCGAAGACTTTTATTCAGTCAACAATCTCCACATTAGGAAACAGATTAATGGAAGTACTATTGCCGCTTCCTCGAGAGATAGAAGCAAGAAATGCAATATCCCGAGAAATCAGAGAGATTATACAGAAAAAAATGGCCCTTAAAGACAGAATTCGGAAAATTTTGGGAGAATTGTGAGAAAAATCCCACTTCTTTGTTTTGAAAATTGCTTTTGGTAGCAATTCCCAATCAACCTAACCAGGAACAATGAACATAAAATAAAATGATTACCATAAATAGTACGAACCTAATTTTACTTTTATTCGACTTCAACCTAGAGCTACTGAACCCAATCTATTCATTAGAATGAGATATTAAAAAATTTTTTTCTTCAATCAAAACCATTAATCCATCTAAATGTCGCTAAGTATACATTACCTTCTAGATCTATACTTGGAAGAGTTTGTCCAAGAAGAAATCATCTAAGAGTTTTTTT
Organism: Candidatus Hodarchaeota archaeon; assembly: GCA_016840285.1. The sequence goes on along the minus strand of JAEOSR010000112.1, from coordinate 66,276 downwards.
TCTGTTTTCAGTTGAATGAAATCATGAAGAATATATCGCATTACGAAATATTAATATATCGTAGAACGTAATATGTTAAGCGAGGTATATTGATGATATCAGATTTTGAATGGGTGCATGATGCTTTGTCAAACCTCGTTATTTTCCTTACATTAGACATAATCGCGCAAGAACCAACTTGGGGGTATAATGTGAAGAAAGAGGCTGAAAAATTCATCAATAAGGGATTTGGGTCATTTGAAGTAAAAATAAGTTCTCTTTACACGCTTTTACAGCGATTAGAAAAAAAACAAAAGCTCATTGAAAGCTACAAACAAGCAGAACGGACTGGAAATCGGCCTGGTGCTCAACGTCGTTGGTATAGGATTACTGAGTTAGGTAAGGTCGAACTTGAGAAAGCGAGGAAGTCTTGGAAACAGCTAAATTTCATATTGAATTCTTTTTAATATTCAACTTAGGAGGAAAAAAGATGAAACAGAATTGTGTAAGTTTGGAAGAGTATTTAGAGCAAATTGAACTTCATCTACTCGGTTATCCAAAGGTGGAACGGGAAAATTACTTAGAAGAGCTAGCAGACGGATTATTGCATCAATTTCACGATTATTGCGTTATTAATGGGATTCCTCAAGAAAAAGCTTCATCAATTGGTCAATATATTGGGACATTGGATAAACCAAAAGAAGTTGCTCAACAATATATAAAAAGTCTAAATATCCAACTCCCATTTTGGGCTTTCCCGTTACGACTTTGGAAAAAATTCAAGAGCTATATATCACGGAATACAGTGTTTGCGGCATGGTTAATCGGTTTAACTCTTGGATTGTTACCCATTGTTATCGAAAACTATATACCATGGTTATATGAACTCTTTATATCAAAAACATCTGGTGAATTGGGAAACGAAACGTATTACTTGACCGAAACTAATTACTTCCTTTCTGTTTATATCATGTTGACATTTGTCATGATTAGCTTACTAAGCTGGTGTATCGGGAGGAATAGTCGTAATTTCGTTAAAGTTATTGTTTTTGCCATTCTAAGCCTTTACACATTTTATATCCCTTTTTCACTTAGTTATTTAATTGAAGATTTTGGTCACCTACAAGAAATGTTCAATTCATCAGCAATCCATATAACACATCAGAAATCGTTTTTCATGTCTGAATATTTGCAACCACTTACTTTGTTGGTTCGTCAACTGAATATTTTGCTGTCAATCACAATAGTTGGTTTTATCCTTTCTTTTATGATAAATGGAATTCAAAGGATTCGAAAGGCTTCTACTTCTAATTGGAGGAAAAGTTTAGGCTTTTCATTTGCCATTCTTACTATTTTTACATCATTAAGTCTCCCTATGATTCAAGCTTCCGCCATAAATGTGGAGCCTGATTCAAGTTGGGTATATGGTGTCCAATCGGCATTAAAAGGTTATTATCCACCTGAATCGAGCTTTTTTGAAATTAATGAGAGCTATGCAACACAATGCTGGATTTTAGGCAATTTGAGCATATTGTGGCACGATTACATAACTGTTAACATAACAAATTCACCTAGTGCCCATTTCGAACACTTGTTAAACGATGACCATTTTGAGTACGATGATGACCCTGGAGATTTGGTTAATGGAAGTTTCATTTGGATATGGCCATTTACAGCAATAACTGAGTGGAAAAATTACGCTATAGGGCTTAATGGAACGGTTAAAGAAGAGATTTTGATTCAGGCGACGGTCCAAGAAGACTCTCAAAGATACATTGAGAACCGTACATCCTTAGCGGGGAGAATGGACTTAGTTGTGGATCTTGAGAGTCGTTTACCCACTTTAATAATCCTGGAGGGGGATTTCACTCAAAATTCGGACCGAGATTCGATAATAATAACTCGTCGTTATGCCTATTCGTTCCCTAGAGATGTGAATTTGACCCCCCTACTTGTTACGGATTTGATTATCTTCGTTGGATTAGCCATTTTTGTGACTTTAGCGAGTCAAGGAGCTATTTGGTTAAATGAATACTTGCTAAAAGCAAAACCACATAAAAGTACACCAAAATACACGGGTTAAGCTACAAAGATCGAATTCGCACTACATTAAAGATTCTCAAAATTTAATTTAAAATACTCAAAGAAAACGATAACGCTTCAAGATATATTTTTGCTGCATCCAAAGCCTTGTTAGGAGGAATCCAAACCGTTAATAAAAAAACATTTGCTGCAACACCTCTATAGATTGGCTATTTCATTAATTTAAATTAAAACCAATTCTTATGGATTATTTGGGTTAAAAAGTTTATCGAGGTTTTGGGTATGACCTCTGAAAGATATCAATTATTTAAAAAGACTATATAAAGATAGAAACCTTTAAGTATGAGATTCTAACATCAGTATATATGAACCCTAATTTGGAATATTTAAATTATATATAAATTTTGGAGAAATGTGAATGAGACCTATTAATGAACAAGTGAATAAATATTTCTGGTTTGACTCTGAGAATTCAAACTTGAAGTATCAGACATCTCAAGAACAGATCGATACTTGGTTTTTAGGTTCTCTTTTACCTGTCAATTCACCTCAGAGAGAGTTTCAAAGATTATCAACGTTACATAATCGCATTACTCACGAAGAAACCGAATTTGATGATCGTTTACAGACTAATATGCGGGTTGCTTCTCAGTTAGCTGAATTCTTTCCTTTCAAATGGCTATTAGAAATTACTTCAGTCTTTCGGAATACTGATTCAACATTATTAGGAATTAAATCTTTCAAAGACCGAATTTGTTCCTACTTAGGGTTTATCGAACTTTATCTCACTTTTCGGGGGTTAACTCTTCTGGATTCCACGTTGGACGAGATTAATCACTTCTTTGATGTAACCACAACTAAAAATGAAGTCCGTACTTGGAAACTAAAATTACTGCGAATTTATCCTAGGTTACGTAAGCAATGGACACGAATTCGCGCTCAAACTCATCAATCAGCTTTTGTTTCTACTGTTGTCCAAGTTATGAATAAAGAAATTAAGTTAAACGATAATTATTCAAAGAAAAAGATTTTTCTGATCAAACAAGCTTGTCTTCGAATTTCACGGGAATTCATTTCCACCCAAAAAGCTCGTTTTATTAAAAAACCCGAAGTATGGGCTCGTGCTATTTGTGTTAAAGCTGTGCGCGAAGTCCTCCCAGATCATTCGGATTTTCCTCTTCCTCATCTCGCAATCAAGACTCAGAAAGTGATCGAGAATAAACGGTGGCAAATAGACCAAGTTATCACCTAGTTAATTCTTTTAAATTTCATCTTTTTTTTCAATCTCATATCTGAATCTTTTTGTAAGGCCGATGAAATCTCTTGAAATTATTGGATGGCCAACAATCAATTGGGCTCCTTGTCTAGCAAAAATTTTGGTTCTCCAAAGGTTACGGGAGTTTAAGACATATCGATCATAACTATGTTCGAGAATATGTTTGACTTGCTGGGATAATTTGTCCCACTCTGGTGATATCTCCGAATAGGAAAGGCCCTCACGAATTAACAGCTTTTGTGTCGTTTTTCTCCGAAGAAGATAACTTATTACAGCCTGAATGGCCTGGGTATGAGAAATCGTGTGAGCTATTGGGGAATAAACTGCAAATGTTGAATTGATACCATTTTTCTGGATAGCACGCTTGTCTCCATGAAGTAAAAATGGGATAATTGGAATATATTTGTCACATAATTGATTAATGGTGTTAGAAGATAAGTTCTCTGCTCCTAAGAAAAGTGGAATATCGGTTGTTTCTCGAATTCGTTTGAAAACAGTGTCAAATGCTTTAATCGAAGAGATGTGAGTGTCAATGGAATTTTTATAGGCTGGATGTCCAGCAACAACACAGAAAGTAAAGTTCTCGTAAGTTTGAGTAAGCTCTAGATATTCCCCAAGGAGATCAATACTCTCTTCTAGGAATTCAACACCACGGACCGCGATTGTAAGAACCAAAATATTTTCTATCTGCTCAAGTATAGTCTTTAATTGACCAGAGGTTAATAAAGACTGTTATCCCTCATAATCAAGAAAAATAAACTTATGGAACTGATTAGCTATCTTAATTCCCTAATATAATGTGAATTTCCTAAATGTACTACTTTTTGTCTTATTTTTAAACCTCATGATAATGATATCGAATCAAATCAAGTCGAACGTGTTTCAGTTGATCAAAGCTGTTAAACTGCTGAAGTCGATACAGGTTTGCTTCTTCAGAATTAAACCTTTTACACTGTTAGCTAACAGTACTTAAAACCAATGGAGATGTAGGTTCTATCAACTAATAAGGTCTGAATTGTTCTATATACAGAGTCATATACAAGTAAAGTGATCGAATGACTTATACGTGTGACAGATGGTTCCTAAAATGGGATTGAATGTAAATACAATAAGAAAGGATTTTCCAGCGCTTCATCAACTCAAAGATGGGAAGCCAATTATTTACGCGGATTCCGCTTGTATGGCGCTTAAGCCTCAACAGGTTATCGACGCGCTGGTAAGCTATTACACCGAATATACTGCTTGTGCTGGAAGAAGTCCTCATGCTTTTTCATTGAAAACAACACGATTGTATGATGATGCTCGAAAAGACTTAGCTAATTTTATTAACGCCAAAAACCCAGCTGAAATCATTTGGGTACGGAATACAACAGAAGCTTTGAACTTGGGAAGCAACCTCAAGTTAGATGGAAAAAGCGTTGGTACCATTATTACAACATCTGAAAGTCATAATTCCAACCTGGTAAAATGGGTTCGGTTACAAAATCTTGGAAAAATAAATTTAGAAATCATGGAAATCCCTTTAACAGGTAATTTTGATCTTGAAGAATTCACAGATATTGTGGGAAAATGTGAGGAAGGAAATTTTCTTGCAAGTTTGAACCATACTAGTAATGTCACTGCCGGCCATATTCCTGAAGAAGAGATCGCTAAAATTGTACACGAGAAAGACGGCATCTTACAGCTTGATGCAGCCCAAAGTTTTCCTCATAGGCCGATTGATGTACAAAAAATGGGAGTAGATCTTTTCGCTGCGTCAATGCATAAGGCCTGTGGACCTACAGGTATGGGTTTTCTCTATGGACGTTATGACCTTTTGGAGGAAATTGAACCTTTAATCTTGGGCGGGGAAACTGTTTCTGATGTCCATTATCCTCATGAAATTAAATTATTAAATCCTCCAGCAAAATTTGAAGCTGGCCTCCAGAATTATGCTGGAGCAATCGCATCAGGGGCAACGGTACGGTATCTAACCTCCATTGGTATGGATAAAATTGAGGCATATGAGAAATTACTCTCTCGTACAATGATATCTGGTTTAAAGGAGTCTTTTGGAGACAAAATACAAATTCTTGGGCCAGAAGATCCTGAAAAGAGAGCATCATTAGCAGCTATTGATTTAAAAGGGCAAGTAAACCCACATGAGGTTGCGATATTAATGGATGAAATGAGCAACATATTTCTACGCTCTGGATTTCATTGCACTCACGCTTTTCATCATGAAAAACATCTCGATGTTGGTACGCTCAGACCCAGCTGGTATCTCTATAACACAGTTGAAGAAGTAACTATTTTTATTGAAACATTACAAGAAATATTTGATATTATGACTTGAACAAAATAAGAATATAGCAGTGTTTGAAATGTCAATGAAAGATCAAGATACCACACAAACGTTGATCATTGAATTTTTAAAAGATATGAAAGAAGCAACTACTGTAGAGCTAATTAAAGAGGCAGAAACGTTGGGAATCGCTGAATGTGCTGATAGGATACCATCGGCTTTAGTGGAACTTAATTCTCAAGGATTAGTTAAGAAACAAATTTCAAGAGAAAAAAAAGCAATTATTTGGACTATACCCGAAAACTAGATAGCCCACCCTAATAAATGTCTATTACCAATGTGAACATTATCAAGGTGTTCCTTGGCAGCCTTAAAACATTCTTTGACTTGTTGAAGGGGTGTAACAGGAAGATCCATTAACAAGGAATCTGGGTGGAAAACTAAGAGAGAATAGGGGATAGATTTATCTAGTTCAGCTAAGAATTGAGCAATTTTACTCACTTCTCCCTTATCAACATAAGCAGGGACTAATAAAGTGGTTGCGGTTAAAACTGGATTCTGTTTCCTCTCATGATAAAATTTCTGGAAACAGTTCTCAAAATTAATAAAGGATTGATTGTTGGATACCCCGCTCAACACTTGAGAAAGGGAAGAAGAGAAATATTTCAGATCAAACTTTGCATTACCACCTGTTTTAAGTGACAGAGCTACCGCATTTTGCACGATTCTTGGATTCCCCGCACCATTCCATTCCCAACAGACACGAAGAATTCGTGCAGATGCAGCTTCTAGAGCACGTTTACTAGCTCGAAGTGCCCAAGATAATTGCGGTTCAGGGGATCCACCAAACCAGCAAATACAGGAAATTTTAGGATTATCATGAATTTTAGAGACAAATTTTTCAAAAGTATATCTCTCTGCAGACATTAATGCACGATGTTGGTCATTCTGACAACCAAGACAAGAAAAATTACACCCGTACAGGAAGCAAGCAAAATTATAATAACCATATTCTGGCCCTTTAACGTTGGAAAAACGAGGAAATCCTGAGGAAGTTCCAGCTGGACAGAAATATGTACTACAACAATTCGTGGGAATGGGATCAAGGTATGTATGTAAGAGTGCAGTATTCTTTCCAGCAATAGGTCGAAAATGACCATCAATGTTTTCCCTGATCCCACAATATCCCTTTTCTCCAAGACCAACGCTACATTCATTTGAACAAAGGTGACATTGAAGTCCTTCCTTATTCACAGGAACAATAGGGGGAAGATGCCAGGCCTCACGATTTTTACTATGACACAATTTTGAATGTTCAATTGCTTCTTCAGGATGTTTTTTCACGCATTCTGGGCAAACCCGTAAAGAAGAAGCTAAAATTGGAGGTTCTTTACCACATATCTGACATCTCATCATCAATCAATTTACTTCGCATTAACCGTTTATTCTTGGAAGTTTTATTCTAATCGTTGTTCCTTTATCTTCTCCTTCGCTATAGGCACTTATTGATCCGTTATGAGCATTAACTATTTCTCGAGCAATGTAAAGACCAATACCTGTACCTGTTATATCATATTTTGTTGGAAAAGATGTGAATTTTTCAAATATTTTTTCTAGATTTTCAGGCTTTATCCCAGCACCATTATCCTTTATCACTATTTCAACTAAGTCTCGAGTAACTACAAGATCCAAGGTTATGTCTCTGGTTTCAATTGCAGTATTTCTGATCGCATTATCTAGAACATTACTCAATACGTTTTTTAATCTCTTAGAATCACCATTAATTAATAGTTGATCCTTTAATCCGACATCATTGAAATGAAATTGCCCTTCATATAATTCAAGGTATGGATCAAGAAAATTCTTCAGGAAAACATGAAATTCCATTTTTTCTAATATTACTTCAAATTTTCCTCGCTCAATACGATAAATATCACTAACAGTGGTTCCCAATTCTTCTAAACGCATCACATTATTCATAATTGTGTTTAAGATACGATGATTCTCCTCATTGGTTTCCCGCATTTGGAGAAATTCAGTATACCCCTTGATAATTGTAAGAGGAGTTCTTAACTCATGAGCAGCTTGATCCATGAACTCTCTTCGCATTTTTTCTAACTTTATTCTTTCTTCTCTTGCTTTTATTCTCTCCGTGATATCTCTTGTTACAGCTATAAAACCAGTTGGATTCCCTTCGTCATCCGTTAAAAATTCTACATTTATTTCTGCTGTAAACAAGCTTCCATCTTTTTTTACTAATTCATATTCATCATTTCTCACGATTCCAAGCTTTAAGGTATTTTGTAAACCATTTATAGCACGTTGTTGGTCATCGGGAGCTACTAGCTCAAAGGAGTTTTTTCCAATCAGCTCATCTTTTTCATAGCCATAGAGAGAAGCAGTTTGTTGGTTGACCATAATAATGTTTGCATTGAGATCAGTTAAAGTAATAGCATCTGGAGACAACTCTACTAACTTTCGGTAGCGTTCCTCACTCCTTTGTAACGCCTCCTTTGCTTGTTTTCGTTTAGTAATGTCCGTAGCAACCGAAAGAACTCCTTCAAATTCCCCTGTTATTGAAAAGATTGGAGACGCAGAAACGAGAACGGGTATAGAACGACCATCTTTCGCTAAAACAGCACTCTCATAAGTGCTGCTGACTCCAAGAGGACGTTTCTTTGTTTCAGAATCAGTTTGATCATAAAATTCTGGTGGGACCACAAATGTATAATGCTGGCCCAAGAGTTCATCTTCAATATAACCTAACATGCTTGTCATTTTAGGGTTTACAAAGCGAATTTTTCCACCAGCATCCTCCAGTAAAACAGCTTCTTCCATCTTTTCTATTAACATTTGATATTTTTCTTTAGATTCCCGCAAAGCTTCTTCGGCTAGTTTACGCTCAGTGATATCTGTAAAGACTGAGAGAACACCATTAAATTTCCCACCTATCGAAAAAAGAGAAGTTGCTGTAATAATAACTGGTACTCGATTATTCTCTTTTGTTATAAGGCTAGATTCATAAGTACTGCTTATTCCCTTCGGGCGTTTAGAGGCTTCTGTTGTAACTTTGTCAAGCTCCTCTTCTGGTACAAGAAAGCTGTAGTGCCTACCTATTAGGTCGTCTTCAGAATAACCGAGCATTTTAACTGTTTGAGGGTTAACAAAGGAAATAATACCTTCTGTATCTTCTAATAACACCCCTTCTCTTAGCTTTTCTACAAGCATTTGATATTTTTCTTTGGATTCGCGTAAACTTTCTTCAACACTTTTCCGCTCAGTAATTTCTAACGTTGTTTCTACCGCCCCAGTAATTTCACCATTAGTACCAAACACTGGAACCCCTTGGATAAACCACACTCTCCCATCTGGTGTAGTAACTTCATTTTCCTGTGGTTTTTCTGCTTGAAGTGCTTTAGCAACAGGACAGTCTATACAAGGTTCACTTCTTTTATTCCACACTTGATAACAAAATTTTCCTATTAGTTGGTCAAGTGTTTCATCTACTGAATCACAAGCAGCTTGATTCGCCCACAGAATTTGATGGTCTGTGTTCTGATATACTACGTGTTCAATTAAAGAGTTTAATATTCGTTCTCGTTCATTTTTAGTCCTTTTTATCTCTTCTTCCGCCAACTTTCGTTCTGTAATATCCCTGATAATAGTGACAACTTGAATTACTTCATTTCCATCAAGAAGTGGAATTTTACGGGTTTCAGTGATAAACTCCTTTTCATTAATCCAGGTACTTTCTTCGGTAATTAATGGTTTTCTAGTTGTAAATACTTGATGATATTCATCGATAACTTTTTTGGACAAGAAGGGAAAAATGTCATCAATTCGATGAGCAATTACTTCTGTTTCAAGTCCTAATTCCTTATTCCATCTTTTGAATGTACTATTCAAGAATTTAAATTTTAAATCACGATTAACAACATGTATAGCATCGCCCATTGATTCAAGTATAGAAAGATACTGCAGTTCTTCCTTCCTTAGAGTATCTTCTACTTGTTTTCGTTCAGATATGTCTTTAATTACTAAAATTAATCTACGTTCTGTATTTTCTCCTACAAATCGGCCAGAAGCAGAAAGCCAAACATAATGACCTTCTTTATGTTTTACTCTGTATTCAAAATTAAAAACGTGACTTCCGCTCATAGCTTTCTCCATAGATTCCATAGCACATACTTGATCATCAGGATGTACAAAATCAAATCCACTCCTTCCAATAACTTCCTCTGGTCGGTAACCAAGAAGATCTACAGCCTGTGGACTGGCAAAAGTAAAATTCCCCTCTAAATCAGTCTCCACAACGACATCTGAGAGATTGCTAATTAGATCTCGGTATTTTTGCTCACTTCTACCTAATTGTCGTTCTACCTGTTTGCTTTCCTGAATATATTGTTTTATGAGGTCTTCAACTTGGTTCCTAATATGGGGAGGTATATTTTCGAGAATATCATCTATTCTCATGTTAAAAAACACAATCCAAATGTAAAGAGGTTTAAAGCAATATTGCGAAAGGGGTCATAATAATTAATGTACAAATGTCATTTTAAACATTGAGATTTAATTCGAATGAAAATTTAATGATTATCTGCTCCTATTTGGGTGACTAATCCAATAAAAGCGCTCTCAACATTCGCTCCTGTTAGTGCAGAGGTATCTAAGTATACTGCTACATCAGATTGTCTTTTTAAGAATCCATTTATCTCTTCAGAAGAAATAGCACGAAGTTCAGTTAAATCTGCCTTATTTCCAATTAATACAAATGGAATCTCTCCGGTAATCTCTTGAATATCCTCTATCCATGAGTGAAGATTATCTAGGCTTTTTGGGACTGTTAAATCAAATACTAAAAGCGCCCCTTTTGCCTTTGTATAGAATTTCTTTCGGAATTGTCTAAATAGAGTCTGTCCTGCGATATCCCATATCTGTAAGTTTACTTCATGATCTTCAGCCATCACGTGCTTTGAACTGATTGCAACACCAATTGTGGCTTTATAATCTCCTGTAAAAGAACCAGTAACAAAGCGATTGATTAACGAGGTCTTTCCCACAGCCCCATCTCCCGCCAAAATTATTTTAAATTTCAACTAACATACCTCGAATTCATATTAACATTCCATTACACAATTATGCTTCTATCCACCCTCCTCTTTATAAAAGTAATGAAGATTGTGAAGTTTTTTCAGAAAAAGTTGACAAATAAACTACAAGTAATTTTTCTTCCTTTTTATCCTATTTAAAAAATACATCCATTTTGTCTATTATTAAGGTGCTTATTAGTTTTTGTCTTTCATATAGTATATGTTGTGAACATATGTGTTCTTTTCTAATCTGTATTTGAATAATGTAGATATCATGAATTAACCCGCTTTAGAGTGCCACAGAGGTCGGATTATGGAGAAACGACCTAAATTGAAATGGATAAAAAAATGGAAAGTCCTAAGTGTCACTAATCCAGAAAAAAGTTATACTGTATCACTCGCTCTAGATGGTGTTACCTGGGGATGTTCCTGTTGGCCTTGGCGTAAAACGCGTAAAGATTGTAAACATATTCCTGTAATTAAAAATAACCCCACAGCTCCCGATGAAGTTGTTACCTATAATTTAGTGACTGTTATTCCAGATAAATATGTGAATAAACCTATGTATGACGAAAAAGAGAAGTCAATTTTTGTTCCTTTGATTCCTTTGAATCCCTATGATGTCCACATGGAAGCTACTATCTTTTACTTTCTTCTACAACAGGGTTTTACAATAACACATATCCGTGAGATCAGATCTTTGGCTTCATCATGGACTAGAAAATCAATTGTTGATATGATTAAGGAGAAAGGTATGAAAGAATATGCCTTGGTCAATTTGGAAGAATATTCCCACAAAAGTATCCCCAAAAGTACTCTTGAGCGTTTTAAAACGTTAGAATTAGATGATTAATGATTAAATGAGCCGAGAAATTAAATTAAGGAACGCATTTTCAACATTTTCTCCACTTAGCGCAGATGTGTTAAAATTTGTCACTATATTAGGATGCTGATCCAAAAAAGAAGTTACTTCTTCTGGTGAAACTGCAATAAGTTCTTCCAAATCTAATTTATTTCCAATTAAGAATAAGGGTATAGGATCACTCACAGCTTCATAAATATCTTCAATCCATGAATGGAGGCGATCTAAACTGTTAGGTACAGTTAAATCAAATACCAAAAATCCCCCTTGGGAATTTGTAAAGAATTTTTTTCGAAAATTGCGAAATAACATTTGACCTGCCACATCCCAGACTAATAGTTTTACACTATGATCCTTATCGTCTTTTGTCATTGTTACTTCTTTGGTGAAAATATCAACTCCAATTGTAGCCTTATATTCGGTAGAAAACTTACCAGCGATGTACTGGTTAATTAGAGTAGTCTTACCAACAGAAGCCTCGCCTGCAATGATGATTTTAAAACACCATACATCGTCTTCGATTTGAATTGTCATTTTCCAAGCACCAATATCAAACTAAGCTCCCTTATGTAATCGTTCACTTAAAAATTCGGGTAATCCAACCGCATTTATTCTTTTTGCTACTTGATCGATATCGTATTCTACTCTGATTATCTCTGCTGAAAAGTTTTCTAAATCAAGAACAGCGTAACTCGCTCGTGGATCTCTATCACGAGGTTGGCCAACACTCCCAGGATTACACATTAACAATTCTAACCCTGTTTCAGCTGATTTACTCTTATCAACAAAAGGTATGTGAGTGTGACCTAATAATAATACCCCAATTTCAAATAATTCCATAAATGGGAAGAGATCTTTTTGCGCAGGAGTATCAGGCCTGATATACTCATCCAGAGGATATTGTGGGGAGCCATGTATAATAGAAATGCTAATATCTTTGTTTTTGTGTGAAACTGTTCGAGAGCTGGGTAATTGATACAAGAATGTTTTTTCCTCGGGAGATAATACTTGAGCTTGCCATTTAATGGCTTGTTGAGCGTATCTATTAAACTTATCAATATATTTGTCGAGTTTCGCGATATCTCTGCCTCCCCCTCCGATTGCATGATCATGATTTCCTTTAGTAACTGCAGTAAATTTAATCTCACTAATTATTTTATCAAGTACTTCACGTGGGTTCGGACCATACCCAACAAGGTCTCCTGGACATAAATACTCGGTGACCTGTTGGAAATTCTGTTGGATATCGCTTAAAACAGCTTCCAATGCTTCTATATTCGCGTGAATATCTGAGATAACTGCTAGTGTGTATGACACTAATAAAACTCCGATTTATCCAATGAAAGTACTCTTAGAATTATGGTTCCCGAGGAATAGAGACTATTCTATATCTAAATATGTTGAAAGGATGATTGGACTATACTTTATTTCTATATTTAAAATGCTTTGAAATACTTTATTCCTTTTAATCTTGTATTACAAGGCTAAGTTAACAATCCAGTTAAATTTTAATTTTTTTGTCTGAAATAAGTGAAATGGAGGATTAATTTGCCCTTTACGCCTTTTCATTGGGGTATCAGTATATTGATTCAGGCGTTACTAATTTTTTTAGACCCTGTAGCCCTTTTCGTTGGGAGTGTTATCCCAGACATCGAAGGAATCACCGCGTGGTATATTCTCCCAGGGATGGGGCTCCCTCTTCATGGCCCTCTACATTCATTCACAGGAGCCTTTTTTTTAGGCCTACTTACTGGGATATTCTCTTGGTTTTGTTTTAAATATGTATTCCCGCAGTTAATTGAGCACTCTCAATTGGATCTACCCTTCTCTCTTCCCGAGTACTCCTTAAAATGCTCTTTACTCAGTGCTTTTCTTGGGACCTTCTCTCATATTATTCTTGATGCTCCACTATATGGCGAAATGGATCTAATTTATCCTCTGGGAGTTGGAAATCCGTTGTATGAAATTCTTCCAGGAATACTAATCTATTCAATTTGTATATTCGGATTTATTATAGGAAGTATCATTTTTATTATTCGTTTGAAGATATGACAGCATAAAAATCCAAAAATTGCATGATAATATCTCAATTCTGCTTCAGTTCAAACACAAATTTCACTAAATCATTTAGAGTCTCCATGTGATATATTTCAGTACCTATAGCCTTGTAGTATTGAACTACTGAATCACCAGTATTCCACAAAGATTCGTCCTCTGGATTCAAGATGATAACTCTTTTTGCAGGTAGTACGATTTTCCCCAACAATTTAGCACTGATTGGTCTCGTGGTACTCCACATTCCCTCATTATCTCGACAATCACCAAGGACTAACACTGTTGTTCGTCGTGATACCGGTCGATATTCAGTTAGAAGAAAAAAATCCTCCAGAGAGGTTTGATAATCAGAATGAATTCTTCTCGGCCGGAGTGTATTTTCCCAACATAGACTTCTTTCTTCTAGTGCACGATCAATTGTTTTCCGTTCTAGAGCTGCAGAAACTTCTACCATTGTATTATCAAATTCAAATATTCTTATTTTCTTAAATACACTTCGAGCTGCGTAAGTAATCACAAAGAACCAATCAGCTACCCATCGAGTAGATCCTGAGACATCATTCAGAATGATTATTTCAGGATCTTGAATTCTTTTTTTCTTTTGTACTAAATCAATAGGAACACCATTATTAGCCAAATTTTTTCTAAAAGTCCGTCTGAAATCAAGTTTTCCGTACCTTGCACGTTTTCGACGTCGTCTTTCACGGGAAGCGAGAATACGACCCATTTCAATGAGCTGTTCCTTCACATTCACAACAGATATTGAAAGGAAAGAAAGATCCTTATATAGAAAAGAGTCTATAGACGAGATTTCTGCTGGATTTTCTCGCTTTAAACGTTCTTGTTCATCTATATCTTCTTGAAACTGAGTTTGAAGCCTTTTGACAATCACCTGTTCGAACAATTGGAGATTTGTTCCCATTTGAATAGTTTCTGAAGATAAGTCTTGACGTTGACTTGGTGTTAAATCGCGGATTGGCACTCTGACTCCAAAAGCTAATCGAAATGCTCTTCGAAGATTATTCTGGAGATTGATAAATCCACCGACTATTGATTGTCCTGAGGAGGTGGCTGCTTCTTGGGGCATTATTTTTTCTGCTTTTTGAACTGCTTGATCTATTTGGTTTTCTAGTAACATTATACCAATTTCTTGTCGATGGGAGCCTTCTAGTCGCTCAATGAATCTGCCTTTTGCGCGCTCGTATGATTCAGGTTCATCTGTAAAAGCAGTGACAGATTGATGACTGAAATAGGAATTGAAAGCAATATCGAAAATGTGAAAGTCTTCTTGTTTCTTCACTATAGATGTTTTCAACCCAAATTGTAAAATTTCTTTTTCTTGAGCCCCTAAGATCTGGTATGTTTTTTGAGCAGTGATAGTTTCATTTGGGGAGATAGGTAAACCAAGGTAACGCAATAATGCTACGAAATCTAAAATCACTCCCATCATCTGAACCTCATTATATTGTACCTAGACGGATGATCTCTTTCAATTGGCTTTCTAATCGGTTTATATCTTCTTGGTATTTCAGGAGGACAGTTATGGTCCTTTTTAAGGTTGGTTCATCAATATGGTCCTTCCCTAGAAGTATCAAAGCTTTTGCCCAATCAATCGTTTCAGCAATGGAAGGGACTTTACGAAGATCATATTGCCGGATTTGATTTACAATTCCCGTGATACTCGTAAGTAACGGATCATCAAAGTTTTTCCCAGTATGGGCCACAAGGATTTGGCGTTCACGTTCAGGGGGAGGAAAGTCAATATACAAGAAAAGACAACGTCTGCGTAGAGGTTCGCTTAAATCCCGACTAGAATTACTAGTTAATATTACGATTTGGTTTTCATTACCTGAATGAAATGTACCTAGTTCAGGTATGGTTATTTGGCGCTCCCCAAGAGATTCTAAGAGAAAGGCTTCAAATTCTTCATCGGATTTATCGATTTCATCTATCAATAGAACATTGGGATCATTTTCGATAAAAGAGAGAAATAATGGCCGTTCTATGAAAAATTTTTTTGAAAAGATGTCCTCTAAATCCATTGGGCTCGATGAGGAATGTTTTTGCCTCTCTAGTTCAATGTGGAGGAGCTGACGCTTGTAATCAAACTCACCAATGACACTTTCGAAAGTAATCCCCTCATAACATTGGATCCTGAAAAGCTTCCAATTTAATGCTTGTGCCATAGAAATAGCAACACTTGTTTTACCTGTTCCTGCAGGGCCTTCAACTAGGATGGGACGATTTAACTTCAAAGCTAACTCAAGAGTTACATCAATCTCAGGGTTAGAAATGTACTTCTGAGCAGCAAGATCTATGTTTGATATGGTTGTCATTAACCTTTACTCCGAATTTGCCAACACCAAGAGGAAAAAATAAGATTTACTGAAATAAGTAAAAAAGAATATTAAGGAATTATGCAAAACGAAGGATTATGGATATCAATAATGCTGTTAATGATCTTTTGGTAAAATTCATGAGATTAACTCCTGGTGTAAAGCAGATAATGCTTTCAGACGCAACAGGATTAGTAATATCATCAGCATCTAAAGAAGGTCAATTTTCAGATTTTGAGGGATTTGCTGCCATCTCTACAGCTCTTTATCTCGGGATGTCTGAATTAAAACTGGGAAAACTGGGATTCAGCTTATCAGAGTTTCCTGACAGTAATCTGTGCTTCTACGGGGTAACAAAAGAACATGTGTTAGTTGCTATAACTTTTAAAAATGCATCTATTAAGAAGTTAAAGGCGTCTCTCAAAGTATTAAGTCACGAAATTTCGCAACAACTAGATTTTTGGAAAACAGCAGAAAGAATTGAATCTAAACAAGAGGAATTTATCGAAAAATCAGTAGGATTATCCAAAGAGGAATTTGACCAATTGTTGGATGAATTATCTTTTTAGAAAAGACCCCTTCAATTAGGTTAATTATGGAGTGTGTTCAAAATTTCAAATTTGAATTAAATGATAATACCGACTTAGTTGACATTGGAATGTATGGTTTATCAGGAATAGGTACAGCATACCTACTCAAAGCTGGAAAAAGTTGTCTAATTGACGGAGGAACACGAGAGGGAAGTGCACACATGATAAACACACTTAAAACTCTTAACAAAATCTGAACACAGGTTATTTTTTTGTAAAACAGTTACGTAGATTATCTAATAACTCTGGATGATTCATTAGTGTACCGAATAGATATACCCGATCAATAAACTCTGCAAAATCTTTCCAATTTTTAGAATTTATTACCGCCATTATATCTTTGGAGGTGGTCGTAGCTAAATTCTCGAGAGTATTTGTTTTTGCAGTAGCCCACTTATCAAAGAAGTCTTGAATACATTTGTTATTCGGTTGGAATTCTCCTTCTAGCATATTACTAATAAAAATTCCAAATTGCTCTGCCCAGAGTTCACCTTTTTCAGACATCCACTCAATATCTTTTCGTTCGAAAACGCGTGCAGATCTCATGTATAATCGTTCTGAAGTTCCTTTCTCTTGATTTATCCTTTGTCCAGCATGAATGACTATATCATTAGCACTTAGGATCTTTAAATAACGGTAAATCGTTTTATCAGATTTTTCTTTAATATTATACATTTTCACTGCAGTATTGTTGTAAGCTTTTGTGATTTCCTGAACGGTCATTGCTCCATTTCTTAATACAGTGATAACTCCGTAGTAATTTAAGTCAGATAGAAGATTTAAGGTTTTTTTATCATCTATAACCTTTAAGATTACTGGTTCAAAGTCAACAATATCTCTATGTTTATTTTGTGAAGAATTAGAGTTAGGTTCAGTCATTAGATATTAAATCTCTCCAATAAAACTCTTTTCCCACAACTTTATATTCGTTTTCATAGTGAGGGAATAATTCTCACTTTGTGCGAAATATTAATAAAGGATTTGAGAACTAATCTCAAATCATGAGAATTAGTCTCGTGAATAATACCCAACAAAAATTACAAGGTGAAAATTGATGCAATTGATTTACCCCTCCAAAAATCTGTTGAAAACCGTTTTTTTTACTTGTATGTGTATCCTCATTAGCTTATCACTTTTTTCTCAAGCTTCCGCTGTTAATATTATTGTGGATCTTGAATGGAAAGTTTGTGTTGGTGATTCGAAAACCTATACTGTTTCTGAATTATTTGAGGAAGCAGATATTGACGGTAATGGTGATCCTGCCACTGTTAAAAAAACTATAATTGACATTGATAACAATACTGTAGAGGTTGTACTGATGGAAGGGTCTACTCTTACTGTGGAAGTAATTGCTTTGAATGAGTCAGCTTTTATTCAAGTTACCTACAATAAGAATGTTACAGCTAAGACTCGCTTGGATACTGGAATATTTCTACAAAAAACCACAGAAGACCGGGCTTATTGGGAGCAGGTGGCCAAGGAGAACTCTGGTTGTAGAGTAAATGGTGATTTATTTACTTTAAAGCAAACTATTAATGGAATTGATTCAGTTAAAAAGTATAATATGACTTCTGGCTGGTTAGAATATTCTCATCAGAGTTATGAAGCTTCTGTTGAAGAGTTTTCTGCTCTTAATTATCAAGCTAACACAGCTAGTTTTGATTTACTATTCAGTTTTCTCGGTATTCTTATTTTGGCAATAATTGTACGAAATAAGATGTCCTCTCGTAAATAGGGTTAATCTTTAAGTTAGGTGATTCTATGATTCAGAAAAAACTAGCAGTAATACTTGGAACAAGTGTTTTGATTATAATTGTAGGTTTAGGTATCTTTTTAACCAGTTTTCAACAACCTTTTACAATTAAAATCAATTCAATTGATGCTCAGGATCTCGGTCCTGAGGAATGGCTCGAGGACTTTGAATCTCTTTATAGGTTTATTGAAGGGAATTATCCCTTTTTATCTGTTAAAAATCGGTCTCATGGATTCAATTGGTTAGATCTTAAGGGTAATTATCTAAATCGAATTTTAAATGTAAATAATAACCAAAAATTCTTTGCGGTCATTGCTGATGCACTACAAGCCCTTCAAAATCGACACAGTTGGATTGTTGATCCTAATCAAGTTATTCAAAATGCTGAACTCTTCGAAGATTGGAATCCAGTGAACCAAATCTACTCAGAAGAGGTTACCTCAGCAGCTTCTTATTGGTCTTCAATTTATGACCAGTATAACAGTCAAAAATATCAACAAAAATACAATCTGCTTGTTGTTTATGAAAAAGGTGAGTATGTAATCTTTGATTATAATTCATCTTGGGAACAACAGTTTGGTGATCACACCATTGTTACTCATGTTAATGGTGTTCCGGTAGATAATGCAATAACTTCTGCTTACGATAAAGCATACATTGATTATGATTTCCATCGCAATAAGTTGTATGTTCAGAGTATTTATCCTCGCCACTTTGGAGAAAATGCGGTTTTTACAATCAAAAATACTACCGATCATGTAGCAGATGTTTCGTTTGGTTTAGTTTCAAACTGGGGTGGTACTCCTTATAAATACCCCACTTCCCTTGTAAATACCACTACTTTTCCTAATAAAAGTATTGCTTACTTGTATGTCGGTTCTTTTTCTGGGGATCGAGTAAGTCAATATGAACAACAGGTTGTTAACTTCTATCATGAGATTGAAGACTATGATGAGCTAATTATTGATATTCGAGGAAATAATGGAGGATTCTATTCTATTTGGATAGATTTTCTTGTCCGACCCTTAATCCATGATAATATTCTTCATGAACAATATATGGCGTATCGAACAGATAGTTATGTCACTAATGTACATAAAAAATGGTTAACGGTCGAAATGGATAAAGATGACTTTTCTTATCTTCCTCCAGAAGTATTAGAAGATGATTTCGATATCTACAAAATCTGGCAAACAATGACACCATCTGAAAAAATTCAAATTGACTTCAATGGTAAAATTTCTATTCTTATTGACAATGTGGTGTATTCTGCTGCTGAAGGTTTTGCGAATTTTTGTCGGGAATTCGATTTTGCTACAATCTATGGAACTTCTAGTGCTGGTGATGGAATCATTGTTCGCCCTCTTGATTTTATTCTTCCTAATAGTAAATTAGTTATTAATACAGCTTCTGCTCTAGGTTTAGATGGCACTGGCCATGCCAATGAGGAATTAAAAACTCAACCTGATGTTTATTATGAGAGTTCCTTTGATAACTTTGATGAATTGATCAATTTCGTTATTCTGGATCTAACTTCTCAAGATTAGGGGTAATGTCAATACAATCCGAGCAACCAATCGGTCTTTGGGTATGGAAATACTCATTTCTTATCCATACCCTGTTTTTTTTCTATTATGGACTGCTTACGCCTCAATATTCCGATACTTAGTTATGATAATTCTTTATATTATATGAGTATAAGACTGATTACCAATGGAATCTTAATATCATTAGAATATCAGATTATTATAAGTTTACCAAGGAGTATTTTTTATGAAAGCATTTATTTCGCTTGATCTGGAGGGATTACCCCATGTGGTCCTTCCTGGTCATTTATCTTTGAAAGGGTCACTCTATGCTGAAGCCAGAAAGATTGCTACGCGAGTAGCGCTAATTACAGCGGAGGAATTACATAATAATGGATTTGAGGAAATTCTCCTTGCTGATAGCCACGGTCCAATGGTCAATATTCATGTAGATAAACTACCTTCATATATTGATATTGTAAGGGGCTTTCCCCGACCCACAAGTATGGTTGCAGGGATAAAGGGGTCTGATGTGGCAGTATTTCTCGGGTATCATTCGAAATTTGGAACAGCTCATGCCACATTTGACCATACTTATAGTGGTGCTACTATAAACAAATTAGTTATCAACGATGTAGAAGCTAGTGAATATTTGTTGAATACTTTTACTGCAGGAGAATTTGGAGTACCAGTAATTTTGGTTGCAGGAGACTCACAATTGCTTGAGGATGATGTAAAGAAATATTCTCCAAATACAGAGAGAGTAATCTTTAAACATTCATTATCTCGAACCGCTGCTAAAAGCCCAAGTATGCAAGCAGTTGAAAAAATCCTGAAAACAGCTTCTCAAACTGCAATATCATCTTTCAATAATAATAAGATTTCCCCTCTAATAATGGAGTCACCAATCGTCACAAGAGTAACCTTTCAGGCAAGTCATTTCGCTGATGCAGCTGATTTACTCCCTTCTATAAGAAGAATAGATGGATTGACAATAGAATACCAATCCGACAATATGGTTGATATGTATAAAACATTTGAACATCTAGTACTTTCTGGTCTAGGCATTACATATTTACATACTCTATTACAGTAAAAAACTCCTTTCTGAATGTTCATTTACATTATTTTATACCAAGTAGCATTTCAGCTAATGCAACACTTTAGTTCCAGTGGGTTCAGTAACGGCCAAGAAACCAGAGATTATTCTTCTTCTTCATAGATTTATAAAAACAATCAGATAACTATAAACAAAATAGCGAGAAAAATAGGTAATACCACAGATACAATCGGTCCATATTTCGTAATACGAGCCAACCATTTTAATTTTGATGATGAGGCGATTCGATTCTCCATATACTCTACTTGAGCATATCCGTCATCAAGATAATGACTAATTAAGGTTTTTTTAATATTTTTGATATTCATTTCCTGTTCTTTCTCTGTTTGAATTTCAAAGATTATTTTTCGTGCTGAGCGAATGATAAGGAAAAAAGATATAGACCCTGCAACCAAAAGAAGAAGAGGGGCGAGAATATTCTGAATAAAGGCGAATTTTGACTGATAATGATTTGCCATAAGCTCAATCATTGAACCATTAGTAGTGGAGTCGCCAAATCCCTCAAAAACCTCCTTGTCAGTAATTCCTATCATGCGGAGGAAAAAAAGGGTTGAACCATAAAAGAAGATCGGATTAGCTGTACCAAAAAAGTTTGAAATCACCATTATGATATCGGCAATCACATTAAGTGGGGCTAAGAAAGTTAAGATTTGAGTAATTATATCGCGAATGAATTCGGAAAGGCCAAAAGGTAATAAATCAATTGAAAATGGAATGACAACATTAAAAATCCATGGAAGGGAAATAGGGGCAGTAAAAACAATCGATAATCCTACGCTTTGTAAAATGGCACGAGAGCTGAAATAACTAAAACGAGAACGGAAGGATTTTTCACGGATGCGGATAATTTTGCTGTTTAACCTGGGATCATTTGCATCTGTACCATTGGTTGTCAGGGATTTTGAGTTGTCTAATTGCCAATTTAAACCACGTTGATACATACCGAGAGGAAAATAAAGCCGAAAAGTTGTCATCACTCGCCTCCAACCTCTAGCGGGTTTTATAACCTCCTCCTTTTCTTCTTCGATTTTCTTTTCTGATTTTCTTAACCTCTGAAGAAATAACTTAAGACGTGACACAATTAGAATAAGATTGGAATTTCTTTATAGACTCCTGTATATCGTGATAAATTATTCTCAAGAATAGAAGTAAATACATCGTTAATACCAATTCCACTACAAAAAAATGTAAAAAAACTGCGAAGGTTTTACTTAAGGCTTGAGAATCCTTCTGAAGGTGTAAATCCAGGTACTTAACATTAGGAATTATCCACAACCGTTTAGACTTATACATTTAGCTTTCATATGAATTAAGCAGGTTTTTTTTATTAATAATTCCTTTTGAGGTATCTTAATCATCAAATCTTTCTAGGGGGATTCTAATTCTCTCAAGCTGATCTATAAGAAAAAGTGAGATAGATATTACAGCGCTCTGCTTCTTGTCTAAGATTTTTGATATCTTCATTTGGATAACTCCCTTTGCCTCTGATCTTTATTCTTAAAATAGCTGTTAATCCTTTTTCTCTTTGATTGTGTGTACTGTTTGTATGGATTCTGTATAGAGTAGCAAGAGTTTGTTTAACATAATTATCTATGGATGTCTTAGATAAATCCCAAACAAGATACACCATTTTAATAGCAGGTAATTCATGAAATTGGTAATCTATGGATTGAATTCCGTGTTTTGATGCCCGTAATTGACAAATGATATACCCCTTAGGTTCCTTTCTCTCAGCAAGGGATACTCGTTCGGGAGATCCAGCGTATGAGATCAAAGGCCCTCGAAAGAGGGACGAATTTTGACACGTTAAATCTCTAAATTGCCACGAATGTTGATTATTATCCTGTTTCACTGAATAGAATTCATTAGTTGATTGAATTGAATCCATTCTAGTATTACGAAGAAATTGGAAACGATGAACATGACCACAAGCTATGTAATTAAACCTTTGAGGAATCTGTTGGAACAAAACGACATTATGACCTCTTCTGAAGGTATAATTTTCGATACAAGATCCTTCTACTAGCTGATGAACCACTAAGATTGAATAGTCTGGTTTTTTAGTATGTTTACCATTACATTGAAACCATGCTTTCTTGACTACCGAGTTAAATTTTTTCCTCGCATTTTTTCTTATGTAGGGAAAACCAGTTAATTTGATTATGATACCATTTTTTTCGAAAATAAATGACGAAGGCTTTTTAAATAAGTTGATATTTCCATTAGAAAAGGGGAGAAGACCTAGGGGAAGTTTACTTCTTTCATGGTTTCCTGGAAGAATGTAGATAGGAATTTCTTTTTGGAATGCAGGCCGAAAAGACTTTACTGCACGATCGATAACATCAGGAGGAGGTTTACTTCTATTGAAAAAATCCCCTGAATGAATAATGAAATCAATCTGATGATCTGAAATTGCTTTCTGAATAACATCAGCTATTTTTTGAAAAAATAACTCACCATAAGCACGACGAAGCAAATTCCTTGGTTTTAAAGCATAGTGAACACCAAAGTGACTATCGCTAATATGCAAAAATCTGATGAAATCATCCACTTAAATTCAACCTTGACATTGTTAAACTCCAAATGTCTCTCCCCTTGGCCCTTAAAATCGTTCTCACCACTGAAATCAAAATGAAACTAGTTAAATATCTGTTCATTCAATGAGTATCATTATTGAGAGTCATTGCTAAGATCTAAATCTTAGGAGAAGGCACTTATGGCTTAATAGGGATAATATAAAATCTGATAGATTATGACACCTTATTTGTATAAACATGAATAGGTGTGAAGAATGGCTGGGATCGTATTCCTGAAAACTAGTGACTTAAAGAAGACAAAAGAATTATATATGGATAAAATTGGAGCAACCATTTGGGTAGACCAAAAAGACTGTGTTATTTTCAAACATGATAATTTCTTGTTTGGATTCTGTGAAAGAGGTGAAACCAACCATGGTTGGCTATTAACTTTCTTTTTTAGAACAACAACTGAAGTAGATGAAATATACGAGAAAATTAAGGATTTAGCTATCACTAAACCAGCTACAAACGACAAATACCAAATATACCAGTTTTTTGCAAAAGATCTGGAAGGTATAGATCTGGAGTTTCAAGCCTTTCTCCATGAAATAGATTTTAACTGGGATCTCTATTAAGTACGTTTTTCAAGGCATCCAATCTAAAAGTCGGGGGTATCCTATATTTACGAAATCTTTCTTAATTTGTAGGATTTTTTGAAAAATTGGTTTCTTCAAACCTTGAATTTGAAGATCAGAGATAATTTTTTCGAGCTTTGGTTGGATATTCTTGATTCCAGCTATCAATTTTGAATAATCTCCTATCGATTCTTCAATTAGGATCTCATTTGTGTACAGAGGAATATTTCTGTTCAAACCTCCTGATAAAACCTTCAGGCCTTCTTCCATTCTTAAACTATTGGGATCTTGGCAAACTTTCAAAAGTCTTTCAAAACACTCCTTATATGGATGATAGATGTTTCGTGCCACTACCCCCCGAAGATACATCTGTTTTGTTTGCTCTACATTGAACAATGAGAAAGGAATGGTTGTCATATATTCAGTCATAAGAAGATCTTGTGAATCAATAATTGATCCAGAGAGATCTTGACTCTTCTCATAAATATCTAGTGGTAACACAATACCAGTAATTTCGCGGTATGCATCAATTATTTCTCCTGGGTGTAATCGAAACTGTGTATAATAGATACCTACTCCCGTTAACAGGATAAAAGCCTCCCCTCGGGTTTCTTCTAATCCTGTAACTGCAAAATCAGGTAATAAAACGACATTATCATGAATTATTTCATGCACAGGTTGATTTAGGTAGAATCCCTTAAAATTCTCCTTCTCTATCAATCTTCGCCACGAGGGAATGAATAAGATTTGTTTTAAGTTACCAAGATCAGTTTCACTTGGTTCGCTTTCAGCTTCCTGGCGTACTTTTATACGTTCTTCTATATACTTCTGTGTTTCTAATTCCTCTTGACGTTTAATTTTATCAGATTTAGTTGTTACAACCCTATCAAGCTCTGATATCCGTGTTTGGATCTTTGATTTAATTTCTGCCAAAAAATTCTCCCGTACCTGAGAATACCCATTGTCATCAAGATAAGTTTTGAATTCAATTCGGGATACGCCTGTTTTTGGGTCAAAAGTTCCTAGTTTTTCGTAGTATTTTTGTATTCCTTTCAGAATTTTCTTCTCTCGAGCTATTTCCTGCAATTGCTTTCTCAATGTCAATTTATCTTCTGAATCATTTGAGTTTGATTCATTCATTGTTAAATTCCAACTATAATTTTTTCAAGCTTAATCTCTTTCCGTAATTTAGAGAATTTCGAAGATCAAAAATTAATCTGCGCATTACTTACTGCATTTACTTCATACTTAATTATTATTATTGTCACATAATACAAAATTAAAAAAAAATGGCCGATAAAAACTAAATGAAAATCTTTTTTATTATTTCAAGGGTATAAAAAATTAGCCAAGGAGTTAGATAAGGTGGTAAACGAAATTCATAGTTTGGTCGGGTTCCACCCAGATCGTATTAGTTTGACTGCCATGGAAGACGCTGTGGTCAAATTGATTTTTATTGGAGATGGAATGTCTGGTAAAACACAAATACTGATAATACTTG
This sequence comes from Candidatus Hodarchaeota archaeon, assembly GCA_016840285.1. The sequence continues at coordinate 40,707 of JAEOSR010000112.1, read as the reverse complement.
CTCAATTATTAATAGAATACCTGCAAAAAGTCTATTCATTATCCGTAAAGGCCGATCAATCAAAATTCAATCAAGAACTCCCTGATGATGAAGGAGAAATCTCCCCAGCATTTCGTAGCTGGGCTGAAAGACGCGGCTTTTTTGTCCGTTATGGCAGTATCAAGTGGGATATTAGGACGGTCAGTCTTGATACAGAAACAATAGGACTCGAGGATTTTGAATACGTCTTTCCCTTTACATGGAATGACGCTACATACAAAATCAGACTTATAGGAAATGATGTGGGGGGTCAGAACATCTTCGATCATTTCAGGGACGTCTTGGCTAAGATGGCTGGCCCTGATGACAATTTGATCGTTGTTTTCGATAAATCCAGAGAATTATCCTGCTATAACAGCATTGAACATATCAAAAGGGTTCTTGGGATAATGACAACAGAGAATGAATCCAATTTATCCAGAATAGTCTATTGTGGAAATAAGATCGATCTAGAAAAGCACATTCAAGACACAGAGTGGCGAGAGGGGGCACTTCAATCAATTATGAGTGAATTTACTGATATTATGAACCATGGGAAAGGAGAATATTTCTTTCCATCTTTAATGGATGCAGAAAAAGAAGAACAGTTTGTGAAAGCCGAAATCACGGACAATCAGGTTGCATTCCCAGATTTAGAAGCATTAATCTACAATGCTATCAGGGAATTTGATAGTACCTATAAAACAGATTTAATGAGTGAGGTCAACACAAAAGCTCTTTGTAGAGAGATTGCAGCTCAGTTAGTCTATAACCAAAAAGTCACTGTTAAGGAAGAAGAAAGTACAGAAGCGGAACAAGTATGGGAAGACCTTCGCACTGTACTATACCAATCTAGGCCCCTAGCCGTTCAATACTCAGTTGGAGGGAAGATAAAACAACAGGATGATGAATCAGCTCACCTTAGACGAGTACGCGATAAATGGTGTAAATTTGGGTTGAATTTGCCAATTACAACAGAAGATATCAGGTTTGCCCTTCATAGGACAGCTAATGCTGAAGAATTACTTAATGAGATGGGAAATCGGTTTGACACTAATGCACTATCAGGTGATGGTGTCCTGCAAATGCTAGAATCTATAATTCAAGAAACGTTGACCAAACTCAAAGAACCGAGTCGGAAGGAGAGAAGAGTGAAACGGGAACTAAAAAGATTCTAAATATCTTGGACTGCATGTAATGGCAAAAACGATTCTAGTGTTGGGCTTTCTTTGTTGAATTCAGGGGGGATTAAATTTTCGTAAGCCCTGATCATTAATTTTTGATATTCCTCAACATCATATTGTTCGTTTCCTCTTAAAAGTTGTTCTGCCTTCACTCGTTTCTTGTAGTCCTTTGCATGAGCATCTAGGATAAGATAACGGATCTTCATCCCAGGTTCAATATTTAGCCCTAAAGCAGCTAGCTGTTTAGCAGCAATCGCTTGTCGAGAGTTATTGACATATTCCTCAGGAGAACGTGAGGGACGAATCGTTATTAATAATTCTTCAAGAGGGACATTTCCTGTTTCCAGTTCCTTGCTACATTTTTTCATGAACATCTCAGCCCGTTGGCTAGCTATTTGAAATTGTTCTCTTGATCTGGCCTTGGCTAAGATGTTTAACATATTCATTTGGAGTTTTTTGATGAATGGAGGACTGCTTGACTGGCGGATTTCAATACCCCGGATACGAAATGTTCCGTCCGTCTTCAGACCATAATATCGATTTAGTACTCCTATCCCTAGTTCATGGCGGCGGGGTAAGAAGATGATCCAGTAGTAGTCACAGGTATGATCGACTGGCAGTTTGACAGTGTCAGCTACTTCTTGACGTAATTCACGCACCTTATCTAGTGAGAGTGGTTCTTCCTCGGGATCTTTCACCCAAACTGAATCCACAATGCCAGCCACAACCTCCAACCCATAACGTGAGGCAATTTGTTGGGTGAGAGTTAACCCATGTCGACTGTAAGCGGAGATCACCTCGTGAGACTCAATACGCCCAAAACGTGCGTTTCTATATCCTTGGTAACCAAAGCAGCAGACAAGGAGCCATTTAAGCACCTTCTGGCGGCGGTCGTAGTCAGGATGCAGGTTCCGTTTAGCTTTGTAGTGTTGGCGTCGATTTAAAATGTTTTTAAGAGAAAGGCTGATGATACCAGGTTTTTTCGTGCAAATATGGTAATTAGTAAGGGGGACAACCTGCTTCTTATCGTTTGCACAGCACGTACAGTTGACGGTTTCAGGGGAAACATTCCTATGAATCATGATATTCGGGTACATCGATAAAAAATCGAGTTCCGTCACATTCGCATGGAAACCAACTCGGGGTGAAAACACAAGCCCTCCTACATCGGTTTCTATGGTCCAAGCTGGACGGAATGATTCTGGATCCGCTTTTCGTGCGGGGATCAGTGTGTCTCGATAATAAGCGGTTCGCATCTGTACGGCGGACAACGTAGTCCCTATGGTACCACGAGCAATGCGCTGGGGATCACTACAGCCCAAACGCACTAGTTCATGAATACCTGCGATATTTCCGTCTTTCCACATAAAACTATTCCCCACATCGTAGTGATGACGTCCTCCATCAAAGTAAACCCCGTGTTGAGAGTAAAAGACACGCCCATACGACATGTAACTGTGACCCCGACTACCTGCATCCTTGCGTCGGACATAACTTCTCAAGGGACGGGAGCCGCGACCAACACGTAGATGTCCTGCCCCAGCCAGGACAGAATGCTCTGCGAGAATCGGAACAAAGGTATCCCCTCCTCGCGTGAACAAAAGATCAGGATCCACTCGTTGAATATACTGGATGCTATTACGTATGATTTCTGCTTCTGTCTGTTCTTCGAAGACAATTGGCTCCTCCTCTTGATCAATCACCGATCTACGTATCAAAACTTTGGTTATTTTTCCTCTAGAAAGATTCGAGTCTTCAAAAAAGGGCTGGAACCAGAGGACACGAAATGGTACTGGTTGATAGTCCATTTGAGTATAGGACTCAAGCAGCTGCCAGTTCTTCAACTGTCCGTTGATGACATCGATTTCTGCATAAGCATAAGGGAAAAGTTTTGTCTGAAAGCAAAATTGCTGCCACAAGCTCAAATCTGCATTGTGGAGATATTCGCCCCAATACTTACGTAAATCTTCATAAGTAGCTCGGATTCGACGAGGGTTGACTCGAATACAAAAAACCGATGACGGTTTCTGATCATGGATAGAAAGGTATCTTGACACTTTTTCTATCTTTTCAATGTGGGGATGACTCAGTAATTGTTTTTCGGTGTAGTCATCGGTTTTCGCAAGAAAGAATTCAGCCGTGAGGGGGTAAAAGGCTTGAATGACCTTTTTCTCAGTGATCCAGTACGTACGTACCCCCCAATCGGCAGCTTCGACTTCGTGGAGCCATGCGCGGATCTGAGACATATTAATAGTTCCAATTAGTAGCTAAATCTCCCTCTTGTGGTCACTACCTGTGATTTGCATCAATTTCTTCCTTAACCATGCCAGTTCGTCTTTCAACTTCTGTATTTCGGAGTGTTGTCCGATTAGCATTGACATCACAACGTTATCAAAGATTATGGGCCGTGTGTTTGCAGACGCAGCATCTGCTAGCTGGAAGGCAAACAACCAAAGATCGGCAAAACTGGTCCGATATGGTTCACGTAAACGGTTTGCATAATGTGCCTGCCAGAGAGCACGCTCTTTCTCAAGCATTCTACGGTAAGATGGTAAAGTTCGGCCCATAAGAATTACCAGAATTGAGTTAAGGGTACTTGATGCTTTTCTTCCCTTTCCGCTGTGTACGAAAGTTTAACCTGGACTACTGGCCCGCCTTTTTGGACAGTAAAAAGAAGTACGTAGTTCTGTCGATTACTATCAGGAGTTACTGCCACTCGAATGACATCAGTAGCAGAATGCGACAGAAATGTCCCTCCAAGCGCTTTGTGGTTTGAATGAGGCGCATTTTCCGCAGTTGTTATTCCTACCAAGTCATGTTGCAGACTAAGGCTCTTCAACTTTCCAATTGCCTGTGTGAGCTCGAGAATGGAGGATGTGGACGTTAACTTGTCGTATTCCAGATACTGGAGCGCTTCTTTTGACAAGTAAAGGGACGAAATCTGAGGTACTAAAATAATGCGAATACGGGGGTTCGTATCAATCAGTCGAGGAAGCTTCGTGAAAAGAATTTCAGTCATTTGATGATAATTAAACGCACGTGATAGTTGAATCCTATCTAGTATTCCAAGTGGATCCAAACCATGCTTCCTCGCTTCGAGTGAGATCTCAAAGTACGGAAATAGATTCGCTCCATCAACAAAGGCTAGATCTACACCAGGATTGCTTATCAGTAGCGATACCGTGAGCTGGGTAATGAATGTGCGTAGGATGGAGTTTGGTAAATCCCCCTGAATCAAAGCCAAACTGCCTGGGTGTAGCACTAATAGGTCATCTAGGTGTGCTATACCAAGTCGAAGGCATTGTCGCAGCTGCTGACGTCGCACATCAGCAGAAATAAAATTGTCAGGAAGTGCGTCACGATTCCGATAATCTTGGATCATCCCTAGTCACATAACGGTATACATTCCCCTCCCTCAAATCTGCGACACAGTCTGAGAGATATCTGAAAATGACAAAAGCGAATTGAAGTGTCAGATTGAGGAATCAGACCGATTTTTTCACTCGATTAAAATGTGATTTAGATCTTCCAGTAAAGAACTGCTATCTAAGACTTAGAAAAATCTTGAAACAGGAGATTGTGTTTTTATTCTTATTTTCAAAGCCTAACATTGAATCTTTTGTGAATTAATCATGGAAATTGTGATTTTGTCGGTAATAGAATACAAATGTTTTTTTAAGGAAGCATGAGCTAAAATTAATAGGTCTAACAAACAAGAATCATTTCTTCATGAATACTCAGGTTATGAAAATTTCGAAATCTACGCTCCTCTAACATTGATAAAGTACGAAAATAGCAATCAGGACTTGTAATCCCGCAGGAGAAAACCTCAATTGAACAGTGAGAAAGCTAGATTGTTAAAGACTATTTGTGATCACCTCAAGCTTGATGAAATACCACAGAGCATGGTTTCCCGCAGATTGACAGTTTTCAGAGCGTTTGAAGAAAACGAAGAAAAGTTTCAAGAGGAGGGATTTCAGCAACGTTTTTGGAGGGTTTATGAGGAAGGACATCCAGAACTCACTGAAGGAAAAATTACTTCCTCATTGATATTTTCATTCATTAACAGCAATCACGATCTGGTAGAAGAAGCATTAAAGATTGAGACACTAGATGAAACCACGCAAGCTCAAGAAGAGATGACGTCAGAGATTTCCGAGGAGTATAAAACCATAATTTCAAGAAATAAACTTCAGAAAATCCCTGGGGAAGATTCTCCGTTTATAACAAAACTTCTCAAAAGTGTTAAAACCGAAAGATTTCTCTATCCAGAATTTGAAAAGAGGATCCTCAGTCATTTTGAAAGAATGTTAGATATTTCTGGAAGAGAACTACTCGAAGAAGCGTCAAAAGCTTATATTTGGAATGTTTACAAAGAAGATGAGACAAAGTGTTATAGGTTAATTTTTGAAGAATTCATTAAGTATAAAGAGGTTTATGAGAAGTTAGGCATAATTTTTGAATATCCCGAGATTTCTCTTGGAGGAGGAAGAAATGTTTCCCAAATCATGGATGCTGTTCATCGTTCTTTTACGCAAAATGTTGGCGCAGTTCTAGGATTAAGAAGAATTATTAGCATTGCCAATAGAGTAGCGGAGGTTAGCTTTACTGATGAAGAAATTACTAATTTTTTCACTAGTTATCTCAGTGGTGGATTAGATTCGATTTTATCTAATCCTCCTGAAGACTATTCATACTTCATTGAAGTAAAGAAAACCTATGATTATGATTTTACAACAAATCTTAACAAGTTAACACCAAGAAAAGAATTCCACCCAAAGGGATTAGAAAAAACATTTGACAATTTCTTGGGGATTTTACTACGGATAAAGATAGCTGAATGGTCGAAAAACGTACCCATTGGTGAAGAAATAACAATTATTGACTTAGTAATAGAAATTCAGAAAGAAATTTTGAAACAAATTGAAGAAGAAGGACAACTTCTTTCATTTTATGAGATGTTTCAAAAATCAGACAAAAATATCCTTGAATCAACAATTAATCATTTTTCGAAGGAATTAGCATATTCTTACATTCTCAGACTGAGAAGAGGAGGGGTAGAGAAGACATTACTTAATTCCTTCAAGATGATGAATCTCAGTGGGGCATCAAAGGATATAGGAAATCAAATTCTTGATATAAAAAAATATTATGAAAGTTTATATCATGATTTATGGCAAAAGAAATTTTATGACGAATTCATACTTGATATAGCAAGTAAAGGACTTTCAACATCCTCAAAACAAACGGTACGAGAACGCTTAAACCTTCTAGTCCAAGAAAGTCCAAAATATTCAGGTTCTTCTGGTTTCAGTTTGAAAAAAATTGAATCTGATGTAATTTTTAAAAACTTGAAGAATAATGTTCCTTTGGTACCACCAGATTTTTCTAATGCAGAAGAAGCGCAGAAATACTTCAGTCGGACTTTTTCTATTATTCGGTCAGTACTAAACAAAGTTTGGATAAAAAAAATTCTTAGATCAGGATTTGAATTATATATTGAATCACCTGTAAAAAGCGTTTGGCAAAATGAAATGGAGGATTTATCTCGAGAATTGATAAGTTATTATCAAAATGTAGTAACTGCATTGGGGAGAAAATCATCAAAAATTAATGAAATAGTCTTTGAAGGTCTTAGGGATGCATTAAGTGGATTATATTATGTGGATGAGAATGTGAGAGATGTAGAGGTTTTTGAAATCTTTGTGAGATTACCAGAAAACCCAATTCTTAATAATCGAGATGATGTGGAAAGTTACTTGAATTATGCTTTTGATGAAAGTAAAGCCATTATCAACAAAATATTAGGGAGGGAAGTCAAAGAGGAGTCCGAGAGAAAAACTTTTGATCAAGAGATTGAGGAACGAATTTCTCTCGAAAATACTGTAATTGATTGGTTTGTTCGAGCAAGTCAGCACTACAACACAATTATTACTGAGCTCATAAGCTTGGAAAAGTCAACTGATCCCAACGATACTTTATTAAAAACTATTTATGGCGGAACTATATACCTTGTAGAGGAATCAATGAAATCTCTCTTGTTAAATCACAATGAGAAAATCAACAAGGCAAGTTTCCTTAAAATATTATTACTAAAGCAAGTTGAAGCATTAAGGAGTGCATTCACTCAACTAAAATTTGATTATAACACTCAAGCGATTATAAATTATGTATTAGCACAAATTAGATTGTGGGACAAGGTATTTGGACTAAGAGGTATCCTTTCAGACCTTGAAGCTGATAATAGAATACAACGAGCTTTGGGGCCATCTGTTTCAGACAATCAGGTTGCTAGTATTCAGATGGAGAAACCAGGTTTAAGGGGACTTATTGCCCGAGAATTGATCACAGATTGGATAAAGAGCTGGGCGAATTCAGTTATTGAGCTTACTGAATCTTATCTGGAAGATGTTCTACCTAAAGTTGAAAAAACAGAACAGGAGAATTTTGAACAAGAAGTCCTTGGACTTTTATTTGATGGCACTGGAAGAGATGATATAAGAAATTTTATGGTCCCTTTAATTGTTGGAAATCTTAAAAAGCCGTTGGGGTTTGAAACTAGTCTCCTAGCGCCAGAATTTTCGAAATATACTCATGAAGTATTTGCTGAAGCTGTTAAATGCGATTCCCAATTAAGTGTTTATTTTCTATATTCAAATTGGTTAGATTCAGAGAGGGAATTTTTTAGAAAAGAAGTAGTCAGTGAATTGGATTTTCTCATCTATCAAGAAAGCCAAATTGTGAGTTGTCGACGGTTATTAGGAGCCACACAGGAATTTAGTCTAAGTGACGTTGTAAAAAAAGCCACTGGACTAAGCTTATCAGGCCTCACCCTTCAAACTGTCGTTTTTCAATTGGGTGAGAAGGAGATTTTTTCAGCAGCTTCTTATGTTGAAAATCCTTTTGAGGGTTCAATCATCACTGGTTTGACTTTGGAACTAATTTCAAAAGAAAATATTCCTATGGGATTGATTCATCCTTTGGCACAAAATGCTTCGGAAGCAATTGCAGGCCTTATAGAAAGAAACCAACTGAACGCTTCCAAACCAGACTCCCTCTTTAATGTTGTACTTCAACAATTATTAGATGAGGCAAAATTAGTTCTTCTAAAAGATGTTGGGACTTTAACTGAAAGAATAGTAAAAGATGAAATGGTTCAGATAGAGCGTGATGTTTCCCGATGCAATCTAAAGGTTACGACTGCCTATAAATTGTATTTCAACAATAACATCCGAGATCAAGGATATTTAGAAGAGGTTGAATTTTATGGGGTGAAGCTTGAGAACTTTAGTTTATTTGTTCACCAAATTATTCCTTTTTTAGAACCTAGTCAAATCATAAGAAAGCGTCTGAAAAAAGATGTACAACTTTTAAATTATTTGGAAGTCCCTAGGGGGGAAGAAATCCAAGTATTTCCCTCTCTCATTATATTTGATGACAATGAGAGATATAAAGTCATTTTTGGGACATACTCATTTGATGAAAATGCATTATACATAATTATTGCAGAAGAAAGTGATGAATCAAAGATGGGATTAAGAACAATCCAATATCTTCTGAAAACTAGAGATTTTGAGGAGCTAGCTGAAGATTTGGGATTACTACCCCTCCCCAGACTTAATCAGAGTCTTCCATTAAACAGGATTAATGTATTGAAAGAAAAAAAAGGGAAATTCATCCTTGATTTCGAGTTAATTAAAAATATCTCACTAGGAGCTATTTAGAATGATTCACGCTAATTCAACAGGATTTCAACCAAAACGTATTGACTTGGCTGAAATGGTTGACTTGGATGTGAAGAAAGTCGTAATAATCGGAGATGGAATGTCGGGAAAGACCCAAACACTAATCACGTTTGGAAAAAAAATTTTAGCTTACCTACAGACACTATACTCCGCTTGTTCAATTTTGGAAAAGAACTCTTCTGAAGATACTGGTTTAGAGGTCGCTCTGGAAACTTTCGGAGATAGATACACAGTAGATTCAGCATTCCAATCTTGGGCTGAACGTTACGGTTTTCTTATACGATATGGTAACAATAAATGGAATGTCATGTCAATTTCGCTGGATACTGAAACAATTGGCTTTGAAGATTTTCATTTCATCTTCCCATATTTCTGGGAAAATAAAACATATAAAATAAGCGTATCTGGAAGTGATGTGGGTGGGCAGAACATCTTTGACCACTTTAGAACGGTTCTGGGGAAAATAGCTGGAGTAAAAGATGTTTTAATTGTTGTTTTTGATAAATCTAGGGCCTTATCTTGTTGGAATAGCATCGAACAAGTCCAAAAGGTTGTAGGGGACAAAATTTCGGATCAAGGATTAGGTCAATCAAATATTCCACGAATTATTTATGTTGGCAATAAAATTGACCTAGAAGAACACATCAACAGACAAGAATGGCAAGATGGAGTCTCAAATTCATTAATGAAGAATATTACTCAAGTTTCGGATTATCGAAAAGGAACATATCAATTACCATCGCTAGTTGGAAGAAAAGGAGTAGAACGATCTTTTCACTTTAAAATAAACAATGGATTGATTCATTTTCCTGATTTTGAAGCCTTAATCTATAATTCAATTAGAAAATCGGATATGGATTATAAAATGCAGAAGATTATGACAGATGTTAATGCAAAAGCGATTGCACGGGAGATTTCCGCTCAGTTCGTATTTCAACGAAAAATTGAGGAGAAAAAAACAGAGGGAGGGACAGAAAATAATGTTATGACTATATTAGAGAGCTTTGGAAAACTTCTATTTCAACGTAGACCTTTAGCTATGCAATATTCAGGAGGAATCGAACGTATTCACGAAACCAAGAGTGAAAGTAATTCATTTGGACGTGTTCGGGCAAAATGGATTGATTATAACGTAAATTTCAGTCATCTAACCAAAGAAAATGTAAGCTACGCTCTTAAAAGTGCTGCCAATGCAAGAAATCTCTTTACTTCCGATGTGGGAGAAATTTTCAATACAAATGCATTATTAGGGACTGGAATCATGGCTTTGTGGGATTCGATAATTCAAGAGAAGCTTAAAGAAGCAACAGTTTTAAAAGTAGATAAAAAATCTAAAAAAAGAAAGATAAGAAAGTTCTAAGCACATATTAATATACGAGCTCTTTTAGATTGACTCTATCGATACTTGGGAATAATGATGGTTGGAATAATTATCACAGAAGACGAATTACAAACAATCTTTGATATTCTTGGCTTAAATGAAGACCAAGGTTTAGTCTATATGACTCTTTTATCTGTTGGAACCCTAACCTTGGGACAAATTAGTCAGCTCACAGGAATTAATTACATCCAGGTACGGAAATGTATGGACGTTCTGATTGGGGGGGAATATGTCGACTGGACTGGAGGCAAAATCAATAGATATTTTGCACGAGAACCCTTTCTAAAAGCATTTTTATTGGCTTATGACCCTCTCACTTTGATTTCAATTCGTGATACAACAAACAAGAAGATCGCTACAATAGAAAAAGAATTTCAAGCAAAGATTGACGATCAGGCGACTCTTCAAGAGATTCAAGAATTAATAAAAGCCCAACAAAATCAGATAGAAAATGAAGTATCAGCACTGACTTTTTCGATACGTGAAATGAAACGACGCCTAGATATTCTCTTTCAACTCTCACGTAAAGTTTCTGCAGCAACAACAATGAAAGAAAGTGGGTTAACAACTGATGTAGTATATGGAGAAACTACATTTATACTTGTACTAAGAGATATGGCCTCCAGAGCAAAAGCATCACTGACAATATTGATGCCTTATCCTGAAATTCAAACTTTGATTGCAACAAGTAAATTATCACTCGCTGTCTGTACAAGAACATTAATTGTAGGCGATTTTGCCAAAGTACCAAAAAACATCTTGAAAAGAGTTATTGCATCAAAAATTAGGATGAAACAATCAACCATTGACTTTTGGGGGTGTGTTCGAGACAACGAGGAGATATTGATTGGACCCTCACCAGAACCAGGCGAAGAAATGGAAGATTTGATTGGTATTATAAGTACCAATCCTATTATGGTTAGATTTTTTGGTCAGCAAATTGGGAGCTTGACGTCAAAGGGTCAAGATTTGAGTATTGAAATTTAGTCAAAAGTACAAATTTTTATTTCTAATGGATTAAAAATTAAATCAATGGAATTTTTCTCCAATTTAGTTTCATCCTTTTTTGAACCATCTATTTTTATCTGAGTTAAATTAACGATCCTTGATGGAAATTTAACTACAGTTGAGACCGTTTTACTCAATAGATTATACATTGTTACGTATAATCTCCTCTTACGTACTCGTAATGAAGAGATCCTGATATTTGGATTCAGTACTTGAATCAAGGGTTGAAGCACGTCAATTGATGGCATTTTGGAAGTGAAACTGGAAGTGATTGGGTCTAATGAAAATGTCTCTGAAAAATCTTCAGTTTGCCAAAGAGGATCATTCTTTGAATGTACTGCGAATCCATACTCAAAAGTATAAGTTTTATTTAATTCTTGAGCTCCTGGTGTGGCTATTTTTGGACCAGCATGTTCAGGTCTCTCGGGGATTCCTGAACGTGAAAGCCAACCGATAGAACGTATCAAAGTTAACGCAAGACGCCTTTCACCTTCTAGTTCGACCTCTGGTAAGCCTTTATTAATTAAAGAAACAGCTGGGTGTCCTTCCTGATCCTCTACCCGAATATAACGCTTTTGAGGTTGGATCCCAGAAGGTTTTTCGATGTAAGTATCGTCCCCCACAGGAGAACTCGGTCTTTGAATACATCCAAAATGAGTAGAAGTTAGTGTATGTTCTGATTTAAATGGAAGATCAAAGCATATTCGAAGTCTATGATCCTTAGTTACATTGGTGACCGTCGTTTTCATATCAATTCGAGGAGAATCGCGATAGAACCTAAACGTTGTTTTTGCTGGTATTCTTACTCTCCCGATACGTTGCTCTTTAAGCTGATCAACTTCTTGGAACATTTCTAGGGTAATATTCTGTTGAATCTCACCAAGTAAAGGTCCTGATAATATGATTTTCCTCTTCACATCACTTACTTTAACGAACTCGGGATCGAGTCTACCAAATGTGTACTCGTCTCCACGATCTCCCCAATCTTCAAACTGGTGTAACTTACTATAATATGTATCATTTTGTTTGTCTTTAATATTGAATGTACCGTCTTTATTGAAGGAAAAATCATAAAATTTATTCCTCACTTGGTCTTTAGAAATTGTCAACCTTTGGGGAGATGAGAGTTCTGAGGACGAGTCTAGAATCTCCAGCTTAGAGAAGCTCCATGGTTTCAAAGGGACTCGTGTGAAATAGGCTTGTTGAGACTCCTTAGTGACTAGGATGTGAAATCTTTTGTATTTCTTACTATCAATGGCTTTTAAAAGTTCTTTCTTCATTTCACCCATATCAAGCTCTCCCTCTGGGTTATCGCCGACTAGCAAGTGAACCTCACAGATTTCAGGATCAATACCATCCTCTAATGATGTCTTATTAACATAAAAGTTCATAAGTCGTCGTCCAGGAAGCATTTGCATTAACGTTCGAAGTTTAACCCCTCCTAAAGTCATTTCCCAAACAATATCGGTAGAGGATTGAAGCGATTGGACTTCGTATTCCTGCTCTAGTATTTTAACTGAGTGTACCTTAAATTCCCCTGGAACCGTGAACATAACATCTATAGCTGCTGAACAATTCGTTGGATTGAATACAAGACACGAATGGCCAGTTGAGGGTTGGGTTGTGTTATTAAGGATTGACATTGCTTTCTCAATCGTCATATCTGCAATGGATTCAGCCCAATAATAGCGGAATCGCATTTCTTCATGAGTTTGGTCTATTGAACAACCGCAAATTGAATCATGTGGCTGATTACGCAGATGCCACATCCATGCTTGAGACAAAAAAGAAGTAGGATAACTATCTTTTAGAAAATACCAAGTATAAGCATTCAACGGTTCTGCGTAATTGACTAACTTGTCTTCTACTTTTTGATTCCATTGCTTGATCCATATACGTGAGGAATAAGTATCCTGTAATAAATGAGCTCGTGCTGCGGATCGCATTTCTCCAGTATACATAGGTGGGGAATATTTGGCTTGGTGCATCAGCTCTAGAAGCTTTTGAACAAAATCATCAAGAACTGACAAAGAAATCTGCACATTTTTTAAGTTCACGAGGGGAAGATTTGATGCAATTTTTGGATTAGGAAATTGGTGATCGGTTCCATTTTGTAATAAGTATACAGGTAACGGTGAAAAGGGTTGTAATTGATCAACAAGCTCAGATATTTCCTCAGCCATTTTATTTACTTCTTCAGGAAGCATCGCAGCATTTCCATACCCAAAAGGAAGGTATATCGCGAGGACAGAAGTGTTTGCCGAGGCATTGCTCTTCCAACTAAATGGAATGGTATTTATCTCAGGTGGTACTCCCCGCCAAACCATAACTGCTTTAAAATTAGTTAAATCTCCAATTAATTGAGGGATCGCTCGTGAATGGCCAAACATGTCTGGTAAATACCCTATTTGCATTAGTGGTATGTCTAATTCTTTTGCTAAATCGTTACTATATTCTAAGTTTCTAATAAGACTTTCTTGACCTACCAACCAGATATCGGGAAGTAGGTACCAGGGCCCTACTGCTATCTTACCTTCTCTTATGAATTTTAACAGTTCTTCTTTTTTCTCTGGCCGAATTTCTAAATAATCTTCCAAAACTATTGTTTGCCCATCAAAAGAGAAAAAAAAGTCCTGTTTGTCTAAAATCTCCAATAACTCGTCAACTAACTTAACTAGCTTATAACGGAATTTCTGGAAGGGTAAATACCACTCGCGATCCCAATGAGTGTGGGGGGTGATATAAACGTATTTAATTTGGTCTGAATGTCTTTTACTGGTATTATCCAAGAGACAGTATCTCCGATGAAATTCTTATAGTGAAATTTTCTAATATTAATGATTTGAACCCTGATATGAATGAATCACCGTTACTAAAAAAGATTTAAATCATTTTTTCCATATATCTCATTAAGGGACTCAATTGGAGAATACTCAATAGATGCCTGCAAATATCCTAATTGGAACAAGTGGGTTTGGATATTCAGATTGGCAAGCTCGGCTTGAAAAAACTCGACTTCCATTTTATCCGTCAAACCTAGGCCCTCAACTTCGCTTATCTTTTTATGCTGAAGTTTTTCCGACAGTTGAAATCAATACCACTTTCTACCACTTTCCCAGAGCTGGAGTAGTGAATAAATGGGGAAAAAATGTTCCTAATGATTTTATTTTCTCCTATAAGATTCCTCGTCATATCACGCATAAAAAAATGCTTGATTTTAATCAAGGTTACTGGGAAGAACTCCGTCCATTTTTAGATACAATGGAAGGGGGATTGGGAAGAAAAGCAGGCCCAGCACTACTCCAATTACCTCCCAAGTTTTCTGTAGAGAAGTTTAAAGAACTTGAGACATTTCTAAAATATTGGCCCCCTGACATCAGACTCGCTGTAGAATTCCGTCATATCTCTTGGGTGGAACACAAACGACTTGAGCAAACACTTGAGCTTTTATCACAGTACAATGCCGCGTACTGCATTGTTGATGAACCATTGTTACCTCCAATAACACCAGTGACTGCAGAATTCTCTTATATTAGGTTTCATGGTCATGGCCTTAAACCTTGGTACAATTATCAATATTCTCTTGAGGAATTAACTCCTTGGGCATCACGAATACAGTCTTTAACCAATACGAGTGGATTAAAAGAGGTCTTTACATATTTCAACAATCACCCACATGGTCATGCTCCTGCTAACGCCCAACAATTAGCCATTCTCATGAAAATTCCATTAAAAAGGCCAGAAGAGGTGAAAATGGTTGAAGTTAGGAAACGGGCTGGAGACGCTCCTCAACATTCATTAGAAAGCTTTTTAGACATTTCTCCAGTAGAATTAAGTGATTATGTTCGTTTCTGTTCCAATTGTGGGGAAATGATTCTTAAAGATGATACTTTCTGTGAGAATTGTGGGCACCATCAAGTAAAAGAATGATTATTCCATTACCCCAGTACTGCATTGAGAACTTGAGTTATTATAAAGGAATCATAACAAAAGGTTTTTAGGAAAAAAGGATTGAGTTCTCATTGAGGGAAAATTCTCGTCTATAATTGAAAACAAATCGGGTTTGATAATTTTTTTTGCCTAAAAAAAGGCTTCTCTAAATCAACTCCTCTCTAATTGGTTTTCTTAAGAAGAAGAGAGAATATTTGCCTATATGAACTCATAATAAGGATGGGTATAACCCCTGTCTTTAGAAATTTGCAAAGAATGTACTGAAAAAGGTGAAAGGATTTATCGATGCAGTAAGTGCTCCGCACCACTATGTAGGCATAATATTCGCACTCACGTATGCTCTTCCCCAACTCTTGGGTTACGTGGAAAACAAAGTCCTCGTAGAGAAGGCGCGGACATTTCTAAAGCTGCCTGGGAGAATCTTCTGAAGAGTAAGAAAAAATATCAAGTAAAAATCCAAGAAGATTTAACATTTCTTGTTGAGTTCCCTTGGTATCCTTTTACCAAGATAAATGCATGGATCCCCACCCGAAGACCCCATTATAAGTCGGAGCGTGAAAGATCAATCAATGTAGAAGAGCTTTTTTTGTATTTAGAACGAGAAACCACCTCTGTGGATTATGACAGAAAATTTTTCTATTCTCCTTGGGTACAAGAACAATTCAACATTTGGCAGAGAAAATGGAAGAGACATAATGGGTATTGGAAACAAAATAGAACCCATAGAGCGACAAAGTTTGAGTTACAGTTTCCTCAATTAGCTCAGGAAGATCTCGAAATCTTACGAAAAGCTGGATGCAAAGTTATCTTTGCTGCAGGTGCATTAGAAAAACTCAAGAAGCTTGAGAAGGAAGCTAGTAAGGATTTCAAAATTAAAATAGAAACCTATGATAACCGTTTGCGAATTCACTGGAATGAGGACTTTAACAAATGGTTTCACTCACTATTCAACGTTTTCGCTCGGTTTATGGCCATCAGATCTGAGGATGACCCACAAGCAGATTATATTCCCTGCATTCAACAAATTGGGCCTCAAGAAATCCAAGTAGAGTATTGGGCAGCATTTAGAGCGAATTATTTTTGGAACGAAGTCCATCGAACTATAGAGAAAGAAAACCATCCTCCATTATTTGATCTTCAATTCCAACCATTTCAACCATCCTCAAAAGAATACAACTTTACAATGCAGCCTAATTACACTCTTCGACCCTATCAGCAAGAGGCTATGGAAAAATGGAAAAGAAATCGCTACTATGGTTCTATTCAATTGCCTACGGGGGCTGGAAAAAGTCTGATTGGGATTGATGCAATACGATATGTTCACGAAAGAACTCTAATCTTAGTACCAAATCTAGCTTTGGTAGATCAATGGGTTGATTTCACTTCCAAATTTCTATCAATACCTGTCAATCAAATAGGAATCTTTAATGGCCAGAAAAAAGCATTTCGAGAGTATCCAATTGTTATCTCCACGTATCAACTTTTAAGTCAGTATCTACAAGATTTACACGCCTACAGAGAGAATGATAGTTCTACTAAACCTCTTCGTGAGAAAATTTTAGTGGAAGATACAATTGGATTCTTTACACATAAATTTGGGCTATTAATCGCAGATGAATCTCATCACATACAAGCAGAAACCTTTAGACAAATCGCTTTAGATCTAGAAATTCCACGTCGGCTAGCACTGTCAGCTACAATCGAAAAGAGCGTTCACTCATCTCTAGTTATTGCAACACTTGGCCCTATCATTCATATGGTGGGTTATGGTCTCCTTGCACGGGAGGGATTTATTGCCCCTATTTACTTTAAACGAATTCATATACCCTTGACTACTGATGAGAAGAGATATTTAAACCGTAAAGGGAAATCTGCTTATGGAAAAGTTTCCAGACAAGCAAGTAACAAACTATTGGCTATTCAGAAATTGTTAGAAGCCCCCATAACCTCTCAAACCCTGATTTTTACTAGTCGCATTAAACATGCCAATAAAATTCACTCTCACCTCAAAGAATCTGGAATAGATACAACTGTTTTAACTGGCCACACAGTGATGAACGATCGTGAACTAAATCAAATACTAGATCAATTTAGGCAAAGCAAAATCCAAACACTCGTGTTAGTAAAAATGCTTAACGAGGGGTTTGATGCACCTGCGGATACAATTATTATTGCATCAGGGACAAGAAACAGAAGAGAACAAATCCAACGAGTCGGTCGAGCTACTCGTCCTGGAAAAGTAGCTAAGTTATTTGAATTGATAATTGATCCCCTAGAATTGAATTACGAATTTGAAGTTGCCCAGGCACGTGATATATCAGATGTAATTGAACCCCATGTACAAGACCTTCTTTTACCACTAGAAATCAAAGAAGAAATCGAGAAAGTAATTGATGATATTAAACTTAGTTTTTATGAGAATGAGTGACCTTTAGAATTAAGTTCCTGTTCTTTCATCTTATTCCAGAAGAATAAAACTAATGTAATGATAATAACGCAAAATGTAATAATGTAAAAAACGGCTGTTAAATCAAAGATTTCCCAGATGGGTCCTGATACAACAGTTGAAGTAGTCCGTCCTAAGGAGACATAAAAACCCAAAGCACCAAGAGCTGTACCTCTAAATATAGCTGGGGCTCTTCTAGACACCTCATTATTTTCAGCCATATATGCAGTCATCAAAGATACATTCATACAAATATACAGCATAACCAATAGTTGGAAATCCTGTGCTATGGTAAAACCTAGTAAAGCAAAGGAATAGATCATTAGAGTTATAGTGATAACATAGACAAAACGAAACTTATCAGTCAGTCTTCCCAAAAATGGTTTAAACCATACACTCAATAGAATTGCCCATAATCCAATTTCAGCGACATCTCCACGAGAGTACCCCTTCTGTACAATAAGTAATGGCAGGAATGTCGAAGTAGTAAACTCAGTAATCGCCACTATGAACTGATAGATATATGCTCTTGTTAAACCTCTTGTTAAGGTCATTCGTTTTAATGAAGAGAGCATTGAGAAAAAAGAGTCAATAATTGCCCTTGGAACACTGGAAATTTGTTTTCTATGTGCTTTATCCAATCCTTCTGGTAATATTATGACGTTTATAAGGCCAAAAAAGAAAGCAAATCCAGCAGCAATACCAAAAAGATCCTTCAATGTCCATAACAATTCATCTAAGACTAAATTGGATATTAATAATCCGATAATCGACCCTAAATCAGCCATTTGAAATATTCGACCAATTGATTCTCCTGAACTATTATCTGGGGAGAAATCTGAAACATACGCTAGTATACATGGCCAAAAAGCACTCATACCAAGAGCTACAAACAAAATAGATAACAAAACCCAGAGCCAGTGGTTCGCAAATGACATCAAGATTAACGCCACGGTTAAACTAAAATGACCTGCTAAAATCAAAGGCTTTCTACCAAAAATCTGTGAGAGTTCTCCAAAGGGAACACGAAAGAAGAGCTGTAGAAAATTTCTCATTGATACAATGATTGTAATAATGATTATTGCTGTTAGCAAGTCTTCTTTCAAAAAGATAACTACATAATTCCCTATTATTACTAATTGAAAAGTTGCTATAACTGTTCCTAGCCCTGCTATCCAAATTGCCTTCGTTGAAGTCATTTGTTCAAAATCAGCCTTCTTTTATGCATTTTAATCATACTCTTTATTAGATATATCTTCCTTTCTCTGGTGTGCGATAATCTAACGAAAAAGATTCCAAACCCAAAATTTATAATTTTATAGAAAGAAAAAATTAGAAAATTTTTACAAGAATATTCAGATTAAAAAAGTAAGGAGGAACTAATATGGCTGAAATTGTTAAAAGTGAAGAAACTACTGTGAAGATAAATAGTATTGAGATAACGTATGATACTTTTGGAGACCCTCAAGCTCCCTCAATGTTGCTTATAATGGGTTTGAGTGCTCAAATGACTATGTGGGATGAAGCTTTTTGCAGAGCGATTGCTTCAAATGGTTACTGGGTTATTCGTTTTGATAATCGTGACGTTGGGCTTTCAACAAAGTTTGATGAAGTAGGTATCCCCGATTTAATGGAATTAATAATGAGGGTTCAGCAAGGAGAAAGTGTAGAGGCTCCCTACACGCTATTAGATATGGCAAATGATGCAATAGGATTACTTGAAGCATTGAAAATCGAAACCACTCACATTGTAGGGGCCTCGATGGGAGGAATGATCGCACAAACCATTGCCATCCACCATCCAGAACGAGTTCGTACTTTAACATCAATAATGTCGACAACTAGTAATCCAGAATTACCACAACCAGGACCAGAGGCAATATCCATTCTGATCACACCCCCTCCCTCAGATCGAGCTGAATATATTGAACACTCGGTGAATACATGGCGCTTTTTGAATGGAGAATTACCATTTGATGAGGATTTTGTACGAAAACGATCAGCTCAAGATTTTGATAGAAGCTACTATCCTACTGGGAGTGCAAGACAACTAGCAGCCATTTTAGCGTCTGGTAGTCGGAAAGACGAACTTAAAAATGTCAAGGTGCCAACGCTCGTCATTCATGGTAATGCTGATCCCCTCGTTCCTGTTGAAGGAGGAAAAGAGACAGCGGAAGTCATTCCAGGAGCAAAATTGTTGATTTTGGAAGGAATGGGCCATAGTATACCAGCAGAAGTAGCCCCAAAAATAATAGAAGCCATTATAAAGCATGCTGTTTAACAGGTCTTGATTTATTGGTCATGTGAGACGTTTCTCTAATTCCAAGAATCGTTCCTGTAGATTGATGATGAAAGAATCAAGTTCTTTCTCAACAATACTGATCCATTCAATCAAAATATCAAGAGCTAAAAGTGCTTGTTTTCCCTTCTCTGTCGACTTAGATTTCTCAGAAAGTGATGTACCCCAATGTTCCCGAATCCTAATAAGATCATCGGCCTTTTCTTGTAAAGAATTGGCACTCTGATCGTATATGTGGATTAACAACTCACGGAAAGATGTTGGTTCAACCTGATATTTCCATTCGCGACTTCCAGGTTCCCGTCTTCGAGTTATTAGATTCCAGTTCTCAAGTTCTTTTAAATTTCTGCTAATTGTAGAGGGATTGACTTTAAATTTCTCAACAAGATCTTTTTGGAGTAATGGTTCATCATGGGAAGATAAGACACACAAAGCATAAATTCGTCCTAATAATGGTGATCCACCCCGATCATACATAAAATCTTCAAAAAAATTTGAAATCTCTTCCTCTAATTTTGATAAATCTTCTCCACTACTAGCATTAGACATAAGAATTCGACCTATATTAATATAAAAGCACTTCAAAAACGAAAATTAAAGTTCTTTATAAAAATATTATCAATTTCTCGTGAGCTTAATTATATCCTCTTGAAGATCTACTCTAGACCCTCCTCTAGGTAGACGTTGTTGGAAACTTCTTTATAATAGAGAAAGATACTTTATTCCAATAATTGACTGGATTAGATTGGCTAAATAAATGGCTGTGATTAACATTGATCACTAATTTATTCTTACAAAATTTTAAAGGATTTGGGTATCCTGGTCAAAGCATCCCAATGAATCGAATTACGTTATTATTCGGAAAAACTTCCATAATTCAATCTCTTCTATTACTTCACCAAATGATTTCTGAAACCACAGATCCCAGTACAGTATTACTACCGAATGGTAATTTCATTTCTTTGGGAAGTTTCAGAGAATTTGTCCACAAACATGATTTAGATCGTGAAATAAAGATTGGAATCGAATCCGAGCACAATATGTTTTTCTTTTCGCTTACGAAAAAATCTTATGGAAATGTCTAGTTTCGAAGGGATAGCAAAAGAGTAGTTGAAGAATAATTCAAAAATACAGAATTGGGAAAATATACGTTTTCGTGGGGAAAACATTGGTAGAAATCAATATAACTTGAATTTTATCAATTATAATGATTCATTTAATCAAATACTTAATCAAGCGAATATAACAGATGATTTGAGGAAAGAAACCATAAGACGAAAGGAATTCACTGAACGGACAATTAAGTTATTAGAAGGAGAAACTGTCGAAATAGAGAAAGATAGTCATTAGACGAAGAAGATAAAGAAAAATATTCTAATAAAATGATGAACTTTTTAGTAACTAATATTTTTAATTTTTTTAGACTAACGACAAGGAAAATACTCACAATGGCTACTATCCTAATCACAAGCTTGGTCACTTAATACAGCGGATAATTGACATGACTTACAATAATATTCCCCACTCCTTGTTTCCACAGCACATTTTTCGCAGATTTCCCCTCCACAAAATGCACAGATATAAGTGGGTTTACGTTTATCACACCATTCACATGATTTTGAACCCTTATTTTGCACCATCTTCCTTTAATCCATATTAATTTGTAATTTTAACCATTTTCTTTAATATAGTTTTTCATCCTTAGATTAAGGAGAAAAAATTTTTATTCTGTAAGTTATGATCTGATCTAGAGGATTAAGTATGTCGCAAACAGTATCTCTTCCACGGTTAATTATCCAGATAATAATTGGATTTATTTTTTACAGTATTCTATTTTTTATACCAGCTGGTACTATAGAATGGATGGAAGCTTGGGTCTTTCTTATTATTACTTTTCTTTATGTTATGATAGTTGTCTTCTATTTCTGGAAAAAAGACCCAACTATTCTGCAATCGAGAACCAAAGTTAAGCCTGAAAGAGGTTTCGATACTATTTTCATGGTGGTTTCGGGATTAGCATTTTTCTCAATGTTCCTAATAACTGCATTTAGCGTAAATCCAGCTTTAGAAGAAATATTCCCATGGTCAAATTTCAAAGTCCCAGTGGCCATAGAAGTCGTTGGATTTGGAGGGATGATACTTGGTTTCATCATAATTTTCATTGTAATGAGAAAAAATGCATATGCATCAAAACGAATTGAGGTGCAAGAAGAACAAAAAGTCATCACAACTGGACCCTATTCATATGTCCGTCACCCAATGTATGTCGGATTCAATATCATTACTATTTGCTTCCCCCTTGCTCTTGGTTCATTTCTTGCTCTTCCACCAGCAATACTAGTCGACATTCTTATTGCTCTTCGAGCCACCTACGAAGAAAAAACATTAATCAAAGAGTTGAAAGGATACAAAGAATATAGTCAAAAAGTACACTATCGATTAATACCTAAAATATGGTAATCTGAGAACATATTATATAACAATGGTGATGGATATATGGAGAATTGGATGGATATTGGAAAATCATTAGAAGAAATACTAAGACTTCAAACCTACCCTATAGCAGTGAAATTTGTCAAAGATAAATCGGAATTCCCTGAAAGAACTAGACGCCCTGAACAAAAAATTGCTATTTGTCAAGCCCTATCTCTATGTCGGAAATATGGTTGGACAATGGGAATAACAGAAGAAGATAGTGGCTGTCCTGGAGCTAGCTTAACTTATGGATGGACAACACCCGTTGATCCATCACAGCTAGCACAGTTTTTTCACTTTGCCGGGTACGCTTCAGATGAGACTGGCGCACAAAGAATAGTTGAAAATTTAGATCGAATAGAATCAGGTAAATTTGGAGGAGTAGTAGTTTCACCCCTAACACGAACAAAAATTGTCCCAGATGTTATATTAGTCTATGGAAACCCAGCTCAAGTTATGCGATTACTACAGGGCACCATGAATAAAGAGGGTAATAAATTAAAAAGCGAATTAACTGGAATAATGGCATCTTGTACAGCGGGAATTATACGAACGTTTAATACTGGCGAATGTCAACTTGTTGTGCCTGGAAATGGCGATCGAGTTTTTGCAGGCACTCAAGATGACGAATTATTGTTTACAATACCTCCAGAAAAAGCCGAGGCTATTATTGATGGAATGAAACAACAACGATTTGCCAAATACCCCATTCCTGTTACGCTTCAAATACCACCACCTTTCCCCCAATGATTTAATTTTTCGTTGAAGGAAGTTGAGAACCATGCCTGAAGACCCCAATATTAAAACAAAATTTGAGAAAGCAGTAAAACGAGTAAGCAATCTACCAAATCAGCCACCTGAAGTATTACTCGAAATATATGGGCTCTATAAACAAGCTCTCATTGGAGATGTGACAGGGAAGAGACCTGGACGTGTTAAAGTCAAAGCCCGATACAAATATGACGCATGGGCCTCAAGAAAGGGTATGTCACAAGAGGATGCAATGAAAGTATATATTGAACTAATTCAAAAACTTGAAAGCCCTTAACCATTCGAGGGATACTGAAGTGAGGTTTATGTGTGTCATATTTAGAAATAGAAGATATCAATACTTATTATGAAATTAATGGAGAAGGAACCCCATTCATTTTCATTCAAGGTGCTTTTGTTAGTTCAACAATGTGGGAAGAACAAGTCAATTATTTTGCAGATAAATTTCAAACTGTAGTCTATGATATCAGGGGTCATGGAAAAACTGGGCCCTCGGTTCAAAAAAAATACTCAGTGGACCTTTATGCGGATGATTTGATAAAGATTTTAGATGCTTTGAAGATCGATAGACCTATTATTTGTGGAATAAGTCTGGGTGGTATGATCGCTCAAGTTTTCGCTACTAAGTATCCAGAAAGATTATCTGCATTGATTTTAGCAGACACAGCAGCAACGATTACGCTCACACGCTGGGATTATATAATGCGTTATCTTGTGGGCCCAAAATGGTTGATGTTACTCTCTTTACGGATGATAGGTGTTCATAGATTTATAAGATTCTCATTTTGGTTGGGAAAATTCACAAGGAGTAAAGAATGGCTTGGTAACAAAGAAATAATAGAGTATGAGAAAAACGAGATGCTGAAACTAGATAAAAAGGAATATCTGAAAATTTTTAGCTCGTTATATGATTTTAAACTGCAAGAATTATCTTTAATTAAAGTTCCAACTCTTGTAGTAAATGGGGAACATGAGGCCAAAAGCCTTTTCAAACATGCTGAGAAGATACAAAGCTTAATTCCCAGTTGCGATGTAGACATAATACATAATGCGGGACATACGTCAAATATGGAAAATCCTGAAGAATTCAACCATAAAATTACTGAATTTCTCAAGAAAAGCAATATTAGTTAAAAAAAGGGGGATAACTTTTCATTTATAATTACAATTCAGAGGATAGTGGTATTCTCCTTTCATTGCGATATTTAGTTAATTATATAAGTAGGAATCAATAAACTAACAAGAATTATTGAATTTGGTTTGATCACACCTATCACAGATTTTAACAATCCATTTTGAAAAACAGAATTATTTGGTGTAAAAATTGTGGAATAAGAAAACTTTCTATATAGTTTTAGGATTTATTGTGTTTCTAGCTCTTGCATCATCTACTCAAGAACTCGTCTACCCAGTGGCGGCTCAATCAACAGATAATGCGAATATCAGTCATAATTTTGTTGAATTATATTCAATAACGAGCTTTTCGTCTACCAGAAGTGTTGCTGTCGGGAAGTGTCATCCTGATGAGGTACCAAGGATAATCCTTGGAAATTATGATGATGGAACAATAAGAATCCTTTCACCTTCAGGTTCAAATTATATATTAGAAGCTGAACTTTTTCTTTCTCCTGGGTCTTCTGATACTTTTGAACCTTTCTTAGTTTATGATTTTGATGAAGATGGTCTTCCAGAAATTCTTGGGAATCTTCAAGGAAATGGAGCATTTATTGGATGGAATGGTATTGGATATTCTAGGAAGTGGGAAACTGAAGGAAACTTAATTAATTTTGATGGGGCTCCTCAAGTTTGCGATATTGATAGAGATGGAAACCCTGAATTAATCTCAAACACACGTACGTCCACCTACATCTATTCGTGGAATTCTGGTTTTACCAATTTCCAACAAGATGTAGTCCTTGCTGGAGGAGCTTGGTTTGAAGTTGGTATAGGTGATATTGATAAGGACGGTGAAGATGAAATCATCACTTCATGTACCCCTGTTTTACATGTGTATGGATATAATGAGGGCTCTTATGAAGAAGAGTATCAACGTCCATATTCCAATAAGGATTACTCGGCCTTTTCAGTTGTAGATATTGATAATGATCAGGATTTGGAAATCATTGGTGGATTAGCAAACGTAGGTGCCCCAAATCATCCAATCACGCTATTTGAATGGAACGGGGTTGGACTTGACTTATATAACATTACCTATAGTCCTTTAGGTCATTTTGATACTCATGCTGGAGATATAGATGGTGATGGATTACCAGAAGTATTGATTGAAGGTAATGGCGGACAATTTATCGTAGTTGACCTTGCATCAAATGGGACTGTTATTGCTAAGGATTATTATTTGAATTGTAACGTTTTCTACCGGTTATATGATTTTAATGATGATTCTATACAAGAGGTTGTCACCACAGAACTTGTCTACCGAGATGATATTTCACTTCCCCCAGCATTGATCAATGTCTCATCTTCCTCTATTACAATTGAACAGAATTCGAATATTAATTATAATGTATCTTGGACGCCAATAGATCGTCAAAGTTTGACCTATTCTCTTTATTGGGAAGGTACCAAATTCATTGGACCCGTTGGTTGCTTTTCAGGTAAATTAATAAAATACAATCTATTTTCAAGAACGGATACTATAGGTACGTTTAATTTAACACTGATTGTAAACGACACTGACCTTAATAAAGCCAATCATTCTGTTTTTATAACAGTGGTTTCTCCAGAGCCTCCTATTATTTCAAATGTGGAATCATCTCCTGTTAATCCCAATCCGGGAGAAAATATCACAATAAGTGCAAATATTACAGATCTTTCAGGAATCTTCTCTGCTACCCTACATTATAATATTGATAGTGGAGCTGTAATTGATGTACCTCTACAATGGAAATATGGTGATATATACCAAGTAGAAATAGGATCTTTTATATTTGGGCAAGTAATTAGATACTCTATTTCTGCTATTGATAATACACCTGATCAAAATGTGGCAATAGATGACAACAGTGGTTCTGATTATTCATTTGAAATTGTTGATACAATTAGTCCAACAATAACAAATGTCTACCATTCTCCGTCTGATCCCATTGTAGGAGATAGTATTAGTGTTTATGCTGATATTGAGGATGCTAGTGCTATTACCACTGCTGAATTATATTTTCAAGTTAATTCAGATGAAGGATGGACATCAATGTCTATGGCTGTTCATGGAGGAACAACGCATCATGTAAACATTGGATCCTTTAGCGAAGATACGGAAATAAGATATTATATCAAAGCTAATGACGGATCCGATAATGAAGCCATTAATGACAACGAAGGAAATTACTATTCAATCTATATTCCAAGAATTCCAGAATCATCTACCGAACAGACCTCAACCTCTGTAGAGCCAGAGGAAACATCAGAAGAGAAAATCAGTTCAGAGTCGAGTGAAGCAGGTCAAATCTCTATAAGTGCACCAATTAATCTAACTGGACTTGAACTCGTCTTACTTATCATTGGAACAGTGTTCTATCGAAAAAACAAACTTAAAGATTAATTGACGAAACTTTTTTTTCTCTTCCTTTTTTTGATAAAAAACACAGATGATCAACTGGAAAAAAGGCATAAATCCATAATTTTAGAGTTATCTTTTTTTTATTGAAATTGATCGTCGTCCACCCATAACAGGTTAAATCCCAATAAAAACTAAGGATTATACAATCCAAAAAAAATAGAGAAGAATTTACGGTATAGAAGACCTATATCGCAAATTCCCGCTTATGGAAAATGAGGAGGGCACTAAAAAGTGCTAGAATACCGACTCCAGCGACAACGACAACGTCAAAGAGGGGAAGCATTCCAGTTTCCAAAATATCACCAATTTTAAAGTAATGGAAAAGAGAAAAAGCTTGAATGTCAGTTAATCCTTCTGACAATCCAATTAGCAACCCACCTAAGCTTTCTAAGAAATATTGGCCCATAATTAATGCACCAGCAGCAGATAATGACTTATTAGATTCCAAAAATACGGAGGCACAAAGCAGTGATAAAGCACCCAAGGCAAAGATTAACAAGAAGAGGCCCAAGGCGTAATTGAGGACAAGATTGGAATCAATTTCATAATAATATACAACACTATTAAACTCATAACCGTCTGCATAAACCGTATTCATAACTGCAGTTGATCCGATTAGAATACCAACAATGGAAATTGGAAAGAGGAGGCCATACGTAAGATAGACACTAAATTTTTCCAATAAATAGCGCCATCGTGGGATTGGATAACTCAACATAACATCCAATGTGTTTTTATCAATCTCGGTAGATAGTAATCGAGCAGGAATAAAGAGAGCTACAAAGAGGAGAATAATGTTCATAGTTCCTCCAGCATACATGAATAGGGCGCCTTGCCAGGTCAATCCAAGAGCTTCAAGCCCCAAATCACCGAGAATTGCCTGATAAATCGGATTACTCATCTGAGATAATCTATCGAGGATTGTGTCTCGTAATGATGGGAAACCAATACTAATAGTCGCGACAAACCCGATAACAAATAAAGGAGGCACGACACCAGTCAACCAAGATTTCCGTAAATTCTTTAAATAAACATGTACCATTATCACATCACCTACTCGTAAAATTGGAGGAAGATTTCTTCAAGAGTTGCATCCTCACATGTAAAACGTTTAATATCATATTTTGAGAGCCATCTCAACAATTCATTCACATCTTCTTTGATCTTGAGGATAAAGGTGTCTTTTTTCATTCGTTCAATAGATATAACAGTACTTAATTGTTTGATGTCGCTTTCCTCTGGAACCGATGTACCATTGAATTTCACAGTCACTTTTTGCATAAATTTGGCTTTAAGGTCTTCAACAGCCTCTACTAAAATTATTTTCCCTTCTTTGATGATCCCGACTCTGTCACAAACGGCCTGCACTTCAGCTAAGTCATGAGAGCTTAAAAAGATTGTGTACCCTTCATCTCTAAGTTTTCTTAAAATTTTATGGAAATTTGCGGTCATCAACGGATCTAATCCGCTTGTGGGTTCATCTAAGATCAGAAAGTCAGGTTTTGCAGCCAATGCCGCAATAAGACCAGCTTGTTGGCGATTACCCGTAGAAAGAGATTTAATTTTCTTCTTGAGCTTGACTCTAAAATTCTGTCGAAGTTCTGTCAGGAATTCATCATTGATAGGTCTAAACTTGCTGAAATAATGTAGGAGTTCTTCACCAGTAAAGTTTTCAAATAACGCCATATCACCAGGGACGTATCCAATTCTTTTTCGTATTTCAAGACGATTTTGATGGTGGTCAAGTCCAAATATGGTGACATCACCAGTTTGAATCTTCAAATAATCTAGGATTGCCCTCATTGTCGTGGTTTTACCTGCTCCATTAGGACCTAAGAAGCCAAAGATTTCTCCTTTTTTAACATTAAAACTAACATTTTGGGCTCCGATAACTCGTTGCCCAACTTTTTTACCTCCAAGATTAAATTCTCGACCATAAACTTTGGTCAAGTTGGAAACTTGAAGGATTGCTTCAGTACTCAATTTTAGTTACTCCATTTTACGTTTCGTATAACTTTAAGGTATTTGCTTTGTTTTTCATATTTGTGAATATCACGCAATTGTTTGTTTAATCCGTTTGATTGCTGAAATATCCCTCCTTTTATAGTTTTCGAAAGCGTGCAAAATTCGAAAAAATGAAAAAAATGAAAAAAGTTTATAAACAAGTAGGTTTTACTTCTATCTGGATAAATAAATATATGAAAGATCATAACCAGGAGTTTTGAATGGCTACCATCGATGATTCAACCCTAATGCAAGTTAAAATAGATTACGTTAGCTACATGACACAAATTTTTAAAGTAATGGCGTATGATGAAATTATTACGAGTATCCTGTACGCACTAATGGTGGAAGGCGGGAAATACCTAACCCAGGAAGATCTTGAATTTCTAACAGGATTTAGTAGAAGTAGTATCTCGGATGCATTATCAAAAGTAACAGTAATAACCCAAGATTTTCCTATTATCCAGACAAGGAAGCCAGGAAATAAGAAGAAATATTATTATTGTCCAACGTCATTTGAGGAATATGTGAAAAGATCATTTCTTGTTACAGCAGACGTTTCCAAAATGAGTATGGAATTTCTCCCTGAACTTCTAGATCGTTTAGATGCATCTTCCCCTCAAACCCCTTCAATTTTGTATGTTAAACGGATTTTTATATACTTATTTGCTGCTATTTCCTATTATGAACTCATAATGAATAAATCAAATGAATTTTTAGATGAAATGTTTAATGATCCTGATTATGAACCTCAATTTTCAGCCTTGATTAATAAAACTCAAATTTTTCTTCCAAAAGGAGGAACCATTCCCTCTAGTGATACGTTTGAACAAATTAAGCGAGATTTTATTAGTAGAATGATAAGTCTGAGTACGGAATTACTCGGAGGAAATGAAGAGCTAATAGCTGTTTTTCTGGCCTTAATGCTTGAGAAGGATCCTGTAACACAAGATAAGTTAATAAAACTAACAGGGTCTAGTCGCTCAAATGTATCTAGAGCCTTGTCCATGATGGTTGATTTAAAGATTCTAGATATCATTAAAAAACCGCAAGACCGAAAAAAATATTACAAATCAAAAACAAGCTTCGAAGATTATGGATTAGGTAAACTCAAGCGAGTACAGGGTTATTACGCACAAATTCAGATGATGATGCAGAAGAAATTCCTTCCAGACTTAGAAAAAATAGACCCACTATCAGAATCGGATAATCAGGAAAAAGAACGATTGATCAAGTTCTTTCAACACAACATTACTTTTTTCAACATTTTTATTAAATTCTCGAGTGCCATGCACTCAGCCGTTCAGAAAGAATTATTGATATTTGTTGAGAAGAATCTTAGTTAAACTACCCTGTATTAAATTCTCTTCATTTAGTATACTCTTTTATAATTTGATTTCCTCAGTGTCTGGTGGACAATATCTGCTTGTTAGTTATTTGTGTACTCTCGTGATCATTTGTTGGGTATTATTATGCCAGAAAACTCATCAAATAAGATTGATTTAGATAAAATTGAAAAAATATTAAGTACATCAAGTACCTCATCAATTTATGACACATTAAACAAAATCCAACTAGGAGGTAGAATGGGAGATGAAGAAGCAGAAGAAAAATTGGGTATAGACCTTAATGGTTTTACAACACATACCTCTCTTTCTGATGCATCTCATAAGGAACATCTGAAGAAAGATGAGACGGCCACTGAACCAACATTTTCTCCTCCTTCCACAGTTCAAGAATCGGAAGAAATTACTACTCAACATAAAGTCTCAATCATAGGTACCACTGAATTTATGGGGGATGAAAATCTTCTCTTAACAGTAGCAGGTAAGGAATTAGAATTTTCCCTAAAGAATGTTCCAACTAACAGACATTCTGAAGTGGTAAAATCCGATATTAATGGTTCCGATGCAGGAATTATAATTCTTCCTCCGTTCACTGACATAAATGATATTCAAACAATAATTAATAAACATGTCTCTGAATTATGGAGCTATAATGGGCTAGGCCCCGTTCCTTTTGTGATAATGGTTTTAGAAGACGATATTACTTCTGGATCATTGGTCTTAGGTGAATTAGAACCATCTATCAAGAATTTTATTGAGAATCTAACCCCTGTAACAAGAGGAAACTATGGATTTGGGGTGAAATACTTTGTTATCAAGAATCTTGATTCTGAAAAAGAATTAAGAAAAATTTTACGCTCTTTATCGATTCTGTTAATCTCATATCAACGTTTCAAGAACCGGAAAACCAACATAGCGAATGTTTAACTGATTTACAATAAGTTGTGGGAATCAATGATTTGACCAGTTCTTCACAAGCGGAGTTTTCTAGATGCATTTTTTTCCATTGGGATGGCGCACGGTATGATCATTTTACCAAACTGCTGGAAAAAGGGCTTCTCCCAAACGTAGAAAAATACATTATTTCTAAAGGTAAATATGCTATGGGTATAACATGTTTTCCATCTACTACTGGACCAGCGAATTTACCATATCTTGCAGGAACATTTCCTGGTCATGGAAATATTCCTGGTGTGAGATGGTTTGACAGAACCAATCCTAATTCGTTCAAAAATGGTAGAGTAACATATATGGGATCTTTTCCTGGAATAATTGATGAGCATCTAAGTTCAGACCAAAAAACATTATTTGATCTAATCCCTGAAAGCTTTACAATAAATTCACCTATAAATAAAGGAGCAAAGAGGACAACAAATTTTAAGAAGTTAATCTTATCTAAAATGACTAATAACTGGTATTATATTGATAATTATGGAGCTAAACAGCTTGAAATAGTTGTCTGTAAAGATTTTGGACTTATCTTCGCGAATTTTCAGATAATAGATAAATGCTCTCATTATATCAGCCCAAATTCCACCCAAACATTCAAAGCTTATATTTTTCTGGATTCAATAGTAGGAAAAGTAGTACAAATTCTCAAAAGACAAAATAGATTAAATGATACTCTCTTATTAGTTTCAAGTGATCATGGACAATCTAAAAATGCAGGCCATTTCAATCTCTACCGATTCTGTCAGAAATTCTTCAATACAGAGTGTTTTCCATTTCCTTTTAAGAGAAAATTTGAATGTCTTGTAGCAGAGCAGGGTAATAAATCAGGCTTCATCTATTTAAAGCAGAATTCATCTTCGTGGCGAGAAAACTGTTTTCACGAGACGATCGAAAACAGTACTAGATATTCACAATTTTTACAAGCACTCTCTCAACGAAAAGAGCTAGATCTTATTCTCACAAGAGGGGAAGATGATTCTGTCATTATAACTAATGAAGATGCTAGCAGTAGAATCACAAAATGTAGTAATCAATTTAAATATGAATTTGACAGAAATGATCCCTTAAAGATAGGGATCGAAGGATGTTTTGACCTTCAATCAAGTTTTAAATTTAATATTGGAACCGAATACCCCGATTTCTTATTACAATTTACTCAAATCTTTGACAGTAAGAGAACAGGTGACATCGTTTTAATAGCCAAGGATAATTATGATCTTCGAGAAAGCTATATCCAAGTCAAAAGGTTCTGGCACTCCTATGAATGGCCCCAACATCAAGGAGGTCATGGTGGTATTTCTAAGTCTCAGTTCAGAATACCAATAGCAATTAATCATGAAATCAAGGAAAAGATTCTTAGAAGTATTGATCTCTATGCAATAATTTTAAGATTATTAGGGATCAAGAATAGAGTCAACTCTATTAATTAGAGCGAGTATGTAAATCGTTTCCATCTTGATTTATATTACAGTAGCTCTCACAAGGACTTTTGAAAATAACGACACTGTTGACAGTGTGGATCCCGCATAAAGTATTGCTTACAATAGGGAGTCACTTTTTTTCTACCAGTGGATTTACGGCCAAATTTTCGACAAGATAAGTTGTATTTCTGCGCTTCAAGTTCTTCCAGACTACCTGGGGATCCTACTTTATAATACGGACAACGGGGTGGACATGGTTCATTCCAAAGTTTTAAAGTCAGACAATACGTTGACGTTCTGTTAGAGGTTGTGATCAGAGACAAACACTCATGGAAAGACTCTTTTGATATGCGAGTTGACAGCCAATTTTCTGTCATTTAGTATTCCATCCATCAAATATCCTAATGATGAATTCTACAAGTAGTATTTAATTACCCAATTTTCGAATCCTAATGGTATTTGAAGGATGTTACAACAACGATGAGAATATTTCAATCAATATATCACCTTTATAGGAATTATACCTTAATCTCACTCCAATAGAATAAATGTAAGCGCAATATTTTCGTTTTTAACGAAAATACAGATCGTACATCCCTCTTCTCCTTAATATTATGTCAGAAGACAGAAAGAGTCGCTTGGAAAGCCTCAAGACCAATACTACTAGCAGATCCATAGCGACTTATTTTTGACCGACTAGCTTCTCCACATTTCTGTCTTACAGATACTACAGTGCAGAGGGAGTATTTAAACATTTACTTATGGGCTTATGAAAAATAGGTGTTCGCTCAATTATTAACGAGTAAGGCACCACACAGTAAAAAAGAAGTAAAAGAATGAGAAAGCTACATTTTCCAGATCTTGGAAATGAAGTCATCAAATTTTTCTAGATCCCCTGCGAGTGCCAATTCAAGCGCTTCACGTTCAATTTCTAAATAGGAATCTAAATTTCTCATGTTAAAGTTATTAAGCAATATTTTTATAGGAATTAAGATGCTTTGAGGTTTATCAGCTAAGTTTTGACAGAATTCGATAGTGGTGTGTTCAAGATTAAAAAGGGGACACCGCTTCGTAACCAATCCGATCTGTTCAGCTTTATCCAAGAATATTTTTTCTGGGATCATTAATATATTTTTAGCATACTTGTATCCAAGCTTAAACAAAGCCATCATTAAGGCTCCTGTTGCTGGAAATAAGTTTATATCTATCTCTGGTAAGGAAAAAAAGTCTTAGGATTTTCCCCTGCAACAATAAAATCTGCTGCTAGACATAAGATGGTTCCCCATGCAACAGCAGGTCCTTGAACTTGATTAACCACTGGTTTTTTTGCCCTTAATATGGTTGTTGTTAATTCTTCGCCATATTGCACAAGTTTTGGAACTTCATCGGGACTCATTTGTTGTAGCATGTTTAGATCCAACCCGCCAGAGAATGCTCGGTCACCAGAGGAACGAATACGAATTACATGAACATTTGAATCGTTATCGGCCTTTTTGATGTATCTAATCAATGAGCCAAATTCCTCAACGCGTAAAGCATTTCTCTTTTCTGGCCGATTGATAGTGATTGTGGCTATTTTGTCTTTTATCTCATATAAAATTGATGCGGAATCCTTTTTATCTGAATCATTTGAAGTATTCATTTTAAAACACCATAAATCTAAGAATTTGGAAAATAAGTAAGAAAAAAGTACAGTTCTTGTGTAAATATTAATTTGCTCTATCTCAAAAAAATGGAATCTATATGCGATGGATAGAATATTTTCTATTAAATTCTTCTTATCATTTTTTTGTAACATCTATGAGCAAGAAACTCCAAGACTCTCTGAAAAGAATTGACATCATGGATATTTATAGAATAGAATACTTCGTTCGGTAGATCTTCCAATACTTCGGGTTCATTTATTAGGATTCTATTTGAAGCATTCATTATTTCAACAAAAGCTACAGGATTTGTCAATCCAGCTGTTCTTCGGTAATTTTGGTAGAATACTTTCGCAGCAACCTCTGAATCATGATCTGAGAAGAGAATCATGGCACCAGATGATTTATAGAATCGATTTTGTAACTTATCTGTGAAGTATTGACTTACTGGTTGAACTAAAATTATTTTCACCTCATTATTTAGAATAGACCATCTGAATGAGGATATATTGGCAGAAATTACGGAGATATTCTCATATGTGGAATAATGTGGGAACGTTTTTGTTAAATTTTGAATATATTGAGTAGGTTGGCCATCAGGGTGACTTAGAACAGATATCCGTAAAGATAATTCATCCATTAGCCCAAATTCACTCATATACTTTTCCACTCGATTCTTAATCTGAAAACGAGTTGAGTATGATAATTTAAATTTCTTGACACTCTTTTAAATAATTCCTTTTTCAATCTGGATTTTTGATTGGTAAAGTATATGACACCAATTTATTGGTAAAATGAAACTTACTACCAAATCTGAATGGAATGAGGTGCTAGCTAAACAACTGTAAGTAATGAAAATACACAAGCAATTGTGGAAATAACAATCCATACGATAAACATAGCACTTTTTCTAAATTTAGAGTAATCTATCAATCCACTGAGGAATATTGCTGTTGCCCCAACTATAAATAATTGAGGGGCAATTACAGATGATAATATACTGATAATGAGAAGAAAAATACCTAAACATAACATCTGGACAACTTTATGAAAAACTTCATTATCAGTCACAATTACAGGGAGTTCTTTTCCATGTTGTTTTCTTGGGAGATCATAATTCTTAGTAATTAGATAGAGAAGATTTGTTGAGGTTTCAAATGTCCCAAAAATATATCCAAATAGACCTATACCAATTATTTGAAAAACGGACAATTCTACGTTAGACATATTGAATTTCACCAAAGCGAGAATATTAATCAATATTCAATTGTGTGATGATTTATAATCTCCCAAACTCAGAATCATGATTTTTCAAGAAGAAAATCATGGCTTAATCCAATAAAATCATCAGAAATTCTTAATTGGCGATCCTCTACCTCAATAACACCGCTGACTCTAAGGATTTTAATATAATAAGAAATGAGAGACTTGCTATTCCCAGTAAAGTGAGAAAGATCTTTCTGAGAATAATGGCAGCCAGATACTGCTAATAATTCTAGAATACTTTTGATATTCTGATTCCTACTAAGAGAAAACCATAGTTTCTGTTCAATAGAAAACCCCGCGCTTGTCAAAAAGAAATGTTTACCGCGACCGAATCTTAATGATTCAATTTCACATTCCTCTGATTCAAGAGATCGGATGTGATACTGGATTACACCCATAGCGAGATTAGTTGATCGCTGGATTTCACGTAGATTAATTCCAGGATTCTCAGTAATAGTTGCCTTAATCAACACTCTATTTTTGTTTCTCGATAGCTGTCTCTTCGTTTCTAGATATTTTAGTTTTTGATAATCTATTGTTCCGATTAGTAGGATTAATGAGTACGTAGTCCCTCCTAATCCAAAGATTTCTCCGTTTACTAAGAAAGATGTAGTGACATGAGTAATATGATTCTTCGCTAATGATTGCCAAGTAAGTAGAGTTAATGAACAATAATCTGTAATGGAAATATGATTAAACACAATTTCTAATGATATAACTGTGCTAGTACTTGTACCATGGTTCATTTTGTGGATTAAATCGATGAAAAAAGTATCTAACTCTGAATATGGAGTAGTATATACCTTATTTTCACTTCTCTCTTGATTCCAACCCTGAAAACCCTGGAACGAATGTAAAATTAGCATTAAAGACAAAAAGAAGTATATGAGCTTTAAGTAAGATTTTTTTGAAAACATACTGCTCACCTCTTCGTCATTGTGCTTAAGAAATCCGTGAGTTATAATTTTTTTCTATTTCTGCAGTCAAAAGATTGTACTACTATTATAAAAAGGAAAATAAGGTAGAATAAATGTACCACAATTAATAAAATATCCTTATAAAGACATTATTTAGTGAATAGTTGCTATGGCCTCTAATTCAAATGATGGTATCCCGATTGCTATAGAAGTCTGTAATGTAAAAAAGGAGTTTTCTATTGGGAATACAAAAATTACTATTTTAGATGAATTAAACTTTTCTTGTTTTGAAAATGAATTCATAATTATTTCAGGACCTTCTGGATCTGGAAAATCAACGTTATTATCAATTATTGGTGGGCTTGCTAGCGTAGATAAGGGAAGTGTTCGAGTTTTAAATCATCAACTGAATACAATGACTGAAGAAGCACTAGCGATTTTCAGATCGGTATATGTGGGTTTTGTTTTTCAAACAGGACATTTGATTGACTCTTTAACAGTATTAGAAAATACATTGTTACCTGTTGAACTTTCACAACGAGATGATTCAGAAAATAAGTATCAGGAAAGAGCTTGGAATTTAATGGAAGAATTCAAGCTCAGTGAAAGAGCAGATTCTCTTCCAGCAATGATATCAGGAGGAGAGTACCAAAGAACGGCATTTATCCGAGCTTTAATTTTAGATCCAGACATACTTCTTATCGATGAACCTACATCAAATCAAGATAGTCAAACAACTAAGAGTATTAGCAATAAACTCTACGAGTTGAAAGGCGAGAAAAACCTTATTATAGTAACACACGAAAAAAAACTGTTTCCTTTGGCGGACAAAATATATGTTCCCCGTGAGGGAAAATTATTTCCTTATGAGATGGATTGAGGTCAATTGGGTAGTCTCAATCTTGCATTAAAAGACATATGGCGACAAAAACCTAGATCATTACTATTCATTACAGTCCAATCTTGTATCACTGCTTCAGGAATGATCATGTATGGTCTAACTGTAGTTATTCAATCTCAAATAGGACAGGATCGGGCTTATTTCAACAATTCAATCATTCAAATCTTCCACGGTTATCTTAATTTTCTCTTAGCATTTACTATAGTCACTGGAATATTAGTTGCAACAATCCTTAGTTGTCTTCTGACTGTTGCCCGAATGGACGATTTGGCTGTAATTCTTGCCTTGGGTGGCACATTCAAACGAATTCAGAGGGTACCATTGGCACAGATATTTTTAATTACTCTTATTGCAGGTTTAATTGGTTTGATTGGAGGAATACTAGGTCTTTTCGGTTTTACTCTATTCCTAAAACTTGAAACAATACGATTAGAGAGCATTATACCCCTTGGCCTTATCTATATTGCCTGTCAAATCATTGGAACGTATTTTGCTGCGGGATTCTTTGTCAATTTGCTTATTAGAAAAAAGATGAGAGAAATTATTGATGGTCAGTATGATGTTGTTACTGTTAATCAACAGAAGATTTGGAGAATTCCTACGAAAGGAAGAATTGGTTTTCGCTTAGCTTATCTCTTTAATAAGAGATCAAGAATCCTTTCATGGGTGATGATTGGAGGAACTTTTATGCTTATTTTTTTGACTTCATTTGGCATCTTAGGAGGGAATATAATCATCAATACGACAAACTCGTATATAGAGCGAGGGTACGGCACTAATATTTATGTTGTTACAAGGCCTGAAATAGAATCCTTATTAAAAGAACTATATGACCCAAGGAAGGAACTCCGATTTGATTCATCATTATTAACCTCTAGATACGGTATTTCAGCTTCTTTTTTTGACCAATTACCACCAAATTGCACTTATGAGACTCGACTCTTATTACCAGGAATAGCCAGAATGATAATTGAAATAACCAAAATAACTGAGAATGGAACGCCCATTGGTGGTGGAGACACAACAATGGAAACTTATTATTGGGGAATTGATGAATCTAGTTTCTCATTATTTGACTATTATGGGATAACCTTCGCTCCACCAATGGGTCTTAATGTCCATTTAGGAGATGGAATGATTCAATCCTATCTTAATGAAGAAAAAACAGGTGCATTGATTCCTAAAGGAGACAATATTGAGGTTGTAGAACGCTTTGAAATAGAGGGGGTGATTATGGATCCATTTGCCCGCGGTCGTTGTGTTTATATGGATTCTGAAGAATTAGCTAGAGTGAATAATATTCAAGATCAAAAAAATATAGTTTTTATTAGGAATCCTAATGCTGAAATATTCAGTCTTATCGAAGAATTCTCACTAAAATGTTTCTCATTAGACAGTTATAAAGCAAATTATTTCGATGTGAGTAATTCCTTTTGGTTTGTTTCATCAATAGCTTTCATTCCGGCTATGATCTCCGCAGGTTTGTCTTTGGTCGCTTATTCGGGATTAATTGCTAGAGTTATCCTTATTAAAGATCTAAGAATCCTTCGGCTTATTGGAGGGAATCCAAAAACTTTGAGGCGAGTTATTCTTTGGGTTAACATCCTCCTTGTCTTATATGCAGCTCCTTTAGCAGTACTTTTCGGCTTTATTTCAGCTCATTCATTTTTAATTGCTGAAGCAAGACTGCCTTCTATTCAAGCGTGGATACTTCTCGGTGTAGAATTTCTAGTTATGATATTGATTATTTTTAGGTACATTCAATCATTTTTCGTTGATTTTTACCGAGAGTTATAAATCAAAGATATAATCAATAAGCTAAAACTCGAGTTCTACAATCATCTTGAGAAAACAAGATTTTTATTGCATTAATATTAATAGAACAACAGTAATTTTGAAAGAGGAAAGTCAATTGATATGAATATTATGTCAAAAGTTAGTAAACTCCTTGTTGTTATTGTATGCGGTTTGATTTTAGTATGTGCTGGGACATTTACTAGAGTCACCTCAAACACTGAAACTATCCCTAAAACTGATTTTCTAGATATAGAGAAAATAGTTTCAATTAATATCCCAGGATTAGTATGTGGAATTCAGGTAGAGGATGATATCGCTTATGTCGGAGATCATACCTATGGATTGAAAATCTTTAATGTGAGTAATCCAGAAAATGTTATTTTCATTGGGGAAACTGATGACCCTGGGGATGTTTATCATGATATTTATGTTGACAGTAACAGGAAAATGGCCTATTTAGCTGAATTAGACTATGGATTAGTTATCTTCAATATCAGTGATCTTTCTAATCCTACTAGAATTGGGGATTATAAAGTTGGTGACTATAGAGCTAGTAGTATTCACGCTGATGGTGAATTAGCTTATCTTGCAACTTCCGTCGGACTAGAAATCTTAAATGTCTCAAATCCCAACAATCCAAGAAAAATTGGAAGTTATGAAACAGAAAATGGTTCTATTAAGGTACAAGTCATAAATAACATTGCTTACATGTCTTCTGGTGGAACAAGACTCATTATTCTTGACGTGAGCGACCCCACCCAACCAATAAAGCTTGGAGAGTACAAAGATGAGGATCCAGTTCGTATCTTCTATGTTGATCCAGATGATAATATAACCATCATTAATGAGGTCGATGGAATTAAGGTATTAGATGTAAGTAATCTAACAAATCCAGAATTCTTAGGGGAAGAGAATGATGTTAGATCGCTTTATACATATGGAATCTATAAAAAGAATGATTATGCGTATATAGGTGAATGGGAAGATGGTCTTGCTATCGTAAATGTATCAGATCCTACTGACCCAAGAGTAGTAAATCGATACACCGAAGATGGGGGTGTCGGTTGGGTTTTTACAGCAAATGACATGGTTTTTATTGGCACAATCAATATTAGTACAACAGTTTCATCAAATTTTATAATTCTAAGGATTATTTCTAGTATGACCACAGAAACTTCAGAGACAACAGAGAAAACCTCGATCGTCAGTTCAGAGACAACTGGAAAGACATCAGACTTTGGTTCAGAACTGTTTTTGATAGGTATTAGTTTTATCACCATTTTAAGAAGAAAAATTCGAAAATCTTGACTTTGACGATGTGTTCACTTTAGATTTTAGAAGACTGATTTTTCAAATTCAGCACATCTTAAATAAATGTTATTCTGAGGTGTTTTCCCAATTTAAGCCCTTTTTTAAGCATTTCAGACAATCATTATCCAATGAAATTGCGTTTACGCAAAAGTATTTAAATAGTACTTGCGCAAAATGAATATGTTTTGGAGATGAGAAAAGACGACTCACAAGGCTAAATTAGATGAAAAAGATTTAGAAATAATAAATGCTCTATATAAATATGGATTTGGGTCATCAAGCCGTTTTTTAAGTG
>JAEOSR010000111.1 GCA_016840285.1 Candidatus Hodarchaeota archaeon | reverse complement strand
TATTATGTTCATCATGGAAGTATTTCAGCGACTCTACGAGAAGAAGCAGAATCAATCATGAAAACAGGAGACATCCCTTCAGTAACAGCATGTTCGGTTACATTGGAATTAGGTATTGATATTGGATCTTTGGAAAGAATTATTCAAATGGGATCTCCACGAACAGTATCCAGTTTTTTACAACGTCTTGGACGATCTGGTAGGAAAAAGGCAGATGTATCTGAAATCCTTTTTATTCATTCGGAAGAAGAACCATCAGATAATAAGCCACTCCCCTATCTTATTCCTTGGGAATTGATCCAATCTATAGCAATTATTAATTTATATTTAGAAGAACGCTGGATTGAACCAATCCGAGAATTAAAGTCCCCCTTTAGTTTATTATATCATCAAACAATGTCTTCTCTAGCCTCTGCGGGCGAGCTCTCACCTCAGTCTCTTGCTCAACGTGTACTATCTTTGACCCCATTTCAAACCGTGTCCAAGGACAATTATAGGACACTTATTCGCCATCTCATTGAATTGAATCATTTGGAACAAATTGAAGATGGAGGACTAATTATCGGCTTAGATGGTGAACGAGTTGTTCGTAACTTTCGATTTTATGCCGTATTTCCTGACGTAGTAGAATGGACGGTGAAAGATACAGAGGAATTTGACGAAATAGGTAAAATTGGACAATTATTTCTTCCAGGGGATCGGTTTCCTTTAGCAGGATACACTTGGGAGGTTAAAGAAATCTATCCAGATCAAAAGATAATTATGGTATCTAAGGTAGGAGGTCGAACGCGCTACTTTTGGCCAGGAGGAATAGCCCCTGTTCACACCAAAATCCTTCAACAGATGAGAAAAGTCCTTTTTGAAGACAAAAATTATCCTTATCTACAACCAGGCGCTGTCGAACGTATTCAACAGGTTAGAACACTAGCCCGAGAAGTAGAGATGGATAAACGATCTCTTTTCCAACTAGCTGGCCATAAATTTGTGCTTCTCCCTTGGGTTGGATCAATTTCGTTTCGGACGATCAGGAGAATATTAGAATTGCATTCTGAAGAATTAGGGATAAGAAGCATAAGTGAACAGTCTCCATATTTCTTCTTATTTGAAGCTGAGGAT
The DNA here is from genome assembly GCA_016840285.1 of Candidatus Hodarchaeota archaeon. The sequence goes on along the minus strand of JAEOSR010000111.1, from coordinate 7,153 downwards.
CAATCAAGAGATAGTCTTGAATCAGAGATTAAAAAATTGTGTAATAGAATTCAGTCACCTACTGAACTCATCAAAGAGGATGAGATATTTGTCTGGCGGAAATTTGATCAATATATCCCAACGAAACTCCAACAGCAGACATTGATGGATGATTATTTGGATTTAAAAGAAGTCAAAGCTATTATCAAGAGCTGGTGAGGGATCTGGCCGCAGATTAATCATCACCAGTTTATTATAGAATAAAGTTTTCCTATAACAAAGAGCATTTAAATGTTAACGACTTACTAGAGCTCAAATAGCAAAACAATCCATTGGCAGATGTAGAAATGGTAGGTTCGGGAATAACACAAGAAGAGTCAATCACTGTTATGGTTAATATTGAAAAAGTCTCGTCTTTTAAGACTCCAGCTCAGTGCTATGGGGTCTCTATTGGCCAGATAACACAAGATATCCCTCAATTGGTACTTAGCTGTTATGATGACTATTTATACATCTATGGTGCTGATGGTAAAAGACATCATGTTTTGGACTGGTCATCCAAATTCACTAGTCTTGCTATCGGATATATAACAGGAAAAAATCAAAGGTCTCTAATCAGTGGGAGTATCGATGGAGTTGTACGAGCCATTAATATGTCTGGTGGTCTTGTATGGCAAATTGAACTAGGAAAACCAGTCAAAAGCTTATCCCTGGGAAATTTTGAGAAGGACAAAACATCAGAGGTTTTAGTAGCTGTTGCTCAAGTAAATGCAGTTGTATTGTTGAAAAACACTGGTGAGATCCTTTGGCGAAAATCCTTTCCCTCTCAAATTGTCTCAGCAATGATAGGAGATATTGGTAGCGAAAATCACACTAGAGCTATTGTAATGGAATCAGAAGGGCGGATACATTTCCTAGATAAACTTGGAAAATTAGAGAGGACTGTTAATATAGGCAAGAAGATCTCTCAGGGATCTTTCTTAAAAATGGGGCCATCAAATTTTATAGCAACTTCTCATCAGGGAATTATTACAATTTGGAATTTAACAGATGAATTTAAAGAACTTGCTCAGCATGAAGAAAAGACAAAAATTAGAGTAATGACAACAGGAAGAATTTTTGATTCAAGCAACGATATCATAGTAATTTTAACTCGGGATGATCTCGTATCAGTATTAAGACCAACAATGCGAGTTTATGATAAAGAGGGAGAACTTTTATCCAAAGATGAACTCGTAGAGGCTGAGACTGATCTTGATCAGTTAAGACCAATCCTTTCAGAACTTTTCAAAAGCTTTGGTATAAGTGGGATCCCCATTGTCCAACTTCATAATGCTTATGTTGCTAATACAGGAGCAAGGATATCTTATTCAAGCTTTTATACTGATTTACTGAAATTTCAGAGTAGGGGGCAATTGGGAGGTCGTATCGATCATTATGGAACACCTGATGTTGTGAAAGATGACCTTCTAGTTCTATCAGGTGAGAAATTCTTTTGTATGTCTTGTAATCAACAATTACCTGTCTTTGATAGTCATTATCAGTGTGACCAGTGTTTCCGATTTTTATGTAAGGAATGTCATGAAACTCGCGAGATCATAGAGTTTATCGAATGTCCTTTTTGCCAAGCTGATGGGTCACACATTCATCTGGTAGAATAATATCAAATCTATTTCGGAAATATTCACCAGAAAGGGATTTATTAATCATTCATCCCAAAAAGAATCATCTAGCTTCTGTTTCGCTTCTCTTTTTTCCTGTTTTAGAGAATTTAACATACCCCTGAATGCTCGCGTCAGATCACCAACCTCATCAGCTTGTTTTTCTAGATCACTATCGATCTGTAAATCTAATTCTCCTAGTAAATCCTCTCTGACTTGATCTGTAGCCATTTTTGAAGCAATTTGAGTCAGATGGGTAATGGGTCGTATAATGCGGTTAGAAATCCAGATTCCTATTGTAACTGAGATAATTACAGCACCTATTATGATTAGAAGAGCTTGAACAATTGTGGTGACGGTCTGCGCGTCGATTCTCAGGGCGAGTACCTCCACAGAAGCGATAGCTTCGCTAACAGGTACAATTATCAAACAGAGATAGTCACCTTTGCCCACAGGAGCATAAGCCAAATATCGGTCTTGTTGATCACGTTTATATTCAAGAACTCCAGTTGAACCACTTGTAATGACTGTTAATTGGGATGGGCTTATAGCAGGAAGACCATTCGAATTTACTTCAACCTGGTCTATGGTAGGAAGATCAACATTCGGATTGGGAGCTGTCCATTCTGGATGAGCAACAATAAGACCGCTTTCTTGGATTAACACAGCATATCCTGATTCAAGAATGTCAATATCTAATATTTTCTCCTTTATACTTTCAATAGTAATATCCGCAAAAATACACCCGATTAAGGAGTGTTGAACAGGATGATAAATTGCTTTTCCGATTGTTATAAGTAAAGCACCATCTATAGGATCAAAATATGGAGCAGTAAAAATAATTTCCCCATTACCACTCCGAACGTCCGTATACCAATCCTCGGCTGTTGAAACAAACGGATCTGTATTCCTTTCATTAGTAGTTCCTCCTACAACACTACCTGGATAATTAATAAAAAGATTAGTAGTTTCAAAAGCAATGTATAACCACCGAATCTCTGGTGCATTCTTATGAATAGCTTGGAAAATATAATCCATGTTAGAAACACGGCTAACTGTATCGTTGAGGGAAGGATCAGAAGCTAACAGTTGAAGATAATTTGAAGAGTTTGATCCTGGGATATACCATGAGGCATACGACCAAGAGAGATAAATCCCATATTTTTGATCAAGATAGGTATCATTTGGAAATAATCCCGGTCCACGGTCATATTCAAAGAAATAGTCATAATATGATTGTCTGAATTCGAATGGAGAATCAGTTTCGAATAGATTAGCACATTCCTCTGCCATAGCTTCAACTAAAGCTTCAGCATTACTCAACTTGCGATTAATGATTAGTGCGTTTTGATCAGCAGTTTGTTTAACATTGTCTTGAATCTGGCTTTTTAATGCGTTAGAGCTTCTATCGATTGTCGTTTGACCTATAATACTGATAAATCCTATTGATATAGCTCCTACTAGGACTAACGAAACTAGACTAAAGGCAACAAAGCTAATAATTATATTTTCTCTAATACTTCGCGCCATTTTCAGCCCTCCTCTGGTAGAAAAGCTTCGACATCAACTTCGGCCATCGTTTCCGAAATCTCCTCAAATGCCTGATCAATAGCATCCTCAATTCGTGTTCGTGGATAGGAAACATCGATATATTTGCCTCTAGGTGTTGTTTCGCAAAGTTCACGCAGTTCTGGCTCAATTACACGGACTTCTGGACCAATCCCAATAATAATCAGATTAACTGTTAAGAGGTTTTCATCAATGAAATCTGGGATGGAAGTTAAGCCAGCTTTACCAAAAAGCCTGGTCAAGAAATTATCTCTTGAGAATCGTCTTATGGCAAACCTTCTACTTGCATTATCTTCACCATCAGATAAAGCAATTATCCATTTTTGTTCATTTCCTTTCTCTTCATTCAGGAAAATTAATGCGTCCCCGATTGCGTCAAAAAAAGCAGTCACTCCTTGGGGATATTTAAGAGTGTTAATCTGTTTTATAATGTTCTGTTCGTTGTTTTCTACAGGGATTAAAGGTTGGACTGTATGAGACGCGTAATTAAAAATTACTATGCCTACTTTATCTTGTGGGTTGATTTGATCGTTAAATAGTTTCTTTGCTCCTTTTTGAACAGATCTGATCTTTGGTCCATTCATAGAACCGGAATAATCGATAACAAATAGAGCCATTTTTGGAGTAGAAATTTTTCGTTGTATTTTTTCAGCATTCACACGACAACGATGACTTTCCATAGATAGATCTAATTCCTCATAAACAACAGCTAATCGGTCTAGACAGTTCAACACCAAACCAACATCGTCTATAGTCTTAGCTAATTCAACTGATTTCTCTAAATATTGTTGAGCTTCCTTGTAACTTTCCTTAACCATATAATAGACACCTAGCTTGATGTAACTATTTGCTAGACCACGATTATCATTATGTTTTTCAGCTAACCTAATTGCTTCTTGGTACAATCGTTCAGCTTCTTTGAAATCTCCAAGGCGCTCGTATACAATACCAATATTTCCTAATCTGGTAACTAATCCACGCATATTTCCTAATTCTTCATCAAATTTCTTTGCATTTTCCAGTATTTGTAACGCTAACTTGTAATCCTTTTTTTCAAGGAATAATAAGCCTAAATTATTATAACGGGACGCTAGCCCTCGTTTGTCGTCCTGTTGTTTACCGATCTCAATTGCTTCATCATAACTTCTTTTTGCACGATCAAATTCATTCCAAGCACGGTAGATATTACCAAGGTTATTTTTAGCAATAGCCACTCCTCGAAGATTATTAGTTGTAGTAAACAACTCCAGGGCTTTTGTATAATTCTGGTATGCTCTCTTAAGATCCCCACGATAGTAATCAGTGTTTCCAAATCTTAACGAAGTTAGTAAATTATCAAATGCTGAATGAAGAGTCGCAACTTCTTTTCCCATACCTGTAGGATTACCTCGCAAATCTCGTGAAAGATCACCCTCCGAAACGAAATTAACAAGTGTTGTCAATTCTTTAACTGGTCTAACAATTCTTGAACTCGTAAATGTAGCTACTCCAATCACTCCAACAATCACCACTCCTAATATAAGAGCGAATAAAAAGGTTTGTTGAAGTGACAAATTAATAATGCTATTTTGAATACTTGTAGCTGATGCAATAATATCTGATTCGGGGACAACAATTCCCAAAGAATAACCAGTTGCGTTGATAGGAACATAAGAAATGTACCACTTCTCGTTTTCTTTTATAAATGGGTCAACTCCTGATTTCCCTGACCTCATTCTATTAACAATTGACTGAAAAGATTGTTTTTCAACTGATTTTTCAAATTCAAGGTCTTCAATTGCTGCAGCTTCTTCCGCTTCTTGATCTAGAGCAGGATGACTAATAACATTACCATCCCGATCAAGCATATAGGCATAACCATCATTTAGGACCTTTAGACCTAAAATATTGTCATTGATGGCAGTGATTGTGATATCAGCACTAACAACTCCAATTCGTGTACCATTTGAATAATGAACGGGTCTCCCAATGGAAATGATTAGCCCAACATCTGGGTCAAAATATGGTGATGTGTATGCAGTAGAATTATCGGTGATTGAAGCAGCATTCTGATACCATTCTTCAACGTGAGGATCATAATCGTCCCCTTCATATTCAGTTCCTTCGTAGTATTCATAATCAAGACACCAAGACATATCTGCATAAGGATAATTCTTGAAAAGATGACCTTCACCCTCAAAACCAGCATAAATCCAAACATAATTTGAGTTAGCTTCATGGAGGGCTTTAAACATGTTATCCATGTTTGATGAGGAGTCAAGTATGTATTGCATATAATAATTGAGATCAAATGGATCATCATTACCTCTCATGTGCTCACGAGGCAAATAGTAACAGCTTACGTCAAAAGATATCTCCAGATCGTAATTCAGATCATAAGTCAACTCTGGAATTGTTAAACCACTTTGAGCATTCTCAACTAGAGGATCCCAATAATAGGAGTGACTTGGGGTAATATTCATTTTTTCATTAAACAAATCTTCTGTGTATAAATCTAGCATTGTTATTTCATTACTAAACTGTTTAAAAGTTTCATCTATAAACACTGCTTCGTCAAACGATACTCTAGCGAGATTCTCGAGTTGGTCATTTGTAAGTGCTTCAGATGAATCTCGAGCGTTTGCATCTGATAGCAATAATATTTCTACTCCATTGATAATAGCTAAAAGAAGAACAGGAGTTACTAACATCAACATAAAGGTGATTAGAATTTTATTTCGCAGGTTCATTAATTGTCTATCCCCAAGATGTTTACCTTATGACTAAAGATAGTCCTTTTTAAACTCTTGTTACTCAGAACATTAACAAATATAATTTCCCCTTGAATTGCTTTTGTTATATTAGTTAAACAAGAGTGAAATTTATGAAGGTCTTTCCTTTTACTAGGTATAAGACATCTGAGTGGAAATATGAGCAATGAAAAATGAACAATTTTCTTGGACAATTGATGACTCAAAGAGAGTTTATGGGGTAGGAGACTATTTCAGGGAATACCACTTTCTTGATATCGATGAACGAGGACAATTACGCCTCAGAATATCTGATCATACAATTTCAATTAAAGAAATTCTACAAATACTTCATAAACAGTTAAATCAGCTAGATATTTCTAATCTAGACCAAGCTCCATCAGTAACGTTGCGTATTCCTCAGCTTGTTGAATATCAGATCAATAAAATTTTCCAATCTTTTGAAACAGCCATTAGAGATCTTAAATATGAAGGAACCTTTTCTGCTGTCTATCCAATTAAAGTTAATCAACAAAATAACGCAATCAAGGCTGTGTTAGATAGTCAAATCAGTAAATATGGTCTTGAAGCAGGGACAAAAGCTGAATTCTTGATCTCTTTGTTTGAGTTAAAAGAGAAAAAAGATCATTTAATTATGCTTAATGGTGTGAAGGATGTTGATTATCTCTCTTTGGCAGTTAAAAAATCACTAGAAGGCTATAATATCATTATCTCAATTGAGTCAATGCGAGAATTAAGAACGCTCCTTGAAATCGCACCAGATCTATCTGACTTGAAACTTTGTCTCCGAATTAAACCATATATACCTTCAAGCGGACATTGGTCTTATTCCGCTGGCAGAAACTCAAAATTTGGCCTTTCAATTGGAGAATTAGAAGAAGCTATTAAATATTTAAAACAAATAGAAAAAAAGAACCTAATTCACGCTCTTCATGGTCACATTGGTTCTCAAATTACCTCAATAAAAGATTTCAAAGAGCTTGGTAAATATCTATCTATTTTCTATAATTATCTTCGAGAGAAGGGATATGATAATCTAAGCATATTAGATTTCGGTGGCGGATTACCTATTGACTATGAGGGTTTAATGACTAAAGATCATCAGGATACTTTTGAAGAATATGCTAGAAATATCATTGAAGGAATTAAAGAGACAATCACTGATGAACATCAACCAGATATACTCATTGAAGC
>JAEOSR010000110.1 GCA_016840285.1 Candidatus Hodarchaeota archaeon | reverse complement strand
TTGCCTCCGGAGCAAAATGTCGGTTATCCGATTTTCCTCTAAAGAGGTCGTGAGTTCAAATCTCACAGGGCCCGTTTTAATTCATACTGAATCTTCTAAGGGGATGTTAATATTAATAGACTGAAAATCATTAGTGTATAAGGGAAAATATCTTAATTGGAAACTTCTTATAGAAAAAAGAAAGCCTCCTAATCAAAAGAAAGAGGGATTAACTTGGAGATCCAACAGTTTTTGTTGGTGAAGGAACTCTTTTAGGTTGAGAGGTAGTTATAGCAGACACATGTTTCTTTTTGTCCCAGCCAATTAGGGCTATGGATAAAACCTCATCGATATTTTTAACTGGAATTACTTGAACAGATTCACGAATTTTTTCATCAAGTACAACGTCTTCAAAGTTTGCAGCAGGTATTACTATCTGTGTAATTCCAACCGAAGCGGCGCCTTCTATTTTTGCAGAGGTTCCTCCAACAGGAAGCACCTCACCGCGAACTGAAAGTGACCCTGTCATTGCCAAATCCTGCCTAACTGGAAGATTTAGTAAATCACTCATAATGGCGGTTGCAATAGTGACGCTTGCGCTATCTCCATCAATCCCATGAACTCCCAAGAATTGGATATGAACATCCATCTTTGAAATATCTTTTCCTGTATATCTTTTGATGAGTGCAGAGACATTTTGAACTGATTCTCTTGCAATTATACGAAGACTCCCTGTAGCTATTGTTTTTCCACCTACTCCTTGAGCAGGAACAACTTGAGCTTCGATTGGTGTTATATGTCCCCCACGAGCACCCCCTGTTTGGTCAGCTATTACTGCTAGGCCGTTAACGCGCCCAACTAAACCACCAGTAGTGTGAATAACCTGATATTCCTTTTTGTGCTCGATTTGACGATCTGCTATTTGATTCTCTAAAGAGCGGGCAAGTCCCCTAGCACTTAAAACGTGACTAACCTCAGTAAAAGGAACGCCTTCTTCACGTGCGATGTCGCCAGCTGCTCTTATCAATCCACCAAGATCTCTTAATCTGAGTGATAATCTGTGTTTACGATCTGCTCGTTTTTTAGCCTCTAAAATTATGGCTAATACCGCACTTCGTGTGAAATGAGGGATTTTTCCATCTTTAGCTACTTCTTGAGCAGTAAAACGAACTAGCTTTCGACGATTCTCCATTGTATCGGGCATTGAATGATTTACAGCGATTTCATACCCATATCCACGGATACGTGATCTTAAGGCAGGGTGCATTCTTTTAACGGTATCAATATTCCCTGAGGCTACCAAAACAAAATCACACGGAACTGATTCGGTCCGAACCATAGCTCCACTTGATAGCTCGGATTGGCCTGTAATGGCCAATTGTCTTTCTTGCATTGCCGACAGGAGTTGTTGTTGTGTCTTTTGGTTAAGTGTAGCTACTTCATCTATGTAAAGAACCCCTTTATGTGATTTATGAATTAACCCAGCCTCAACACGATCATGTGCGGGGGTACCCAGACCACCTGATTGGAATGGATCATGACGAACGTCTCCTAACAGAGCTCCAGCATGAGCTCCTGTGGCATCGCTAAATGGTGCGCTTGTACTTTCTGAATTATCCACTAGGAGTTTTGGAACTAAATTTTCTCTTCGACTTCTAAACTGACCAATAACAAAAAAAGCAACTAATGCTACAAAAATTGCCATTAAAAGTGACTCTACTCCTAATAAAACTAAGGCTAGAATTATAATTATTGCTGGGATTCCTAGTAATAACATACTCCGTTGTTGGTCTGCTTTTCGAGCCAGTTGCTTATAATGATCAACAATTTTTCGTCCTTCCATTGCTGGAACAGTCATTATACGGGGGGTATGGGAATCATTCTGATTGGGAAGACATAAAATATCTTCTAATTCCTCTCGTGGCAGGAGTTCGGCCAATGCTTGCCCTAGCATTGATTTTCCTGTACCTGGATCCCCTATCAGAAGAACATTCCGGCGTTGGATCGCAGCTTTTTTGATTATCTCTACTGGTTGATCTTGTCCAATAACCTGGTCAACCAACCTTGAAGGAATGGGGATTTCTTGGGTTGTTTCGAAATCCATGTCCATATCAATCAATTCTTTCTTTTTATTTTCCATTTGTACATTCCAGCATTTGTTGAAGACGAGCTGAACGCTAGTGGATGATGAGGCCAACTCATAGATATTTATTACCTTTATTCCTTATTATTCGAAAAAAGTAACAAACATCACTCACTTTTTATCGAAGTTCTATATAACCCGGATTAATTCAGTCTTTTAAATGACTAGGTTTCATGAATAAATCCTCTTATTTAAGCTAGCCCATCGATAAAAATTCCTTTATTGAGGGTTCAAATCATATTTTCTCTTCAAACATTGTGATTTTGTTTGATTGAAACCTTCTTCATTCATATAAAAGATAATAGGCTTTATTCTTTTTCTAGTATTTTCTAGATATGAGAATATACAAAGTATTAAAGGAGATTAAGTGATAGGTCAGAAATACATATCCTGAAGAATTCATTTTCGAAGTTAATCTATGTGTATGTTCGCATAATCTACTAGTTTAGAGTAATCTAATAGATTATTACTGAATAAAAAAAACCAAGATTTTCCGTGTGAGAGATTTATGGACATAGTGGAGAAATTTTCTATAAGTCGCGTTTAAAATTTGAGCAAGTTTTTCCTCAATTTTTATGTTAGATGGCACCGCGATGACCACTCGCGCATTAGAAGTCAAAATGTGACAAATTGCCTGAAAAAAGTCTAAAAGTAGATCTTGAAGGTCAAAACCTCGTGTAGAGGAAGCAGTACCATAAGGAGGATCTGTAACTATAGCAGAAATAGATCCTCTTCTAAAAGGAAGTTGAATAGCATCTCCGAATATTAAATCTGCAGAATCTTTTGTAATTCTATCGGCTTTTAGGTTCTGGAAAGCTCCCCAAATGATTCTACGGTTAATTTCGATACCGATGCTTCGAATTTCAAGTCTTGCTGCCTCTATAAGGGCTCCACCTGTTCCACAAAAAGGATCTAATAACCATCTATCAGGTTTTACAGCTGCTAAATTTACCATTGTACGTTGTAACAGGGGATTCATTGAACTCGGGTGGAAAAAAGGACGCTTATGAGCTGCTCTTTGCTGGACATTTTTCCTAAGAGAATGAGAAATAAGTTGACCAAACCAAAGACCATATTTACTTAAGATGGTAATAAACCTATCTTGAGGATTATCAAGGCTTACTTGTTTAGTGGGATTATGCTTAATAATCTCGGAACCTATATAACTAGAGACTTTGAGGGACAATTTTCGTGGTTTTTGACTCTCAAGAGGTTCCCCAATCCTTTTTGTAATAACAGAAAAAGTTTTTTCAGGTGTTAAATTCCTAATTGCAGTTATATCCAAGTATGATATTAACTCATCAAACGAATTAGGAGGAGCTTGTTTGAAATCTGCTTGAAATAAATGAAAACAACAAAAATGAACTAAGGTAACTCGTTTCATAAGAAATGATATGACTTCTGATGCAGTTCGATCTTTAAACTGTATTTGAAAGGAGATTACTCTATTATCAGGGCTTGTTCTCAACTTTATTGGGACATCCAAGGTTGAGATAATACTCTCAAGTTCAAAAACGGCTAATTCAGGGTTCTCCCCGGAAAGAAGAAAAAAGAATTGATTTTTTTCATCTGGATTTTTCATCGTAAAGCCATGGTTCAAGAATAGTGAGGCAATGATTCAGTAAATCTAGTAGCTTTCCGCATAACATTTTTTATATCAGACTGAGATATTTGTGAATTTCCTTGAAGAATCACATTATGAATCACATTCTTAATGATCTTCTCTTTTAGATCTCTTGCTGACCATTTCTGAGTTTCCTGAACAATTACGTCCCATTGAATTGCATTGAATTGAATAGGAGATGTGGAGGCATACATTTCAAGGATTTTTTTCCGTTCTTCAGCATTTGGTGATTTGAATTCAATTAATTCTTCGAAGCGACTTAAAATGGCGGAATCGAGAATTTTGGGCTGATTGGTAGATCCAATCGTCACAATACCTTGGTTTTGTTCGATGCCGTCCATTTCACCTAGAAGGGCACTAACAAGCTCAATAACATCTCCTCTTATGCTTTGATAACTACGTTTTAAACCGATAGTATCGAGTTCATCGAGAAATACTATTGCTGGGGCCTTTCTTCTAGCCTCTGCATATAAATTCCTGATTTTTCTGGCACCATCTCCAGCATAAACTCCCAAGAGGTCACTAGCTTTGATTAAAAACATTGAATAGTTTGTAGTTTGGGATAACGCTCTTGCCATCATTGTTTTCCCATTCCCAGGAGGTCCCCAAAAAAGAATATTACGAGGAGCCCATGTTGATTGAACTAAATCTGGATTATTTAAGAATTTAGCAATAACCTGACATTTTTCTTTTGCATGTTCTTGGCCAATAATATCTGAAACCTGTACAACTTCTTGTAACTGCGTAATAGGAGGATCAGATGTTTCTGCTTCTGAAAAAAGGATGATTTGGGTATTTTTAGATATTTGTGATTCATTAGGGGCAACATTAATTGCACGGAAAGCATAATCAGGGAATAACAAAGTATCAAATAAGAAATCTCCTTCTTTAACAATCAATCCAGTCCACTGACTCCGCGCGTAGTGTTGAAACAAGGTTGGATCATCAGTGGTTAAAAATGGAGAGATATCTTCACTCTTGGCGCGTAGAGGATAACCTACAGGCAAAAGTGTTAAAGATTTCATTTTTTGAGAGCTTTTAAGTGATGGATCCCTCTTTGGCAATATTTTGGATTGATGTTCCAAAGGATTTGATCATCTCCAATCTTTTGTGGTCTATTCCTGGCTTCAATAATTACTCTCAAATCCTTTTTCAAACTACCAAGTCAACAAAATTCCCGCTTTATTGTGGAACAAGTTTTTATTTCTAGATTTTGTGTTGTTTTCAGCCCAAAAAATGCCTACAAATGAATAACCAAATGAATTACAAGGTTCTCCCATCAAAAAAAGTCTAGCTCTCCTCATATTGGGGATTTAATGACAGATAGAATCAAATATAACCGTGAGATGGGTTCGTGGTCTAGTTTGGTAGGATCTGCGCCTGGGGTGCGCAAGATCGGGGGTTCAAATCCCTCCGAACCCACCATTCTGTGATTCGTATTAATAGAAATAAATTTTTCTTATTTTATCCAACCTTTTGTTTCATTAGAAGATCTAAAGGGTTTTAACAACTTTTCCTAAGTTCCTTCCTAACTTAATATTATACTATCATTTTAATAAGCTTCAAGAATAATCCAAATAGTTCATCATTAGTAGCTGAATCTAGTGAATATTTCAGGAGATTAGGTCCTAAATCGAATTCAGATGGAATATTGAATACTTTTTGGAGTTGATTCATGATTGCATAATGACCATTCTGAAGCAAATTTCGTACACGTGGCCGACTCATATCAACAGCCAAATTTGCTCCCATGTATCTTAATTTGGCTGCAGTTTCTTTGCTAAATACAATTATGGTGTATATGAAATTCCCTTGTTTTCTAAAATGACCATAAACAACCATTCCTGGTTTTCCTGCGGCATTATAGCAAGCGACACGTAACATATCAGCAATAACAGAATTAAAAGGACTTCCATGATTAATAGAATTCACATTTCTATAATTCCCTTTAGCATTCCCTATTATTTCTACAATAAATTCGTCTAGATAATCAGATCCTTGAACAGTAGTTATAATTCCATCCAATACTCCACTTGTTTGACTTTCAAGATTGCTACAAGAGGTTCCTGTTTTAATATCAATAATAAATCTCAATTTTGATTTATTAGCTTTTACTATTCCTTTAGATTTTTGATTTATCATTCCTAGATTGCTTAATAGATCATGTCCTTCATTACTCTTACTGATTAGATCAAGAAAAACTCTTATAGCAGCTGAATTGTATATCTCATTTGTAATTTCAGTATAAACAAATGCTTGACTACGTTTTGAATATCGTGGCATGGACAGTTCACTTTTTGTCTTAGAACTCAGATATTCATAGGCATTATTGTTTCTACTAGGTTTAATAGAGTTTGAAAAAACGGGCTCCTCTTTACAAGCAGTTTCGATTACAACCTTGTTGTTAAAAGCTCTTTTGAAATCCATAAGATCCCCTCCAAATCTTATAAACTCATTATATCTAGTTGCTATTATTCTCTCAGCAGATACAACCTCAAATTTCACCTCAATACCTTTTAATATTTGAAGCGGGTCTTTTTTAACATCTGCAACTGATTGAAGAAGTTCATTATATGTCTGATGTCCAAATTTTTTCCATAAAGACTCTAAGATAGGATTTCTGTAAAATATTGTATTTAGCTCTTTTAAGGATCTTTCAGCTGATTCTTCTTGTCTTTCTACTATCTTCTTCTCTAATAATTCTTTTTTATCTCTAATATTATCTCGAACACGGAATACATACTTGTTGGTGCGATCTATATTGCCTAGTTTGTCATAGATAATGCCATCCCAACGATCTGGTACGTTCTCTTGTTCATTCGACATTCTTGGATCAAAGCGATCAAGATATGATTTTTTTCCATGACCAATTAGAGATGAAATTGAATCCTTAAGCCCTTCAAAATTGAAAATCAGGAGAATTCCATAGTTATCTGATGAAACTTGTTTTAAACAATTAATCCAGTCATCTATTTCGATACTAAGTATTTGATTATTGCTTGAGGAATGCTTTAATGTTGTCATTTCTCTAAATGAACATCGAATACAATCTCTAACATCATCAATACCCCCTCCACTAGCAAGAGTCTTTTCAATGTTTATCCAAAGGTTCAATTTCTCCAAATATGCATATGTTTGTTTAACAAACCCAGAGGAGTCACTACTAAAAACAAATGTTCTTTCTTCAAGAAAGCTTTGGGTGAATAGCTGTCTAATATCAACACTCTTCAGTAACGTACTATCGGAATAGCTATTATGGATTAATTCACGAATTTTTCTCAAAGTTGATTTAGACAGGTCTCCAGTACTTCGATTTCCAAGGTCATCAATTTGATGAAATCTGATATTGAATCTACTCCCGATTCTGACAATGTGAGTCATGATTATTTCAAGTTCATCAGGATGTAATCCAGTCAGAATATCTCCTAGTTTAGCGATATCCTTGGAAGGTAAAATATCTGCCTTTTCAGTAGTATTTAATAATGCTGCTGATTGTTTTGCATGTTTTTTAATATTAATTTCACCAAAGTGGTTTATAATTACAATAGAATCTCTCGTAAGGACAACAGAATTGAAGCTTTCTGTATGAAGGCTGATTTCTGTTATGATATCGATAATAGAAGAGCCATCTTCAAGTTCTGTACAAATCTGATTTTTCATATGAATTTGAAATCTTTTGGAAAGATTTAATCCCCTTTTCATGAGTTTAATCAGATATTTCAAGTCACCGACTAAAAACTGAGAGAATTTCCAAACCATTGATGTACCTGACAGTTTTGGTACTTTAGGAGAATCTCCCGCTTTAAACATATCTAATGACCATTGAAGTAGTTCTTTCAGTTCTAGCATATCCCACGAATCCCAGTCACCCCTACGTCTGGCTCTCTTATATGAAATCACATTTCTTAGTTTTTTGGAAAATTCAGCCCAAAAATTACTGTAATTACCGTTTTCAAAATAGAATCCTGACTTTAAAATTACCTCTCTTTTTAAAAAAGCTAGTATTTCGTTAGAAAACCTCCCTGACTTTTGTAATCCATAAAGGATATGAGAAAGAGTTAATTCTTGTTGAATTACAGGCATATTATCATGAGACTCTATGATACATTCGATAATTATCACCCAAATTCTATACTCATTAATTCAAGTGTTACAATTATGTTATAAATATGTAACTAAATATATAAAAAGGTTACTATTCTGTAAGTAATTTGCAACTAAAAGCAAAGGTAGTATACACAAATATATCATCATATCAAAGATTAGAAAGTGAGGATGAATTTTACTTGAAACGTCGCAGTATCAATGTACGTGTCTCTGAACAGACTATAAAAATCATAGATAAGGCTATTAGCATTGGTTACGCTAAGAGTTACGCAGATTTTGCAGAAAAAGCGATCATAAGTAAGTTAGAGGATCTAGGGTTTTTCTCCCAAAAATAGGTTAGTATTAGATGTGCAATGCTTCAGTACTCTTTGTGTTCATATTTTTCCAAATTGTCTGCGAATATCGCCCTGTAATTATATAACAAATAGCAAAACAAGCAGTCATTCCAAATGAGTAAAGAATTAGCAAGTATATGAATAATACATTTGGCATCAAAAAAAGGATCGATATCAGAAGAATAATATCCATTATCATGAAAAACGTGAATATTAAGGATAAGTAAAGAATTTCTTTGAAATTGTGCGATTTCATAGTATTTTTCAGAATTAAATACGCCATAAATGTACCAATAACCTCCGATAACCGGATACTGAAAGTAGCTAGAACCAATGTCCCAAAGTCATAAAAGAAAATTGTCAGAATTCTTGGACTTATGAGATACATCGTTACCATAGCAAAACCTAAACGAAGATTCGTCGATGTTATCACACGCCTTTTTTTTATTGAGATGATCTTCACAGATCGATAGGTGGACCAAATGATAACTAGTAATACAACAACCATGAGAGCATTGAAAAAGAACGTTAAAGTATCAGTTATTCCACCTACCCCAATACAATAGCTAGGATAAAAATTTGGGTTAATCTAGTGTCAGTAACGAAGGAAAATATCCCAAAAACAATGATTGTTAATCCCAACGATCGTAAGAAACGATAATTTTCGAACTTTCTAACTTTTTGAAAAGCAATTGATAATTCGTTGGATTCAGACATATTGATCACTCAATTAAAATCCACTATTCCCCTTAAAACTTAAAATATAAAAGGTACTATTATACTTTGTAAAACAAATTGGTTGTAGAGGTAATTTGAAATAATAGTTTTAAAAATTCAATTGATGTTGAAAGATAAGATTATTTTTCTTACTAATCTCTAATTTTCCTTTTGAAAAATAATTCCGTGAACATTACCGAGGTACGAACCCATTTTTCATTTTTTCCTTAAGAGAGAAGGGATTTAATCATCATAGCTCTTCTCTCCATATACGAAATTTGTCCATTATTTTTATTGATCTTGTATTCGATGTCCTTCATACCATATTATGAGAATGACATCATTTCCTTTATCTTTTTTGTCGGATAGATTATTGAGCTAAAGAAGGAAGGACCATCATATGGAATCGATTTTAAAAGATGCTTTAAATGGATCAGGATCATTTAAGAACCTAGGCGCGCCGAAAAATGAACCTGTATCTCTTTACTCATCTCCTCCAAAAGTAGAAAATGAGATAGCTGATATACTTACGGAAAGGTTACCTCGAGTTCAAGTTATTGGAGTAGGTGGAGCGGGTAACAATGCTGTGTATCGTTTAATGAGTGCAGGGGTAGATGCTGAATGTGTTGCGGTAAACACTGATGCTCAGCATTTGTTATCAACTCGTGCTCATAAAAAATTGTTAATAGGCAAAGATACTTCCCGTGGTTTTGGAGCGGGAAATAATCCAGAAATTGGTGAAACTGCTGCTCGTGAATCGCTGGATGATATTAAAGCCATGATGAATCACGCTAATATGGTATTTGTCACCTGTGGGCTAGGGGGCGGGACAGGGACAGGTGCTGCACATGTTATTGCGAAACAAGCAAAAGAAAAAGGAGCTCTTACAGTATCTATTTGTACACTACCTTTTCAAATGGAAGGCGTCAAAAGATATGAGAATGCTAGGACGGGATTAAAGAAGTTGTATGAAGCATCAGATACCGTCATCGTTGTTCCTAATGAAAAGCTCCTCCATATATCTGATGATATAACCATGATGGCTGCATTCAGAATTGCAGACGAAGTACTCCTCCGTGCAGTTAAAGCCATTACAGAGTTAATCACAAAACCTCAATTAATTAATCTTGATTTCGCTGATGTTCGAAAAATTTTAACTGAAGGAGGGATGGCTATGATTGGTCTTGGGGAATCTGACCATCAACACATGAAAGTCGATG
>JAEOSR010000109.1 GCA_016840285.1 Candidatus Hodarchaeota archaeon | reverse complement strand
ATTCAGCAGAAATCATCTGGGGTGCAACCATAGATCCCGATTTGGGTAGTAAAATACGTGTAATTGTCGTTTTAAGTGATGTTCACTCCCCTTTAACGGAAAGTGATGGACTATATTATTCTAAAAGTGATTTAGAGTCATTGTTATCTGATCTTGATTCTCCTTTCTCCGTAATATCGTCTCAGAAAATGGAAGAAACGAAAAGAGGATTTCCCTCAGCACGATTCACAATCGAAGATGAACATAGCACATCAATTGAACCAAAGAAAAATAGAAAGAAGTTCTTAGGTCTCTTCTGATCACCTTTTACTCTCTCCTTCCCTTCCTTCTCCTTAATACATTCGGACAAAAGAATTGTACCTATTCTAAACCGATTCTCTGAGATAATATATCCATTCCTACTCCTGTTTTAGCGCTTGTCGGGATAATTTCCAAAAGAGGGTAGATGCCGTTTGCTTGAGTAATAACTGTATCAACATCGATTTCCATCGCAGGAGCGAGATCAATCTTATTTAATACTGCTAATTGACTTATTTTAAACGTTATCGGATGTTTTTGAAATACGTATGGCCCTTCTGTCACACTTGTGACCGCAATTTTCTTATCCGCTCCCACATCTGTTGCTGATGGACAGATCAAATTTCCTACATTTTCTACAAATATAAAATCGTAATTAGCTAGATCGATCTCTTCAAAAGCTTTTTCAATCTGGAAAGCCAATAGATGGCAACCCCTCCCTGTATTGATCTGAAGACAAGTGCTTCCAAATCGACCAATGCGTTGGGCATCAATATCTGTTGCTAAATCGCCATTAATTACCAACAATTTGTAGGTAGAATGGAATTTTTGAGCAAAATATTCGAGAATTGACGTCTTTCCTGATCCGACACTCCCCATAATGTCAACCATTGGAATATTGTATTCCTGCCGTTTTTCTCGAATTCTATCAGCAATTAGGTCGTTCGCTTCTTGGATTTTTTGATCAATACTTATTCTTCGAACATCTGGCACATCATGAACCTCACGAGAGATTTCACCATGATTTTTTTAATCTCTTCTAAGGCCCCTTTCCAGATTTAAACCACATAAATTCTGCCTCATGTATTCATTTTCCATTTCGATTTTATACGGACCTCACGGAAGGTAAAATCATCGCAACTTGGTGAAAGGTCATGGAGAACAGGTTGATAATTAATTTAGAGAAAGAAAAAGCCCATGTCAGAAGTTTCTAACTTAATAAAAGGGTATAAAGGAATATTATAGCTCCAAACGCACTATTAATGAAGAAATAGCAAATACTCGTGATCACACTCCATGAGGACATGATTGTCTTCTTTACTGAAAATCTCTCTTTGAAAGATTTAAAAAGAATCTGGCCGCAGTTGAAAGAGACAATGGGAAAAGTAATGATGATTATAAACACGATAATAAGCATAAGGGCTATAATAATTGAACCATATGGAAGAAAATAGTCTCCAGGAGGTAAAAAAGGGGAGAAAAAGAGACCATAGATGAGAAAAATGTGATAGTACTTAGGATAACAAACATTGTTAAACCCATGAGTATCCAACCAAGATAAGGACAGAGAAATAACTCGCGGATTTCCAAAGAGGACACATGTAGGACAAGGATTGAGACACCAATCAGACTAAAAAGCACTAGATAACTCCAAATCCAATGAGATTTATTGGGTTCCCCGATATTCGTTGCTTTCCAACGCCATCCAAGGAAAATATTGATAATAAGCTGAGAGAATACAAAAAACGTACCCCAGATCCATATATGAGAGCCCCCAAAGTTAGAAATGGGGAAGAGGAAAATAATGTAAAATGGCGTGTTTATTATCATCTGGAGGATGAGATAGCCAGTTAAATATCCTGATATCTTAACATCGCCAAAATGGAACCAAATATAAGGGAAATTTCTAAACAATTTGAATCTCACTAAACTAGAGCTATTGTATTATATATTTTCAACCAATACCTTTTAATGCTTATACCTCATGAATGATATCACAAAGATTTTTTTATTCTCTTCTAAAGCCCCTTTGTGGAATTAAAATGCATGAATTCTCACTTGCGCAATCAGTACTTGAGACTACAATGACTGTTGCACGAGAACGGAAAGTAGAGAGAATCAAAAAAATTATTTTAAAATTCGGAATATTTGCATTAGTACAAGAAGACCAGTTCCGTTTTTGTTTTGACTTAATTAAAACAGATTCAGATTTGACGGCAGCATCTGAACTTGAAATTATTTGGACCCCTGGAGAACTACAGTGCGAAAGTTGCGCATTTAAAGGGAAAATTAAAGATTCCTCTCAAGAACATAGTGAACTCGCTCCGATTTTTCAATGTCCTACTTGTAAAAGCTATTCTACGAAGATTATCTCTGGAACAGAGACGATTATTGATTCCATTGTTGTTTAACTCTGTTTCTTAATCCTAGAAGTAGTGACTTTGACGTTCTTTTTGAAGCTTATTTGACTAAACAGTCTATTCGATTATTTTTAGGATTCAAAACACAATGAAAACTCGATTGTTTCTGGAGGGGAGTTATACGGATCTCATTATCTTGCCACTTTACCTGAAGGATCTGACCAACAAACCCATTTTCTTGGATTGCTGGTTCTCCCTGCATAACAACCGCAGAATTGTCTTTTCCGTCAACGAAGATGACATTGTTTCGACGTTGAAGGTCAACAATTACTCCGTCAAGAGGGTGGATTTCCTCACGAATTTCGAAGCCAGTTGGTATCCACTTGACTCTAGTCCGAATTCCCATGCCAACTACCTGTTGGAAAGCGACAACCCGAATCCCCGAAATAATAAAGCCAACTTTAGCTTTTGTTTCATCTTGGCCGAAATCTTTCAGTCCAGATATTTGAAAACCAGGAGTCTTCCGAGTGTCATCAGTTATTCTTACACATAATATCTGTTGGACGATAATACTTTTTGGTGACACAAGGTTTTCCTCATTAAGACTAATTTTTTTCAATTTTGTTTGAAAAAATAAGCCGATTTAATTCCATAATCCTGTTCAATGTTACCCTACAAATCTAATATTTCCAGAGCAAGCTAATTAACCTATTTTATTTTGAATCAGCTATCTTAATTTGTACTTTTGGAATGGTCTCGCGATGAAATAAAAATTCATCTTAGGAATTGTCTAATCTCGAGTTGTTATAACTATTAGGATATGAATAAAAAAAGATCTCCTTTTAATCAGTATGTCATCCATTCTATATACAACGATAAACGAGTTGATACTAGGTCAGGAAGAAATAACGTGGTAAAACTGAAGTTTATTTCCAACTCATTAGCAAAAAAACACTCTTGCGGGATGTTTCACCCAGAGTCAGCACATCGGATAGAGGTTATGGAGGAATGGATACTCTCTCAGTCTGATGACAATATTAGCTATGAAGTCATAGATGAATTGGCATCTAAGGAGGACATTCTTGTTACTCACTCATCTAGCCACTATGATTTAATTGAGAAATCTCAAGACCAAACGGGACACTTTTATTTCGATGCAGATACCGCTGCTAATAATTACACCTTTGAAGCAGCCCGTCAAGCAGTTGCAGTTGGCAAAAAAGCAATTTGGGAAAGTGATAGACAGAGTTCGATTTTTGCTCTAGTTAGGCCACCTGGTCATCATGCCACACGAACATCTCCAGGTGGATTCTGTATTTTTAATAATATCGCGATTGCTTCAGAATTAGCACTTCAGCAAAAAAAGTTTCAAAGAGTTGCGATAATAGATTTTGACCACCATTTTGGTAATGGGACGGCTTATACTCTTGAAGAAAACCCAGAAATCCTCTATGTCAGTACCCATGCCTCTCCTAGACTTGCTTATCCAGGATGCGGTTTTACCGAGGAGGTAGGAAGAGGAGAAGGCAAGGGGTATAATATCCCAGTTCCTCTGGATTATAGATCGTCCGAAGCTGATCTAACAATTGCTTTTGAACAGCTTTTCATTCCAATTATTCTCCAATTTAAACCCGATTTCCTCGCAATTTCTGCTGGGTTCGATGCGTATGAAAGAGATCCAATTGGAATACTAGGCGTAACCTCTGAAGGGTTTTCAACAATCGGAATATTAATTCATCGGATTGCGTCAGAACTCAATATTCCTTTTGCAAATTTCCTAGAAGGAGGTTATAATATTCAAATGCTTCCAGAATTGCTCTCCTCATACATTTCTCCCTTTATACATCCAGAACAGAATTTTCAAAACCCCTCTGAACACTTGGAACCTAATAATCAAACGATTCTCACATTAGATCGGTCTAAAAAGATCCTTAGCGATTACTGGGAGTTATAACTTCTTTATATCTTGAACTTAGGATATATATCGCAAGGGAAGGGGGATTCTGAGGATTTATCAGTCCCAATGTAAAGCGTATCTTAAAAGACCAATGATACTTCCGAAAGTTTTAATTTGATTGGCATTCTCGCTTTGGGATGAGATGATAAGGATTCTTCCACGAGTTTTTTCAACCTCACGAAGCAATTGCTGGACTTCATCAGGGTTTATTACACCACTCCCTCTTAGCAGGGAATCCAGTAAAATTAATGTCTCTATTGCTCCAGTACTAGCAATTTTTCTAATTTCAGCAAATCCATATGTCACATTCGTACTCCCTTGATTAATTCTCTTAAAAAATTCCTCGAACAAACTATTTTCTTCGAATACTTGGAAGTTTGCTGCTAGTTTATCTACTGCTTCCATTTTTAGGAGTTCAGATAAACCAACTCTGTTCCCACCACTTAGTGATCCAGCTACAATGACAGTAATATTTTCTTTCGTAAATTTACTTCTTAAAAAAGTTGTCAATTGTTCCTTGAAAAAACCTGGGCCGCCTATCACAAATTTTTTTGTTTCGGGTAATATTTGTCTGCTAATGATCATCGCAATACGATCAAAGAAGGACTGAGTCTGTTTAGAACGCACTTTTTCTTTAGTTAATTTTCTTGAAATACGAGATTTTTCATGAGTTACTACATTGAGATTGAAATTATCAAGTAAACCAATGCAAACTTCAGCTTTATCAGCAGCAATTAAACATATTTTCGGTTTTTTACTTGCTTCTTCAGCTTTTTTCAGTAATTCAAGAAAATATTTTGACCATTCTAATTTGATTATGGTTATTACGTTTGTTAATTCCAAGTTTAGTGTATGATAGGACCCTATAGACACATACTGTTCAGGACCTTGGAAAATTTTCCCCTTAACTCGTAAACGATTACTTACAGAACTGTCCTGAAAGGCAAAATCTTCCGCTTCGACTCCAATAACCATTGTGATCCGTTGACTGTCATCACCAGTCCGACTTTCACTTCCTGATCGCCTGACTCTCCGACTAGTTTTGGTAATGACGCGGTCTCCTATACTGATAACATTTGAAAGAATATAAAGATCTGTGGCGCTTTCAGGTCGCACAACCACCCGATTAGTTTTCATATCTGTCTTTAAAACGCGCATAAACACTCACTTATTGCATCTTAGAACATGTGCGGGTGAAGAAACACTAAAATAACTTCAATGTTGAAGTGATTTCTTCAACTTCTTTTTGAGCATGTGGGCCGATTCCTAGGGCTGTCGTTGTACCTGGAGGGAGTTGAGTTCTTCCAGCATCATCGATTTTTACCAAAACGACCCCAGTAGACTTAAGTTTGCTTTCAAGTGCGAGTAATTTTTCTTCAGAATTTACAGCTAATACAACTTTCTTTTGTCCTGCTCTCCACCATAGTGAAAATTGATTTGGTTTCTCTTGCTTAGATTTAATGGCAGCTGCGACTGCGGCATGTGAAGCTTGAGCTGCAGCCTTACCTTTGGACATATTCAAATCCTTCCGAAGAATAATTACTTGCTTTAGTTCAAGCAATAGAAACCACATTTGTTTATCTTTGATTTGTGAAGGATAAATCAGTGAGGTACATGAACATCATCAACGAATTCAATTGGTGTCCGATTTTGAATCCATCTCAGTTTAGGTCAGTTTCATCATTTTGTCTTAAGATTTCCCAACGAAACTTAAGTCAATGAACCTAGTCTTATATTATGTCATATGAATGTATGAACTATGGAATAACAATCTTTATTCCTTACTGGAAGGGATAGACATCAATAAATTTAACTTTCTCTTCTTGACATCACAATAAAATTCGCTACCTGTGCTCAATCTAAATGAAAAAAGTGAAGAATTCTCTCAGATTAGCAAAAAGTTGGAATAATTAGTGTTACATAACTAATTCTTGACCCTTCGTGACCTTGATCCGACAGGGGACAGGAAATTTGGCTTTTCCTCGTCGCAGTGCATCTTTAGCTACAGCTAAATGCTCAGGATAAGTTCGTACAAATAAAATTCGATCACCCTCAAAAACTCTTGCTGCTACACTAATTATTTTGCCAAAAGCTTTACGCATCCCATCTTGTAAACGATCCGCGCCAGCACCCGTCATCATTTTATTTTCACGGATCCAATGATGGGGATAGACACAAACACGGTAATGATAGTTATCACGTCCAACATTCCGTGTTAAAAAACGATTTACATGAATACGAGCTGCTTCAAGAGCATTATGCGAAATTTGACACCTTTCATCAGTGATCAAAGATATTTCGAGTGGGAACTCTTTTCCTGGTGATCCGAAATCAAATGCACGAATTTTGGGTTCAGGGCCACCTTTAATATATTTTTTACGTGTATATGGTGGTCTATCAACACGAGAATAACAGTATGCAGGTCGTTTTCCCATGTAATTTCAACTCCATTGTCCTTTCTCGGTCTTTCAACTGAATTCAAAGAAGTATTCGATGAAAGAGTCTGAATTTATCTGATTCAAGCTCCCTCTTAATCAGCATTATAAACTTATGCAGCGGGTTCTTACACTAACTAAGTCTTAGAAAATGTGACTAGAACACTAATTAGCTAAATAAGAGAATTCCTAAAGGTTATTAAACGATAGGAACAAAATCCAAAAGAAGATTTACTATAATAAAATGTTATCAGAGGAATGAACTATGGTAGAGATCCCAGCGTCATCTGTTGACCGCATTATTCGAAGAGGAGGAGCAGGAAGAGTTTCAAAATCTGCGATAATAGCCCTACAAAAGGAATTGGAAGAGTATGGCGTTTCTATTGCTAAATTGGCATGGGATTTTGCTAAATATGCAGGTAAAAAAACGGTTGAAGAGAAAGACATCCATTTAGCCTTAAAAAAGAGCAAAGTAGATAAATAATAATTTCTGCTTATTTTATACCATCTACCCATAATTTAAAATTCTCGGAATTCGTGTGTTATTATAGCAAGCAAAATGAATAAAACCCTGTCCTGCAGGTTTATTCGCAAACAAGTTCAAATTTAAAAGAGCCTCTATGAATTAACATTGAAAGGAATTGGATCATACATCATTCCAAGCGAAAGTCACCGCTTATAGGTGATTTCAATCATGAGGCGACGTCAATCAACATAATTTAGATTAATACATTAATTAAATGCAAACTAAAGACAATCACGCAAGTGGAACCGCATATCACCATTATTATCATACCTTTACTTTAATTCACTTAAAGCAATTGTAACTTACCATGATAGATAATTTACTCATCATAATGATATATGCAGTTTCACCTGACTATTGGAGGTGAAACAACCGTGGTAAACGAAGAGGATATTGATACTTCAACTGTAAAGTATCTTATCCATGAAAAATTTAGCATAAACGGCGTGGCTGAACGTTCAGATATCATTGGAGCATTATTCGGTCAAACCGAGGGCTTAATTGGTGAGGGATTAGATTTACGAGAACTACAAAAAACATCAAGAATAGGAAGAATTGCTGTAAAATTACAATATCAAAAAAAGCAACGAAAAACTACAGGAACCATTATCGTCCCATCTTCACTAGATCGAGTCGAAACAGCTTTGCTTGCGGCTGCTTTGGAAACTGTAGATCGTGTTGGACCTTGTGTTGGAAAGATTTCTCTGCTAAAAATAGAAGATGTTCGCGAAAGTAAACGTCGGCAGATTATTACTCGTGCTTCTCAAATTCTAAAAACATGGGATCACGAAGTTACTCCTGATTCCATCTCTGTTTTAGAGGAAGTTCTTAAAGAAGCTCGAATCAGTATTATTCAAAAATATGGAAAAGAGGATTTGCCAGCTGGGCCTGGTATTCAAGATAGTGACAATTTGATAATTGTTGAAGGACGAGCTGATGTGGTCAATCTCTTAAAACATGGATTTCGGAATGTGATTGCTGTACAAGGAACTAATGTTCCTCCAGATGTTATCGAACTCTCTCGAAAAAAAGTAACAACCGCATTTTTAGATGGTGACCATGGGGGTGATCTTATTCTTCGAGAGCTTATTCATCTTACAGACTTAGATTATGTTGCAAGGGCTCCCCCGAATCTGGAAGTTGAAGAATTATCTAGTAAAGAGCTTCTAAAGGCTTTACGTACCAAAATTCCAATCGAGCAAATAATGAAAGAAATGAATATATCTCCAGAAGACGTTGAATCTGAGAATTCTTCTAATAAGTCTCGGCCAGAGCCAAAAGAAATCCCAATCATCGTTCGATCTCAACCTAGTTCTTCTATGGCGTCAAAAATTCCACGAAACTT
Source organism: Candidatus Hodarchaeota archaeon (assembly GCA_016840285.1). The sequence continues at coordinate 6,993 of JAEOSR010000109.1, read as the reverse complement.
CGCACAATTTCTTGAAAATCTCTCAGAAAAAGAAGCCATCCTACTTGGAGCAAAAACTGAGATTTTAAAGGAAAAAATAGCCATCAGTGAACTTCATGATATCATTCTCGAAACTGATGCTGTAGAAGCGATAATTTTCAATGGAATAATCACCCAAAGACTTCTCGATGTCGCATCAGAAAGAGGTATAAAAACTATTGTTGGTGCTAAACAACACGACGTTACAAAGAAACCCTTAGATATAGATGTCTACACCTTTTCTGGATAATCTCCAGTTTCTTTTTGTGCAGGACTAGCAGGACGCCTGCACTTTCTTTTAACTTTTATAGTAATGAATGAGAATTTATTCTATCTCATTTCCCTTTGCTGTTTTTCTTTCTCATGAATTGGATCCATAAAAAATAAAGGATCTGTAGCCCTAGACACTAACTCTCAGCCACACGGTCAGCCATTAGGCCTTATTCAGCCGAATTCTCTTGTGAAGGGCTTTAACGATCCGATTCATCCTGTTGGTTAGAAGGGTTAACCCTACGCTCATCGTTGGGTGACACACCCAGTCTCGTGCGAGAGCCCGTCTCCTAATCTTATCGGATTGAAAAGCTCTGGATTTCTCTGCTTTTTTGCACCATGATTCATTAAAATCCTCAGGTCCTCGAAAAGCAGAATTTTTTCCTTCACGGCTGGTAAAACAATGTTCATTTAATTCAAAAATTTTTCCTTTCTTAAAAGTCAGAACGCCTATGAACTTATTCATGGAGATAATTATTTGAAACAATTTGAGAATGTTGGACTAGGTGGAACATTTGATCGTCTACATATGGGACACAAGCTATTTCTCGATATTGCTGCACATTACGGACAATATGTTCATATTGGATTGATTAGCTCAAGTTATTTGAATAGTATCCGCAAAATGTACCACAAAATTATCCAAAGTTTTCAAATTCGTCAAGAATCAGTAAAATGCTTTCTACTGAAGCGGGATACCCAATGCCGAATAACCAGCATAAATAGTCCTGGGATGGATCGAAAGTTAGCCAGTGATGCGATGCTAAGTGCTCTAGTTGTGTCTCAAGAAACATGTTCTGGAGCAAATACTATTAATCGTTTACGTGTCTCAAAAGGAAAATCAAAGCTCACCATTATTGTCATTCCCCGTGTTATCCGTGCTGACGGGACTCTAGAAACTAGTACTAAATTAAGGAAGGAAGAACACGAAAAAAGTGTGATCTGATTTTTAACGGAAGGACACCTCGGAACTCAAGATCTTCATCATTTAAGACTAAAATAAATATATTTTGGGCCTTATCGGGAGGGCTAGAGCCATCATTGGATCCTTCCAACGATTATCTTAGAGAGAGATAGTTATAAGCTTATCGGTGATTTGTTTTACATGGTTGATTTTGTCCGACAAGTGAGGAGCTCATATTCAAGAACCTCTCTCTCGAACTTATAAAGGATGAGAGGAATCAAAAACATGAACGATGCAGACCAAAACTAGTCAAAAAACACTCCAAGCTTTTCGAATACAATATACAACCAGTCAATTATTCCAGGATCTATGCATACGCTCAAAGAACTTATAAAATAAAGCTACTTACTTAGTTCGACAGGAATTCTTTACAACTGGGAAATGGCTTCAGTACACTTCCCTTTATCATCAACTCAAAACCGAATTCGTATATTTAGCATTAAAAGAATTATCAGATAGCTACATTCCCCAACAGGTACTAAGACAGGTGGAGCAGGTCTGGAGGAGTTTCTTTAATGCCTTGAAAGCTTGGCACAAGGAGCCTGACAAATTTCAGGCATGACCCCGTCCTCCAGGCTAAAAACCAAGAAATACGATGCATATCATCAGTTTTCCAAAGCCTCGGGTGCGCATTCGTGGGTCAACAATCCTCTTTCCCAAAAATATGTTACAGCGAGGATTTCCGCAGATTCCAGTGGGTACATTTCCGTTTACTGATAACACCTCCATTAGTGCGCGGCTTGTCCCGTTTTATGACCGATTCGTGTTAGAACTGATCTATGAAGTCGAATCAGTGCCCAAGATATGCCCACGAACCTTTTCAAAGGTTATTGGTCTTGATCTGGGAGTGAACAACCTCGTAACTTCGTCAGACGGTTTACTCGTCAAAGACGGGGTTGTCAAATCCCTCAATCAATGGTATAACAAACAATTAGCGAAATATAAGACCCTTGCGGCTCCCCATAACCATCCAGCAAACTCCTCCCGGATATTGTGACTAGGTCGTCATCGTGCAAATAAGCTTACAGATTTTCTCCATAAAACCTCTCGATTACTCATTTCACACTGCTTTACCAACCACATTGGTACCATTGTAGTGGGCTATAATCACCATTGGAAACAACATTGTCGGCTAGGTAAAAGGAATAGCCAAAATTTTGTACAAATTCCATTTCTGAAATTCGTCCAGATGTTGGAATACAAAGCCAATCGCGTTGGAATCACTGTTATCCGTGTTAATGAGGCTTATACTTCGCAATGTTGTAGTTTTTGTGGTACAATTGCTTCGCAGAATCGTCGTAGCCGAGGTTTATATGTTTGTAAGACCTCTGGAGAGCGTATGAATGCTGATTTTAATGATGCACGTAATATCTTACATCGCTATTTAACTTCCCTTCCCTCCTCCCAAGTAGTCCCTCGAAAACCCGTTTCTTCCTTAAGCGTGTTCTCTCCGGATAGTGGATATGTGGCTCATCCTGTTCCAAACTCTTTTTAAGAGTTGTCGGACAAATTCAGTCATGAGAAACACAAATCTTTCCTTTAAACAAAAAATCTTTTAGCAAGAATTATGCTAACAAAAACAAGTGCCATGCAAAAAACATGGTCATTTGCTGACAGATACATCAAAAACCTGAATCGACTGGTTACAAAGCGCTTTATTTTGATTATTACCAAGTAAGACGGAAAAAACGATGGACCCATTTATTTTCTTAGTCATTGTCGGATTTAGTTGGATTTCTTTAAACGCCATTGCTCGAATCCATTGGTTTGAGGTTAAAAATCCCGAAATCGGTTTAGGATATGCATTTTACCGTACAAAAAGATTGAATCATCTTATCGATCGTCTTGCTGGAAGAGGACAAATTATTTGGAAATTTTTCTGGGATATTGGAGTGATTTCTGGATTAGGAATTCTTATTGTTGGTTTAGCTTTCTTCACTATCAATATTCCTTTGTTTTTCCTGCCAACTGCTGAAGGGACGAGCTCTGCAATTGCTGTGACTCCTGTGATTCCAGGAATAACCATCTCTTTTCAAAGTCTCCCATATTTCATAGTAGCTATAATGATCGGAGCCATAGTCCATGAATTTGCCCATGGGATTGCCGCTCGTGTTGAGGAGGTTGATTTGAAAAGCACAGGAATCTTCATATTTTTAGTTCTCTTCGGAGCCTTTGTTGAGCCTGACGAAAAAGTTTTCAACCAAAAATCTCGTCGATCTAAAGTACGAATCATGGCAGCTGGCGCATTGGCTAATATGGCTGTGGCAGGCATTTTCATGTTAATCTTAATTCTCCCATTTGGATTTACCCTATTAATAACACCTCTTTATCATACTGAGGCAAGTGGAGCCTTAATAATAGATACAGTTCCTGAAAATCCAGCAGCTCAAGCAGATATAAAAGCAGGATATGCTATTATTGCAATAAATTCATCCAATGGTTATAAAACAATTTCATCTGCAGCTGATTTTCAACAATACGCTAATTCATCAATTTCCCCATATCAGAATCTCACTTTCCATTTTGCTAATAATAGAAAGCCTATCACCCTTGAAACGGTCCCCCGAGAAGATGATGATAGCAAAGGATTTATCGGAATTCGTACGTGGCAATACTTTAAATCACGATTCTTTAAACCGTCACCCTTAGTAAATTTAATACCCTATTGGGTACTCAACACCATCTTATATGTTTTTATGTTAAATCTCATGTTAGCTATGATAAATCTATTACCAATCCCCTTTTTGGATGGAGATAAGCTGTTAACGGCCTTTTTAGGACCTAAATTCAGTAATTATTTACCATGGATTCGATATTTTTCATTAGGAGTACTGGGAATAAATATACTCCTTTCTTTGTTTTTTATGGGTTGGCCAAAACTCTAGAATGCCCTAATTCAAAATTGTAAAAAGTTAAAATAGTTATTACTTCTTTTTCAAAGCAGGTTTCATTTCTACTTTAATTTATTCAGATCTAAACATCTATTTGTTAAGAAAATATCCAAGGATACCCCCTTTTATGATATTTAGATTAATTCACAGATTTGAAATACCGATACACAATGAATAATAAAAGAAGGATTAATTAATCTATTTGGGAATGATAATTTTTAAAGAATGAATACTTAGGTATGGATTCAAATGGCAGCTGTTGATATTATTCAAAACTTATTACATAATCTTGTTTTTTGGAGTTTTCTCATTCTGATTTTAGGCGGCCTATTGGCGGCATCGTGGCTATTGGTACGTTTAGCTGGCGTAAGTTCTGATGATATGTCTAATTATGTGGATAAATTATCCTTAGTAGGATTTCCAGTAGGTATTCTTGCATTAATAACAATAGGTGCTGGACTACTCTTATGGTCCACGATGGGGGATCCTGGGCTTGAATTTATTGATGAATATCCTGCTTTTGATTTGTTTGCAGTTGCTTGTTTAGGAATCCTTGGTCTTGTCTTAATTCTACGGCCCATCAAAGATTTTAGATTTGGTGCGTTTATTTCTCTAGCAATTGGTTTTCTGGGAGCAGGATTATTAGTTTTACTAGGAGCTGAATCAGTTCAGTTACTAGCTATAGTGTTTATTGTTATCTTTATAGCAATTTATCTTTCAATAAAGTTAATTGAAGACCTTTACCTTCTTATTGCGGAAGTTCTATCATCCCCCATAATTTCTTTAAGTGTTGGAATTCTCTGTATTGTACAAGGGATTCTTCAATTCTTTGGATTATCGATCGGGGGAATAATTGCATTTTTGCTGGGAGGGTAAGGTAAACTTTTTTAGCTTTGAATTTCCAAGCGTACGGGGTTCTTTGATATCATCTCAGCAATCTGTTTCAGTTGATCCAAGGGAAATCTAAGCAACTCAGGATCTCCTCGTAAAGTAATCTTTAATTCAATGTCACCCTCAGGGGGAGCAAAAATTTGGTCAATTTCGAGAATATCGAGTGGAGCGAAGAAATCTGCAAAAGTTTTTCGGGTATCAGACTTTCTTTCAACGATCTCAATTGGGCTTCTGATATTGTCTTCGATAAATTGTTTTAGCTCTTCGTTTTCTAGAATATTATAACCATTCCGTGTTAAAAGCACAATGGAACGGTTTAATTGTTGTGCACGATCCAGGGTTACATTTTGAAGTTGTTTTGGAAATCGTTGTTCAGCTTTTGCGAAAGCAATAGAAACATCGACATCTAGTTGAGTGATTCTCTTTTTCCGAAGTTTTAGTTTACATTTTTTACATAATACTCCAGTCTTAGCGCAAAAGTTACAAATAGGGGTTATAACCACATATTCAGCCTCAGTAATTCTATCAATTTTTATCAACCGTTAAATTATTTTCAATTATTTAAATAATTTCTCCTAAGACAAGTAGATTTATATTATGAAGCTCATAGAACACTCTTCAATACAGCAGCCACTGTATGTAATCGATTCTCAGCCTCATCGAAAACGACCGAGTGCTCACCATAGATTACATCATCGGTAACCTCTTCTTTATGGCGAGGAAGACAATGGAGAAAAATGAAATCTTTAGCAGAGTGCTTAACTAGCTGGTTATTAACTTGAAAACCATTAAATTTCCTTAATTTCTCTTGTTTCTCTGCTTCTTGACCCATCGAAACGAATGTATCTGTTACTACCACATTTGCATCTGTCGCTACCATTATAGGATCATATGTCAATTTAACTTGTTCAGATGATGATGCATTATTCTTACAGTATTCTAACACTGTAGGGTCTGGTTCATATCCTTCAGGTGTTGCGATATAGATATTCATTCCCATTTTTATGGAACAAATCATCAAAGAATGACATACATTATTACCATCTCCAATCCACGCGATGTTTACTCCTTCCAATCTCCCAAGATGCTCTTCGATTGTCATAATATCTGCTAATCCTTGAAGAGGATGAAACAGATCTGAAAGTGCATTGATTACAGGAACTCCTGAATGTTCTGCAAGAATTTCTACATCAGTATGATCGAAAACACGTGCAAGAATTCCAGATACCATACGACCTAGAACTTTGGCCGTATCATATAATGATTCATTAACTCCTAGTTGAATATCATCTTTTCCTAAAAACAATGCATGCCCCCCTAGCTCGACCATTGCTGTTTCTGTCGACACGCGAGTCCGGGTAGATCGTTTTTGAAAAATCATACCTAATGTTTTTCCTCTTAATGGCTGATCTTTCTCAACTCGTGACCTGTTTTCTTTAAATTCCAATGCTTCATCAAGTAGAAACCGAATTTCTTCGGTGGAGAGATCTTTAAGTGTTAATAAGGATCTCCCTTTCATATTTATTGTCATGACTTATCACTTCAAAATAATCTATAAGGGTTGCTAATAGTTGACTCTTTTGTAGGCTTTTATGACTAATCCTAGTAACTCTTTTGCCAAAGAAACTAGGTTCCTCCGTGAATGACGGGAATGAATGCTATTGTATCATCACTTTTCACCTTTGTGTTCATACCATCCAGAACAGAAATTTCTTGCTGATTGATGAAGACTATGAGAGACCGTTTCGCCTCCATGGACTCAGAAAAGAAACTCTTCAGCTCTTTGAATTGGGGATCCTGGGTAAGTTCTGAAACGATTTCTCGTAATGATCTCTCAGAAGAAATCTGATAGGATAACTGTTGTTGTTTCAAATCATACTGCAAGGATCCTAAAAATTTTAGATGTATTATCATTGGAACATCAGTTTCTTCACTTGGAGGATGCGCCGACCGGGATTT
>JAEOSR010000108.1 GCA_016840285.1 Candidatus Hodarchaeota archaeon | reverse complement strand
TATGAATATTCAAATTTCTACCTTAGGATATCAAGCACAGGTGATTCAGCTGAATATTACATTGAGTGGTATCCCAATAGAAATTTCGGTTGACATTGAACCTGGGAAAAATATTCAGGAGGGACAGAATGTGAAATTTATTGTAACACTTGGATATCAAACAGATTCTCAATTGGGTTTTGGGGCTGGAGTAAATCAACAAATCCCTCTTTCAGGGATAAATGTCTCGTTCTTTATCGGAATAAAGTACAAGAATGACACGGTAAAGATCTTGAACCACATAACACAAACAGATGAGACAGGAAAAGCAGTGTTTACAATTGAAGGACACAAGACAAAAGCAGCAGCAGGTTTCACGAACGTTACAATTCAATCAGGGGCAGGATTGTCAGGATTGCAATCTAGTTATTCTCTACCAGCATCTGAGTTAGCAACAATTAGAATACTCTCCCCAGCTACGGATATCTTTCAAATTATAGGAACTGTACTAATGATTGTCGCTGTTCTTTTATTTGGAGGTATTGCTATAGGAGCTTCAGTTCAATTCATCCAAAGGAAAAGAAAAACGCGTAAAACTCTTATCCATACGCATGATATGGCAGTAGAACAAAGTTTTGATGATATAAAATCGATTCGATTGATTCTCGCCCGACATGAGTCAGGATTGCAATTTTATGTCGAGAAAACTTTATCCGAATTTCAAACTGACCCAGATGCATTATCAGGAATGTCCACAGCAATATCCAGCTTCATTGGGGACGTAGCTGGGAATATGCAAACCAGAGGCGCAGAAACTACTTCAAAGAAAAGTATAGAAACTATAAGCCGTGAAGGTTTTTATATGTTAATTTGGAATGGGAAATATTCCAGTATTATCATCATTTCTGAAGCACAACTCCCAGAATATTTCAAAGAACGATTGACAGCTTTAGGACAGGAATTGGAGGAAACTTTCAAAGACCAATTAAAGGATATATTCACAACAGAACAGTTCCCTAACTCTATTATTAAGAAAATGGTCCGAAAACACATTTCGTTACACTACTTTTCTGCATTTGCCCTGAATGAAGGCATTTTAACCTTAAAAAACGTCAAATTGTCTAGAAAAGCCAAGAAAATGCTATCATTAATTAAAAAAATTCATCTTGAAAAAAATGGTCTCTTTTACTTATTTTCGGAACAAATTATTTCCCACCTTGAGAGAAAATATAAACGAAGCGAAGCAATTGAATTCTTGGAAAAAGCGATTAATTGGAATCTCTTGATCGAATTGACTCAAGAAGAGCAAGAAAAACTAATGTCATAGAATCCTTTTTTCTTGATAATGAATGAATTAGGTGAAAATCTTTGAACAGAAATTATATTTATGATCCGATCTTGTTTCGCCAACAGATAAAACAGAAATATTCCAAGCTTGTTTGGAATTCATACCTATATCAGGATACAATAGAGAAATTAATATCCCAAGAAGTCGTTGGCTCTCTACACTCTATAGTTCAATTATTTCTCCAGTATGTAGTCAAAGAATGGGCCTGTCCTAATTGTTTACAAACGATTTTACCCTTTATGGATAATTGCCTTGAAAAACTCCCAAAAAAGGGTGATATTATTTATGTGTATTCTCCAAAATATATAAGCAAATTTCCAGTTTTATTCTGTCCTCATTGTGAATTTCAAATCGTTGTAATTGCCATTAACGAGTATAGCGATGTTTTTGAGTTTAAATATAAATTAGTAAATGATACTTTTTATAATCTTGCAGAAAATAGGGTATTAACTCAATCTGAAATTGAAGAAGCAGGATTAATTAAAAGATGACAAAACCTAATTAGTTCATCATACCAGAGGTGCATTAACCAACGATAATTGATTTCTTCTCTGGATTGAAATGCTGAAATTACTTATATGGTTCGATTTTCAATAGACGAAGTAGAGCGAGTTGCGGATGTATTAGAAAAAGAGTATGGACTTCCGGACCTCTATTTAAATTATTGCACTGATAATTTGCCAATACCCCTTATAAAGAAAACTCCTGTCACTAAAATCTTGAAAAAAAGATTTGGAGACGAGAAAGTTAAAACCTGTTGTGTGGGAACTGAACTCACATTTGAAGTTTAGATTTTGATTATTTTGTGGGATGAAAGATAAACATGAAAGCCAAATAAAAGCAGACTCAAGGCTAAGATGAGAGGCAGTTCAAACCAAATTTGATAGAGGGTGCCAAGCAAAAAGAAGACGAGATGAAACCCTAGAAAAGTAACACGAGGTATTACAGAAGCTGTTAATGTGTCATATACCTCACCTGTGAAAAAATCCCCTTTTTGCTTTTTCCAAGCAAGCATGGGAATGAATATCCCAATTATGACTATAAAAATTGTCAAATAAAATGTATGAAGGAATAAGGCCTGATCCCAATCAGTATAGAGGCCAAAACCGAGTAATAAAATAGCGGTTCCTCTTATCATCTCTAGAGAAAGATATAACGGAATATAACTTAGAAATGGAGCAATTCCAAAGAAACAGACCCCAATACCTCTTGAGTGTGCCCAAAGACCCCTACCGTAACGTACCAGGTTTGAAAATATGAAAACAACCATCCACCATCCGTAAAAGTTTCCATAGGGAACTCCAAAGAAACTTACTTCATCCACTGAAGTTGTTAACGGAACAAACCACGTCCAGAATCCCCCATCAAGACGAATGGCTATAGCATCCATTGAAAGGTCTATTGTCAAAGCAAGGGTGGCATCCATGAAAGGTCTTACATGATTGGAGAGATTTTTACTATCAGAAATTATCATTGAGGAATAGATGATCAGTCCCCACGCCAATCCTATGCTTAATGGTATGTTCTGTGGAGGGATTCCGATTTGAAGGAGAAAGAGAACATTATAATGATATGTTTCAAAAAAAAGGACATTGCAGAATTCCAATGTTACACCAAAAATACTCGCGCCTCCAAGGGTCGCCAGATCAAGCCAGCTCTTCCTTAAAAAAAGGATCACAAAGGTTCCAGTGAATGTAGCAGTGATAAAAACTTCAAAGATGACGATCCCGAGTGGATAAGACATTAATATTGACTTTAAATTATAATTCTTAAACTCATTGTAAAAGCCTTCTATTTTCTATTTTTAATGTTACTGAGGCTGGATTGATAAGTTGGGCTTAAAAACCCGGGATTTGGAGATTTTAAACCCAAAGAGCTAAGAAATACATCTGTTGATAGTACACATAAAGTTTCGTCTTTACAGTCTGAAAAAAATAGAATATATCCAATATAGTTTTTTCTATTACTAATTCAACATTGGTGGAAACATTAGAATCGACACAAAAGAAGATACTATTATTAGATAATTTTTATTAACTAGAATAAAACAATCGAAGTCCCTTTAAGGATTATTGATTGTATCAAATTTGCACATTAATTCAAATGGTCGATTTAGATAAGAAAATGATATACTGTCGAATATGGGGCTTCTGACGTATAATAACTGATCTAATAAATGAAGAGGTTAATTTCTTCTCACTTGCCTGAAAAAAATTCTTAGAGCACCATTCTCTACATATATTTTTGTAATAGAATATGTAATTACGATCCAAAATCATTCTGTTCATTTCCTTTTAATTCCTTCATAATCAGTTTTTTAATGTAGAGAAAAACATTTAATCAACGAATGTGCGTATAAGCTATCTAGGTAATGCTATATAAGTAAAGTGTCCAAGATTAATTAGAAGAAGTTGATGTTAAAGTTATACGTTGGGTATTCGAGGAATTCCCACGAATTATAAAATATTAGTAGTGAAAAGTGATGCTTGAAACTAATGATTTTAAAGATGAACGTCTCTCCATTCGCATTCTTGAATCTGAAATTCCAGAGCAACTTAAAGATAAAATCCAAATAATCATTGAGGAATTATTTGATTTAAGAAGTAAATATAAGGCGAAACGCAACATTTGGGAGGTTAAACTTAAAGGTAACAACGATCCTCGAAGAGTTGAATTTTATACGATTATGGCTCGATTAACCATGTTAGATCTGATAGTTGCGGATTTAGAGCATTTTAGTCAGCTTTTATCAGAGATTCAATGTCTGAATTAGTACATTTACTTTTCATTTTTTTTGAAATAACAACATTTTCACCGTGTTATCCTAGAAAAGGTGTCGCAAACCAGCTTAAGACAAACGTCTTAATATACATAATTAGTTGTCTTTTTTTCATACGATTTTCCACCCTCGTGAAAAACGAGCCTTTAAGATCTAAATACCTATCCCTCTAAAAAACTCTTACAACTCTTCTTGTGAAAGAAAACTCAGTCATGCAAATAGAAATGGTAAATTATTTACATATTATTCATTCTTGATAATTCATTTGTTTTAATTCGTAAAACAGATTATTTCTCAACTAAATTAATAAATATAATAGAAGGTTTAATGATGGAAAAAAATGAAAAGAATTCCTTTGTAATTTTTCCT
>JAEOSR010000007.1 GCA_016840285.1 Candidatus Hodarchaeota archaeon | reverse complement strand
CTGAAAACTCCCTTTAACATAACTAAACCTATAACGATAGAACCAATGCCAAACAGGGCCAAGGCCATGACAGCAAATACACCTGATATCTCAAGTGCAAGCTGTGCCGTTGCTAAGTAAGCCGCTTTCATGGTTGTATCTGTTGTTGCTGAATAATAATCACTAATTGTAAGAAGTGATATCACTTGTCCACGAGAGATTAGAAACATTGGTATAGCAGTTAAAAATATTGCAGTTCCTAGAAACACCTGATTCTTATTAACGTCCTTTAGAGAGAAGTAAAGTCCTAATACTCCAGGCATCAGAAGAAATTCTCCGAAAGCTGCTAAGGAAAATAGAAGGACTGGCTGTAGGGGGGCGTCAAGAACTGATTGCGCGGTTAGTGGAAGTTGTACTTGAAATATGAATACTAAGATAAGGAATATAATAACTATGGCTCCACCTACCAGTAAGGAGATTCCACTCGCCTTATACACTCCTTTCCAAGATGAATCTACGCTCAAAATTATTGCCTCGTCTTATAAATTGATTATGAGTTTTCCTTTGACATGCCCTTCTTCAAGATAGCGGATTGCATCTGGAACCTGCTCCAAAGTGTAGCGTCGATCAATGACTGGTTTTATTTTTTCAGCTTCAAGAAGGTCTTTCAAGAAGATCAAATCACTCTTTGTGGGATTCGCCACATATGAGATCATCTTCTTGTCACCTCTTCCCAATCTCCCCTTTAAAACAAGACCTGGAGAAAATGCTGTTGTTACGTATCTCCCATTAGACTTCAAAATTGGTTTGCAATCCGAAAACGATCTCTTGGCCACAGTATCAAAAATAAGGTCGTATTTCTCCTCCTTCAGTGTGAAATCTTCTTGAGTATAATCAATCACTTTATCCGCACTGATTGAGCTAACCATACCCAGATTAGGAGTACTGCAGACACCAGTCACGGTACCTCCTAGAGATTTAGCAATCTGGACAGCAAACGTTCCAACACCTCCAGATGCACCATTTATCAAAACATTCTGACCAGATTGTAGTTTGCCATGTTTTTGAAGCCCTTGTAGTGCGGTAATCCCCACTGCAGGAACTGTTGATGCATCTTCAAAAGATACGTTTGGAGGTTTAATTAACAATAAATCTTGAGTTGTGCAAAGATACTCTGCAAAACCACCTGCTCCCTTGTCTGTTCCGAATACTTCATCACCAGGGTGGAACTCTGAAACTTCTTTGCCAATTTCATCCACAGTTCCAGCAAAATCATACCCTAAAATTTTGGTTTTTGGTTTTCTTAGGCCACCCAATACAATCCGTGCCATGAATGGTGTACCTCTTAGACCATGAGAGTCTGTTCGATTAACTGAAGCTGCAACCACTTTCAACAATATCTCATCATCTTTGGGGACTGGCTTTTCGATTTCCTCCAATTTAAGAACATCAGGTGGACCGTATACTTGTCTCATAATAGCTTTCATTATTTTTCTTATCCTTTACTCTAATAACGCGAAATCCATTTTCTAAAATACTGATTTGTTCCCATTTTTAGAATTTCCGTGAAAAATAATAAACAACAACCCCATTCTCAATTACAATTAATATAATCTTTTGTTAACATAACAATAAATGTCCTCTATACTCTAGTGTAACAAGAGTACTTGTTTTAATCTCTCTTTCAAACCTGATTTGTAGGATCTTGTGTTTCAGAGTGGTCTCATTGAAACGGAAAAAATAAAACCAGTTAATTAGAGGATATATTAGCTTGAAGAAATTGCTGACGCGCACCGACACGTGGATAAGGGGAAGAGTAATCGATATCATGTAAGTTAATATGTATGAGAAAAGAAGAGGAAAAAAATGTTCTCAGAAAAAGGTCTGAAACGATTAACTGGGTTCTTGTATCTCTTTATTTTAGCTACCAGTGCCTTGAGTGGAGGATTAGCAGTTGAACGTAACACTGATCCAGATCAAATAGCCAATACACTCCGAAATATTGCTGAGGATCCAGAAAGATACCGAATAAGCATCACTTTCGATCTGGTATCCCACATGGCCATTATAGCCATCGCTAGTGCACTGTATCTTACGTTCAGTAAATACAATCGGCAATTAGCTCTCTTCGGGACTCTGTGGCGTGTAGTGGAAGGCATAATTATGGTTTTCACCGAGATAAACAATTTTGCTCTTCTCGGAGTAGCTGAAAATTACCTCTCAGCAACTGGTACAAAAGCAGAAACTCTGGAAGCTGCAGCCCAAGGTATCATTCTGATGGAAAACTGGGGAGTCACATTCGGATTAGTTTTTCTTGCTTTAGGTGCTCTAGCGTATAATATCCTATTTATTTCGAGCAAAGCTGTACCTCAACCTCTGGGCTGGATAGGAGTCGTTGCTAGTGTCCTTGGGATCGTAGGTACTCTGCTAGGACTTGTTATTCCAGAACTCTTGATCGTCCTTACAATCGGGATCATCATAATGATGCTGTACGAACTAACTCTTGGGATATGGTTAATACGCTCTGGAAACTCACAAAATCATTAAACCAAAAGGGCTTAAATATAATTTTATGTTATGGTTCGTGGTTTTTGTGGGTTTTATCAGAGTAACCTCCTCCAGGTAGCGTATATTATTCACAGCTGTTCATACAAGTTGTTCAATCGGAATTGTAATAATCTTTAGGAAGAAACATAAAAAATAAATCCCAATCTCTTTTTTTATAACTAATGATAACCCATAATCGACGAATTAAGGGCTTATTTAATTTATAGTTTCTAGAAAGCTGGCTTTAACAATTATAATCCATGTTTGAAGACTTAATTAATACGACTCTATAGCTCAATTGTTTTTTATATCGGAGTTTGTTTAATGAAAAATCCTAGTTTAGAGCTAAAAAGCTTTATATCATCAGTAAGTTATGCATCAGAAATAT
>JAEOSR010000107.1 GCA_016840285.1 Candidatus Hodarchaeota archaeon | reverse complement strand
GTATATAATTTTCTTAATATAACCAACGAAAAACGACAGCATCGACTATCCAATTATGTCAAATTGTTGATTCATTGTTACATATAGGTCAAATAAAGTTGTTACATATTAGTCAATTAAAGTAGATGCCTCTTTAGGTGTTCTAATTCGATCTCGATAGTTTTTTGTAAATATTCAGTAGAGGACAACCCATATTGCAGCGATATTTTGTCTATGATATGACTATCCTTTTTACTAAGAGGTATCGAGAGGTTATAGAAAATTTTTTCAGATTTCTTGTCATCTTTATATTGGAACTCCTCATCGACAACATCTGTAGTAGATAAGGGGTGTTTAAGCTGTCGGAAGATCCAATTTTTGTCATGGGTCGCATAAAGAATGGGTTGTGAACTGACATATTCGCCTTTATAAAAACTCACATCTGAGATTGTAATATCCATCCCCTTCGTATTGAAAAACTGTTGATGTTCAGAAAGTTGCGAGAATTGTTCTGATGCAGCAAAAACACCGTTATTTCCTGAACCTGTAACAAGCCACGCTGAATAGTTGGGATTGAAAGGATTCCTCCCCCTGATAAGAACACCAAAGTCTTGAATCACTTCATTACCACTTTTCTTACGTTCTATTTCATCAATAAGAAGTCTCCCATTGTGTATTCGGCTGATAATAATTCTATTTGAATTGAATTCAATGGGAAAGTTCGGAATATTGGTATTATATTTCTCAAGCATGATTCTTGTCACAAAATTAAATTTAGGGCCTCCCACAGTAACAACATTATTGCGTCTCAAATCTTGATCTGGAATAATGGCATTAGAAAAACGATGATTGACTTTTTCCACTCCTAGAAGATCTCTCAGAGTGAAAGAGATAGATAACAGGGACTTCACATCACCAGCAGCCATATAACGGTGGTCTTGATTTTGAAAATAAATTTGACCAGAAATTAGGATGATATTTTGTAAACTATTACGTAATTTTCGTTTATTTGTTACCTCCATCATTTCCATACACCTATTACTAAATGGCTAGGGGGAACGTCTTTCAAGACAGTAGCACCTGCGGACACTTTTGCGTTATCTCCAACCTTGACATCCCCAATTATCAAGGCATTCATTCCAATAAGAACATTAGTTCCAATTTTTGGAGATGGTTCCTCTTTTTTAAGATTCGGACATGAATATTCGTGAATAAGAGAACCTAATATCGCAGATCCATTTCCCACTAATGCTCTATTACAAATGAATCCGCCAATTTTGCAATTATTGTTAATTCTGACATTTTTCCCGATGTAAGCACCAAAATAGATTCTACTACCATTTCCTATTGACGAATGACACCGAATGATACATCTTCCTTCTAAAAAGACATTTTCTTCTATCCTTACCCCTTCATAGAGAATACTGTAAGGCCCTATTATAGCCTCCTCTGATATGAGTACAGGAGAACGACTTCTTAAAAGATTCTCTTGTTCCTCTTTGTCCTGAATCCCTGTAAACAATTGCATAAAGTCCTTTGAGGGATGACCCAAGGTTGCCCCAGGAGCAACATTGATCGTTGATCGCTTCCCTTTTGTTTTAATAGGGCCAAGAGTTAACACTTCTGGAAATATCTTTTCATATTTATCTTTCAGTAGATCATATATCAAAATTATTCATTCCCCCTTTCACTTTGAATAGTCAACCTAATGGAAAAATGCGTCTCTGTGAGATCAAAGGGGATACAAAGAACATCTTCGTGATTCGATAACTGAATAATTTGATATTCTGAGCTACAGTCAACCTTTTCGATAGGGCTGATTTTATAAATAAGACTGACGCAATTAGCTACAGTATCTTGATTTTTCACTTGCTCTCTATTCTTTCTTTTTACCTCTAGGTTAAATGAATGAGTATTTCCATTTTTAGTGAAATTTAATTTGTTTATTTCAAAATTCGTGAGTTCATTATATAGAGAAAGGACTTGCGAACATGAAGTAATCCACAGATTCTTTTGTTTGGTAGCAAAATCAATGAAATCCAAAAACATTTGTTCTCGTTGGTCATCTTCGGCCAAATTCACAGGGTGGATAAGCGGTGTAAATATACTTAGTGTCTTGATATGAGCAAGCAACTTGGATTTGTACAGGTTGAGAATAGTTTCCAGGTCAAGATTTAATTTTCGAAAAACCATCGCGTCAAAATGAGAATCATCAAAGGGCAATTCAGTGATGTTAAATTTCTTATTGTTAATAATAGGTATGAAAGGTAGGAATCCCCAAGTTGATGTCCCCCAATTTGATCCATATTTGATACCATTCTGCTGGAGAATTTCATATAACCTAGCATTGACGACTCCATAAGGAGACCGCCACCCTTCAAGAGGTTTATTGGTTATTTTTGATATTACTTCTGCTATTCGTTTTACTTCCTCTTTCTGGGCCTTTTCGGAGGTGTTTAGATAGATATGGGAATATCCATGTCCCCAAACATCGTTATTGAACTTATCTAGTTTCTTTACAATCTCCTCGTGTTCCTCAGCCGTTTTTCCAACGAAATTAAAAGTTCCATGAATGTTGAATTTATTAAAAAGAGATAAAATTCGCGGAACAACTTCAGATTCCCCTCTGGAAGTAGTACCTCCCCCATATGTTCCCTCACAATCAAAAGTAGGAACTAAAGCCGAAATTTTGGGATACATATAGGGAAGAACTCGAGGGAGAGGCGAGAAGGCTTCAGCAATTACTTGTCGTCTTAGTGAGGTACCTAGTTGTTTTGCCATTTGAAATTCTACCATTATCACATTCTCCAAGGTAGTGTAACATTATTTCTTTCATTTCTTTGAGGGCTTCTTTTCGCCATTTTTGAAGGGTTGCCCCTGTTTGATATCCTGATTGAATAATAAACTCATAATCTTCATTTGATATAGTCTTCATAACTGACGCAGCAGTCTTAATATCTCCAGTTGGAAAGATAAATCCGTTCACATTATGTTTTATGATGTTACAATGATTTGAATCGCCTGAAATGATTACAGGTGTCCCACATTGCATGCTTTCTCCAAGAACCCTCGGAAGACCCTCTTTGTCACTCGGAAGGAATAAGAAATCATGTGATTGGATCATTTCTCGAACTTGCGCCCTCGTTGCAAATGGAATTAGTTGTATCTTTTCGTTGTCTTCTATCTTTTCTGTAATTTGGCGATATAACTCCCCATTTCCTAAGATGGTCATCTTAGCGGTAATTCCAATATCAGAAAGTTCCCTAATTAATTCAATCCCATCAAGTGGTCTCTTTAAAAGTCTCAATGTCGTTATTTGCAGAATAGTAAATTCACTGCTCAATGTTTTTAATTTTGAATTTGAATTACAATCACAAAGACAGGGAAAATTGGGAACTGTGATTATATTTTTATAAAAACGTTCAGAGAGAATTTTCGCTAGATGTGGGGATACAGTAATAAGAAAATCAGCATAATTCAATGCTTCAAAGAACTTGTTTTTGAAAATCTCTCCCAGTTCCTCTAAACTGTGTGTAGGGGTTCCATGATGAATAATACAGATTATAGAATCCACTAATTCATTTTTAAGTAAGGGAACTAACCACACTAAACTTTCATGACCTAATATGATAAGAGGATATTTTGGATCTATATTTGGTTTCACACTCTGAAAAGCATTATGGGTTGCTTTTTCATTAGGGATTGATGTGCTTCTCCAGAGATTGTGAAAACATAAGTTATGGCTATTAATATCGGGGATGTCCTTGAAATTAATTCGTTTCCAACTATTTTCTATCAATAACATGCGTCTTACGGTGAAATATTTCGTTAGATCAGTTATCAGCTCATTGTTTGATAGGTAAGAACCACCCAACCGTGAGAGAAGTCTATTGACAAACAGTATCATTTCAATAAGGATATCTCATCGTTATTTAAGAACTCAAAAAACTCCTTCTCGTGACAATTTTTTTTTCGTCAGATCCGAAAAGATTGAGTGGGAGGATTGATTGGTGAGACAGGAGATAATTTATTTTTTGGTAGAGTAGGGTTCTGGGTGAAAATACCTCTTCCTCACGACGGTCTCTATCCATTCTCGGGCTTGAATTTCATTCGAAATCATGTGGACCTGATCTTGGATCATACAAGCAGCGAAGACAACTCGAATATCGTCAATGTGGGGGTGAGGATTAAGGGGGTCAATAAAGAAGATAACAACATGACATGTACCGCTGAGGATCTGTGTTGCAATTTCAATATCTCCACCCTTGGGCCCAGAATATTGAAGTGCAACCTTTTCCTTCAGTAATGGAACAGCATCTTTTATACATTTACCAGTTGTGCCAGTAGTAATGATCCACTTGAATTTTGCTAGTTCTTGTCCGTAATAGATAGCAAACTCTTCCATTCGTTCCTTCATTTCATCGTGTGCCACCAAGGCAATTATTCTTTGTTTAACCTCTTCAGGATAATCATGTTTCTCTGTAAGCGCTGGAATTTCACGAAGTCTCTCGCCTCCTGGTACTAAATATAACTCCAATTCCACTCCTTTACCCTTCGGAGGTTGACAAGCTGTACAGTAAGTCTTTACTGTTCCTGTACCATATTCCTTATCACATTTAGGACAAACATATATGTCACCAAAACTATAGCTTATCCCATCACCTTCGCATTCTTCTTGGAGTTCCTCTTCCGCTTTCCGATTTATTTCTGTTGCCAAGATTCTTACTTTATCAACTTCTTCTATCGCGAGAATAAACTTCTCTTCTTTTTCCTCTTTCTCAAGCTGTTTGTGGTCTTCTGGTGGAGGTGGTATTCTCTCAAGGGGCCAGTCTATAGGATTAAAATAACTATCTTTATCACCCTCTTTCTCAAACCACTCTTCAATTGACCCTTTTGTCATTAATCTCTTTGCAGACCATTGATCACACAATCGCATTAGTGCTAGGTTATCAGGGTTCAACCAGTGCATTGTCTTGGAGGTCAGAAATGGCCAAATTATGCTAACCACGCGCTTGACAACGAGATAAGATAGAATGATAACCCCACCCTCTCTACCTGGAGGTAACCGTATAACTCCACACTTTGTAAGTAAGAAATTCCTTGTTCTCGGCTTAACTTTGGTGACTTCAATTTTTGAGCGAGGATCTTCTTTTCCCAATAGGATTCTATCAAATGTTCCTCCAGTAAACACAAAAGCAAATTTTTCAAGCTTTTCAGGGTCTTCTACTACAAGTTTATCAAATAATCGGGCTAATGTATTATTTTTTTCTTCACCATCATGACTAGCTAAGACACCTATGAGAGTTTTCATGAAAAACCTCCGATTAATTAGTACTGTATCTCAAGGAGGAATTCCAAGATTTCAAAAATTTACCTATTTTTCTATAATTCTTTTTTCAACTTTAAAAGATAATAGGAAGCAAGAATATGTCATACGATTGTATATTCCGTCATAGCCTCTTTTGTAAATGAGGGGGGAGGGAGGGTGACCCAACGGTTAGAAAAAGAGTATTTTTCGGTTCGTTGGATCACCAAGGCATTTGACGGGGATATTGAGCGCAGCTACACTCTTTTCATTTTTCAGCTGCTATGTACTAATTTCCTTCTTCACCCGATACTTATCACGACATTATTGGACAAAGGAATTAATATATTTTTCTAAGTGTCTTACAAGTAATACCTCGGTCTTTTATGGCCAATATATTTTTAGGGCGCCTTCATGTGTTGAAAAAATCTCGCAATACATGCTTTACGCTCATCACTTTACACATAGGAGATTGAAAGGAATTATATATAACTTAATTTCCCACCAGCAAGTAGTATTTTGCGGTCACGCTCTGAAAGATCATATGAGGTTTCGATATCGAATCCCTGGGTAACATTACGGATGATAAGTGGTCGTTGTTCTTCTAAGGCTCTGCGTACTCCCTTAATCTCCAGGACATCATTTTCCTTTATTTTATCATAATCTGCCATGTTTGCAAAAGACAGAGGGAGAATTCCGAAGTTAACTAAGTTGTCCCTATGAATACGTGCAAAAGACTTTGTAAGGACAGTCTTTATTCCTAGATACATTGGAGCGAGTGCTGCGTGTTCCCTGCTAGAGCCTTGACCGTAATTATCACCACCAATAATGATTCCACCACCTTCCCCTTTACTTTCAAGAGCTCTTTCTGGGAATGTCGGGTCCACTTGTTCGAACACGTACTTACTAATCTCTGGAAGATTAGACCTTAGCGGTAGAATCTTTGCACCCGCAGGCATGATATGATCCGTTGTGACGTTATCTTCTGTTTTGATAAGTACTTTGAATCGGAAGTCGTCAGACAGCGCTTGAAATTCTGGTAATGGAGCAATGTTGGGGCCTCTGATAATTTCTATTTCATCAGGTTTGTCAGATGGCTTTAGAATCATTGAATCATCGATTTCAATCGTCGCGGGGATCTCAATCTTCGGATAATCTCCCAATTTGCGGGGATCTGTGAATTCTCCAAAAACAGCGGCAGCCACAGCAACTTCTGGACTGACCAAATATGCGTTTGCACTCTTTGTTCCACTTCTACCATAAAAATTCCTGTTGAAAGTCCGGGCTATAGTTGCATTTGTCATGGGAGCAAAACCCATACCAATACATGGTCCGCAAGCAGTTTCTAGAATTCTAGCTCCTGCTGTAATCATATCAGACAAACTACCATCTTTTGATAGTTGCATTAGCACTTGACGTGATCCAGGAGAAACACCTAAAACTGTGTTAGGATGAATTTTACGTCCTTTCAGGAGAGCAGCAGCAGTTAACATGTCTTTTAATGAACTATTAGTACAGGAACCGATTGCCACTTGGTCTACTTTCATTCCTTCAACTTCAGAGAGAGGAACAACATCACCAGGAGAATGGGGTTTAGCAACCAGTGGTTCCAGCTCTGAAAGATTGATCTCAATGATCTCATCATAATCATCATCCGTTCCCTCAGGAAGTTCCTCCCATTGGTCTTCCCTTTTCTGCCATTTGAGGAAATCTCGTGTGATTTCATCAGAGGGGAAGATTGAAGTTGTTGCTCCAGTTTCAGCCCCCATGTTTGTAATCGTAGCGCGTTCGGGAACTGATAGGGTTTTCACTCCTGGGCCAAAGTATTCTAGGATTTTACCAACACCACCTTTTACTGATATCCTTCTGAGAACTTCTAGGATTACGTCTTTGGCAGTAACATAATCTGGTAAAGATCCAGTTAGCTTGACTCCAACAATTTTAGGGGTCTTAAGGTAAAATGGGCCCGCTCCCATTGCTACAGCAACGTCAAGACCACCAGCACCTATTGCAATCGCACCCATCCCTCCAGCTGTTGGAGTATGCGAATCAGAACCAATCATAGTCTTTCCTGGCCTCGCAAAACGTTCAAGAAAAACTTGATGGCAAATACCATTACCAGGTCTAGAAAACATGATACCATATTTTGCTGCAACAGATTGTAGATATCGGTGATCATCTGGGTTTTTAAAATCCGTTTGTAAGGTGTTATGATCTACAATTGACACAGATAATTCTGTCTTGACCTTATCAAGACCCATTGCTTCAAATTGAAGGTATGCCATTGTTCCAGTGGCATCTTGAGTCAGAGTATGATCAATACGAATACCAATTTCTTCTCCGATCTCAAATTTTCCCTCAACAAGATGTTCTTCTAATATTTTCTTTGCTATCGATACCATTTTACAAACATCCTTTTCTTATCAGGTTTTAAGCAGTTATTTCAGTATATAGCTCAATTTGACGAACACTTCTTCAAATTTATAAATTCTTTTTACGAAATAAATCTTTAGAGAGCATTTAAAATCTCTCATATTTTGCGTAGTATCAATAATCTAAAACATCTGTCTACTTAATTTTATGAGGGGTTCATCATCTGAGGAAAATGGGCGTAACCGAAAGCTATAGGAATATTCTTTTGCGGGTAGAGTATATTCTGTATGAACAAGTGCACCCCAACTATTATCCCCTCCCACACCCATTTGTTTATAGTCCAGATTAAGTGATATGATGTCGCCAGCTTTTATTTCATTGGAATGCCGTCGTACATCCTCGGTATACTCTAAATCTTCCATTGCAAATTGATACGTACTGACATTTAAAAGGGGTAAACCTACAGCTAACAATCCTAATCCTTCATTATTGGACAGAGCTATCCACCGAACGTCAGTTTTATTCCCATTCTCCTGTGGACGGACATAAGGATGATATTGCTCCCAAACTGTCCCAGAATAAATTCCAATACCTGCCCCCGTCTTTCTATCCCAGTAACTTTCATGTGGACCCCGACCATACCATGAAATATTCTCAAACTCACTTGGCAAAGTCAAGGTCATACCAAAACGAGGAAGTTCAGGGAGATCTGGATTCACAGAAGTCATCGCATTTTCAACAAAAACATCTCCACTCCCATAG
This sequence comes from Candidatus Hodarchaeota archaeon, assembly GCA_016840285.1. The sequence goes on along the minus strand of JAEOSR010000107.1, from coordinate 50,552 downwards.
ATAGTATATTTTGTATGATAGTTACATCCATCTACAGGGATGGTTGAAAATACGTCAATTATGACAGTCTGATTATCACTCCTATTGACTGTAAGTGAATTGATTTTCTGATTTTTTCCTGCTTCTTTCCATACTTTACATCGATCTGGCATTTCATTTCCTATATCATTATCCGTTGGAGCACGCCAAAAGTTGGGTACAAAACCATCAAAAATTAGTTCTTTTTGCTTGTATTTAAAGGAATTAATTACTCCTTTCGTTTTATTGAAGATAATGAGAAATTCTTTCCCAACAATTTTAACTGATGACTTATCTTCGTGGATAGTTTTAATCTTTGGCAATTGTGTATGGTCAATTTTTTTTGGAGATTGATACACAGGTAATTTAAATTGATTCCAAGCTATAATATGACCTACAGGCACTCTAAGAGGTGTTTTATTAGTTGTTTTAGCTGAAATTTGCAGAAAATACTCTACACCTGGTTCTACTGATATTTGGGGCCAATCAATAATGACTTGTTGAGATTTCTTGGATTCAACTTCTAAGGAGGACAACTCACCTTCTGTAATCTTTTTACCGTCTCCCATAATTTCCCATAAAAAATCGAACACATTTAAATTCAAAAAATCGTATTTATTCTCAACTCTCAACTCTCCACGACCTAGGTCAATAGGTTGCATCTTAATGTATTGGTAAACCTTTTTAACTTCCCAAATATGGGGGTGTAAACTTCTATCGGCTTGGATTAATCCATTGACACAAAAATTACCATCATTCCACACCTCGTAATCACCCATATCCCCTCCATAAGCCCAATACTCCCCTTTTTCATTTTTCTTAAGAAAAGTCTGATCTACCCAATCCCAAATGAAACCTCCCTGTAATACTTTATACTTCTCAATGGTATCCCAGTAATCTTGAAGATTTCCAACACTGTTTCCCATGGCGTGTGCATATTCACACATAATGAGCGGTCGAGTTTGTTTATTGCCTGCATACACTTCTAACTCCTTAATTAGGGGATACATAGGACAAAAAATATCAGTATTAGGGCCCTGTTCTGCTCGTTCATAGTGGATAGGTCTTGAGGGATCTCGCTCCTTAATCCATTTATAAGTGGAAGTAAAATTAACTCCATCACCAGCTTCATTACCCAAAGACCAAACAATCACTGAAGGATGGTTTTTATCCCTTTCAACCATCCGAATTGTACGATCTAAATGAGCCTCCTTCCACTCAGGATTATTACCAAGGGTTTCTTTAGGGTCATACCCTATACCATGAGATTCTATATTAGCCTCATCTACTAAATAAATCCCATATTCATCACAGAGATCGTACCACTTTGGATTATTTGGATAATGGCTAGTTCTGACCGCATTAATATTGAACTGTTTCATTAATTGTATATCTTTAACCATAAATTCTTCAGATATTGCGCGACCAGTCAAAGGATCATGTTCATGGCGGTTAACACCTTTAATAAGGATAGGAACCTTATTAACCAGCAATTGACCATCTTTAATCTCTACTTTCCTAAATCCGACTTTACAAGACACAACTTCGATCGTCTTTCCTGAAGAATCTATAAGAGAAAGAACTAAAGAATACAGATGGGGTATTTCAGCGTTCCACTTGGCTGGTTTATTTATAGATTGTTCACTATAGATGATCGTTTCTTCACCTGGAGGTATCACCAGTTCCTTCTTAACTGAAGTTTCAATTATCATTCTCTTGTTATTATCTAAGAGGCATAAAAGAATCTGATGTTCCTCAGAAGGTTTAGATAAATAGTTTTTCAAATGAATACTTACTTTTAATATTCCATTTTGATAGTTATCATCTAGGTCTCCAAGTACAAAGAAATCACGGATATGTGTTTTAGGTATTGAGAAAAGATAAACTTCCCGTTCAATCCCACTTATTTTCCAGTAATCCTGGCCCTCAAGGTAACTACCATCACACCATCGGTAAACTTCTACGGAAAGAGTATTTACTCCCTCATGTAAATACTTAGTGATATTGAATTCTGATGGTGTCTTACTCCCTTGGCTATAACCTACCCGTTCCCCATTCACCCAGACATATATGGCAGAACTTACTCCTCCAAAGTGTACAAAAATTTGGCGTCCATTCCAATTTTTAGGGACAATAAAACTTCTTCTATAAGATCCAACTGGATTCCAATCATGTGGGATAAATGGTGGATCAGCAGGATCAAATGGATAGAGAATATTGGTGTAAATTGGTATTCCAAAGCCTTGTAATTCCCAATTACCTGGAACTTCAATATTACTCCATTGACTAACATCATAGTCCTTCTTATAAAAGTTAATAGGACGATCAGCTGGTTTTCTAACCCAATTAAATTTCCATAGTCCATTTAAGGATAAATAGAAAGGTGAGAGCGAAGGGTTATGCTCCAAAGCTGTTTTTATATCTGTATAGGGAATATAAGTGCAATGGGGAGGTTCCCTGTTGCAACCTACTATTGCAGGGTTTTCCCAGTCATTTACTTCTTTTTGAGATTCCAAGGGTGTACCTCATCTTTATTTCAGGGACTTCTCAAAGAAATTTGAGATTTGATTTCACCTTTTAAAGATTTAATCTATTATTACTGTATGTAGCTTAATGATCTGTGTTTTTTCTGCTAAATGTTTAAAAAAAATTCTTGTTAAACATTCACTATCAAGAAAGGTGGATTAAATACCATGAGTAAGCAGGAAAGAGTGGAATTTTACAAAGAACAAATCAACCTAGAGAATACAATAGTAGAAAAGGCTGAAAAAGCAGTTCAAGGGATGGATAATATTCTTATTCGGGAATTAATTCTTGGAATTGCTTTGGACTCAAAAAAGCATGCAGGTATGTTGAATGCACTGGTGAGTATGTATACGAAACCGACTCCCTCCGTGGCTGAAGAGTTTGGAGAAGATCTGAAAAAAGCCATTGCGGAACATATTGAACTTGAACAACAGGCTATAGATAGTTATCAGGAAAAATTAAATACAGCTGATAATGAGAGTGAAAAACTTATAATCAAGGCTATTCTCAATGATGAAAAAAAGCATCATAAACTCCTACAAACAATTCAAAAAATGATTATTGAAAAACTAACTCTGTCTGAAAATGAGTTATGGGAAATGGTTGAAGAAAGTTTATTTGATTTTGGGGAATAAAACGCTAGCACTCAACGAGCTCTTATCCTCAAAATCTCCCTCTCAACTACTTTTTTTCACAATAGCCTTATTTTAAATTTTTTCCTTTTGTAAGTGAAAATTATCTTTTGTAATATTCTATGCAATTACACAATTCTATAAAGTATTATTTCAAGAATATTTAAAAATTAAAAGCTTCATATATTTTCTAGTTATTTAATTTAGAAACACATTAAATAATAATTCAAAAATAATTTGATTATTTAAAAAGAGGTTAGGTGTATGAAGCTAACAGAACTTGTTAAGCTAAATAAGATCGCATATAAAATAGCTGTATTGGCTCTAGTTGTAGCACTAGTACCGATAGCAGTTATTACCGTTTTTAACGCAACAACTCTTCAAAATGAACTCTATTCAAATGCAAGACGTGATCTAGCTGACAGAGCAGCTGATGTTATGCACATCAGTAATGAGATGCTCTTAGATCCTGTAGAGAATATTGAAAGCTTGGCTGAAAGCACAATGATTCAAAGAAGCGCTTTAAATGCAACTGAACAAGATTGGAATGTACTGTGGGACAGTTATGAAGGAGCAAATTTTGATAACGACGAGAACATGAAGAATAATAAAACAGCGACAACCTGGGATCCAGATAATGACATCGATCCTGGACTCTCTGCTTATTTGGACACTTTCGCCGTTAAATTTGGCTTTTCAGAAGTTTTTATAACCGATTCTCGAGGTTACGTATATACGTGTACTGAATCAGTTCCAGGTGACTTTTTACAGAAAGATGAAGACTGGTGGACCGCTGCTCGTGGATCATCAGATGGGCAATTTATAGAGTTTGGGTACGATGATAGTACTGGACAGTACTTAATGGACGTTGTTCAAGAAGTCCAGTCATCTGATGGAACTTTCACTGGGATGATTAAGGCAGGATTTAATGTTGGAACATTAAATGAAGCAATCGCGAGTGTTTCTCTCCTCCATCACTTAGAGGAAGAAGGAAAGGAGGTAAAGCATACTGCAGAATTCATTACCTCAGCAGCAGAAGACGAAGGGGTAATGGTATTTATGGTGACTAATGATGCGAAGATTTTTGCTCATCTTGACAGTTCGTTAGTAGGCGAGAATGTAACTGAAATCATGCCATCATCTCATTCCGCAAATAAGCCTGTATTTGCAATGTTAAATAGTGGCATATTAGATCATGGTCATGGAGAAAAAATCAATGTCAATGGCATTAGTTACTTTGTTTCTTATGAACCACTAGATCAATGGGATATTTTATTATTCTTTGGGAGAAAAGCGGCTCCTATCGAAAATAAGATATACAACCAAATTCTCGTCTCAATTGTCCTTTCTATGGTCTTGATAACATTAGCTGTAATTGGTGCGGTTTTCATGGCTACTACAATGGCAAAACCCATCAATAATTTATCGAAAGTTACTGAGAAAATAGCTTCTGGTGATTTAACTGGTGGAACAGAGAATCTTGACCTTGATAGGCATGATGAAATAGGTAATCTTAGTCAATCATTTGGTACTATGGTAGAGAATATGAATTCTTTTATTCTTGGCTCACAATCGTCTGCAGAGGCAGTAGCTTCATCAGCCGAGGAATTAGCGTCTACTTCAGAAGAAGTGAACGCTCTTAGCGAAGAAATTGCCGCTACCATTCAACAAATCAGTCGTGGTTCATCAAATCAATCAGATTTGTCTGCAAAAGCCATTGAAGATGTAAATAAAATGTCAGAGGTCGTTGATGAATCTCTTACAAGAATTGAGAGCACCTTACGAGTCATTGAAGATATTGCGGGCCAAACTAACATATTAGCTTTGAATGCTGCTATAGAAGCCGCTCGGGCTGGGGAATATGGCAGAGGTTTTGCTGTTGTTGCTGACAATGTCCGTCGTTTAGCGGAGGAGACTAAGAATAATTCAGCTGAGATTAGCAAAGTTACTGTGGAAATTGTTTCGAATATCGGTAGCAGCGTGTCAAGCTTACAAGAAACCCTACAAGGATTTGCTGCTCAGTCAGAGGAATTCAGTGCTTCCAGTGAAGAAGTAGCGGCGGCAACAGAAGAACAAACTGCGGCTATGAATCAGATGACTTCAGCAGCACAAGATTTAACGAAGCTCGGCGAAGATATGGCACAACTCGTTGCAAAATACAGGGTAAAAGATTAGTTCAGGTAATCAAAGTATTCAAAGTACTCTAATCTCTCTTCCATTTTTTTTTGGAAAGCAGTATCTTTTCTTTTTTTCCTTCTCTTTTTTTTCGTGGAACAGATAAAATAAGGAGTTAGTTCTTTCCAAGTTATATCCTTCACTGAAAAATAAAAAACCGACTCCCATCCTAAAATTATAACCATTTACTCTAGGCTGCTGCTTTAGCTTCTTTATGGGCGACCTCGTGGTTTTTACGAGCGATTTTGCTCATTTCTGTAACAACATCAGCAAATTTCTTGCCTTCAGCAGCCGACATCCATTCGATGATAAAGCGCTCATCAGCAATTCCTTGTTTCTTCATCCAACGACGGACTTTCTTCTCGCGTTTCAATGCCCAATCATTTCCAGAGATATAATGACAGTCTTGAGGATGACACCCAGTCAGCATTACAGCGCCGGCACCTCGTTCAAAAGCCCGCTTGATGAAGTCGACATCGACACGTCCAGAACACATAGTCCTAACAATACGGGAATTGGTTGGGTACTGTATTCGGCTTGTTCCAGCAAGATCAGCCCCTCCATATGAGCACCAGTTACAAGCAAAGATCATCACCTTCTCCGAAGCGTTATCTCTTAGTGCAATGTCTACTTGTCGAAGAATCATAGCATCCGTAAAGTTAGTCATGGTAATGCAGTCTTTTGGACAATCCGCAGCGCAAGTCCCGCATCCTTTGCACAATACGGGGTTGACATGAGCAGGAGTCTTCTTCTTCGTATCCACAGTAATAGCATTGTAGGGGCAACGTTTTGCACATGTACCACAAGAATTACATAGCTCAGTATCTACATAAGCAAACAAGGGGGAGACAATAAACTCTCCTTTTGTAAGTAGTCTTGTAACCCTTCCTGCTGCAGCACTAGCTTGAGTAACACATTCACGAATGTCTTTTGGAGCTTCTGCTCCACCAGCAATGAACACCCCATCAGTCGGAGTATCAACAGGTTTTAATTTGGGATGAGCTTCAATATAGAAACCCTTAGGATCTCTAGAGACGGGAAATGGAATAGGATATGCAGAACCTTCCGCACCAACAGAAAGAACTGCAAGATCAAATTCTTTAGTTAAAAGTTTCCCTGACTGAGTATCCTCAACGGAAATAAAGAGATTGTTGTTTACAGGATTTTCTTCTATCAAACCTGGTCGTCCACGGATATAGTGAACTCCTTCTTCCCGCGAACGGGTATAAAGCTCCTCGAAACCCTTTCCAAAGGCTCTAATATCCATATAGAAGACGGAAATCTCTACATCAGGCCAATGTTCTTTTATAAGTAGAGTATCCTTTATTACTTCCATGCAGCAGAAATTACTACAGTATGGATTAAATCGAACGTCTCTTGATCCAACACAGTTAATAAAAGCAACCCTTTTTGGTGGTTTAAGATCACTAGGCCGGACAAGCTCTCCTGAAGTTGGACCAGCAGCATTAATCAATCGCTCAAATTCAAAGGTTGTTACAACATTCGGATACTGTCCCCATCCATATTCTGGTATCTTTGAGGCATCAAAAATCTCAAAACCAGTTGCTACGATGATAGATCCCACCTTAAAGTTATATATCTTCTCTGTATCTTCGTAATTGATTGCTTCCTTCTCACATGTCGTTGTACATTTACCACATGCTAAGGGAGAAAGTCCAAGACAATTCTCTGTATCTATTAGATACGCTGCTGGAACCGCTTGAGGATAGGGAATATAAATTGCTTTTCTCCATCCTAGGTTGCCAGAATATTCATCGATGACATTTACAGGACAAATATCAATGCAATCATTACACGCAGTACAAAGATCTTCATCAACATACCGGGGTTCCTTCTTAATTGAAACTTCAAAGTTTCCTACGTATCCATCGATATGTGTAACTTCAGCACTAGCAATTAAGTTAATATTTGGATGATTACCCACATCAGCCATTTTAGGACCAAGAATACAAATAGAACAGTCCATGGTGGGGAAAGTTTTATCAATTAAAGCCATTCTCCCTCCGATGGTAGGACTTTTCTCAACCATGATGACCTCATAATCATCAGCTAAATCTAAAGATGCCTGAATGCCCGCTACCCCACCACCGATGACTAGAACTCTCTTTTCAACAGGAACTACGATTTCATCAACAGCTTCTAATAACTCAGCTTTAGCTATAGCCATTTCAGTTAGTTCTTTAGCTTTTATTGTAGCTTCCTCTTTTTCATGGAGATGTACCCAAGAACAGTGTTCTCTGATGTTAGCAACCTCAACCACCTCTGGATTCATATCTAAACGTCGCAATAAATTCTTCCACGTTGGAAGATGCAATCTTGGGGAACAAGCTGAAATAACCACTTTTTCTATTCCTTGTTCTTTAATAGCTTCCTCAATCTCAACCTGTCCTGGATCTGAACAGGTGTAGGTGTTTACCTGTACGAGTTTTACTCCTGGTAACTGCTCAACTTCTTTAGCAATTTCATCGATATCGACGGTTCCACCAATATTCTTCCCACATTTACAGAGAAAAACACCGATTTTGGGTTCAGTTGTTGGTTGATCTACACTTTTAGTCATTGTTATCACTTATTATCGTTATTTCTTCTTTTGTGCCATGTCACGAAGATGTTGTATCTTCTGACTAAAGCCCTCCCTCGGTGCATCCACAAACTCCCCGCAGATTATTTTCCCCTGTTTGAAGTTAAATGTTGCTTCGTGAGGGGGACAATTCGGTATAATCTTAACTTGGTTCTTTATCCAGTCTAACATCTGTACAGCATCACCAAGCTTGTTCTTACGACCGTACTGGGTAAAACAAGGTGAAATAACCTCGATAAAACTGAAACCTTGATTATCGAATGATTTAAGAATGCTTTTTCTCAATCGGAGAGTATCATATCCCGGCCAGCGTGCAACATAACTAGCCCCTGAGGCAGCAGCTAAAGATACTAAATTAAATGGAGGTTCGATATTGCCATAGGGGGTGGTTGTCGTAATATCACCTACCTGAGTTGTTGGAGCACATTGGCCCCCAGTCATCCCGTAGACATTGTTATTTATACATAAAACAGTAATTTCTATATTTCTTCTACAGGCATGAATGAAATGATTTCCACCAATTGCAAAAAGGTCTCCATCTCCTGATAGTACAACAACCTCGAGATTTGGATTAGCTAATTTAAGTCCTGTGGCAAAGGGGATTGCTCTACCGTGCGTTGTGTGAAAAGCAGGTGATTTAAAACATCCGCTAGATCGTCCAGTACAACCAATGCCTGATACAACTGCATAATCCTTGGATGTTAAGCCTCTTTCTACAAAACAATTAGTAATTGACGTAATTGCTGATCCAATTAAACAACCTGGACAAAAAATAAATCGGTGTAAATTCAATCTTTCATGTAACGGATGATTCTCAGGAAATTCCTCATTGCTCTTTGGTACTGGAACTTTATCTGTTGTTGTCATATTTAAACCTCCTTTAGCAACTCCTCATAAATAAACCGTGGACTGAAGGGGATAGTTGTCGGTATTACACTCCCAGTAACTTCAAATCCAAGATGCCGGAATCGTTCAACTTCTCGGATGACTTGGCCATAGTTCATCTCATTCACAATTACTTTTGTTACACCTAGATGACCTAATTTCTCCATTAATTCCTCAGGAAAAGGCCATAGCGTTCTTAGTCTTACTAATCCCACTTTATGGCCTTGTTCACGTGCACGTTCAACTGCTTCAGGAACACCTCGGGAATTAATCCCATACGATAAGATAACAACCTTGGCATCATCTAAATACTGTTCCTCCCATGGAACATATTCATGAATCTCGGTTCTTGCCCTCCTAATTTTGTCGCAAAGACGTGTTATCAGTTTCACGGCTGTCTCTGGAGTCATATCTGGACTACCAGTGTCATCATGAGTCAAACCTGTTACGTAAAAGTTATACTCTGATCCAGCTGTTGCCATACCTGGAATTAGATCCTCATCGAGTACTTGAAAAGGTTGGTACTCTTCTGGAGGAACTTGGGGAGATTTTCGGTTAATTACCTCAAAATTTGAATGATATCTCACTGGTTCCATCATTTGCCCTACAATTCCATCTGTGGCAACGATAACAGGAGTTCTATACTTTTCTGCTAAATTAAATGCATAAATAGAGAAATTATAACATTCTTGAACTGACCCTGGGGCAAGTACAATCATTTCATAATCCCCATGTGAAAGGTAACGTGTTTGCATGACATCAGATTGGGCAGCTTTCGTAGGTTGCCCAGTACTTGGCCCTCCTCGCATCACTGTAATAATTACCATGGGGGCTTCCAACATAAATCCTAAACCGACAGTTTCAGCCATTAAGGACAAACCTGGTCCAGATGTTGCCGTCATTGCCTTAGCACCAGCATAGGAAGCTCCTACAACAGATACAATCGAAGCTAGCTCGTCTTCCATTTGGATAAAAGTGCCACCAACTTGAGGAAGACGTCTTGACATATAATGGGCAATTTCGGAGGATGGAGTAATCGGATAACCTCCAAAGTATCGGCAACCAACCGCAATAGCTCCTTCAGCACACGCATAATTACCAGTAGTTAATACTAGCTTTCCATTGTGATCACTACTCATGATCTCTCCTCCTGTAGTAGCTGAATTTCAGTTACAAATATTGAGACGGAGGGGCAGATCCGCTCACATTGTTGACACCCCACACATTCATCTGGCTTAATAGCGACTGCTGGATGCAACATTCTAGAGTTATATGCCTCCATATCAATCTCCAATATATCGCTTGGACAGAACTCCACACATAATTCACATCCATCACACTGTTCAGACAATATCGTCACAACATACTCTTTGTCGGCAGATGGAGGAGGTAATATGGGCTTCCGTTGGCTTCTTAACATTTTCTTTCCTCTTTGTGAAGTTTAGACTCCCACTAATATTTTTCTTAGTTATGCTTCAATTTAGTGACTAGGCTTTTAACTTTGTTTTTTATTTCGTTGATTAGTTATCACTTTATAGTTACTTCTTAATCACATGCTCCGAGAAGTAAAATTACCTTTTAAGAATCCTTATGCAATTTTTCAATTGTTAACTATCTAAAATGAACTATTCTTCTTAGTAACAACAGCACAGCAATTTTTCTTGTAATTAATCTTGGGTTATTTTTTCATATGAGATTCTAGTGATTAGATTGATTACTTACATCTAGTACCTTGACAATTAACTCAAAGAATCTTTGAATCAATAGGTAGAGTAATATCTCCAACTGTTTTGATCTACTATAGCTTTTAGCTATTTATAATAATTATTCTACGCAGTTCAGAAGTAAACAATTGTTATTTGAGGATTTTATCCCATTTCATCATGGTGGGTCTTACTTCAGGGAATGATATATACTTTTATATTCAGGAAAGGATATTTCAAAGTTCTCTGATCTCTTTAATCAATTCCCCCGCTTCATTACACTTTTCCTGAATCAAATGTACATTAGATTTCTTTGATTCATCCAAAGTTCATCTCATCTCGATTATAGAGGCCGCGCTCATTATAATCTGTAGTATATTCCCAATAGCGTGCGGATACATTCAGTAATTCGGTTCAGAGTGATTTCAGTAGTCACTTTTACTTATAACATCAATTTTCAATAATTTTTCAGAAGTATCTTGGGTATTAATGGACCAATCATACTCTAAGTATTCGATTGTTGCACTTTTGTATGATTCAATGAGTGTCTTTCCATCGTCATGTAGATAATTTAGTATGAATCTTTTCACTCCACCCTGCCTTTCAAAATCTTTCGCATACCACTTGAATATTGGATTTAAATATAAAATATCCTTCTCGTTATCTAAAGAAACATGATCTTTATCATTTATGAAGCTTATTGTAAGTGAATCTAAATAACGGTCTAATGTTTCTCCATGGAAAAGACGATCAGGTAAATTGGGACACGATTTTGAAGCACAATTGATTGCAAAATGAATTCTGGGATCTTTGAAGCGTTTTCGTAAGATTTTATTCTCTAAATTGCGCAAATTAATTTTTTTTCCAGCCACAATAAATCGTCTTAAAAAAAAGAATCTTATTTTACTAATAAGGGAGACATTCCCCTTCCAGTTTGGATTTCGTTCTAATTCAATAAAAACCCCTTTAATGGTAAGTATATTGTAAGCATTCAACCAAAATGCGAACTCTTCATTATGATTCATACCTCGTAAATCTGTTGTTTTCAAACGTTGAACTTGGGCTACTAACCACTTATCTCCTTTCAAATTTTCATAATTCACAAGACCGCTATCATCAATATAAGGTTTGATTGCATTTAGATTGTCTAAATGAGTTGTAGAGGACATTTTTACTCAATTATCACTTGGGAATAATTCCATTAAAAGGACTGTTGAAAAAAATTCGAAAAATTGGTTAGAAAAATATAAACGTGTCTTTTTATGATATTATTTCATTCGAAAATAGAGTGAACACACTTAATAAATAAAAACCTACTTCCAAAGAGCGTTCAGAATTTAACATTTTTTGATAAGAGATAAAAATATTTCTAATTTCTGTGAGAAAGGTTTGAGTTGATAGTTATGGGAAAAACAGAAGAGAATTTAATGGCAGCTTTTGCTGGTGAAAGTCAAGCAAATCGAAAATATTTGGCATATGCAAAAAAGGCGGAAAAAGATGGATTCCCTCAAATAGGACGTCTTTTTCGTGCTGTAGCTCATGCGGAGACTGTTCATGCTCATAATCACTTACGTGTATTTGGTGGGATTAATGCTACTCTTGAAAACATTAAGGCAGCAATTGAAGGAGAACATTATGAATTTACCAAAATGTATCCTGAATTCCTGGAAGACGCCAAGAATGAAGAGAAGAAAGCTGCGGAGCGGACGTTTGATTTTGCCAATCAAGTAGAAAAAATACACCATGACCTATATTCACGTGCGCTAAAAGCGGTTGAAAAGGGAAAAGACCTTCCAGAAAAGTCAATATACGTGTGTGATGTATGTGGTATGACTGTTGAGGATGAAATACCAGATAAATGCCCCATTTGTGGCGCCTCCCACGAGAGATTTACTAAGATGGGATAAGAATATCTCTACCTTTTTTCTACTTTCTTTTTTTTCTTAAGAGTCCTTCGTATCAATTCTTTAAAGAAGGGGATAATGAATTGACATTTGAAAACTTGGTTAACAAAAGAAGAGCATATAGAGCATTAGAACCTGTCGAAATAACAACCGACTTGATTGAAGAAACTGCACATATAGCTCAATTAGCTCCCTCGTGCTTCAATAAACAACCATGGAGATACATCTTCGTTTATGAAAAAAATATACTCACTGCATTACAAAATGAGGGTCTTTCTAAAGGAAACAAATGGGCAAAAGCTGCTAGTATGATCATTTCAGTATTTTCAAGAATCGACATGGATTGTGTAATAGGTGATCGACAGTATTATCTATTTGATTCAGGAATGGCAACAGCATTTCTGATTTTACATTTGACTAATCAAGGTTTAGTTGCACACCCAATAGCAGGATTTGATCCTGTAAAAGTCAAGGACATCTTGAATATTCCTGATGAAATGCATCTGATAACCTTAATAATTGTTGGGAAAAAATCAAACAAAATTCCGGACTTTTTTAAAGATTATCAAAAGAAGAGTGAAGTGGAACGTCCTGCACGTAAACCTTTAAATGAATTCATTTACATGAATAAATATATCGAAAAATAACAGAAATAATCTTTTTTGCTAGTAGTTAATTTTATCAAAGTATTTTTTCGGTGCTTTACACCAAGGACAAACCCAATCATCTGGAAGCTCTTCAAACGGAACTCCTTTAGCTTCCTCATTATAGGTATATCCACACATTCTACATTCCCAAACAGCCATTTTTTACGCCTTATTAATCGTTTATCAATACTGAAATTAAAATTTTGGGTTCAAGAAAATTTATTTCTATAAGATAGTCTATTAAATCACATATCAGTGACATCAAAATAACGGATCAGTCTATCTGAATATTTTGTGTGAATCTATAAGATAACGAATTTCATATTGAAAGAAATATATTTCAATAAATTACCGTCTTATCGAAGAGTATGCAGAATTTTATTAGAAGACTCTGATATAAGTGATGGATAAATGATGATTAATGCTTTATTAGATGTCTTTAGGAAAAAAAAACAACCTCAACTAATTAGCTTGGAATATGTTATTGTCTATCAAAATTCAGGTCAGCCAATCTATGCAAAATGCTGGGGAAATGTCTGCGGGATGTTAGGAAAAAAAGATGAATTAATGACCGCATTTCTAGCAGCTGTCTCCACTATGCCAAGAATGTTTGCTGAATCAGATAAAAATGTCCATAGTATGAGCATTGGATCATTAAAATTACTATTCTGCTATGCAGAACCCGAGAACATCATATGTCTAGCATTTCCAGAGGATCACGTGAATAAAGACACCATGGATGTCATTGATAACCTTTTTCAAGAGATAATCAATTTATTAAACGAAGATTTTCAAGAAACTCCCTGGGATCGATTAAACGATCCTAAAGTCCTATCATTTGAAAATGCATTACTTAAAAAAGTAATTCACCCTTGGTTTCATCAAATCTTCCCTTCTGATGACGATAAACACGAAGAAAATTGTCCAATATGTATGCCTATGATTCTACAATCATGTTCCTAATTTTTATTCCTGAAAATTACTTTGATGTAATCAACAATATTATAAGAACGCATTAAATTACGTGAGGAATAAATGAAACTTAAATCTGTGTTTAATATCTTTAATAGAAAGAAACAATCTAAGGGATTTAACTTAGAGTATCTAATCATCTATGAAGATTCAGGACAACCGATCTATTCTAGGTGTTGGGGGAATGTATGTGGGTTGTTAGGAAAAAAAGACGAATTGATGACCGCATTTTTGTCAGCTGTCTCCACAATGCCAGGGATGTTCGCTGAATCAGACACAAAAGTCCATAGTATGAATATTGGGTCTTTAAAGTTGTTATTTTCATATACAAAAGCAGATAATGTAATCTGTGCTGCATTTAAGGAGGGAGATGTCAATACTGAATCGATGGAATTAATAAATAACCTCTTCGATGATATTTCCCATTTATTAGATGGGGAATATCAAGAAACTCCCTGGGATCGATTGAACGATCCAAAAGTCCGAGCATTTGAAAAGGAACTGCTTTCAAATATAATCTACCCATGGTTTCATGTTGCCTCACCGATTGATGGTAGCTCACATGATGAGGATTGTCCATTATGTATGCCAACATTGGTAAGTAAAGATAAGAAGCTCCCTGTCTGGGGAAGAATCAAGAGCAGTTATTCAACAAAAACTCAATCACTAACAAAAGTTGAAACACAAAATGGAACTCTACAAATAGGTGATCCTGCTCCCGACTTCGTAGCGGAAACAGATAGAAATGAAACAATAACTCTTTCTGATTATCAAAACAAAAAAGAAGTAGTACTCTTTTTTTACCCCAAAGCGAACACTCCTGGATGTATAATTGAAGCACAAGGATTTCGTGATGCTTACAAGGAGTTGAAAGATCTAAATGTGGAAGTTATTGGGATTTCAGTTGATGACAAATCTGACCTAAAAACCTTTAGAAATGACCAACAATTGCCATTTCCGCTAGTATCAGATCTAAAAAAGGAAATTACAGCAAGTTACGGTTGTTTAAACGATGAATGGGGAATGGCAAACCGAATATCCTTTTTGATAGATAAACAAGGAAAGATCAGGAACATTTGGAATTTAACAGGGAAGTATGCTCAAACAAACCTAGCACAACACGCCCTTGATATTAAGCAATCACTCTTAGATTTAGATTAAATTAGATTTTTTGACTCAATTTCTTAAAAAATATCGGATGATTGAACTTTGGTTGGTTTAACTGGTGATTTTGATGTTATAGTTGTAGGAGGGGGTCCTGCTGGTCTCTCTGCTGGAATAATTTCCTCATTAAAGGGATTGGTTACAGCTGTCTTTGAAGGGGGAACATGGGGAGGATTATTAAGCACCATCTACCCGAAAAAGAAAATCTATAATTATCCTGGTACACCTCGTATCCGTGCAGAACATCTCGTTTCAGAGTGGGTTCGTCAAGCTGCAGATCACGGTGTTCACCTTATAAAAGAGCGAGTAACGAGGATTTACAAGAATCTTAGAGTAGAAACTTCCGAAGGAACAATCTATCAAGCAAAATCGGTTATCATTGCTACAGGAATGAAACCTAATGAATTAGGGATCCCTGGTGAATCAAAACTCTCTAAAAAAGACAGAGGGGTATATCCTTACGTAATTGAACCTGAAATCTTTTACAATCGTCGTGTATTAGTTGTAGGGGGTGGGGATACAGCTATTGACGCGGTCATCGATCTTAACAAAATTGCTAAGAAAATATATCTAGCACACCGTCGGAGTGATTTCAGAGCTTCAGAATCAAACTTGGAACTGGTAAAAAAGGAAAAAATGGCAGAAATCCTAACAAATGTAACTATAAGAGAGATTCTAGGGCAACGTAAAGTAGAGGGAGCAATCCTAGAGAATGTTGGTAATCGAGAGAAAATCGAGCTAAATATTGAGAAAGTCATTCTCGCAGTAGGTTTAAAACCAAACACAGAGATTTTTGACAATCTAGGACTAGAATTCCAAGGAAAGTTCCTTAAAACTGATGAGCTTCAACGTACAAATATTGAAGGAGTATTTGCTGCAGGAGACATTGTTACTCCGTACCAGTTAGCTACACTAGCAGCTGCTCAAGGCGCCCTAGCAGCTCATGGTGCTTATCTTTATATCCGTGACCCATACTGGAAACAGGAACACATTAAAGCAAAATCAGAGATAAAACGACAGATTATCTAAGCTGAAAGCCATCTACTTTTAGGAGCTGAAATAACTGCTCCAAGTACGTTGGGCAAAGAAAATTGATGTTTTCGCGACTGCACTTGCAGCAAAGATGGGAATAGACGACCTTCAAAAGCTTGATCCTTCTTATGCTCCCCTTTTGTCCCCGTTTGGGATCTTATTCTGATAGCTGCAAACGTTGTGAGGAAAAAATGTAGATAATTAACTCCAAAATAGTTGGAGTAAGAAAATTAATCATTTAAGAAAAAATAATCCTTCTCTTCCTCAATTAACCTAACTAATTTTCCCAGAATGGTTGATTCATCAGGGGAAATATGCTCATCTTCCTCTGAAATTTCCTTAATTGCTGGGATAAATCTATTCAGAAATGTTTCCCTGGTCATTCTTTCAGTTTCCCCTAATTTTCCAGAGTTACGAGCCACTGTGAAAGCTTTGTAAAAAAGCTCCTTATTTTTCCCAATGTTCCTGATTAATTCTTTATCTTCTTTAGGTAATGTCTTATCTTTAAGAATAGCCACTTTGAAACCATCTAAAACCTTATCAAAACCCCCCAAGCTTGGATGTAGCTCAACTATATAGTTTAATATATCTCGAATATTGATTACCCGAATCGGATCATTTTCAATAATCGCATAAGAATAACCTTGAACTTCCATCATATGGAGAGCATAAGCCACTGAATCAGTCTTTTTGAGAACAACAGGTGATTTTAACATTGCCTCATGAATTGATTTATCCACATTTATAGGGAATTCATTGCATACTCTTCGAAGAAGAGATCTTTCTGTAAATATCCCTTCTATCGATCTATCTGATCCAACGATAACTACTGAGCATTTCTGATGATCAGTCATCAACCTAACTACTTCTTTAATTGGCATTTCAGGGGGAATTTCGAGAGCTAGTGATTCTTCCCCTCCAACTTCCTCTAAACAATCCTCTAATATTGCTTTTTCGATTCGAGAATCCGTTAATGGTTTTCTTTTCTCGATAACAATATCACTGTTACAATTGGCACAGTAAAATGATCCAGGCAAATTCTCATGTCCACAAACAGTACATCTTATCATCTATATTACCTCTTTATGTAAATTAGCGATTATTTTCCTCAAATTAGGTAACAGTCCAAGTTTCTCCCGCGTTTAGCAATTCTTGGAGTGATTTGGTGCGAGTCTCCTTGGCTACTTTCATTGATTGTTCTAACATATCATCGTATGTCTCCTTTTGTATTGCTCTAAATACACCAACAGGTTCAGGAAATTGAGGGTGCCGCATTCGTGATAAAAAGAATGCTAAAGTAGATTCTGTGGCATATTCATCATGATGAAGTAAATCTGTCTCATTAAATCCTGCATCTTTGAATTTAATAACTTTAGGGGTTAAACCATGAAGAAAAATTCCTTTCTCACGATCCCGTCCGAAAACCATTGGTTCACCATGTTTAAGTTCAAGGATGTTATCATATCGTAATTCTTTATCCGTAGCAAAATTAAAAGCACCATCATTAAAAATCAGACAATTTTGATAGATTTCGATAAATGCAGTCCCCTTGTGGTTAGCTGCTCGTCGAAGAATCTCTCGCATATGATCTCCATAAGAATAGACTGTTCTAGCAATGAATGTTGCCTCAGCCCCAAGAGCCCACGAGATAGGATTTACTGCATAATCAAGAGATCCTGTTGGGGAAGATTTTGTACGTTTGCCAAAAATTGAGGTTGGGGAATACTGTCCTTTAGTTAAACCATAAATCTGATTGTTAAATAGGAGAATTTTGATGTTAACATTCCTCCTCATTGCATGCATTAGATGGTTTCCTCCAATACTCAACCCATCACCATCTCCAGTTACCACCCAGACAGAGAGGTCAGGTCGACTACATTTAAGTCCTGTAGCAATTGCTGGAGCCCTACCATGAATAGTATTCATCCCATAAGTGTTCATATAATAGGGAAACCGCGAACTACATCCAATACCACTTATAAATACAATATTCTCCTTTGGTATGTTTAATGTCGGTAGAGTTTTCTTGATATTAGCTAAGATACTATAATCTCCACAACCAGGACACCAACGAACATCAAGATCTGTTGCAAAGTCTTTTGGTGCCAAAACCTGTTCTGACTTTTTCATTGATTTAACCCACTCCTAAAATATTTGAAATTTTATTTTGGATCTCTCCTACTTGGATTGGCCTTCCCTGTACCTTTGTTAAGCCAATAGTTTCAATAGAATACCGTGCTTGAACTAGAAATTTCAATTGACCCAGATTCATTTCAGGAATCAAGATCTCTTCATAGGACTGTAAAATGTCTCCTAAATTCTGAGGAAATGGATTTAGGTATTTTAAATTCGCATTCGCAACACTAAATCCCTGTTTCCTCATATTTTCCGCTGCTGTATGAGCAGCTCCATATGTTGACCCCCAGCTGAGGACTAGTAACTTACCGTTTTTTGGACCATCTACCTTTTGTATAGGAATGTCACTTGCGATTTTTCTAATTTTCTCTGCTCTTATCCTAACCATTTTTTCGTGATTTAAAGGATCATAACTTACATTACCAGTTTCATCCTCCTTCTCAAGTCCCCCAGTACGATATTCTAATCCTTCAGTGCCAGGAATTGCCCAGGGCCTAACTAAATTTTCATTACGGGTATAAGGATAGAAATTTTCAGAATTTTTAATGATTTCTTTTGATGGATGTTGAACTTCTATTTGTTGGTATCGAGTCATATCGGGAATTCTCCAGGGATCAATGGTATTTGCTACAAAACCATCGCTAAGGATAACAACAGGAGTCATGTATTTAGTAGCAAGCCTCACTGCTTCAATCGCAATCTCAAAACAGTCTCCAGGTGTTTGTGGGGCAATCACGGGTAAAGGAGACTCTCCATTTCGACCAAATAGTGCTTGTAAAAGATCTGCCTGTTCAGGTTTTGTTGGCATTCCTGTGCTAGGACCTGCTCGCTGGACATTAATAACTACAAGTGGTAGTTCAGTAATTACTGCGAGACCCAACGCTTCAGTCATTAAGGCAAATCCTGGTCCAGATGTTCCGGCAACTCCAATAACTCCTCCAAAGGAGGCACCAATGGCTGAACCTATGGCAGCTATCTCATCCTCTGCTTGAAAAACCCGTATCCCAAATTCTTTATGCTTTACTAGCTCATGTAAAAGATCACTAGCAGGAGTTATTGGATAAGCACCATAAAATAATTCTTTCTTAGCAAGATTAGCTGCTGCGATTAAACCTAAACTCAAAGCTTCATTACCAGAAATGTATTTGTAGAGCCCTGGTTTCATTTTAGCTGGAGGAACATGATATTGAATTGGAAAAAGTTCAGTGGTTTCTCCAAAATTGTACCCTGCCTGTAATGTCTTAATATTTGCTTTTACTATTGCAGGACGATGTTTGAATTTTTCATCAATCCAATCAATAGTTGGGGTAAGCGGACGGTCAAACAGCCAAGAAATCAACCCAAGAGCAAAGAAATTCTTTGTTAAATCAATTTGTTTGAAAGCTAATCCCTCAGACTCTACAGCTTTTTGATTTAGTGTTGTAATACTAACAGGATAAACACGATAGTTTCGTAATGAATCATCATCCAAAGGATTTTGAATATAACCAGCTTTTTCTAAATTTTTGTCTGTAAAAGTGTCTTGATTTACAATCAGGATTCCGTTTGGTTTTAGATCAGGCAGATTGACTTGTAATGCTGCAGGATTCATCACAACTAAGGCATCTAAATCATCACCAGGCGTTGAAATTATTTTTGAAGAAAAATGAATTTGAAACCCTGAAACACCCGCAAGCGTACCTGCAGGTGCCCGAATTTCTCCTGGGAAATCAGGAAAAGTAGAAATGTCATTACCAAAAATAACTGATGCCGTGGTGAATTTCAATCCAGCTAGTTGCATCCCATCTCCACTATCCCCCGCGAGTCGAATCACAACATGATCTAAAGTAGAAATATCTTTCTGTGGATCGGTTTTCCTCTCCTCTGGGAGCACTTCTTCCATAAAAATCACCAAAATCCAATAATTTTTTTAAGCTCCTTCTCTTTTTTTCTGGTCTGGTTGATCTGGTATGAGAGTGTAAATACTCTCAGCAAAGTAATCAACTAAATAGGAAACAAAATCTCTAACTGAAACGACACCTCTTACTTTTCCTCGGTCAGTGATGGGCATATGCATGAAATTATTCTTACTCATTGTCATAATAAGTTTGGATATTGGTTCACTCCGTTCTATACAGCACTCTAATTCTGTTGACATAATTGAAGTTACTGGAGCTTTCTCATTCAGAGTGCTATTTCTCACCCATTGTACAATACGCTGTTCTGTTATAATGCCCTTGAATCTCTCTTGATCGTCCAATATGCATACATAATCAATTTCTTTGTTTAACATTGACATTATTGCTTCCCGAATAGTTACTGATTCGGGCAAAACATTTAGCTGTTTTCGAATCAAACGTTCACAGCGATCCTTTCGGAACAAATTTAGAATAGAATCTCCATATTCCATAATTTAATCACATTTATATTCATTTCAACCTAAAACATATGTAATAATACTCTTGATACACTATTAACTTGTGGTTGAAACCAGATATTGCAGAATACCCCCACTTTTATAGTATTCAATTTCAATATCTGAATCTAAACGCACAGTGACTGAAAATTCGACAGTGGAACCTTCTGGTTTACGTGCAATTACTTTTATTTTCTTTTTTGGAGTTAAACCTTCGTTTAATCCAATGATATCAAATTTCTCGGTCCCATCTATCCCAAGTTCTAGCCATCCTTGATTTACTTCAAATTCTAATGGGAGAACTCCCATACCGATAAGATTACTTCTATGTATCCTTTCGTAAGATTTCGCAATTACTGCTCTAGTTCCTAGTAAAGCTGGCCCCTTGGCCGCCCAATCCCTTGAGCTTCCCACACCATAGAGATTTGAGCCTAGGATAATTGTAGGGATATTTTCTTGGATATATTTCATTGCTGCATCATAAACACTACTAATTTCACCTGTAGGATGATATCTGGTCCACCATCCTTCTTTGTCGGGAGTCAGTTGGTTTCTGACCCGTACATTAGCGAATGTTCCCCTCATCATGACTTCATGATTCCCTCTTCGACTACCATATGTATTAAATTCTTGTTCAGGTATTCCCTTGTCTATCAAATATTTCCCTGCTGGACTTTCCGTTGCAATAGCTCCTGCGGGAGAAATATGATCTGTTGACACTTTATCTTCTAACAAGATTAGTACATTAGCATCCTTGATATCCTCAGGTTCTTTAGGTTCAGGGGAGAAGAATCTTTCATTAAAGAATGGAGGCTTTTTAATATAAGTTGAAGAAGGATCCCATTCAAAGAGAGTTGTGGTAGGTGCTTCCAATTTTTGCCAATTAGGATCACCTTCTGTTATCTTTGCATATTCCTTTTTATAAATATCAGCGGAAATACAGCAACTGATAGCTTCTTGAATCTCTTCTTGACTAGGCCAGATTTCTTTCAGAAACACAGGTTTACCATTTGGAGTGTAACCGACAGGCTCAGTTGTAATATCAATGTCAATGGTTCCAGCTAAAGCATATGCAACAACTAGCATTGGAGACGCAAGAAAGTTTCCGCGAGTTAATTGATGAATTCGTCCACCATAATTCCGATTTCCACTTAGAATGGTAGTTACATACAAATCATTTTCCTTAATAGCTTCTTCAATTTCTGTTCTTAATGGGCCACTATTTCCGATACAAGTTGTACAGCCATATCCGACAAGATGGAAACCTAAAGCCTCTAAATATGGAGAAAGATCAAGATCATCAAGATAATCTGTCACAACTTTAGAGCCTGGTGCTAAACTAGTTTTAATAAATGGCCTCACTCGTAGTCCTAATTCAACAGCTTTTTTTGCTAATATGCCTGCACCAACCATAACAGATGGATTCGATGTATTTGTACAAGATGTTATTGCAGCAATAACCAGATCTCCCTCTTTGATGGGCCACGACATCCCATCTAAATCAACGTTTGTGACCAACCGTTCTCTTCCCCGAGCTCTTGTATGCTCATCTAAAAACTTGTTTAACCTAGCTTTAGCTTCTGAAATGACAACCTGTTCTTCAGGATTTAATGGCCCAGAAATAGATGATCTTATTTTACTCAAGTCCACCTCAATAACCTCTGTAAATGTCGGGTCAGGCGTATCAGGATATCGAAAGAGTTTATTCTTCTTTGCATAGTTTTCCACGAATTTAATATGGTCTGGATCTCTACCACTTAATTTAAGATAAGAAATTGTCTGATCATCTATCGGAAAGAATCCAATAGTAATAGCTTGTTCTGGGGACATGTTTGAAAGGGTTGCACGATCAGGAACAGCCAGACTCGTAACTCCTGGCCCAAAATATTCTACAAATCGTCCTACTAAGCTTCTCTTTCGGAGAATTTCAGTTATTGTCAGAACAAGATCGGTCGCTGTAGTCCCTTCAGGGAGGGTTCCTAGTAGCTTAATTCCTATGACTTCAGGAAGCGGCATATAATATGGTTGGCCTAGCATCACTGCTTCTGCTTCTATCCCACCAACTCCCCAGCCAATCACCGCAACACCGTTTACCATAGGAGTATGTGAATCCGTTCCTACACAGGTATCTGGAACAGCGGTCTTTTCTCCTTTAAAATCTCGTAGATCAACAACTGAAGCTAAATATTCTAAATTTACTTGATGGCAAATCCCAGAACCAGTAGGTACAATTCTCGTATTATTAAAAGAATTTTGAGCCCATTTTATTAACTTATACCGCTCACTATTCCTTTCATATTCTTTCTCTAGATTTAACGTATAAGCATCATGAACCCCAAAGAAATCCACTTGAACACTATGATCAATAACTAAATCTGTTGGGATTAAAGGATTTATTTTAGTGGGATCTCCTCCTAACTCATGGACTACATCTCGAATAGCTGCCATGTCCACAATCAATGGCACACCTGTCAAATCTTGCAAAAGGACACGAGAAGGCATATACGGAATTGTTTGTCCAGTAGACTGAGGCCAATTCGCAATAGTATTCACATGTTTAAGAGTGACAAGTTTACTATCATAGTTACGTATATTATTTTCAAGAAGTACACGAATTGAAAAAGGTAGTTTATCAAGATTAATATTAGTAAGTTTTCCTAATGTTGGTAAGCTATAAACTGTACATTCGCCTAAACCTAAATCTTGTTTAGATTTTGCTTGAATAATAATATTTTCATCTATTTCATTCATAGTGCAATGAATGAAACTCCAAGATTTAAGAGTTAGGATGACATTTTTCGTAATTAATCTTTGACAAACTTATTGACAGATGATTTTTCTCCTTGTCTAGTTTTAGTATCCTCTGTAGATCTTCCTTCCCATGGTCAGAGTTGGTAAGAAGGATTTTCAGTATTATTGTAAGAAGCGATTCGAACAAATCTATCTTTGATTATTTTGGTTTCTTTGTTTTTAACTTTGTCTTAGGGATTTTAGTTTTTATATCATCAAAAATAGGCGGTGGGATAATTTTTTTCTTTACAGGGGTTTTTTTGTGAATTTTTGGTGGTGGTGATTGATTGATCGCGCTTTTCTGTTCCTTTTTTGCTCCCATAGAATGATGTTGAATTGGGGCTTTTTTGGGTATTTTTTCTTGAATTTTTGGTGGTGGTGGTTGATTGACTGTGTTGGATAACGCTTTTTTTGAATGAACTACTCCTGTTGAACGAGGGATAGTATCAATTTTATTAATCTGTTTGGGGATTGGAGTTTTCTTATCTAGAAGACGAATAACCTTTGGAATTGATCCTTTCTTTGTGGGAGATTTCGCTTCGTAAAGAACAGATTCATTTATTGGAGGAGAAATATTTGAAGAAATAGACTCTTTTTTATTTTGGTCAGCACTGCCATATCGTGAGGGTAGTCTTACCTCATCCTTTGGAATTCCTCTTCTCTCCATCGGGGGAGGAAGTTCAAATGATTTAAGATCATAACTATCAGGTGTCTTTTGTTTGATCTCGTGTTCTCTAGAACTCGTGGGAATTTTACTTTTGATATTGTTCCTAGGCTTTTTCTCACGTATTTTTCGTCTAGCCAATATCGTCTCAGAATCCTGAACAGAGTTATAAATAGTCATAATTCTATTTGAAAGTATTACAATAACAGGATCTTATAATATTAACGAATTGAATGGGAACAAAATTAACGACTAAGTGAAAATCCTATTCCTGAAAAGAGAAAGAATATACCATAGAGAACTCCAATTAAATCGGTAGAAAATAATCCTGTTAAGAAGAATAAGACACCAAACACAAAAAAAGTGAATAAGGCTGTCCATTCAGCAGATGGACCTCTCTCAGACTGAGAGGTTAATCTAATAAATTTATATCGTGTAAAACTTCGGATTAAAAGAGCTGTAGATACAGTAAGGTAGGGGAATGCCAAGATTGAGGCCAGCGTTATTTGCAGTTGAAATAAATTTTCTGTGGGTAAAATCTCGATATCAAATGTTAACAAAGCATCTTGTCCAGGAGGAAAAAACGGACTAACCAATAATACGCATAAAGGAATGATATTTGCTAATGAAAAGAAGTATATTTCATTTAAAGTAGCTTTTACGTCTATATAATATAAAAGTCTCAGGAAATAAAAAATTGTGATTGTTGTATAGAATGTTAAAAATATTAGACTTAATGCGATATTATCCTCATCTCTAATGAAAAAGAATATGCTTGCTGCAAGACCCATGAGGAAAACAAAATACGCAATTGAATGTCGTGAAACGATCCTGATTACCTCCAACGACTATTTAGATGGTTATTTTGATACATTTTAATTAATTTCTCATAACTTTTGCCTGAAAGCCGATACATTTTCTCCGTTGAAAGTGGTTTATTACAGCGGGAGCAGATATTCGCTACACTCAACCATTTCTCCAGTTCATGCGAATGCGCTGGATGTCCGCAATGGGGGCATATAACAACTCGTTTATTTGCCTCTGTAGGAAATTCATAGCAAAATATACAACGAAAATCATCATCTGTTAAATGTTGACCTATAGGTATGAGTTTTGAAAGAATTGCTGGAGATATTTTCTCTATACGGGTAATATTTACCCCTGTGTCTATTCCTGGAACAATGTTCACTGAATTTTGAGCTGAGGTTCGTTCTCTGTTCATCGTTTCGCGTGAACTTGGTCGTACTACTGTTGTCAGAGAATTGCGAGAGGGACGTGGTTGTCTACTTGGTCGTGATGATATTTGGGATGCTCTGGTTCGACTAATCTGTCTAGGCGATGATCGTTGGGGTGCCCCACCAACGGGCATTCGACGTATTGGTACTAATATGATCTTTAATACATAATGTTGAACAAATAGAATAGAACTTATTGAAATAAACCCTAATCCACTGAGTTCTATGAATCCTGTTTGGATCCAATAGAAGCTCAAGCTTAAAAACATCCCAATGTTATATAGAATTACAAATTCATTTTGATACTTCTTTCTAAAGACGAATACTACTGGATAACGCCCAGAATAATATCGTCGGATGAGTAATAACAAGAAAATGAAGGGTGGTAATACAAAAAATACGCTAAATAGATTTAAAAATAAAAAAAATCTGTCTACATTGAGAAAATTAATATCAAGAGTCATTTCAAGGAGATATGTCTGAAGAAGACCTTCTCCTAATGATGCATTTTGAGCGAGGAAAGTTCCCCCTAAGGCAATCAATGAAGGAATTAAGATGAATAATGCAGATGCAATTGGTGCATTAAAACGTTGAAAGTATCGCCACTCTTCAATAAATTTAATAGATAGAACCACTACTAAAGTAATATAAAGGATGGTTAGAGCGACTTCTGTCTGTTGTTCAGTAATTATTGTGAGTACCGTAAAAACGAATCCTACTGCACAGATGGAAAGATATACATTCCGCCCAACCAACTAGATTTCAACCTCACACTACATTTCATGATCATATTCTAGAAACATACGGCCTTTCTCCTCTGTGAGAGGAAGGAGCGTATTTATCAATTCAGGAAGACTTCCTAAGGGACAATTCAATACCCTATACTGAGGTTCTTCCCATGTTTTCATATCTTCCTTTAAACGAAAGATCTTAAAACCATAAGAACCGATTGAAATCTTTGTAGGGTCAATAACCAAAGCAATGGGGGCGGTAATTTGTGAATTCCGTGCTCCAAGTCGTTGATATCGAACTTGAGTCTCATAATCCGTTTGACTCATGAATGCTCCGTATGAAGGATGAGAATGATACCATCCAAGAATTAGTTGGTTTTTATTGTGAGATTTAATCTCATTGTAAACTCTAACCATAGATTGTGGGTCATTGATTTGAGTATTCACATTTGTACCATGTCCAATCGGGAAAGCGTCTTCAATAATTAGACAAGCTAATGGCGTATCATTACTCTCTATATGGCCTGTAAGGAGGCCAATCACCTCTATCCAATCGCTTTGGGGTACATCCGGATTTGCATATTTTAACGCGTGTAGAGCTAATTTTATATAGGCTTTAAGATGAATTTTCACTCGGGAAGGTTCTGATTCGGGGTTTAAGTCATTCAAACTTAAATCAACACTTTCTAAGCCCTCAGAGACTTTATTCTGTTTTTTATGTCCATTATTTTCAATAAATTCAGATTTAGGAATAAATTTTTCTTCTGAACTTGAAGAAATTAAATGAGAAGGATTTATTTGTATTTCTTTGTTTGTCAAACTTTCAAAACCTATATTAGGCTGGTAATTGAAAGCAGGAAATTTCAATGTGAAAGAAAATGTCTCGGGATCGAATGTTAAAGCAAGATCTCTAAGCAATAATTCGAAAATATTTTGTAGATCCTTTTTCTTTTCTGACATCTTTCAAACCATCGCTCAATGATCCTAGCTCTCACCACTTCTTATTTGCATATTTTTTAGTAATCTTGCGAGCCTTTGACATGAAATTCTTCCTGTTGCTCAAATATTCTTGAGCTGCCTTTTTATTGAATACATCATGCGGATTTGTGTAAGCAGTATCAATATTGAACATTGCAAGAATTGAATATATAATTGTACCAATGTTTTTTGATGGAGACCAACCATCTGGTCTTCCGATTAGATCAGGGTCAACAAGTGCTAAGCAAATGTTCCGTTTCCCCTTGTACTCATCAGGCTTCGGCCAGAAGTTCGGATGCCAGATTGGTGTATACAAACGAACGAATGGGGGGGAGTAAGGATAATTTGGGCCAAATTTGACCTCTAATTTGAATTTTCCTTTCTCGTACGGAGTCCCTTTAGGCCCCTCTAGAAGGATAGCAAGATGTTCAACCGATTTTTTCCCACCTGGGAATGCTTTAAGTTGTTTGATGGTTTTTTGTTTGTATAACTTCTTTAATTGATTATAATCATCAGCAATCCTTTTAGTACGTATAGACATGTAATAAAACCTCTTTTTTACTTAATTTTCAGTGTTAAATAGATCTGAGTGCCATCCTCAAATCCTGTGACTAAGATTGTCTCGTAGTTTCGAAGTTTAGCTTCAGAAAGGCTTAAGTTCCAATCTATCTCTTTAATCTCAGAAGAGTCAATTTGGAAGATATTTGGGGGAAATTCTGGATCGATTAGGAATTTTTTATCTTTTACTAATTTCGCTATGATTTTCTTCAGTTGAAATTCTGGTTTAACCTTTATTTTGTAAAGAGGAGTACGATTATTACCACACATATTGCAATCTGGATTCCTTGGTTTTTCCAGCTCATAGAATTTTCCAGTCAGTCCATTATAGATCACATAATTGCGTTGAAGAGAGCCCAGTTTCTTTTCATCTTTAGGAGTATATAGGTGGTGAAGGATTTTCACAGTTTCTTGAGATTGAATTGAGGCCATTACACAATTTATCGTTATTACTGTAGCTTCATGATTATTAACTATTTGAATAACCTGATCTGTAGAGAATGGTTGAGATCCAGGAAAATTGGCATTGAGTAGGATGTTTGCATATTCTCTAACCGAACTGATTTCCTTCGGTCTCAATATATCAACAGGCCTTCCATGATTCTGTTCAAATTGTAATTGTCCTTTTAATATACAATGTGCAGGTTTACGCGGCACGCCAACTAATGTACAAGCACCCAACTGATCTTGTTCGCGTTCAGTTAATGGGTCACACTCTAAACAAGCATTACTGAAAGGAAAAACGCAATAGACATGGCCATTATAGGCTGCTGTTCCTGCATCAATTAGGGGTTTATGATTATGAATAGCTCTTCGATTTAGTTCGGATCGAGCCTCAATTGAATCCAAACCCGCGACGTAGAGATCTGCTTCATGGTATAGCTGGGGAGGAAGGTTTTGCAGAGCACAATTATATGCTTCAACTGTAATAAAAGGATTCATTTCTCGAAGTCGTTTGGCAGCAAATTCTGCCTTAGGTGCTCCTTCTGGTGCTCCAATAAATAGTACTTGTCTATTAAGATTAGAATATTCAACTGTATCAAGATCTACTAGAATTAATTTTCCAACACTGACCATTGCCAAGTTTTTCGCAACTTCGACTCCAAGTCCACCAATCCCGACAATTAAAACAGTACTTTTCTTCAAAGTTTCCTGTTTCCAACCTGGGAGGCGAAATTGACGATCAAAGCGTCGTTTTTCTTCATCAGTGAATTTAAGACTAGTGAAATCTGATATATTTGACATTTTTACTCAACTTCAATAATCGAATCCTGCTGTTGATACAGGGATAATCAAGCATTCTAAGCCATTTTCAATATCATAATTAGATAACACATCATCACTATCTAGAGTGCGACCACTGATAGAAATGTGAAAATCCTGTGGGTAAAGACCAAAAATTCCTCCAAGTGTCTCCTTTAATTCTGAAACTCCCATTTCAGGATTCACTGTGAGTTTTTCCAATTTTTCACCTGGTCCTATTGTCGATCTAAAAAATAGTGTTATGTGGTTTCCACTAGGCACTTTGGTTCTCATTTGAGTTTCTACAATCTCTTCTTCCTCTTCTTCGATTTCCAAATCATCAAAATCTTCATTTTCAGACATTGAATAAGACTCCATTCCAATTCTTTTCGTTGGAAGCATTTTACTATATTTAATACGATAAAAAAGCTTTATAGAACGGCTCTTTACTGGTGGATAAATACATGTTTCAATCATTTTAATTATTCCTAATTAACTGTATGATTTCATATTCGGAAATTTTGATGGTGGAAATGATGTCAGACATAGATTTCGTTAGGAGAGATTGCTTCAAGGGACTGAAGAATCCAGAGATTTGCTCGTATATAATAATCGGTTGACGAGATTATAATATCTAGGTCGTTCCTTGACTCTCGGTGCATTCGCATTGTCTTCTTCGCGTTTTCACGTTCATACATTGCATCAACAATTGATTTGACTAGACTCTCATTTACAGCTGTCATTGGATAACCCCTCTTAGGGAATGAGAAAGAAAGGATGAGTACTTTCTTTCAGTTCAGAAAACTGAATAAGAAAGTCGTTCATCCCGCTGTACTATGGGGAATCAATAGAATTTCGTCGCCATTATCGATATTATAGTCACCAATGGGCGCTGATTCATCTAATGTGCGACCAGCGTGACTTAAGTGAAAATCATTGGGATTCAAGCCAAATATGTTGGCTAAGGTGTCTCTGACATCTCTAACAGGGGTATTTTCACCTACACTGAGTTTTTCGGTTCGTTCAGGCCCAACTGTAGATTTAAAAAATACATTCTTTTTTGGTCCTGCAGTAATACTTGCAATTGGAGTCTTAGATTGTGTAGGGGTTTTAGATTGGATTGTTCTTTGTTCTTCTACATCGAAGTCTAAATCTTCAAAATCACTCATTTTTTATCACTTTTCTACTTTTTTCGTGAGTTCTTTCTTTATAAGAAACTCATGTAATATACGTACCACATGTACTATTTAAAGCTTACGAAATACCCGTAACACCCGAAACCTATATAAAGGTGAAGGTGTCTCTAGTCATTGAAAATGTAAGGCAATGCTTTCGAGGTTAAAATTTTGCCACAGAATGCCCAAAACATCAAAATTTCTAATCGTGCGTGGGAACTTCTCCGTTGGGCAAAATTTGAGCTTGAAGCAAAGTCTTACAGTGATGTTATCATCTCAATGAACAATAAGATAAAAAATCGGTCAAAAAGTCTTGAAAAAGCTTTATTGACTTTTGATGAAGAAAGGCATCGGATTAAGTCAAAAACTCCTGACGACGAGGGGAATTCCCGTACATTCCATGAAAAACCTAAAACAATCTTATTAAGGCCTGATGCTCATAAAATACTTAATCGATTAAAAATAGAAAGCAATCAACCAGCTTATACTTTTTCTGATGCCATTGAATTCCTAATTAGAGAAAATAAGGTTATTTGGGATAACTTACCTGATCGTTTAAAAAAAAGCAACATAGATGATTCATAAATAAATAAGGAAAATCTGATGTCAGAAACGGATATAGATGCGATTTATCATTTAATTGCTCGAAATCCTCCAATTTTTGTTATTATAGGTGGGATATTGATTATTCTGCTTGGAGAATTAATTAATACTGAATTGTTGATCTTCTCTGGATGGAGTTCTCTTATAACTGGAGTTTTTTTACAATTAGGGTGGATTGTGATGATATATTATCGAAAACGATAATGTAACATGACAAAAATTAGAATCCTTAACTCAAACAGATTCATAAAAGTGATTATGTTGGTGCTATCATTTTTTTGGGGTCAAGAATCTTATTAATTTTCGCTTCCGATTTTATTAACCCTTTTTCGATAACAACTTCCTTCAAAGTTTTTCCCGTTCTGAAAGCTTCTTGTGCTACTTCAGCTGCAGCCTCATAACCTATGATTGGACTCAACCTTGTTACCAGCATGAGATTTTTTTCTAAATTCTCCAAAATTTTCTCTCTATTTGGTTTGATACCTTTTATACATCGATCAGCAAAATTCATAGAAACATCTGAAAGCAATTGTATTGATTGTAATAGATTATGAATCATCACTGGCTTGAACACATTGAGCTCAAGGTTACCTTGTGACCCTGCAAAACCTATCGTCACATCATTACCTAAAACTTGAGTTACGACTTGAGTTACTGATTCTGGTTGCGTTGGATTGACTTTCCCTGGCATAATCGAAGATCCAGGCTCGTTTACAGGGAGAAGAAGTTCACCAAGACCAGTTCGTGGTCCAGAACCAAGCCATCTAATATCATTGGCTATCTTCATCAAGCTGACTGCTAGAACTTTAAGAACCCCACTCGTTTCAACAATTGCATCATGAGCAGCTATACCTTCGAATTTATTTCTTCCTGTTATAAAAGGATAATTTGTAAGCTCTGCAATACGTTTTGCAACTCGTTCTGCGAATTCAGGATGTGAATTCAACCCTGTTCCCACAGCAGTTCCTCCTAATGCCAGTTCATATAAGTGGGATAATGTATTTCCAATTCGAGTAATACTGTTTGTGATTTGAGCAACATATCCTGAAAATTCCTGACCTAATGTTACTGGTGTCGCATCCATTAAATGAGTTCTTCCAGTTTTTATGATATCTTTGAATTCTTTTTCTTTTTCTCCTAATATTGTCTTCAAATAAGTTAAAGATGGTAGTAACTTGTTTGTTATCTGCTCAACAGCAGATATATGCATAGCTGTGGGAATAACATCGTTTGAAGATTGTGATAAGTTGACATGATCGTTAGGATGGAGAGGATTTTTGGAGCCAATTTTACCTCCACTTATCTCTATTGCTCTGTTAGAAATTACCTCATTCGCGTTCATGTTTGTTTGAGTGCCTGATCCAGTTTGCCAGATTACAAGTGGAAACTCTTCGTCAAATTTTCCATCAATGACTTCTTGAGCAGCTTTAACTATCAGAACCGCTTTTTCTGATGACAATAAATCTAGATCTCTGTTAACCTCTGCACATGCTCTTTTGACAATACCCAGAGCTCGTATGAATTCAGCAGGAAACCTAATGTTCCCTGTTGAATCAAATGGAAAATTTTCTATAGACCGTTGTGTTTGGGCTCCCCAATATCTACCATTTGGCACTTTCACTTCGCCTAAGCTGTCAACTTCAATTCTAAATTCGGCCATCCTTTTTAACTTCCGCTTTTGTTAAGTTCACTTCAATTTAATGTTCTCGATATAATGATTAGTTGAAATATGCTTATTATAAACCTGATAGAATTTAAGCATATCTTAGAGCTTGTTCTAGATCCGAAATTAGGTCTTCTACAGCTTCAATTCCTACACTAAGACGAATAAGTCCATCACTGATTCCACGCGCTCTCCGAACCTCGTTTGGAAGTGAGGCATGCGTCATTGTTGCAGGATGAGTAATCATTGACTCAACAGCACCAAGAGATTCAGCCAATGACCAAACCTTAACATTTTTTATCAATTCACGGCCTGCTTTTAAACCACCATTGAGTTCAAACGAGACCATCCCTCCAAAACCTCGCATCTGTTGTTTTGCTACATCATGATTTCTGTGGGATTTTAATCTTGGACAAAAAACTTTTATTATGTGAAATTCGAAGATAATTGACTCTAGACCAATGGAGAATAATTAGAACGAAGAATTTTGAATATTAGCTCGATTTTTGGAAGAGATGTTTTTAGTCAAGATTCTAAAATATTAGATTTTATTTTATCTAAAGAAGAACATCCAGTCATTTTCATTGCTTTTTTTAGCGTTTCTCGTAAATATTCCATTTGTAATCGAACACCTTCACTTCCGCCCCCTACAGCTGCTCTTACGATGTCACGTCCAATCAAAACCGCATCAGCACCAAGAGCTAACATCTTTAAAACATCATAACCTGTTCTAATACCACCATCAGCAACAATCATAACCTTTCTATCTTTCAACGCCTCTACAATTTCTGGAAGTACATCAGCAGTTCCAGGTGTATGATCAAGTACTCGTCCACCATGATTTGAAACAACAATAGCTGAAGCACCAGCATTTACTGCCTCTAAAGCATCTTCAACACATATAATTCCTTTTATTATTACTGGAAGGGTCGTAGAATCGACAAGTTCGCGGATATCGTCAGAATTCTTCTTAAATATTGGTTTATTATGCTTAGTCATCATATATGAGCCACAACCATCAGTGTCCACCCCCACTGCTGTTACGTTACATTTTTCGGCCTTTCTAAAGAATCCAATGATGACGGATTGCTCTCTAGGTTTAACAATTTTAACTCCACCAGAATTTGCTTCCGCAATAGCATCAAGGCCATAGGAATTTTCTAATGAATATGTATAGGTGTCTCCTCGCCAAGTGATGGTTCCAGCCTCAATGCACCCCCGAACTGTTGTACGACAAAATTCTTCTTCTGATATCACTTTCTCACCTCCAAATGAGTTAACACCTGTAACAGAAGCCCCCATGATCGGCATAGATAACTTTTTACCGAAAAAGTGAAATGAAGTATCTGATTCAAAGTGAGATTCAATCAATTTCATCTTTAGTTTTATTTTCCTCAATGCTAACCAATTGTTATGGAAAGAAGCTCCACTACCAATGCCACCAAAGCCCAATGACCTACCATAATGTTGTCCTTGACAAAATCTGCTTGGATTCCCGTCACAATCCTTATAAACCATACAAACTCCTTTTAACTTTTCTTTTGCTTTTTCACGAACATCTTCTAATGTCATAACCACCGAGGACATTATCATCACCCTTATAAAGCGAGAATATCAATGATTTGATCTAAAATTTAATTTTGTTTTCTTTGAGATATGTTGTATAACTAAATTTTCATTTTGGACTTTTTTATCTTTATAGCTAAGAATTTCAAAATCACAGATTAATCTAAAGTTATAGGATTAATAAAAATGAAAATTTTACCAAATAAAAATGTAAAATCAAATGAAATTAATAGATTTCCTTTATATCTGCTAATTCAACCTTTTCACTTAAAGTTTTATACGTCCAAGCTGTATATGTTAAAACTAGGGGTAAAGCTATAAGCGTGATCCCTAGAATTGTAGATAAAGTTAATTCACCTGATGATGCATTATAAACTGTAAGATTTCTAGAGGAATCATTTGAAGCAAAAACTAAA
Source organism: Candidatus Hodarchaeota archaeon (assembly GCA_016840285.1). The sequence goes on along the minus strand of JAEOSR010000107.1, from coordinate 16,140 downwards.
TTGGGGAAACTGGCTAATCCTACGCCTAATATAATCATTCCAATAGATACAGCCGAGGTTATGAAAGAGAAAACAGGATTTTTTTCTTTTATTATAAGCCAAATCGAAAGTAGAATTGGTAGAAACCCAATGAATGGTATGATAATCAGAAATGGGAAGTCAATAAAATTTTCTACAAGATGAGGATGTATAAAGGCACTAATGACCAGGACAATTGCAGCAATGCTAATAAGACTTATCAATCCAATTTTAGCCCATCCTGTAGACTTTTCCGCGAGTTCATCTGTGGTTCGGAGTCGTAAATAAATTGCACCGTGACCTATCATCATTACTAAAGACATCACACCAATAAGAAGACTGTAAGGATTGATTAAAGTTAGTAATGTTCCCGAAAAATTGTTAGTTTCGTCAAGAGGAATTCCTTGGATTATATTCCCTATTAAAATCCCAAAAGAAATAGCAGGAATCATACTGCCTAAAATGAAACCATAATCAGTCAACTTACCCCACAGGGGGGAATCGAACTCATCTTTAAGTTCAATAGATACTGCTCTTAGAATTAAACCAAAGGCAACGATAATTAAAGGCAAATAAAATGTACTAAACACTGTAGCGTAGGCCTCTGGAAACACGGCAAATAAGACACCGCCTGCTGCAAGTAACCAGACTTCATTGCCATCCCAAAAGGGCCCAATTGTTTTGATAATAATTTGTCTCTCTTGTTTATCTTTTGTAAGAAAGTACCAAAATCCCACGCCTAAATCAAATCCATCTAAAATTGTATAGATTATTATGATAAACACAAGAAGGAAAAACCAAAGTTCTTGTAGAAAACTCAAATCTCTGCCTCCATCGGTTTAGGACCCTTTCTAACAACTCCAACTGTAGCTAACACCCATATTATAAAAAGAAGTACAAAAGTACAACAGAATAATATTATTGAAAACAAAATCTGTTCAGGGGGAACTGAGACAGAAACAGCATCAGCAGTTTTAAGAACATCTTGAACAATCCATGGTTGACGCCCCACCTCAGTAGTCATCCAACCTAACTCATTAGCTAAAATCGGAAGAGGGATTGAAAGTATTCCAACTCTTAAATACCACTTCTGGAACTTCCAATCCTGGTTAAAGAGTTTCTTCTTCCAAACCAGAAAAATACCGATTAATGAAAAGAGAATTAAGAAACCTCCAAGAAGAACCATTGCATGAAACGAATAAAAGGTCATTAATACTGATGGTCGGTTTTCTGGTAAAAATTGGTCTAAACCCATTACAGAAGCGTTCAGGTCTCCATGAGTTAAGAAACTCAATAAATAGGGAATACCCAGCTGAAAGTAAACCCCTGTCTCATCTAATATAGCGAAAATAATTAATGGTGCGCCTTTCTCTGTTGTAAAAAGGCCTTCCTGGGCGGCAAACTTCGCAGGTTGATATAAGGCCACAGTAACAGATTGCCAATGGCCAAGAATAACCTGTAGAAGTGAAGCAACCACCCCAACAATTAATGCAAATTTCAGAGAATACTTTGCGTATTCAATGTGGTCTTTCTTTAATATATAATAGGAACTTATCCCAATGACAAAGAAAGCACTGGTGAGAAGACATGCATTAAAAGTATGCCAAAAACGGGGAAACATTGATGGAGTAAAGATGGATGCCCATAAATCAGTTAAAACAAGTTTGTTACCAACTAAATCATAACCTCTAGGAGTATGCATCCAAGAATTTGCGACTAGAATCCAGAATGCTGAAAGAGTTGCACCAATAGCAATAAGAATTGAAGACATCCAAAGAATTTTTTCAGAAACTCGTTTACTTTTCCAGCCCGATATCAAAACTCCTAAAAAAACTGATTCGAGGAAAAACGCGAAAAATACTTCCAATGCTAGTGGAGCTGCAAAAATATCTCCAACGAAACGAGAAAATTCACTCCAATTTGTCCCGAATTGAAACTCCATGAAAATTCCTGTCGGAATTCCGATCGCTACAGTTAATGTAAAGACTTTAATCCAAAACCAAGTTAGATTTTTATAAAAAACATCTTTAGTTCTCATATATTTCGTCATTAACCAAACAATGAACCATGATAACCCAATAGAGAGGGGAGGAAAAATAAAATGGAACCCAATAGTGAGAAAGAACTGAATTTTGGCAAGACTCAAAGCATCCATCTATAATAACCTTCTATAATATTTGATCAGGATGGAATGACAAACAAAAAGATGCTTAAAATTTTTTTGTGGAGATATTCACGCTTCCCTTTCTTTAACAGTGTGTAAGGCAAAAATACGGTGAAAAGGGAATTTATGGAGGTAAAAACTATTTACCTGAGGTAAGAAGAAGTAAAAATAACTAACGAGAAAAAGAAAATACATGACTAAGTTCTTTTACTTGCGTTCTTTACAATAATAGAGCTATAACTCAGTATTTATAGTGAAAAGGTACCTGATCAAGCAGATTTTCAATTTATGTTCGCATAGGGTTAGTTGTTCTTGCTTTAGCTAAAGCTTATCTTGTAGCAGCTTTCTTTCATGGGAATCAAAAACCAAGCTAGGCCAAAAGTGATTTATGGTGTTGATTATGGTAGTTCACAACTTAATGCTATTCCAGTAGTGTTGATGCCAGTAATCGGAACCTTACTTCATGTTGGGTATTGAAAGAAAGTTCAATAACCTCAACTACAGGAATTTTACGTTTTGGCCGCCCAGAAGCTTTTTCATTTGCTGCTAAAACAAAATCATAACTTCTTTTTCCATCTGGGGTTTCTTTTTCAATATCAAACCAATTATAGTGAATGGGTTGTTTTTTTATTATATCTCTCTCTTCCATATCTTAAGCCTTGATTTTTCCCATTGGAACAATTGGGCAAATCAATTCAGCACCAATCCATCCAAGATAACTCGCAAGTATGAAAGCAAGCGAGATCAAAAGAGCTTCAATTAACAGAAAAGAGGCATCACCTTGACTAATAATATGTAAAATTAAAAGGAATACAGAAATCACAAGAAGAATACACCCCAAGACTATTTTCCTTAAAAGGTAAGGTGTTTTGATTTTTCGGAATCTGATTTTCCCATCGATAAGACCAGTTATTCCCCCAGATGTAATTAATAAAGGAAGGAAGGTAATTTGAAGATCTAAAATACCTTGGATAGGAACTCCAAGTAATTCGTCAATAAATAGTAATATAAAAAAAAGTAAAGCTGTTACAGCCGTGTAAGTTATTGTAAAGTGAACTGCAACAGGATGCACATCTAGCTTAAGAAAAGTACGTCTATTAAAGGAGGCTTTATGTTGAAACGGAACAAAAGCAGTATCCTTAACACCACAAGCAGGGCATCTTCCGCCTTTCCCCACTAGACGGACATATCCACACACACGACAAATTTCATATTTTTTTTCCTTCTTCATAATCTTATCCTCTTACAATTGAGTATTCTAAACTCTATCCCTGACAAATATTATTAAGTTAATATTGCGAGATATAAGAATACTAATGAGATCAATCCAATGATAATTGATAGTTGACCAACACCATCTATTCCCAGATTTCGAGTCAATGTTTTTTTGCCAGTTTTTGCATCTACTTCCATATCTCCAATGTCTTGATAAGGGATGAGAGCGAAAACAATTAAGTATACGAAAACTGAGAAGAATAGCACGGATGTTGTGATGTTCCACGTTTGAGCCAAGTATATCCAATAAAAAGTTGCGAGATATGAACCCGCTGTGATAATTTCGTGTCCAAGAGGGATCTCTTCAGTCAAAAAATTAACGAAGACTATTATCATAAATATTGGAACACCAATGATAAGCAATATCGGTTGATTTTTTGCTATAAAAAGGTATAATGCCTGTATGATACCCATTGTTATCGTGATAATACTGATGATTCGCCCCAAGAGTCGAACAGTATTTTCGCTTAACGTTCCTTCACGAATGACTCCCATTCCACCATATTCGATGTCATACCCTGCAGCCCAGTCCCCTGCTTCATCACGATAATGGACACCAATTGCTGAAATAAGGACTACTATTATAGAATATAAAGCTACAAATATATCGATATCAAGTCCCCGCTGAGCTCCAACAACCAATCCACCAACACCAACAATAAGATAAGCAAAGAGAAATTGGGGTCTAGCTAACCTAATTAAACCGAAGATTTTTTGGTTAATAGTTACTTTCTTTTCCACATTAACGTTCTCTAAATTAGTAGCCAACCGATTTCACCTTTGGGGAATTACTTCTATTTTGAAAAAACCTTTCAACTTTACGAATCCTAGGAAAATCCATGATTCTTTCAATGTTTTTAATCTTTACATAATTTCGATCACTTTATCGTAGTCTCAGAGTTTCACTCAATTAAGAATTAAAATGAAACTTGAACAATCTAGATCTGACTAGAATTTTATTCTCTACCAGGAGAATAGTACGAATTGAACTTTGAAAACAGTTTTAACAAAGAGTTAAACCAAATCCATAGAAAAAGATTCAATTTGCATAATTTAGAAGAGAAATTAATGGTCAGTCCATTTAAGAAACTGATGCTCTCTTTCTTCGAATTAAAAATCTTCAAATATTTTCTAAAGTCTATTAGTTTCAATTTGACGGGAAAGAGGATTTTGGAAGTAGGATGTGGGGCTGGATATGGAATATACCAGATCTATGAAAGTTTCAAGCCTAAAGAGTATTATGCATTCGATATAGATCCAAAAATGGTCTCATTATCACTTGCTAAGGTAAAAAAGAAACATCTCCCCGTTAATGTTTTTTTAGCGGATGTAAAGGAAACTAAACTTCCTTCAAATAAATTTGATGTGGTCTTTGTTTTCACTGTACTCCATCACGTTATTGGATGGCAATACGCGTTAAAAGAAATTAGTAGGATTCTAAAACCGAAAGGATTATTGATGATCAACGAAATTAATGACAGATCATTGACCTGGTTTGAACGATATTTGAAAGTATACCACCCTAAAAGGGCACATTTTACCTGGGATATGTTCATACAAGGTCTAAGTGCTGCTGATTTTGTGATTCTTCGCGATTTCAAATTCTTGAAAGACTTTGGTTTTTTCTTATGTATTAATCAACCTTGATAGTTATTGATGTGGTGAACATTTAACACATTTCGGGTCACACCCAAACATATCCCCTGAATAATAAAAAGCTGAAGACCGACAGCCAAAGCAGACCTTATTTTGCTCACAATCAGCACACGGGGCTGGAAGATTTTTGGGATCTCTTAATTTCATCATCAAAATATCCCCAGGGTTTTCTTTAAGAAGATCCTTAAGACTCAAAGATTTATAATTCCCAAATTCAGTTGTGCGAATCACGGAACAGGGTGTATAATTTCCCTCACTCGTAATGCAAATCATTGATCCACAGTAGAACTTACTAACGTCCATTGTAGAGAAACTAGTATCATCTTGATACATTATTTCGTCTCTCCCTTTGTACGAGTTTTGAATCAACTCAATCGAAGGTTCAAAATCACTAGAATCGGAGTCTGAAACTGGATTAAAAAGGGTCAGGACTGTACGAATCCCTTTATTCTTCCAAAACCATTCCATGGTATTAAAAACGTCAGTGCTTGCTACAGGTTTTGTTAGAGTTATACAATTCCATATTTCATTAGGAGATTTACCTAAAGATAGGATATTATCTACTCCTTGAAGAATTGCAGAAATGTTTTCCTTGATACGTAACTGATGTACTTGTTTGTAGATTTCAGGGTTCAGTGAATCTAAGTGAACAGAAATGAATCCTCCATTTCTTGTAACCTCAACTGCTTTTTTCGCTATTTTTTGATTCTTCAAAGGCAATCCAGAAGTCCAAATATTGTTAATAAGGCCTTTCTGATATGAATATTGCATAATATCATACCAGTCAGATCGGACTAAAGGATCCCCACCTAACCAATCTATACATCTGACATTAATCTCTGACGCATCATCTAAGATTGCTTTAATGTCATCAGTGGGTAAACCATTGGGACTATTTGGCCTAGAACTGGCATAACAGTAGGAACATCCCTGAAAACACTTCAATGTCAATTCAATCTGAACAGTATAAATTAATCCTTTTTCATAATATTCTCTCTGTATGTCAGCTTCAGAAGACATTCCTCCATGAAGGAAAACAGAGCTACGTTCATCAACCATAGAAACACCGATACAAGTACATTTTAATTATAATTTTTCAGCTATCCATAATCCTCTACTGACCTTTTCTTCATCAGCAGCTTTTACCCATGCTTTGACTCCAGATTCAGCAGCTTGGTATAATTCTTCTCCAAATTCTTTCACTACATCTTCTTTTATACTTTGAACCTTTTTAAAATATATATGCATGTGTTCTGTGAAATCTTCTTGGAGATCTTCAACTTCAATGACTCTGCAATTATTTTTCCCTAATAGAGCTTTATATCCTTCTATTGTTTCCATATTTGGGAAAATCATAAACTCAAATAGAATATCAGCTTCGTCTTGAGAACTCATGGGAGTAGGGCCGAGAATCCAATCTGTAAATCCAATTTTCCCGCCTGGTTTACACACTCGTACAACTTCTTCTATTAGTCTCTCTTTGGAGGTTATGTAACACCATGCATCTTGTCCCCAGACAACATCAAAGGTATTACTCCTCTCTGGTATATCAAGAGCATTTCCTCTACGATATTCAATTAGATTTGTTAATCCTTCTACTTCGGTACGCTTTTGAGCCTTCCTAAGCATAGTCTCAGTAATATCAAGACCAACAATCTCTGTTCCATAGTTTTTTGCTAAATATCGTGCTGGACCACCAAGTGCTGAACAGACATCCAGAAGATATGTGTTTTTGTTTACTCCAAGCTTCTCTGCAAGACGTTTTGTTTCAGCTTCACCACCTACATGAATATGGTCTCCCATAAGAATCTCCCATAATAGTCCTACTGGGCCATCATAAGCATCAGAAACGTCTTTTACAGAAAAATCATATCTATGTTTCATAGAAATCTAAACCCTAATAATTTTGATTTAGATTACAAATTATTGATTAGTAATAAAAGGTTATGTCTTCGAAAGAAGATAACATTGGCGATTTTCGAGGATGCAACCTTTTAAACTGTATAGAGCATTTTAAATTATGGTATTCATTAAAAGTAGAATTGAAGAGAAAAAAGAATTAATTATCCTCTTACGAATCATTGTAGGTTTAATCTGGTTTGGAACTGTTTTACGTCGTTTAATGACACCAAATCTCGGTAATTTCGAAGAAAGAATAATTCAAATGGCTCAAGGTCCTACATTATACCCAACGCTGATTATGGAAATAGCGATCACGAATTGGCTTTTGATTTTCTTGATAATCATTTTTCTTGAAATAATATCTTCAATAAGCTTGCTTTCTGGCAGTCTTGCGAGAGGAGGAGCCTTTCTCGCCACTTTCAACGGTTTCTTTATTGGATTAGCTGGAGTAGGCCTAGGAATAATCGATCTGATCATCCCTTGGACTGTGGCAGCAATCTCTTTATTCCTATATTTATTCTCCCACCCAGGATTATACTATGGGGTTGATAAAAAACTATGGGAGAAAAATCTACCTTTCTGGATAAAAATCCTTATGTAATTCTAGAATAGGATTATACGATATATACAGGATTACACATTTAAAAGAGGATTAGATAAATACAAATATATCATTAATTCCAAACTCGTTAATGAGCTAAAGGATGGTTAATAATGGCAAGAGAAACAATAAAAGAGATGCACACGCAAAAAATTTCTGGAGGCTACCTCATTCTTCTACGAATAACACTTGGGTTAGCATTTCTAACAACTTGGTTGAGTAATCTCACTAAAGGAGTTTTTACAACATCAGGGTTTGATTTTGGTTTCGAGGGAACAATTCGATACTTCATTGATAATCCTGACCACATCTCCTCTCCAGTAGATTCAATAATTACGGATTTAATTTTTCCAAATTGGATGATATTTGCATTGGGATGGATGATAGCTGAATTTATCATATCTATCTCTCTTACATTCGGTTTATTTACACGACTTGGTTCTATAATTGGAGCTGGTTCCACAATTATTCTCGGCCTCGGCGCTCTAGGAGTTGATTGGCCTTGGACTTATGCATTGCTATTTATCGGATGTGTAACTTGTGCTTTGGTCGGTGCAGGGCGTTGGTACGGTATTGATTATTGGCTAAAGGATAAAATACCCGAGAAAATTGCATACATCCTCCTATAGTCAGGCCAAGATCATTTCAGAGATTATTTCATCAATTTTTTCTTTTTTTTGCCCAAGAGTTATCCTCTGGCCATTTGTGATCCTTTTCTAGTCTCTCTATTTCAAATATTATACCTGATTTTGATGGACAATGGATTCTCCATATACCATCTTTCTCCCAGGACTTTCCTCCTGCTGCTGCCATCCCTAAGTAGGGAATTAAAACATAATGCGCATCATCACACAAACCTTCAGGTTTCATCAAAGCGTATGGAATTTCCCAAGAGTCTCCGACTATATGAGGGCATTTCCCATTTTTCTGAATAACACTAATTCTAAGATGTTTCATACCTGTCATTTTTTATTCCTACTAATTTCTTCAAAGAAGATAATCTTTTAGAAGTAGTACTTAATTTGAGAGGGGAGAATTTTTTGTTTATTATATTTATTCCCCATATCTCGAAGATTAGAATAATATAATATGGTATATATTCAACCACTCTAAAAAGATTGGACTCCACCCAGATTCCAACGGTATCGTATAAACCATACACATGATACGAGAGGATTAGAGTTCCAGATAGGATTATCCAGCTTAAATTCATTCTATCATCTAAAATCAGGAATGGAAATAGCCAGAAGAAATACCACGGATGAAAAACTGGCTGAAGGAGTAGAAATGAGCCAATAATAATTATAGCGTATCTATAAGTTGTGTTACATTCAATTTGAGGTCTTATCACAATAATTGAAAGAATACTCGTGAAAACAATTACAACTAAGATCTTTGACAAGAGAAAATTATTTATGATCTCATATAGTATCCAGAAAACACTTGCATTGAAGTACCAATCATCCGAGTAAATCAATAGACCTTGAATCAAAGATGGGTTTAAGAAAACGAATAAAGAATATGAAATTACTCCGGCGAAAATTATGGCTAATCCTCTCTTACCTAGCTGTTTCCAAAAGGCAAATACAAGAAAGATTGGATAATATTTCAATAGAAAACCTAGTACGAGAAAAAAGCCTGCTCTAGAAAACCGTTCTGAATTCATATACCAGAGTGAAATGGCAATCATCAATATGACAATAGCATCAAAATGAGATCCATTCGCCGTTTCAATATGAAGAATCGGATTCCAGGCGTAGATGATTAATTTCCATTTGGCTTGTGGAGAAATCAGTTTATAAGAGACCAACATTGAAACAAGAAAACAGAATGAAAAACATATTCGAAAAATAAAAGGATTAGGAAATACTAAATAGAGGATAGCAAATAAAAAGATGGTTAAAGGAGGATAGGGAGACGGGACATTAGCATTATTCACTTTTTCATAATATTGATCCTTAAGATTATCAGGGAACTCTTCAATTGGAGTAAGATAAGGATTTACACCATTAACTAATCCTTTTCCCTCATAGAAGAAACGATAAATATCATCTGACAAGGAGACATTGGTGGATAGAATAATTATTTGAAATACAATTGCAAATCCAATGATGATCAGTAACGTATTTCTAGAAAACCCTGAATTTTCGCGCCTAAACAGAAAAATGGCAAGCAAATAAGTGAAAAAAGGTAAGAAAAATAGGATTTCGAAGATAAAAATAGAACGCTTTAGATTAGTAGTAAGAATGAGTATTTCCATTGAAATGAGTAATATAAAACCGGTTAGAATAAGAATAATTTCAGATGAATACTTTGTTAATATCATTTTTGTGCTGAATGACTCAGGAACCTTGTGATTTGTTATAATTTCATCACTATCCTATTTTGAAGTTACATTCCAAGAGCTATAAGGTTTCCCTAAGAACCATCTAATGGAAGCGTAGAAAGCACAAAAGGAATCTAATGCACCAGCAATAGGTGTCACAACAAGTAATTTACATGCTTCCAGTAACCGATGTTTTCTTGAGAGATTCAGTGGTTCTATATTCTTAGAAGAACCATTCAAAATGCTAAACAACCAAAAAAATGTCGCAGGGAATAGAATAAATCTAGAAACCACATATTGGAGCGTTCTAAACTCTGGTGAAGCAAGTTGAGTATCAAATATGAAAAAAATAGAAGGGAAAAGGAACAGTAAAAGGCTGAATAATACGAAAAATAATGTAAAGAAACTTAGAGAGTGAGCAAGAAGTCTTATGCGCATTCTAAATTGTAGCCAAATTCTTGTTCGCCACGGGAGTTTTTGATACTCAGGTTGAATTTTCATCAGAGATAAAGCCTGCCATGTACCAGTAACCCATCTCAAACGTGCTTGAAATGAAGCACGGACAGAGAGAGGTGGTTGCTCATAAATTCTCCCGCCATGCCAACCGAAAGGGCGTGAACCGAATTTTGAATATACTTTTAGACCAAAAACAATATCTTCAGCAAGTAAAGGTTGGTTATAGACTTTTCCGAAGTCCCAGCCAATAGAATTCACTAATTTTTCTTCAACTAATAAGTTTGAACCATGTAAATGAATCGGAGGAGGCTTTTTCATAACTTGTGCACAGTGGTGGCAATTGAAAGGTCTAACTGATTCCATTTGACGACTGATAATGTGTGCATCAAAATACTTATGAGGATAGACAATTGCTCCTTCAAAAATTCTCTTTTCAGGAGACGATATTACAGAATGTATCACCCTTCGGAAGTCAGTTTCAGTTATAGTGGACTCAGCATCGAAATAAAAGATATATGAGGGAAAATTCCCATTGGAATCATATCCGTTGGCCTTTCGATATTCAAGAGAATATTGTAGACTTCTAGCTTTAAACATAGTTCCATTACGGGTTTGATATTCTTTTGGAACGCAAATAACTTCTGCAGGAAAGGTTATTTCCTTCGATTTGAAGTAATCTGAGAAAGTAGCTGTTTCTAGCCGCTCCTCAGTCACAATTAACAATTCAATATGCTTTTCAAATAAAGGACTAGCAGAAGATAGCAAGGCAATACTATCAATACTTCGCTGTACCACATCGACTTCTTTTCCACGAGTAGTTATCTGAAATTTAATTCGGGGAAACTCTAGGTTTTTCGCTTGGAGAAGGGAATAGATTTCCTCGTCTGATGGGACATTAGGGTTAAGATAACTCCTTCTGTGCCTAAAATATGCAGGCATAAGCTCAAAAATATAATATAAAGCGCATAAGAGGAAAAAAGAACCACTAATTAACCATAAAATCACTCCAAGATCGAGTGTCACCAGTTAAACCTCTAAAATGATTTTTTCGAAGGGTATGTTAGAAATGTTAAGTACCAATCCAAAATGATTCTGCAAGGCAGCTTAGTATTTGATACGTAAATCGTGGATAATAAGAATTTATTGATTCGGAAGACGTAAGGGATAAAATTTTGATTATTATTCGGACTGTTTTCAAATCTTCAAATGTATCAACATCAGTGACTTCAGGTAAGATGTGTACGAGATAGTGATTTGAATTTAATAAGTCCATAGCACTACCGAGTTCATTGAACGAGGACTTTTTCTGGAATATTACTCCAATATCTTCTATAAAAGGCTTAGTATGGCCAAGTAAGTAAAATCCTCCATTTTGGGATGGGCCCAAAACTCCGGCTTTAATATTTTTTTGTAGGAGCAGAATACTTTGCTTCATCAGATTCGGTTGAAGATGTGGGGTGTCTGATCCAATAATAATTGTTGATTCAAGATTCAATTCGTTAAAAGCAAAATTAAAAATATTAGAAAAACGTTCAGCTACATCTATCCCTCTCTGAGGCACTATATGAAATCTATCGAGAAATGTTGAATGTAATGGCTTTAGTGGTTGGATGATGAGCTTTTCAAACGTTTTAATTTTCTCTTCAGGAAAAAAAGAAAGTATTGGTACAAAATTAATTGGGATTTTTTTCAACATTATCAAGGTGTCTTTTAGCATTGCAGTTTGAAGATTTTTGATATAATTTTCATCAAGCTGGGGGTGATACAGACGGGTCTTAACCAAGCCAGCTATTGGGACTTTAGCAAATACAATAACACCAATCTTATTACTGGGTTTCAGATTGAGGCCTCCAGACCATCATTACACGCAAGAGGGTCAGACTCATTACAAAAGCAGCTCGAATTGCTGTAAACAAGTTCCCAGATATCTTACTTGTACCTGAAGTTCTAGGTTTATATCTTACTGGTATTTCACAATGAGTTTCACCAGATTTCAGGATTTTTGATGACATTTCAATCGTCCACCCATATCCAGAAGATCTCATATTAAGTGCACACAGTTCTTTCCAAGTCAAAACTCGCAAAGGCCCAAGATCACTAATTTTTTGACGCCACATTATAGTTAGCAATCTAGAAAAAAAACGATTCGCAGCTTGAGCTAATGAAGTAAGTGAGTTAATTGAGGCTTGGTAAATCATCCGAGTGCCTTGACAATACTGACCCTTGCCTGATAAAACAGGTTGAGCGACTCTTATGATGTCTTCAACAAAACTCTGACCATCTCCATCAAAAAAACACACGTATCTAGGTGTTCTACAAGTTAACTCAATGTAATTCATCCCTGTCTGGCAAGCAGATCCATATCCTAACCTTTTTTGGTGTACCACGACAGCTCCCGCGATTTGAGCAACTTCTGCAGTTCGATCAGTTGAGTTGTTATCAACAACGATTACTTTTTTCGTGATTGAAGAGATAATCCTTGGTAATGATTCAGATAGTGCTTGTTCTTCATTTCGGGCTGGAATAATTATGATTAATTCAGATAGATTTGAAGACCTTTGAGTTAATTCTAATTACTCCTTCATACTTTATTCATTGCAACTAAACTACTACACCCGTCCTCTCTGAAGTATGATTCCAGCAGAAATTCCTACAACTAGAGCGAGGAAGAGAATAAGTATTTCCATTCTTGATTTTATCCTTTAGTAGAAAATTATAGTAGTAAATCAAATATATCCTTAGGTTTTGGTGTGATCTTATATTTTCGTCCAAAACGGGAAAGGATCCACCAACATGAAACGCAATATGTAGTACTATAATCTCCTTCCTTGAAATCACTCATTCTTTTCATGGCAATTTTATCAATAATATCTAATCTATGCATGTATCCAATCCCACCCCCACAGCACCAATGAGGAACATCAAGAACATCATACCCCGATTCCTTTAGTACATCATTGACATACTGCATTACTTCAGGTCGTCCACGATTCATGAGTTGGCAAAGATGTTGAACAGCAACCCTACCAGATTTTTTTGTATGTGATGGTTTGAGATAATCTGCTACAAATGAGAATTCTACATCAACATCTTCTTGATAGTGTTCTTTAAACACATGGTAACATGCGGGACAAGCGCATATGATTTTCTCGTAATGTTTGAATATTTCTACATTCTCTTTTTTGCATTCCTCATATTCATCAAAAGCCCCAGATACATATAATGGATAACCACAGCAAATTTCCTTATCTAAGATTGCAAAGTCTATATTATTTCTTAAGAGGTATTTCAAAGAATTTTCAGTATAGCGAGGAACTCTAATAGTTGATAAACAACCCATGAAATACAGGGTCTTACTTTCTTCAGGAATGCCTTCAGGCCTTCTAATTCGCATTTTATCGGTTGAATATGGAGTACCATACTTTTCAAAACTAGAAATCATTTCAGTAAGACCCTCAATCTCATTTCCATCTTCTAAGAATTTATGATTTAGCTGACATCTCTCCTCCGAGGTTCCACAAGCATTACAATGGACACAATTCAATAATTTCAAATAGTCTTCTTGTTTGAATTTATAGTTTTCTCGAGATTCTAAAAGTCTCATAACCTCGTCATTATCTAGGAAATTCTCTGGTTCAACCTCCTCAGTGGGGTAGTTCTTTCTATCATTCATTATAAATTTATCCTTCAGATTAAATTAATTAGGTGTCAAATCTCTCCATGCTTTCATACCACCTTCTAAAACAAACACTTTAGAGAACTGTTTCTTCTGCATAATTTGCGCGGCAGTATGAGCTCTAGCCCCGCTACGACAAACCAAGATAATATTTTGATCCTTTAGATTAGATAGCTTCTCAAGATTTGATATTAGATGACCTAACGGGATGTGCTTTATATCCTGTAAGTGACCAAGTGGTCCCTTTAATTCATGTTTTTCTCGTACATCAATCATTAAAGGAATCTGTTTACTATCTAAGCGATTCTTTAGTTCTTGGACAGATATTGAAGAAACAACCTGTTCATTAACACCTATATCTAGGGTGCCTTTTACCTCACACGCAGGGGAGTCAACAGGTATCCAAATGCCCCCTGGATCACGAGCACAAGCATAATTCGATTTAAGAACATCGCGCATCCAATCTGCAGGGCCAAGTTTCAGGTCTTCGAGATAATGGACAAAATCCTCCTGGGTTCGTATTTCAAGGTGTGGGTTACTAGTTTTTTGTTTGGCAAGAGTGGATGGTTGACGCCCACGATACTCATGAGCAGGAAAGACAACAAGATGGTCGGGGAGTCTTAAAAATTTTTGAATACTATCGTAATGTTTATTAGGATCCCCACCTGGTAAGTCATCTCGGCCCGCTCCCCCTTCATCTAAAAATAGTGCGTCGCCTGTGAAAATTCTATTAAATTCTTCAAAAATTAAAGATATCGAATCTTGAGTATGTCCAGGTGTATAGATAACTTTTACCAATGTTCCTAGGAGATCTAGCTCATCTGCCTCTTTGACACGAATATCAACACACCTAGCAGGTGCGCCTTCATGCATAATTATCTTACAATCGGTACGGTCTTTTATCGCTGCTGCACCAGAGATGTGATCCGCATGGGTGTGTGTTTCAATGATATGTGTTAATCTTAAATTTTGATCTTTTAACGTTTTCAGGTAATTTTCGACATGGTCTAAGACAGGATCAATTAGGATAGACTCTTCGGACCCTTCTTTTCTTACTAAATAAGACATGCAAGCATGAGGATTCAATTGTTCAAATACTAATGCCACTTAAACCTACTCCTTCTTATCGTTCATATTCGATATGTTTTAAAGAGGTTTCCAGAAAAAGGGGAAAAAAAAGGTTTTAGATAGAAAATATTACATGAATCTCTCTATAGATCATTTAATATTGTTCACACATCATTTCAAAATAAGCTCTTGGATGACTGCAACCGGGGCAAGATTTTGGTGGAGTTTCTCCTTCGTGAACATATCCACATTTTCTACAGACCCACTGAACCTTTTCAGCCTTTTTGAAAACTGTTTCAGCTTCGATTTCCTTGAGGAACTTCGTATATCTTTCTTCATGATGTTCTTCGGCTTTCCCTATGGCCCTCAGTCTGGTTGCTATTTCAAAGAAACCTTCTTCTTCAGCAGTATCTGCAAACTCTGGATACATTGTCTCTCTTTCGTAACGCTCACCAGAAATTGCCTCTTTTACATTCTCAACTGTGTTACCTAGAGTTAGAGGAACTACGCCATCAACTGTGAGATTATCAATTTCCTCAGAGAGGTTCTCTTTTAGCTGATTTATCATCCTAAATAACCATTTTGCGTGTTCTCTTTCATTATCCGCTGTGATAAGGAAGATTTCAGCTAATTGTTCATAATCCTCTTTTTTAGCAATTTTGGAGTAAAAGGTATAGCGATTTCTCGCTTGACTCTCACCAATAAACGCTTTTGCCAAGTTTTGTATTGTTTCATTCATTTTTTGATTCTCCTTTTATAACCATATTTTATTGAGTTGGAATACTTTCTTTTAGTTCCTATTAATCAAGTTTTCAACTTTGTCGTAAAATTATCAAACGAGTCTTGTTAAAATTCATTAATATCATTCTCAACTGTCACGTAAACGTTTTATCAAATACAGGACTATATTGTGAAAGCATATACCTTCCGATAACCATTCGTTGGATCTGACTAGTTCCCTCGTATATCTGGTAAAGTTTTGCATCTCTAAACAATTT
>JAEOSR010000106.1 GCA_016840285.1 Candidatus Hodarchaeota archaeon | reverse complement strand
CCACACGAAAAGATATCAGTCGGGTTTTAAAGGTGGAATGACTTTATGGCGTTTTTAGAGTGTCAAGACCTAATAAAATTGTACGTTGAGGAACAAAGCAAAATTCAAGTCCCTGCCTTACGGGGAATCGAACTCACAGCTAATGAGGGAGATCTAATCGCTATCATTGGACCCAGTGGTTCAGGGAAAAGTACTTTGGTTAATCTAATTGGGGGAATTGACCGCCCATCTTCAGGGGAAATCATTTTGGGAGAAAATATCATTACAAAGATGACAACAAAGCAATTGACTCAGTATAGACGTCAACGAGTTGGTTTCTTGTACCAATTACCAGAACGAAATTTAATCTGGAACCTGACTGCGTTAAAAAATGTAATGCTCCCAATGAAACTGTCTGGCTTATGGAGCTATAGCGAACAGAAACAACGAGCACGTCAATTATTAGAAGACGTAGGTTTAGAACGACGTACTAATCATAAACCACATCAATTATCTGGAGGAGAAGCACAACGTGCAGGGATTGCAGTTTCGTTAGCAAATGATCCAGATATTGTACTCGCAGATGAACCAACTGGTGAGTTAGATAGTGTAACGACGCTTAAAATCATTGATTATTTTAAGTTTCTAAATAAAAGTTTAGGAAAAACATTCATTGTGGTCACCCATGATCGAAGATTTGCTAACATGACAAAAAAAGCAATGCGAATTCTTGATGGAAGAATAGTGGGGTTACACCGAGCAATTGATCCAACAAAATCGATGTCTGCTCGCGAAGAAGTGATATACGTTGATGACCATGGCAATTTACGCCTTCCAGACGAAATCCGTCGTCAAGCAGGAATAAAAAACCATATTCAGATTGAAATACGGGACGGGCTTGCTACAATCATCCCCGTCAGAGGTGATATTCAAAGTGACTAAAGAGAAATTACCACTTATTGAACTAGAAAACGTGAATCAGAGGTATACTCTTGGAGGACACACCATTGATGCGCTTAACAATATTAACTTGTCCATTTTTGAAGAAGAATTTATCATGGTGATGGGCCCTTCTGGAAGTGGTAAATCTACTCTTATAAATGTGATGGCAGGCCTTGAACAACCTGCTGCTGGGTCAGTGCGAATAAATCAAGAAGAATTAGCAACGCTTAGTGATCGTGAGTTATGTTACCTTCGACGTCATAAGCTAGGTTTTGTGTTTCAATTCTTTAATCTCCATCCTGTCCTCAATGCACTCGAAAACGTTGAACTACCCATGTTAATTAGCGGAATCAAGCGAGAACTCCGTGAACCTCGTGCATTAGAACTATTACGATTGGTAGATCTAGAGAATCGAAAGCATCATCAACCCCACGAGCTTTCAGGTGGAGAAAAACAACGAATAGGAATCGCTCGATCTTTAGCCAACGATCCCGAGGTAATTCTAGCAGATGAACCCACAGGAGATCTGGATTCAGCGATAGGAAGTGAAATCATGTCACTGCTAAGATCCCTCAATCAAAAACACAAGAAAACAATTGTTTGCGTAACACATGACGAGGAGATGTTAAAAGCAGGTATGCGTTTAATTAAAATGGAGGATGGGTATATCATCTCGGATTCGTATATATAACAACCGTTTCTAGCCATTTAAACATATGAAATAACTCTAAGAACCTCGGAAAACATGATTTTATTCACATAATTCTTAACCTTCTATTTCGATATCAATTTGAATAGGCACATTAGGATATAATTAAAAACAGAATTTAGAGAAAATACCTAAAGTTCACGCATCAATGGTGATTAAAACTCTTGTACTATTCAAAGATTGTTTCATATGCTCTATTATTGATAATGGTCACGACAGGATGGGCAATGTTATTTTTTATGTCAATTAAGAGTAATACTACTTATTCTCAACTTCTCCCTCCGACCCATCAGAATTCTTTGCAGAATAATTTGAAAACTAACAAACAAACTACTATTCAATCTGAACATACTGTGAAGAATATGGAATTCCTCGATCAAGTCAGCCCTTCAC
Organism: Candidatus Hodarchaeota archaeon; assembly: GCA_016840285.1. The sequence goes on along the minus strand of JAEOSR010000106.1, from coordinate 8,364 downwards.
CAATTCAACAAAATATTCAAGATCAGGAGTTTGAAGAATGGAAGGTTTTCCAAGTTCCGGATGTTTCAACTTTTGATCCTATAGAACACTATCAAATTAATGCCACATTAAGAGCAGTTGGCCAGTATTGTTTGATTTATTCAGATCTATCCACTGATCTCAATCCTACTTTCTTAGACATGAATCACACATTTGAAACTGTCATTTATCCCACGCTCTATGAATTTTATGGCTCTCCTCCAGATATAGATGATAATGACCGAGTGATTATTTTAGTCTTTGACATCATAGACGGTTTAGGAGGAGGTCAGTATGTTGCAGGCTTTTTCTATCCTCTTAACCAATATCCGAAATCTCAATATGAAGATAGTAATGAGGCGGAAATCCTGTGCATTGATGGTAACCAAGGCTTATCTCACTTAGTAGATGGTGATTTTGAAACTTTAGCTCATGAATTCCAGCATATGATCCACTTTGGTCATGATGATGATGAAGACATCTGGTTGGATGAGGGTGCATCCATGTTTGCTGAATATCTCATAGGCAGAGACCCTTTTAGTGGTAGTAGTTCGTACAAATCGCGATTTAGTTCGCATCCAGATGTATCATTGACGTATTGGGATTATTATGATAGTGAAAGCTTAGTAATGGCTAATTATGGGGCTGCTTATGCCTTTTTCCTGTACCTTGCAGAGCATTACGGTGGTTCTACTATTATTCAGAATATTGTAGCACGCTCTGAAGATGGTGTACGGAGTGTTGAACGAGCTCTTGAGAATGAAGGATATCTTGTAGAATTCAAGGAAGTATTTCGAAACTGGACCATAGCTAACTTTCTGGATGATACTTCATTTGCTAACGGAACATACGGATATTACAACACTTCCATCTCTATGTCCGTTGAAGATTCTTATTTCGCATCAAGTCTTCCCCGAACCGAGAATTCTGTTCCATATTGGGGCACAGATTACTTAAGGTTCACTTCACGGATGGCACAACCTTTTATCTTAGAATTTCAAGGTGATCTCACCTCTAACTTCATGGTTACAGCCATTATGACTAACAATACAACACCACCCTATGAAACAGCAGTGATTCCTGTTGAAATCTCTACTGAAAATTTTGGGAACTTCTCAATAGAATCCTATGATATTTCTGCGGACGAAATCGTCATAACAATAAGTTCTTATACCCCAATTGGCAAAAACGACCACAATGATGAAGATCCCGCACCAGCACAAGAGTATTGGTTTATGATTAATCCTATGGGTATAGTTATCTCTCCAGGAGAGTTATCGTTCTCAACTAAAGGTCCCTATATTAGAATTTCTGATGTAGAGGCATATGACCAGAATAGACATTACTGGCAAGAAGCCGATGGAGCCACTTATACGATTTTGACAGATTTAGGAAATTCTACAGGAATAAGTGGTAACCTGACTTTTAATTCTGAAGATAATTCCTGGATGTCAGAATCTATTGATATATCAAGTCTTTTTGAGAATAATCATTCTTATCGGATTAGGTATTATTTTTTCAACACTACTCATAGTGGTTGTGCTTTCTCTGATCTTTTTACAGTTGAACAGTCTAGTTCTCCCCAATCTACTAGTGAAAGCTCAGGTTCTAGTAGCAGTATTCCAATCCCAGGATTCTTGTTGGTAATGTCAACCTTAGCCATCACTCTTCTCATTTCCAAACGACAAAAGAAATGAAATTTCCCATAACAACCTATTTCTTAAAAACAAGAATACTTTGATGCACAACACTAGGAATATAAGAATACGGGTATCCAAACACATGCAGGGCCTTATCTGGAGAATACCAGACTATTTCCTTTTCAAAGTAATATCCAATTTCTAACAACACCTTCGCCAGCATTGACGATAGGAGTAAATATTTCCCCACCTTTGTGACTTTGTTTTTTCTCATTTCTTCGATAGTTCGATACATATTGCCAATGAACACCACTAAGTATTTTCCATCAATAAGCTTAGGATAACAGTGGTTAAAAACCGTTTTTAACAATTCAAGCCATTCATCGATTGTAAGAATAGACGCTCTATTGAAGCTGTGGAGGGGGGAGGGTAATCTCCCTCGAGATTCCTCACCAGCTTTAGAAAAACGACCTCGAGTTTTTTGAAGCTTATCCATTGCCCAATAAGGGACATCTGTTAAAATTAAGTCAATACTAGCATCTTCTACTGCTTCTCTAACTAACTGTTGAGAGTCTCCGATAAGGAACTCTTGAGATGTAAGACCATTATTGTGAGAGACTTCTTGGTAGATAGTCTTCCAACGTTCGTTAATGTCTATCCCAATAGCTTTTCTTTCAGATAAACTTGCACCTAATAGTGTTCCCCCAACCCCAGCAAATGGATCCAATATAACCTCTTCTTGGTTTTTAGAGTATCTTTCTATGAGTATTTGAGCTAACTCAGGAGGTTTCATACCTCCATGTTCACTTCGGAGTTTATGATTAAAGGAGGGCGGAAACGACTTGTGTATGATATCTGTGCTACCTATTGGAATATTTCCCTCAAAAAACAAAGAATCGGGATTAAGATGGTCCTCAAAATGAGATTCTTTTCGAAACACTAAAAGTCGTCGACCTAATTCATTGTAGATTTCTCCTACTCTTGGGGAATCTAGTTCAAACCAAATTCTTTCTGCTTTTAGGATTAATCCCATTTTTTGAAGTTGATGTGTTAAAATCCCTGAAAGAGCAAAATTTAATGGGGGATATTCTTTTTTATGAGATCTACCTTTACGATTAATTCCATTCGGAATTGAAATAACTAAATACTTTGATTCTTTTAATTTGTCTTTTGCTGTAGAAAGAATTTTACATACCACAGTACACCAATGCTGTAGAGCTTTTAGAGGAGTTTTATGGTAATGATCAAAGTTAATTACAACATTTTCTTTGTCCATTAATCCCGAAATATTCCAAACTGGGATGTCAGAGAGAACAAAATCAACAGAGTTGGCTTTCATATCTGATAGAATTTGATCAGGATCACCAGGTAACATTCCTTGATCTGAGATGTTTAATGTAGTGAGTAAGTGATCATATTCCTTTAAAAGGGATCTATTCTGTTCTATGCCAACACATTTTCTTTTTACGGGTTTAGAATTTATATTAGCGAAGAAACATCCAATTAACGTACTTCCAACGCCTGCAAAGGGATCTAAGATGGTGTCTCCTGGTTTTGAAAAGGTTTCAATTAGTTCTTTACTCAAATCACTAGGAACTGGATTATGATTCCTACTCTTCCCATTTGATGGCCAAATTCGGGAAAAAGATCTTGGAATAACAGTCTTTGTGGAGAATAACCATTCTTTTCCAGTTAAATCATTTATAGTATTACGCTTATCATACACTCCCCGTTCTTGACGATCTTCTTGATATTCTTTCAAGGAACGTGATGGCAAAGCTATAATCATCCGTAATTAGGAAATAATCTTGCGTTTTCATTGTCATGGTCTGAAGATAAGGTTTGAAATGATCCATAACACAATTGGGCCACCAAATAACACTAATAATCCAATGTAAGCAATCATACGAATCCTCGTGACGCGTCTGTGACATGGTTTGCAATAAATTTTTTTGACAAAATCCCTTTTTTGACCTATAAATTGCTGAAAAAAGTTTACAGACCAATCCTCTATAATACATTCCTCACAAAAATACTCGTCACATCGCTCACACTCTTTTGTTTCAAAGTTATTAGGATGGTTTATGCATGCTTGATCTTTTTTTCGCTTCTTACTCCTTGTTTTTGCCATAGCCAGTTTCACGCTTTGTCGGTCCGTTTCTGACGTTGTAACTGCTCTTGATATAGCTGTCTAACCGTTTCGATGCTATCTGTTTCATCTATCTTTTTATCATTCCGTATTCTCTTGATTCTTGCGAAGCGTAACGCCATACCTGACGGATACTTTGATGATTCTTGGATATTATCAAATTCTACTTCTACTATTATTTTTGGTTGTACACTTATTCCATACCGTTCTTTTGATAGTTCCAATTCTTGTAATTGTTCAGTTAATTGAACGAATTCCACATCGGTTAGACCTTTGAAAGTTTTACCAATAACATGGAATTCATCTCTGCCTCGTGCTGCTAGATGATAATTCGATAACCATCCTGTTCGTCTGCCATGCCCCCACTCTGCTCCAACAATAGCTAAATCAAGAGTGGGTAAAGTAACTTTGAGTTTTAACCATCCTTTACCCCGTTTTCCAGCTTGGTAATCTGATGTGGGATCTTTCAGCATTAATCCCTCTGAACCGTTCTGAATAGCCTTTTGAAGTTGATTTTGGATATCTACAACATTTTGTAATTCGTAATATTCCATCTTAATAATATTTGTTAAATCAGGAATCAGAGAATTTAGTAATTCCTTTCTTTCTTTTAAAGGAGCATTTAAAAGGGATTTTTTCTGGTATAACAAGATATCAAAGACATAATAATAACAAGGGGTAGATTCAACCGACGCATGAATATCTCGTTTTCGTTGAATGCGAGTTAAAAGATCCTGAAAGAACACAGGCTTTCCCTCAACAAGTGCAACAACTTCTCCATCAAAAATACTCGGAGCTAATTCTTTTTTAAGATGATCAGGAAGGGATGCTAAGATTTCAGGAAACGCATGAGTGACATCTTCAAGGTTCCGTGAGTAGAGTCGGCACTCCTTCTTATCTACATGGAGTTGTGCACGAAAACCATCGATTTTTGATTCACAGATTAACTCTTTATAGTTACTCAGTGCATCTTCAATCGATTCAGCTTTTGTTGCTAGCATAGAACGTAAAGGATGGAATATTTGTGGCTTTAATGATAATAGATCGGTTTTCGGGTTTTTAGCTACAAAAGCCACTTCTCCTACGTCACTAAGAACCATATATGCATATCTTACGGATTTACTCTGACGGTTAAAGGCTTTGGCTATCGCATCTAATAATAATCCCCCCCTAAATCCTGTTCTGGTATCAGATGTGATAATTCTAGCAACATACTTTGCTTCTAAAGAGGAAGAGGGTCTTAGCAATTGGAGTAATTGGTTTTTCTTAGCTTTTTGTGACCCTTTTCCTTTATAGGAGGCGATTTTCTCGAAATGCTCATGAATCTCTTCAATTGAAAGTTTATCACTTTTTTTCTGTCCGAAATAGCTTCCAAGCGATTTCGGTTGAGGTTTTCGCTTTAATAGAGCGAACTCAACTAAACTTCCGAGATCTGCATTCTTTCGATAAAATCCTCGCAAATCGTCGTTTGTTCTACTAGTCAGTTGATGTACAATATTCATAAAAGAACTCCAACCAAATTGAATCTTCTTGCCTGAAGTTTCTGAAAATGGCTGGCCTGTAGCGTAGTAACACACAAGAGGTAGTTCTATCTCTGAAAGTTGTTGTAAAAACGACGCAAATATTGTGACTTTTTCATTCTTCTTACTGGTTGCATCAATTTTCTCCATGATATAACAAAAATCTTTGAATTCCAGTATTATCGTCCTCTAAGGCTTACGGTTTATCTGAGTTGGTTTTTTGAGATAGTTAAGTAATCCGGCATAAAAAATGGCTATTGACAAGACCAACAAAGCAAGAATTTGAAGAAATAGGTTGGTGTCTCTTTTACCAACGTACCACTCACTATACACTACTTCTTCCACAACAGACCCATTTATACTACCTTCTTGAGTCATATAAATCGGAACATCATAATTGAGAACATGATAAATCAGTGCTCCAATTGAACCAATAATCGCTATTAGGATAAGGATTGTTAATAATATTACTATTATGTCTCGTGCTTCCATTGTTAACAACACTTTTCGTTTAATGAATGTTAATGAAAGACCATCTTCCGAATATAATAAACTTTTCTTTATTCAATTTCAATCATCGGATTTTCTAAAAGTATGTAGAGACTCTATTTATCCTTAAACGCCAGTTGAAATTGTTTAGCGAAAGCTCCCATTACAATCTTTTCTTTAGTTAGTCTACCAATTTCTGATTGGACTTCTGGGTCGAAAGGGGCTGGTAAGCTGCTTTTCCAGGGAGTGCCTGGAAGAGGTATGAAATAGTGAAGACGAGTTTGCGATTTCCTTCCTAGCTCACGGATCAAAGAGAGTGTTTGCCACTGTTCAGCTGTTGTTTCAGAGGGTACTCCAAGTAAAAAATCAAATACCGGTGTAAGACCTTGGGAAACCATCAAATCATACGCCTGTAGCCCATCTGCAACAGAATGCCCTCTACGCATTTCTTTGAGAACACGATCAGAACCACTTTGAAATCCAACTGAGATTTGCCGATTGGTGATCATATCAAAAAGTGATAGAGTTTGATCTGTTATATACTCGGGTCGGATTTCCGAAGGAAATGTCCCAAAAAAGAGGCGAATCTCATATTGCGAGAGTCGCCTCAAGAGGTGAGCTAGAGCTTCATAATTTGGCTGGCCCCTTTTCTTCTCCATATAGCCAAGTGAATTTGGGGCAATAAAACGAATATCAACACTCTTTTTCAAGGGTTTAAAATATTGAACATAATGCTCTACAATCTTAGTAATGGTTTCAATGGACCGAAATCGAGGATTACCATATATATAGGGGACTTGACAAAAGCGACAACGAAAAGCACACCCCCGCATTAATTCGATAGGAGGATGTAACGGGAAATCCTTGTTATCAGAGTAAGGACAGTATTCATCTAAATTAAGTCGTGGTCGGGAGGTGGTTTGAACGTATTCTCCAGATATATCATGAAATGCAATTCCAGGCAAAGATTGTAAGCTTTCATGTTGAAAATTACTGTTAATCCATGTTTGGATAAATTCAGGAAATGTTGCTTCTCCTTCACCGATCACAACATAATCTGCTCCCATTTTCAATATTCTTTCAGGAGCTCCCGAGGCATGAGGACCGCCAATAACTGTTATCAGCTTTGGTGAGGATATATGGTCATTTAATCGCTTTAATCGCTCTTCTAATGAATTTATGGTCGTTATTCGGGCTGATTCTCCATAAATCACAGACATTCCCTGATTTAATTTTGATTGAATATGTGAGAGAAAATCTCCCCTAATAATCTCAAAAGGAAGGTTGTGTTGTTGAAGACTAGAAGTTAAGGCCCCTAGTGCATACCAAGTGGTTTTATCCCAGTATAATAGAACCATACATTCATTGGTAGGTTGTTGCATAAAGATAGAATACCTCAATATTCAAAACTTGTATGTCATTGCTTAAAGACTCCATTTATAAAAAGCGTGTGGCGAATAAAAGAAAAATGCAATCATCAAGTAAAATAGGAAGTCAAAATAATCATAATGAGTATAAAAAGAATAGTAATTCAATCTTCATGTAAGTTTTTGTGAAAAAAACTACATAAACCAAATCATATTGGTTTTTAATATTTTATAACCATTCATTCCCTTGGTAGCTCAGCCTGGCAAGATCAATTTCAAAAATACGAAAATTATGAGAAGACTTTTTGTTAATTCGTATGAAATCAAGAAATCCCCATGTCTGCAATTTTCTGCTTCTTACAGTTTTACCTGCATGATTGAAAATACCGTATTCAAATCCAATTTTAGTCCCTCGTTTGATAAATTGATCTTGATTATCACCAGAAATTTTGAGAAAAAGTTTATTTCCCATTATAGCATATTTTACAGAAATTTTCTCAATACCCACGTTTAATATGCCATTTGAACCGTCTATAAGATTTTTACTCTCATCAATATGAGAAGGATCCATTTTGGAAATAACATGTGATTCAAACTGTTCAAACCATTTATACTGAGAATAAAGAGTCTGTGATTTCAACTGCCATCCGCGATAAAAGATATTTGCACAATATTTTTGATTTGAAGAGATTATATTGCTATAATCCCTTTCTGAAGGGTGTAATGATTCTTTAAAATTCAAAGCTAGATTTTCAAAAGAATTCTTAAGAGTAGCTAGTTTTCCAGTTGATTTTTCACTCATTGGATTAATTCCATTGATTGCTCCTAAAGTGTCAAAAACATTATGAAAGAATTTTTGGAGTAGATCTTTTAGTCAGATTCGAAAGCTCCACGAGAGGATGTAGGAAACACTTACATACAACATAACTTCAATTAATCCTGAGATTACTATTTTAAAAGGTTTAATCTCCCTCCTATCAAGATTGAACTTACCTCAAATTCAGTTATTCCACGAACAACTGCTATAGTTAATTATTTTCCCATCTATTTGACGTGAGATTTCTCTAAAAAGATTTTTTACACAAGCACCTTTTCTTTCAGATTCTTAAGTCTCTACTAAGTATCGAACTGTTACTTATTCCTTATGTACAAGGTTTTCCTCTCTAGAATTTGTGATAATT
>JAEOSR010000105.1 GCA_016840285.1 Candidatus Hodarchaeota archaeon | reverse complement strand
CTATTTCTTATATTATATATTATTTTAGTACTATTCCAAAGAAATCTAGAATAGCGATGACATTATTATTTTCTTTCAGATATTCCTTATCTAATAAAACAATTACCCATACTTTTAATGTCGTACGTACAAAAGAATAGATATTTACAAACCTTGATGATTTTTAGTTACCATACTGTGAGATTACAATCATGATTGAAGAAAAACTGATTAAACCGAGGCTTGGCGCTCATAAATCAATCGCCAAATCAATTGATCTCGCGGTTGATCGAGGAGTACAAAGCACTTGTGAGTGCCTGCAAATATTTACTCGGCCTCCAAGACGCTGGGATGCGTTAAAATTAGAACCTAATGCTGTTAAAGAATTTATAAAGAAGTCAAAAGCTGCAAACTATTTTGATACGGCTATTCATATGCCATATCTACCAAATCTCGCTTCTCCAGATGATACTCTATTCAAAAAATCTGTAAATGTCTTAATCGAAGAAGTAGAAAAGATGACTGTCTTGCAAGTACCATATGTGATTACACATCTGGGGAGTCCAAAAGAACGTGATGAAGTATTCGCTGCTAAACGCGTCGCAGAAGCTTTAAATAAAGGTCTAAATCACATTAAGAAGTCTTCGATGATTTTACTAGAAAACTCAACCGCAAAAAGAAAAACGTGGGGGAATAAAATCAGTCATTTTGAGAGAATTCTTAGTTACATTCTAGAAGAAAAATCTATCGGGGTATGCTTCGATACCGCACATGCTTTTTCTTCTGGTTATGACATTTCTACTCCAGAGGGCCTCAATGAGGTTATAGACAAACTTGAAGATAGGTTAGGTAAAACTAAACTAAAAATGTTTCATATCAATGATTCTAAAGGTCCCCTCGGTTCTGGTATAGATCATCATGAACACATTGGTAAAGGTTATATCGGATTAGATTGTTTTAGAGAATTAATGCAAAATCCCCGCTTTGAAAAATTCCCCATGATTCTCGAAACCCCTAAAGATGAAAAAATTGGGGATTTACAGAACTTAAAACTTTTAAGAGAATTACGATCAAAAAGATAGTTCTTCAAATTAGATGAGAATAGGAGACAAAATCATGAAGCATCCAATTTCAGATTTGAATACGGCTTATCGGTATCTATATCCAAGATTAACAGTTTTAGTTTCTTCAGGAACATTACAAACTCCTAATGCCTTGACAATAGCTTGGTCTTGCCCATTATCTGTTAGTCCACCGTTAATAGGAGTCTTAATAACGAAGAAGCGCTATTCACATGAGATAATTCAACATCATAAAGAATTTGTCATAAATATCCCGAATAAGTCACAGATTAAAGAGAGTCATTATATAGGTAGTATTAGTGGCCGAGAAGAAACTCAAAAACTCAAAAAGGCTGGATTTAGCGTAGAAGCTTCAATTAAAGTTAAAGCTCCGCGAATTAAAGAGTGTCAGATTAATCTCGAATGTAAATTATATGATATTATCCCAACAGGTGATCATGATTTATTCATTGGAGAGGTAGTTTTTACTGTGATTAATCATGAAATAATTGATGATTGGGCTTTTAATTTGAGAAAATTTCAACCTATATATTGGAGACAATCAAAATCAACAGAAGAAACCTATCATCTTGATTTAAAATAAGGTGCAAGGAAAGACAAATGAAATCCAAGGAGAATTCTTGTTTAGAAATTGAAGACCAAACGGTCTATTTTAAATCATCAGAAAGGATGGATGAGATCCCATCTGAATCTGTAACCTTAGTTGTTACTTCTCCTCCTTATTGGAATGTTCGTGACTATGGTGGAGAACAAATAGGATTCGGTCAAAGTTATAATGGTTATATTGATTCTTTAAACAAGGTATGGTCAGAGTGCATCCGAGTTCTTCAACCCAATGGGAAAATTGCAATTAATATTCAACCCTTACCAATTGAAGCTACCCGATCTGGATTTAATCGACGAATAATCCAAAATATCATGTGGGATATTGAAAAATTCATGCGATCCGCGAATATGTATCTTTCTGGGATGCATTATTGGGATAAATCGGAGTATGTCTCAAATGTATCATGGGGATCCTACCCTAAACCAACCAATATTGCCTCGAATACTGGTTTTGAACAAATATTTGTTTGGGTTAAAAAAGGGAAGACAAGAACAGTTCCAAAAGATATTCTCGCTCAAAGTATTCTTACGAAGAGTGAATGGCGTCATTGGGCCGTTCGATGTATTTGGGACGATATTTCTCCAGTTTTTAAGATTGATTCCAAAGGTCAGAACCGATTCGGTCATTCTGCGCCATTTCCAGAAGAAATCCCTTTTCGTCTGATTAAAATGCATACAGCGATTGGTGAAACAGTACTAGACCCTTTCATTGGTTCTGGAACAACTCTTAAGGTGTGTCGATTAACATCAAGAAGAGGGATTGGATATGAGATTAATTCTGACTATACAGAATTAATTCAAACACGAATTTTGGAAATATGGAAACCTCCACCCATCGAGGCACAATATAAGATCTTCGGGACAACTCAATTTTATAGAATTTTAGAGTTCATGTATCAACGACTGAAGGAGGATCCATTTTTGCCATTAGATTCGTTTTGGGGAGAACTATCAAAGACATTTCCAAAAAAAATGACAAAATCTTGGATTAAACATCTAAAAATCTTGGAGCAAGAAACTCAAAATAAATTATTAACCTCTCGAAAGACAGTTCTTGATAGATATTTAAATCAGCCTAAAAACAGTTGATATTGAATCCACTGTAGCATAAAATATATCAGATAAAAGATTTTTGAAAAAAATTTTGGATAAGGCCTTGAAATCAATTTCAGTTGATTAGAACTGAAAGCTGAAGGTTTTAACCACTTTAACAGATGATTGAAAAAAACTCGTGTATTAATTTTTTATTGAATTGACAACTTTCCTCTATCAAATATAGTGCACAATTGTCTAATAGATTAACATCATTGGATTTTAATTTGCCTAAACATTAATCAAAAGAAAACCTTTAAATAGTTTTATAAAATAAAGGAAAATGCTGTGAAATATATAGCAGCAATATCTACTGTGTGTATAACACAGGAGAAAAGGTGAAAGAAAATGGCAGGTTTTGCCTCCGCACGTGTTGAAAAACTTATTCGTAATGCCGGTGCTAAACGAGTTTCTGCAGACGCGATCAACAGGTTAAATGAAGTTTTAACTGAATATTCTACAAACATCGCCAAATACGCAGTTGAAATTGCTCGTCATTCTGGTAGAAAAACTATCAAAGAATCTGACATTAAACTAGCAGCAACCAAATAAGCATTCTAATTTGATGTCTATTCTCCCTCTATCCCTTTTTTTCTTTTTATAAAACAAATTCTAGTCTATTTTCCTTTCTAACTTCATTCTGACTTTACTTTTAGAGTTTCAGTTTGTAGTTGCTGTATTCGATCTATTTCGCTTAATAGGGTGCGAATGCTAGTTGGCTTTGTAAAAAAACCTATCGCACCATTTTCAAGCGCCTCTTTTTCGACTCTCTTCTCAGCACTAACAAACAAAACCTTCGCATCAGGGGTTAATTTCAGTATTTCCCTCATGGCAACTAAGCCATCAAGAACAGGCATCCTATAATCCATTATAATGATATCTGGTTTAATGGGAAGTTCTTCGAATTTCTTAATCGCTTCTTTACCATTACTCGCTGAATCGACAACATCATGGCCTTCCATTATCAAGAGCTTTGTATAAATCATTAGGAGATCTCGCTCGTCATCGACGAGAAGGATTCGTGCCATTTGTTCATTCGCCTCAATGGAAGGTAAAGATGGGTAGATTGGACTAAAGAGTAAAAATTTGTTTTCATTTACATTGTTAATTATTATAGGTCGTCTTAAATTTTAATTACATTTATTAAATCAATTTTTTTAAATGTGATGCCTATCGAAAATATTAACTATTAATTCATTTTTCTATTGTTTTCTTTATATTTATAACCAAATTTATGAGAATGAGAAAGAAGTCTTAGAACTTTTTAAAGAGGCAATACCTGGCGTTATTAAGAGGATTAGTACAAATACTGAAAAATAACCTGTTGTAACACACTTTTTTCCTTCCAGAAACAGGAATATCAATATCACATTAAAAAATTTAATTAATAAAAGACTGGATGTAAATATGTAATATATCATCTAATGAGAATATGTCTCGTCTAAAGCAGATCAAGGGCATCTTTCAGTTGTACTTTCTCTTCTTCAGTTAATCCAGCTTCACTTGGGATCAATAGATCAGATTCTGCTAGCCTCATTGAGATAGCTAAACTCCTCTCCAAATAATATTGGGCTTTATCTTCCATACTCTTATATTTATAAGCAGTAGAAATGATATACATTGATGTTGCAATTCCCTTCTCGTACCCAATATCCTCTGTGACTTCTAGAGCCTCTTCAGTGAAATCAAAGGATCTTATAAAGTCTTTTTTCTCCATAGCAAGAACCCAAGCTAAGTTCAATAGTGCCTCAGCCACACCTTTCTTATAATGATGTGCCCGGGCTAATGCTAAGGATTCTGCTGTGATTTCTAAAAAAGCAGTAAAAGAATTATTTTTCCAATGTAAAATACCGAGGGAATTCCGAATATTAACCTCTGGTTGAACAAAATCAAGCTTTTCCGCATCCTTCAATTTATTTTGAAGAATTTTAATTGCTTCCCCAAATGCACCATCTTCAGCCAAAGCGGTAGCTTTCTTAATTGCGTCTTGGAAATCTGATAGAACTTTAGGATCAATCATCGAAGCTTCCTTGGCCATTTTGATCACTATATTCGCTCTATGTTGGTATTCAGGGAAATTAAAAACTTGATTCTTATACACATATAATAATTTTCTTTTATTAGCGCTTCGTTTTTATCTTTTTCTTGAAAAAGAAAACTACTTCATATCAAAGCTGATTAGTGTTTATTAAACCTTCAATAGCACCTCACAAATCTCACATAGAATGGTTATTGATTTACACGAATGATGGTAGCTAAATGAAGTGTGATGGAATTTACTTTTTTGGAAAATTCAAAGAACGTCCAAATAGATTTCTAGCAAAAGTAGAGCTTGAATCATTTAAACGATCAGAAATACTTGTGGAAGCGCATGTACCTGATCCTGGAAGGTTAAAAGAATTACTTTTGTTAAACGCTCAAGTAATCCTTCGGAAGAGTTCCAATCATACTCGTAAGACCCAATATTCACTTGTTGGTGTGAAGACAGGTAAAATATGGGTGAATATTGATTCGCTCTTAACCAATCGCTTATTCAAAGAAGAATATCTCAATATCCCACCTTTTCACCCATATAGAATTATTCAATCAGAATTCACATATGGAAGGAGTAGATTTGATTTTTTATTGAGTAACGTTGATACTCATCAAAAAGCACTGGTAGAAGTTAAGAGCGTCACATTAGTCAAAAAAGGATTAGCCCTTTTTCCAGATGCACCTACTATTAGGGGAACCAAGCATGTATCAGATTTAATAAGAGCTACTAAAGAATATCAATCTTTTTTAGTTTTTATAGTTAAACGAAGTGATGCATCTATTTTTAAACCAAATGAGGAAATTGATCCTACTTTTTCTCAAACGCTTAAAGCATCTATGAAAAAGGGGGTTCAAATTTGTGCAGTTAAGTGCATATATGATCCTATTGTAAAAAAAGAATTGAGAATCTTGGGTGAAATTCCAGTAACTCTAAATGACTGAACTTAAAATTGATCTCGTTGTGAATGAATTGTTTTTTAGTTAATATAAACACTATTTAATGTTGATAACCAGTAGAAAATGGATTTTGTTTTTTAATACGGTGATTCGTAGATTTTTATTGGCTTCTGATCATAATATAATTGGTGGTTCTTTTTGGATTGGAGCCATGTCATCATCCATGTAGATTTAGATGCCTTTTTTGCCGCTGTTCACATTAAGAACCATCCCTTTCTGAGAGACTTTCCAGTGATCATAGGCGCAAATCCTCAGAAAGGAAACGGGCGAGGTGTGGTATCAACCTGTTCTTATGAAGCACGAGAATTTGGTCTTCATTCTGCCATGCCTATCTCTCAAGCGTATAAATTATGTCCTCATGGTGTATACATCTGTTCTGGAACTCCTATATCATTCTCTCATTATCATGAGGAATCAGAGAAGGTTATGACGATCCTACGCAAATATACAGACATTTTTCAACACGCAGGAGTTGATGAAGCATATTTAGATGTATCGAAGGTTTGGCGTGATTATGGCTCCTCACCCCGATCGATTGCAAAAGCCATTCAAACAGAGATCCAGAACCAATTATCTCTTCCAGTTTCTCTTGGTGTAGCCGAAACAAAATCTATAGCCAAGATAGCCTCTGACTTAGGAAAACCTAATGGTATTTCTCTTGTGCATAACTCTGAGCTGGATAGAATGTTATATCATCTGCCAGCACGAAAAATAGTGGGGATCGGCAAAAAAACAGAACAACAGCTGCAAAAAAAGGGAATAGTCACAATTGGAGATATAGCATCATTATCCCGTGAGAAAGCCTATCTACTCATGGGTGACCATGGACTTTATCTGAGAAAAGTCGCACTTGGAACTAATTATCGGAGAGTTGGGTATAGTCGAAACGGTCGCAAATCCATAGGTTCAGAACGAACCTTTGGGAAGGATCAAAATGATTGGGATTACATTGAAAAGACTATCAGCCAAATTGTTTCAAGGTTATCTGGAAAATTACAGAAAAATAACCTTTTAACTCGAACAGTTTCCATTAAAATTCGTTTTCAAGGATTTATCACATACACTCGGAGCTTTAGCTTCCAGAACTTTCTATCAGATGAAATGACGATATTGAGAACGGCAATTAAACTCCTTGAAGAATTCAAATCTTCAACAAAAAAAGTACGTCTCATCGGTGTTCGTGTTACTTCCTTGAAGAGTAATGAAGGACGACTTACATTAACACCATTTCTAGCACCTAGCTCGTAATTAAATAGACCTATATAGACTAAAGACCATAATTTTCAGATTAAATTTTGAATTATAAAAGGCAAATTAGGGAAGTTTAAAAAAACAATAAGGATAAACATATTCTAATTATTCTGAAAAGAGTTACATTCATTATAGGAGTAATCGTCAATGGTTTATCGACTAACATCCATGACTATGAAAACGAAGGTTATTTTTTTCTGTCTTATTTGGTTTTTTTCCGCAATTTGTGCTGTTTTAGGCACTATATTTATCTCAACAGCTGCTATTTTACCCCAAACACCCTATGACATCGAACCAAGTCATATTATTGGGGAAATAAGAAGCGAAATGGGGCCATATATGGATCTCGTTTATTTTAATCCTGAAACAGGTGAATCTTTTGGGGGTATTACAATACAGGAAGGAATAGAGGAATTTCAATTATTTGAAGAAAATAATGCACATATTGGGCCTCTTATCCCATGGCATCTAAGAGAAGATCATATGAATGGGACCATCCATTACTTACTTGACCCTGGTATTTTCGTTTTTGAATTATTTAATGGTACATTCTATGAAGTTAAAGCTAAACCAGAACACCTGAAGATAGATATCTCAGGGAAACAAGCTACCTACCCACAACTTACCTTAAGTTATCAACCGGGAGAGAAATTCACAATTCATCGTAGATCATTTGATTTTACTGAGACAACAGATGAAGATATACCAAAAACTGAAGCTATTGGGAATTACTTTGATGTGAAAAATCGTGGTTGGGTGGATTGGTTTCAACGTATTCTCGGAGCTCTATGGCTTTATTCTTGGGATGCCTTCCTATTGATCGGGCGTATTATCCTCGTTACTGTGGCGATTGGGGGAGGATTAGGTATATTATTTGCATTTTTTCTTATTATAACACGCCTTACTAAACTCTTTGGAGGTAGATACATAACATTTTTAATTTTAAAGGCTTTACATGGAAAGTTAGGAAAAGTCCTTAGTTATATTCCGATATTTGACTTTATTGGGGATTTTTTTGTTGATGAACGATTAATCGATGTGATAGATTTTTCTGGCGTCCGACCTACACTTTCAGAATTATATAGGCAACGATGGTATGATATTTTAGTTTTTCCGACAGCACTTGCTTCGATTCTCACAATATTCTTTGTACAGTATTATCCCGGTGAAGATAAGATGACAGCTCTCGTTTTAAGTCCTTTGTTAACTCCTATAGTCTTGGTTCTCATTTTAATCTATTATCCAATGATTTTTGCATTTAATGAAGGAGGCTTCAAGCGTATGCAAATAAGTCCCCAAGGAGACATTATTGCTGTGAAACCTTTAGGAAATATCCTGAGAGATGGTCTTGGAATTGTTATTGGTTTTTCAGGTATTCTGTCCTTAGGGGCTTTAGCTTATGAGATTAATACTAGCGCTGCCCGCCAAGCAACGACAACTGGACAAATGCAGGTCGCTGGTTTTAGTCTTGATGTTTTTAGTATACTTTTACTTGTATTATGGACTCTGGGGTTATTTTTCATCCTTTTAGGATCTTCTTTTGTTGGAGCATCCATATTGGCTGTCAACTACTTACAGTCCTCCCACTTAGATACAATTGAATATCTTAGAAAGAAATCTGAAGAGAAAGGAGTAGTTACAAACTGGGGTTCGGTGACGTATCAATTTAGTCCTGTAGCGACTAAGGCGATTTTTGAAAAAACGTAGATCCCCTTTTTTCCAATTCAATAATCATCCTCTTTCCTCTTTCTTTTTTTTAGGGGGAATTTTACAAGAAAGAAATCCCTCTCAAGATACCTTTATTTTTCTCTATGTTTTTAGTAGAATAAGTCATATATCTGGACAGAATGTAATTTGTTAAATGTATTTAGAGGAATCTATTGCACTCTATCTATAATATAATAGGATAGAAAAAAATTAGAGAAGATTAAAATGGTTGATGTTTTAACAATAGGACTCCTTATCTTTGCCATTGTTTTAGGGGTTAAACATTCTTTTGATGCTGATCATTTAGTTGCAGTCTCAGGTATATTATCTAATTCCAAATCTACCAAAAAAAACTGCATTTTTAAGCTTCTCCTGGGCTTTGGGACATATGATTACTGCCTCAATTCTCACTGTTATTCTTTATACTTTTCGGGAAACAATTCTAAAGACGTTATTAACTAATTTAGAACTTTTAGTTCCCATTATGCTGATCATTATTGCATTCTTTACTCTAGCATGGGAATTGGATTTACTGCACTATCATCGACATGAACATCAGCTCGAAGACGCAGTTCAGAAAAACGAACACGCTCATCTTCATTTTCATGGATCATCAAAAAAAGAACATGGAGCGATGGTAGGTATTGGAATAATTCACGGAATCGCGAGTAATGATGAACTTCTTCTCCTATTTACAGTGACTATAGGCATCGAAGAATTAAGTGGTATTCTTTTGGGAGTTCTTTTCTTTACAGTCGGAGTCATCATGGGGATGGTATTGTATGGACTGTCAATAAATTATCCTGTACAAAAATGGGGGCAGAAGAAAGTCACACGGGCGGTAAATGTCACGATTGCATCGTTAAGCGTTTTTTATGCCTTCTGGTTATTACTTGGTCTAGAAGGGCTCAATATCTTTGAAGTTCTCAATAACCTTCTCTGACAGTATATACTTGGGCTGAAAACCTAGTCATCATATATTACTTAATACATCTAATACATAGGGAATAAATCGTGATATCCAAAGAAGAAATCCGTGAATTTCAAGAAAATTATGATTCTCTTGATACTGAAGACTATTCTGAATTATTTAAACTCATTATTAGAATAGTACGCCGATTTCTAGATAAGTCTCGTCCTGGAATCATGTTAGCATTAGTAGAAATGGGATATGATCAGGGGAATTTTGTTGGGGGTTTCCATCGTCTAGGGACGAATGAGGTTTATCTGAATAAGTCAGCTCTCCGTGTCATGCGCAAAGAATCTTCAGAGGATCTCTACAAGGCATACCTTTTTCATTTATTACTCCACGAATACATTCACACAAATAATGTGGTCAATGAGAAGGAAACTCGCCAATTAACACGAAATATCTCCATTGCTATTTTTGGGGAGCATCATCCTATTGGTCGAATAGCGATCTTTGGCTTGGGTTCATTATTTCCATATGAATTTCGACAAGAACGCTATGCACCTACGAACGAAGAATTATTGAATCCAGAATATATCTTGTTACGTCACCCTGATAGTGAGTTCACTTATATCTAAAGAGTAAAAATTTAAATCTTAATGAGGATTAGTCATATAAAGAAAGAAGGAGCTGATCATCCATGAAAAAACTAGGTGGTTTAGCAAAAGGTGTTGGAAAGGAAGCCATGTCTACAGCATTGAACACCGCAGTAAAAGAAATTATAGAAGAAACTGGTGCTAAAGAAATCGCCAAAGATAAGGCCCTTGAAGTGGGAAAAACGATTCTAGGGGATAAAAACATTCCAACAAAGCAAAAAGTGCAAAAAGAGATCCTCAAAACTTTGATTAAGAAGGAACTAGGACTTTAATTGGATCTAGATCCTCCCCATCTTATTTATTTTTCAGGTGTTTCAAGATAGTATTAACCATTTTTTAAAAAAGAGGTGGAGAGGAGAGGAAGTCATTCAATAGACATTCATTGTTAGGTTGATATAACTGGCATTTCTGTTACTCTTCGATATTTTCGGAATTGAAGACCTAGTAAAATAAATGTAATCGCTGATAGACCTATCAAGCTTACCACTAATGTCTGTTCTCGGGAAAAATCGAGTACAACGATGATTATTGAAAGAGTAAAGTAGCTTAAGGAACCAACGAAAGACATCAGAGAAACGAATGTTGCTCTTTCGTCAGATCGAAGTCGCTGCTGTAATATTGCTTGTATTATCGGTGTGCGAATCCCACGAGTAATTTGGGCCATCAATGACATTACCACAATCCCTAAGAGATGTGGGATTTGGATCAATGCTACGAAGTAGGCTCCTTCTATAAGTATTATCACCAAGAAAATCCATTGGCTTAACAGCTTGTTTATTCGTGATCGGATCAATAAAGAACTTATCGCAGCACAAAGATTGAACCCTGCTAAGACGAAACCCATGATAAGAGATGTAACAAGAAACTCTTCAATTAAAATATGTTGAACAGCCCAGAAACCAATCCGACTGAAAACAATACCTGTAAGACTGAATATGATGATTGCTTTTAACTCAGTTTGATGTTTCAATGAGCTTAAAGCTTTCATAATAGCAGCTTGGGGGGATTTAGCTTTTAATCGGGGGGGTTCAGTGTATCCCCAGTAAACTAAGCCTGCAAAGGTTAAATGACCTATAGTTGCAATGATAATGGGCATTTGAACTGTTGATATTGTACCAATGAATCCACCAGCTAGAGCACCGAGTGCTCCTCCAAGAAACATAATTGTCATTCGTTTGGAAATAATATTCCCAAAAAGACTATTCACATCATTATCATCGAGAGTCAATAAGGAATCGTAAACCAAAGCAGTCTCACTTCCTGTTTGAAAAGCGACCGCTACCCCTGCTAATATCTCTGCGAGAGCGAACACGTAGAAATTGTCACCAATAGCATAGAAGAACATTGCAAGCCCGAATAATCCATGAAAAACACTAGTACAACCTTTCCTGCTCCAAAAATCGGCAATAGAACCCGATGGGACTTCTAAAATTAATATTGGTAAGACAAATAATCCCTGAAGTAACAACATCTCATGAAAAGCTAGTCCAGCTTCTAACCAGACTAAGACAATCACAGGAACAATCAGGACCGTAATATCAAATCCTGTGATTTGAAATATTTTTATATTACGCTGACATTGAGCCTGACCAAACTGTTTATTTTTCGATCTCTTTTCTCTATCTAGAGACATGGAATTCACGCCTTAATCATGATTGTAACTTGTTAATCACCTTCTTGACATTAAAAAACATTGGAACTGAAATACGCCAAAGTGTGGGCATAATATAGGAAATTACCAGAAGATTTGATCGAATAATGACGAGAGAAAACAGATGGTTGGATTTCAGTCAAATCTTCAGCAAAAATCATGCGAACACGGGAGCGAGAGTGACGAGTGCCCTAAAAATAGCACAAGACATCATATTTGGACTCGTCATCGATATTTCCAACCAGTAATGTTGATTTTTGTTCCTATTAAAAAACTTTCATTATGGGTAATTTGACAAGCAATAATGGCGGGAAAGATACCCTTTTACTAGTGTTTTTTCAAAAATGGAGGTGGAATGTCACCTCATCCCCAATAAGTGAGAAGGCCGACAGGACTCCTTGGAGAACCTCATTTTTTCCGTTTAATCCATAAAACAGCTAAACACATGGTCCAAATTAAAAGAGATAATTCAAAACCAGGAGAAGGAATACTTATTCCTGAATGGAATGAAGTTGTTGTAGTTTCGTCTTCCTCAGTACTTGTTGTTGTAGTATAGCCTACAGGAATCGTGGTTTCTTGTGTAGGATAGGTAATTATTTGCATACGATCCCAATCAGGTACCTCTGGGACAATAATCGAACCATCAATGATTTTCCCTTTGATATCTTCGATCCATCCCCAACGAGTCTTGGTAACACTATTAAAGGTGAAATCTCCATTTTTAATGTCTGAAGTATAAGTCATTGGACTAATCCCTACCCCATCTTCAGCAATACCTAGTTGTTGGTTTTCATCAGAGAAATTACCATAAACTACATCTCTAATAGAGTTGTAAACAGCCGTTTCAACCTTTTTAACCATTGAGCAGAGAATTTTTCCTGGATGATAATAATCCTCGTCTGAATCCACTCCAATCGCATAAGCCCTCTCTGCTTCCGCTACAGCTTCAAAGGTCCCGTGCCCAGTTTCCCCAGCGGCAGTAAAAATAATATCATGACCCTGCTTGATAAGTGTTTCACCCGCTTTCTTTCCACCAGGAAAATCAATCCAACAATCAGGGCTAGGGAGCCGATCATATACAGCAGTGACCTCAGTACCATCATGAATGTAATGAGCACCGGCCTGATACCCTGCTAAAAACTTGTTGATCAGGTAATTATCCATACCACCAAGAAAACCAAGCTTCCCTGTTTGAGTGGTCATTGACGCCATTGCACCAACAAGGAATGACCCCTCATGCTCTTTAAATAGAACAGATCGAACATTAGATTTATCTAGGAAATCATCAACTAGAACCCATTTCTGGTCTGGATAAGCTTCAGTAGTCGAATCTAATGATGGTTTTTGAAGGAATCCAATGCAGATGATGAGATCAAATTCAGCACTATCAGCAGCATCAACCTGATAACTAGAAAATGAGTCGGGGTTCTCAGGTTCGACAAATGAAAGCGCAACGCTCTCTGAAAATGTTTCATTTGCGAGTAAATAACCTTGATAAGCCGCATCATTTTGTGATCTGTCTCCGAGACCACCTGTAGCAAGGATCATATGGATCCTTTTCTCTACTACTTTTCCAAACCATGCCAATACATTATCGACTAAGGTTTTACCCTCATGATACCCCCCGTTCCACGCATATGGGTTGCCTATCGTCCCCTGGTCAGTAAACAGATCGTACATATGTTGATAATCGGAGAAAATAGCCTCAGCAGAGACAATTACACTTTTTCGATCACTCATATCTTGTATGGCCATCATAGGATAACTACCATTAAGATTAGCGGTGGAATAGTAATCTAGCTCAGTTCCAGTGAAATCTGAATCCAAAGGAGTAGCTTCGATACTAGTTTTCATGATAATTTCGATACCCGCTATCGAAGTCTCGTTCAAATCAACTACAGCACCACTTTGATAACCTAAAACTGAAGTAGGACCATGCATGATGACACTCGAGACATTATTAGTGAATATTGAGTTCAAATCGCCATCAGAAATGGGGGTTTGAACCGCCACACGATAAGAGGCGTTGTCATTATACACTGCATCATATACAGAATCAGCGCTAATTCGAAGTTTGGATCCTACCCTCGTCAGAATGTCATTGGACGGTGCATTATTGAAGTACCCAGCATAATCCGAATCTCCGGTTACCCATAATAAACGAGCTCCATCACTAGTAAACCAATTATTAATGATATTTAGTTCATCAGTGGTGTAAGTAGAGTTAGAACATGGAATCAATAAAACGTTAGTGTCCGCGGGGATGGAAAACACTCCATCTATCGTATGGAAGGTGGATCCCGCTGCTGTAAGATTCCCTTCCAAATTAATCGCAGTTTGTCCAGCGCTGGGAGTATGACTGTTATCGAATGTTACAACTAGGTTTGGAGGAAGACCTGACTGAGTGATTGAAGGAAGGGGTAAAGGAGGAGATGTTTTTTGAATATGTTTATGTTCATTAGACATCTGATATCTATCTGATGTTAGTGTATTCGGTGTTTGTTGATGTTCTAGTACCCCACCCCCCCTATTTAATACAAATAAAAAGCCGATCAATGTTATAATCAAAAATGTTCTTTTATTATCCAATATATTCACTTCTAATATCTTGATTAGTGTTGCAAGCTGTCTAAGTAAGATTCTTGTTAAGTTTGACTCTTTTGAGGGATTTAAAAGTATCAAAGATTTCTGAAGATTAAACAAATTCATAAACTTTTCTAATCAGAAACAAAAGCTAAATCCCCCTCCCTGTCTGGATCAAGTTCATCAATTTCGGTCTAAAAATGATTTGGATGCCGTAGAGAAAAAAGAGAAGAGGTAAGAAAAGAATACCCGTAGTCATGAGGTTTTGGGTAACTCAGCTTGATCTAATATCATCCCTTCTTTATTAGGGACAGGTAATTCTTGATCAGATGTAGGAAGTGGAAACTTTTTTCTTTCGGAACGAACCTTCCACGCTGTTGTTTCGCTGAAAAACACCAGTCCAAAGATAATTAATAGCTGAAGTTGAGCAAAAGAGTTCTGAAACTGAAAAATCAATATCCCGATAAATGTAAATCCTAAGAGAATCCTGGTCAGATTTCGAAATACTTTCAAAATTGTTCCTTCAGGTTTTTTTGTAGTAAGACCATACCATAGAAAAGTTACAATAAAAAATACTTGAATACTTAACAAGATTAAAGTGTACCACATCGTAAATGCATACCCTCCCAGAACAAATGAGGATGAACTATAACGGTATACGGAAAAATAGCCACTGAATTCGAGAACTGGTACTTCATAGATACCTTTAGAATTAAAACTAGTTACTAATACCAGAAAAGATAGAACCACTTCAAAAAAGGAGATTACACACATCATAATGGTCATTATAAAAACTTTTACAAGAATCCACATTCCGTTGAATACTCCTGATAATTTTGATGGTCTTTTCTCAGTTGTGAATACGGCCTTTTCAACTGCTGTTGTTGGTTCAGGTACATTTTGATGGAGTGGAACAACAGTAGGTTTTTGAGGAGAATAAACGACTGTACCACTTCTTAATGGTGATGATTGTTCCTTCATGTGGCTCTTTGGAGGAGTTTGGGAGGTGTTAATGTCTCTTTGGGGTGAACTTGTACTACCAAAGCTGAGTAATGCATTTCCAACCCACAATCTGAAAGTTTCTCCACCATACGTGTTTGAGACAATCTCGAAAGTAATTAAAACACCAAGAATGACCAAGCTGCCAAAATAGAATACTGGAGAAATAAAAACGAAATCGAGAATGAGAATCGTTTTCAATGCCAACAATCTCATCAACCAAGCAATAAGCTCGGATTCGCCAGTGAAAGTTCTTAGCTCATAAGACGAATTATACTTCCATAATGCTACAAGCGTCCCCCCCATGGTTAAGAGGGAAATGATTACAAAGACAGCAGCTGCAAGTGGCAAACCTTCAACAGTATAATAAAGATAAATAGGCTGACTAACTTCTGTCCTCAATCCAATCCAAGGAAACGTAAATGTTACGCCGAGGATGACTATTAAAAAGGCAATTACTCTTTTCTCAAGATTTGAAAATTGATCATTAAATTTTGTCCACAGTGAGGTAACACTTATCCTACTCTGTGTATGTTGATCATTTGTTAAACTTGAGCCAAAACCAATTATCCATGGCCCAAGCTTCTCTTGCCAGAGTTCTGACTTCATTTGACGTTCAATAATGCATGCTAAGATTACCCAGATTGGTGTGAAAATCAAATAAGCGGGAAGATAGAACAGTGAAGACTTAAGAAACAGCATTAAAAAAGTAAAACGAGAAGTATAGACGACTATTGTATCATCGAAGTTTCGATCGAAACCTTTCTCATCTACAATTCTTTTTTTCCATCTATTGATCAACCATCCTTCCAATAACACCAAGAAGAACGCCATCATTGTTGCAGCAAAACAGCGATCATAAGCCCAGTAATTATGCAAATCATAAACCCAGATCCGCCCATAATCATAAAATGCATTATATCGTAACAAGGAAAGATTTAGCATAACCATACCAAAAATGAAACATCCGCGATAAAGCGTAAACCAGGGAACGCGTCGATAATAGAAACTAAGCTTATTGAGGCTACTCTGAAATCTTTTAGGGGATTTTCGAGTTTTGGATGGATAATCCTCTACAGGGCTCTTAATCGAAGCTTGTTTGGATGAGGCAGGAGCTACTTTTGGTGAAAACGGTCCTGGCTGCTCCTCACGATCTAACTCCAAGTATTGTTCACAAATTTCACTAGGCGACCCACATTCCTCAATCGCTTTGATGACATCATTGTAATGAACTCTGTCCCCAGTTGCTAACTCACCACTCCTAAGATAAACAAAGTCATTAATCTCATTCAAGAGGGAGTCAATTTCATTCGGATGCAAACGGGTGTGATCGCGGAGATACACTTCAATACCATCAATATATGTTCTAATTAAGTGTCGGGCATCAACATCAAAAGGTTTCACATTTATCTCCTCTTTTGGTTATTTATTTCTACATACCAGTTCTTTATAAAATCATGATAGGAAAAATAGGTGCCAATCATCTCTTCGATCATTTCTTCGCCAACATTAGTTATTGTATAGATCTTTCTAGGTACCCCAGGGGAATCAATATCACCAGCAGTCAGTGAAGTGATCATTCCATCGTCTTCCATTCTTTTCAATAGGGGGTAAACTGTACCTGCTTTCAATTCAATTCCAATACCAGTTTCTCGGATCAATTTTATAAGTCCATATCCATGTGCATCTTGTGTTCGGAGACGAATCAGCATTAGGATCATCAATCGAAGCAAGCCTCTACGAATATCACGTTCCCAATGTTTAACTATATCAGATTTCTTTCGTGGTTCTGTGGCATCCCTATGCTTGTCCGTACTCATTGTCTCTCAAATCTTGAATGTCTTTCGCTTGATCAAAGCCCAAAGAATTGATTTATACGGGAATAAATCGATTGGGAAATTGATATGTACACCTATTTATATCGCGTGCCAACATATATAGCGCACCTAACAGGGTTTTTATAGCTAACTATTGGTATATTTGAAATCCATGTGGGGCTGAGAATTTATGAAGAATAGGGAATTTATCAATACTGTTAAGACAAAAAAACCCCAAAAAAATCGCATCAGTTTGGTCATTATTGGGAGATGGCTAGAAGTAGAAAAAGTCAATAGTAATCAATCCAAATCCGATGAGGAATATTATTTCACCTAGTTGTCTTGGAAAGCAACCTTAACTTCATAAGTTGTTGCGGTCAATAATCAACGTGTTCTAGTAATCCGATCATTTAGTTGCTTCTTTCTGCAAGGAATATCTTAACTGCTGTTTCAGGAAAGAGTTATTATAGAAACAATTCAACAAGAATTGAGAAAAATGATAAAAAAGGATTGTGTGGAAAAATAATGTATGTTCCGATGCAAAAAAAGATGCTGTTATTAACAGGAATGATTTTCCTCGGTTTATTTTCAACAGCATACTTAGTTAATTCTTTTACTGGTACTTTAACCCTGACAGAAGCTGAAATTAATTTTGAAGATGATGGGGCAAAAAAAGCAGCAGAAGGGGATCTTGACAATGGTTATCAGGTCCCAGGGTTTTATGATGAAGAATATGAGTATAAAGAAGCAACCCTGACAGAAGATGAAGTTCTTGCTATAGCAGAAGCACTGGAAGAAGTTCAAGAATTCAGAGAGGATCATGAAAATGGATCTGTTTGGGCTTGGTATGATGGTTTTGATTATTGGTATGTCGACTATTCGGTTGATTACTGGAATGATTATTATGTTGAGGATAGCGAGACAAATACTGAGGAAATTGGTTATAAGGCTGAACCAGTAACAGATTACTCTTATTACCCCGAATGGAGTTATCTTACTGTAATAATTCAAGACTCCACAGGTGAGGTTTATGAAATCATTCAACCAGTCGAACCATCGTTAACCGAAGAGGAAGTTTATGATATTGCTGTGAATTCGAAGGAAGGACTTGATTTCCTTGAAGAATATCCAGAAGCAGAAATCTACATCTGGTTTGATTCTTTCCAATTTTGGTACGTGGAATTTTACCCTCCTTATGAGGAGAATATTTACTATGAAAATGATGACGATGGTTTCACAAATCCAGATGAACCTTATAATGACACAGGATTCATCGGATACGTATGGGATTATCTATCTCTAATCATTGACGATTTTACGGGAGAGATCATTGAAGTTTTTCGACCTGTTGACCCGACCTTAACTGAAGCACAAGTTCTTGAAATTGCTTTCAATCTTCCTGAAATTCAAGAATTAGCTGGAGAATATGATGATCTTGAAGCTTGGGCCTATTTTGATGGTTATGGATATTGGTACGTCGATATTTACTCCTCCGAGCACTGGGAAGTCTGGGCTTACGTTACCATTGACGATGCCACTGCTAAAGTGATTGATTTTTATATTCCTGAAATACCTGATATGACAGAAGAAGAAATCATTGCCATTGCGATGGAAGATCCAGATGTTCAGAAATTTCTAAATAAATATGATAATTCATCAGTTTACGTTTATTTTTATGGTAGTTGGTATTCCTATGATTCTTCTGGTGAAAAAAACTCTGAGCCTGGTTTTGAAGGAAATACAGAGGCTTATTGGTATGTCAATCTCTATTCTGAAATTTATTTAGATGCTTGGGGTTATCTCCTAATCAGTGATGATATTGGAGAAATCATTGAATCTGAGTTTATCATGCCTGAATTACCAATAGTAACCTATTATGAGGCTATTAGTATCACCCAAGATCATGAATTAACCATTGAATTCATTGAGAATCATTCTGATGATTACAGTATGTATGCATACCATTACAGTGGTTATTATTATTATGGAAATGATTCTGATTATGGAACAGAAGAGTATGGGTATGATGAAAGTGGGGTATGGTATATTGTATATTACAGTCCTACAGAGTTTGATTGGTGGTATTTAGAGGGAAAAGAAGATGGCAGTGAATCACCAACCTACTCGGAACTCGGATTTATGATAGATAGTGAAACAGGTGATATCTTAAAATCATGGTATTACGATTGGGAAAAAGAAATCGTACCTCTATGATACAATTAGAATTTCCCTCTATTTTTCTCTTTTACATAACTTTTTGGGCTTAAATTCTCTTCGTGGGAGAGAAAACGAAAGCTTATTAAATTGAGTACTGTAGATATACTCTCTGGTGACTTATCCTGCATAGGAGATCTTCTCTTTTCATGTTGTCTCTTTTATTTTCTAGTCTTCTACTTCTCCAGCAGGGATTTGCCACGACATCAGAAACAGATTTCGATATTGGTAATGTTACATTAACTTACACAATATTTGAAAATCAGTCGTATTCATGTACCTTTTTTGTCCAAGTTCTTGGGAATGCTGAAACGGTAGAAGGAAATGTACCAGGGTCACTCGTCTCGACAGGTGAGGTAACTAATGTTCTGATTAGCTTTGAAGGTGAAGAGGTTAGCCCTCAGATCACTTCGATTAGTGGAAACACCCAAATTTCCTTTAGTATTCAATCAGCTCTCCAACCAGGAAGTGAATACAAATTATCTGGTTCCTATACTGGTACTACCTCGGAAGATGAAGTTGCTTCTTTAGGTATGGATTGGGGGACACGAACAAGTCTCCTACAGACATATACATACCTAGAAAGAGGGTTAGTTCTGCTAGAAGTGGATCCAGCACCTCAACGAATCTCAGTAGTCGCTGGAGGAAAATTACAACTTTCTTGGACTGATGTAAATATGCAGAAATTTCTAGCAACCATTGATTTCAGTTCAGAAACCACTACCAAGTTAATGACGGCCAATATCAATACATGGTCGATAACGAGTTCCAAACCTTTAGTGGTAACAATACAATCTTTTGTTAATTATGAGCTCCATTGTTTCGTGGTAACTCCTTCATGGATTAGCGCAAATATGACCCAATTTTTTATCGATCCTAAAGATACTAAAGCTATCTCTTTCACCCTTTCAGATGCTCTTCCCCCTCGAGGTACAACAGGAACCATACAAATAAACGCTCGTGAAATACTCACGAAGATAGAGATACCAGTAGAAATTCCTACAGGGTCTGACTCTGATCCTTTCATCACAAGTCTAATTGCTGCTGTTATTGGATCAGCAATCTTTCTTGCATCAGTATTTCTTTTTCAAAACAGACATCTGATTGCAAAGAAAGTTTCAGAGATCAAGACTTCTTTAAACAGAACCGCTTCCCAACAAGCACCCTCTACTGATCCACCTCAAGAATTAGTACTAGTTACTCCAATCAAGGAACCAGTGCAATTAAAGGTTACTTGGAATGAAATGAAAGAAAAATGGCAAAATTTCCTTAATGATAATGAATTAAAAGTCTTAAACCTTCTTTATGGTGGGTCAAGGAATCAACAAACCATAGCAGATGAATTAGGCCTCTCAAAGTCTACAATGTCACGACTGTTAGCTAGGCTCGAACAAAAAAGATTGATTCTCAGGAAAAAAGAAGGCATGAGTAATATCGTCACCTTAAATTGGGACACCATTTGAAAAGATTAAGACTTTTCAACTTATTTTTGTGCTTTTTCTACGATTTCTTGTGCAGCCGTGATATATTCTTTGATTTCTTTGATTTTCTTAATTTCACTCATCTCATGAGCTAACTCGGGATGAAGAACCATTATTTGGGCTACATCAATAACTCGATCTTTTGCTTTCGCTTTATAGAAATATTTTATCGCAGTAGTATAATCATTATCCTTCAGGGCCTCCTCGCCACTCCTCAATGCTTCTTGACTAGTTCTTCGCTCGTAAAGTATATAACCTGTACCAATTACTCCAAATACTAAGATTGCGCTTAATGAAAGCTCGACAAGAGGAAAAGGAGTGGAAGCAGCCCCAGTAGCGATTGTGAATACCTCACTTGTAGCGATATTTCCATTACTATCATTTACAAGAACTTGTGCTAAATAGGTGACTTCTGGGACTAAATTTTCTAAGATAAAAGTGTGGATTAGAGAGGATGTGTTATCTGTATGTTTAATTTCTTCAATAGAGGTTAACCCATATTTGATGTGAGCTGTAACAGGCTCATTAGTAGTAACTGTAATATTATACTTATCATAAGAAATTTTGACTGATTTAAGCTCAGAAATAATAGGTGGTGTGAGATCTGATCCGAGAATAGCCACAATCTTCCCATCAAGTGTCCCAAAGATTAAATCTGTAATAGCATCATCGTTTAAGTTTGATGTTATTAAATATGATATTTGCTCTTGACTCACTTTCTCAGAGTAGAGAGTATCTCCTGTTGACTGATTAATGACAAAAATATAACCAGAAATGGTGCTAACTACTATATCTTCTTGTGAATCACCTGTACTTTCAGTAACTTGAATATTTGTTATGTAGCTTGGAATATCACTGTTTTCCCATGCAATCCCACCACTAGAAACTCGGATCACAACAAGCTCTCCATTATTCTTGAACAAATATGCTTGATCATCCTCCTGTTTAAGTATCTGAATTGAATTGTACGTAAGCAACCCAAAATCCTTTGTATATTCGATTGATCCTTTTGTTAAGTTCATAATAATGACTTCGCTTCCGTAGCTATATGCAATAACAAGATTTCTGTTTAAATTACCTGCTAAAACTTGTGTATTGCCAATACTTTTATTCCATAAATGATCTGTGCCATTGTATACAGATATATCCCCTGATCGAGTGCCTACCAACGAATAACCATCTCTAGCTACTATTATTGTGATTTCAGAAGAGGTAGAATGGCTTTCAGTAATATTACCTTCTGGAGTTAACCAAGTGACCTGATTGTTATCTCCCCCTGATACAATATAGAATGGAACTTCTGGAGTTGATGGGGCTTCTACCAGAACTAAACTTGAAATAGCTAATATTCCAAGAGATTTTGTCCATAAAACCAGGCCATCTTGGGAAATCTCAAAGATGGTCCCATTAGACAATGAGACATAGACACCTGATACTTCCTCCTGTTGTAAGGAATTTGATATCATTTTCCAAATAAAAACGTCTCCATTCTTATTTAGACCAAACGACTTATTCCATCGGATTTCATTGGTATCACAATTAAACGCGATTATTTTTGATAGAAAGCCAAAGAGAAATATTGTATCACCATCTGAGATATTATTCCCAATTTGAACAATTCCTGTCACAGGTTCATCTTCTTGAACCATACGGATAGACGAAAATGATTTTGATGATACTTTGGATTGACTTAGATGAGGATTAATTTGTATTAACAATCCAAAGATAAAATATATAATGAATACCTTTTTAATGTTCAAGATCAATCCTTCTTGACTAATTGGTCTTGGATAAATTTTCGTTTCTTTAGTAGTAGTATTCCAAGAATACAGGGGAGAAACGGAAGGCTACCTCCCGAAATTTGAGGTAAACCGCTTGATGTTGTTGTGCTTGTAGGAAAGGGGCCAGTCTTTACAGTTATTAATTGTTCCCTTCTTCTATTATTCTTATTCAGCTTTTTTCCCCCTTTTCAGACTTTTTCCAAATAACCAATACCAGAGATCCGAGAATGAGAAAGATCACATCGAAACCTGGAACCCCATCACTAGGTTCTTCAGATTCCTTACTAGACTTTGTACTGCTCGATTCTACGGATTCAGCAGCCATTGCAGCTATAACGGAATAGGTCGGATCATGAATAATTTCTCCACCATACCACTCGGGAAATTCAGTGAAAGTAAAGTACAACAAATCTACTGAAAGGTAAGCAATGACGCTAGGTGGCATAAACATGAATTCTCCTGTTTGTTTAGCCATAAATGTAGTGAAACCATAAGCCAAATCGAATTCAACTGCAAAATATGCTTTAGCGATCCCAAAATCTGCGACACCCCATCCAGTGGGATCAAAAGGAATGACTTCCACTGGTCGATCAGTGTTCAAATTAATATTCCAGAGATCTTCTAATCCTAGAAGCTTGTAAGTCTTTTTATTAGTGAATTCAGTAAAGAAGTAAGTCTTCCCACCCATATTGAGATTGATATCGTCTCCTGCTTGCTCGTACTCTGGATCCACAACATCAATCCCGAAGGAAGTTGTCGCAGTTACTATGGTCAGCCCCAAGGAATTCTCCATCCTCATCCGTGTTTTGGCATCGTCATCGATGAAAAATATTAATTCTGGTAAATCGACTGTTACCACATTTGAAACATTTGGAAGCCCATAATAAGAGAAATCAAAATCAGCAAGAGCATCAGGAATAGTTAAGGTGTAATTAGGATTAGCAATGAACGGGTTGTTTGTCCAATTTTCAACATAGTCTGAAATAATTGAAGTTTCATCTTGTACTGCAAGAAAATTTGTCTCTCCAATAGCATAATTAGTTGTCACTGAACCCTCGATGTATTCGTTTACTCCACTAAATATATTTGTCTCGAATGAGTAATTGAACGAGAGATAATCCAGAACTGACATAACAACGATTTCTCCACCAAAAATGACGCCTCCAGTATTGTCTTTGAGATGATCACTATGGTCACCCGTACTAGCGAAGACATCAATACACTTCGGTTCAACAATAATATTTTGCCATAGAACTAATATATTCGTATATTTGATGCCAAATTCATACCCATTGTCAGTTTTTTCAAAGAAAGATTCAAATTCATAGTTATCAAGTTGATCTTCACTGTGACCATTTGCTATTAGCGCTCCATTAATCGCATCAGTCAGGTTTTGGACGACAAAAGTATACCCTAAGTAGAGGTCATCATTCTCATCCATTTTGTTAGGATTACTACCTGTACCTGTGGAATAAGCGATTAGAGCTATGAAATTATTGGTAACAAAGACATCTTTGTATCCACTCGCCTCAGATGTCGTGTAATGTTGAACCAATTGCTGGAAGGGAGCTGTCGCATTGACATGAGAGATAGGAGCTTCTAGAGCATCTCGTAAACTTGGATCTAGTGCACCAACAGCCCAAATGTCGTCATAAGTCTCATCTGAAATGAAGTCTTCGAATGTTAGCATGTGTTCAAATTTCTCTAACGCCGAGAACGCAGTCTCAATACCTGACATGTTCATATATGCTAGGTAGAATTGTTCATCTTCTAAAGGATTTGAATCTCCTGTTGTTGCTCCTAGATCTAATAAATCGCGATTTAAATCAGGATGTTCAGGATCAGGGTTAAAAACATCTGTTCCTGAACCAACGAGATCCACTTCAATCGCAAAATACTCTTCTGCAAAGGTATGACCTGCAAATGTTGTAACATCCTGATTTAGAGAGGAAATAGTAACCGTAATGTCTTCTGAGGCTTGGTTATTGGAAAAATCAGATACTGTTAAAGTAAAAACTATTATTCCACTTGATGCTGAACTGTAAGTGAAATTCAAAATGCTAGATCTAATTCTACCAGATTCTAATTCTTCTCCATCTCGTTTAAGATAATAATTATGAGGATTATCATCAATAACAACGTATGTTAATGTAAAAGGTTTAACGATATCAGCGTTAATAACTGGATTAGGAAGATAAATGATTGGAACTAATGAATTTGGATGTGACCCACTTCTCAATCCAGAAAGGTTAAGGAGACAAAATAGGATAATATAAAGTAAAATTTCCTGTTTAAGTTTCATGGATTAAAGCTCAGTTAGTGTTTCTAGCATAACTTAACCTTAATTGTCATTTATTAATTGTTCCATTTTATAGGCTTATTAACAGCATTATAATAAGAAAGAAGTCTTACACAGATATAGGTGTTCATCATGGACATCCGCTTGTTAGCTAGTCGTGAGGATAATGCAGGGATGAATATCTCACGATTCATTTATTCTCATCTGCAAGAAAGGATTTCACTAGTCGAGGAAATTTCTATCTTTTCAGATCAAGCCATCGCATCTGTTATTCCTTCAGCTGCTTCAGTGATCTACCTTTCTCGTCATTCAGCTCAAAGTTTACGGCCTAGTCTCACTGTTCATCCTATTGGGAATTTTGGAACGGCTGAATTTGGTGGAAGAGATGACACACTTGTAGAGTGTCATTCTTTTCTTATGAAACGACTATTACTGAATATTCAAGACTTGATGACGTCAGGAGATTATAGAACATTATTTGATTACGAAATAAGCTTAGAAGTCACTCACCATGGCCCATTTTCCAAACCTTCGGTTGTTTTTATCGAAGTAGGTTCCTCTGAACCTCAATGGAATGATCTTGAAGCATGTCGCCTAGTTGCGGATGCTGTAAACAATACCAAATTCGATAACCTGACTCAAGATAGTAACTGGGTTTCAGTAATCGGATTTGGAGGGAATCATTATGCAACTAAATTTACTCGATATATGCTTGAAACTGATTATGCTTTTGGCCATCTTTGTGCAAAATACGCGATTCCACAGTTGACTCAAGAATTGATTCACCAAATGATCACTAAAACTTCTCCACCTCCAGAACTTGTCCTGTTTGATAAAAAAGGCATGAAACAAAAACAGCAGATTAGAACATGGTTATCTGATTATGAAATTGAGGTTAAACAAATTTAATCTCGTGGAAAAAAGGGAGAGGAGAGGAGGAGATCACTCAAAACCTTTTGGATTTCTGGTTCACCTTCCTCAATATTAGAATTTACTTCTTCTTCGTTGTTTCGATATGATAATTTTCAGGTTATTAAAAACAAATTCTGGTAATAAACTTAGATTTGATATTTTTCGAATCAGGAAGTAATTCTAATGTATCTCGAAACCAATCAGAATTCAGATACGATGGGTCGTTTACATGAAATCAAAAGAATCCTTCAAGAACTTCAATCAAGGATTCCTGACTTAGAAGGACTAGCTGTTGTTTCAAAGGAAGGATTATCGATTGCAAGCATGTTATTCACGACAGTTGACGAAGATCGAATTGGTGCAATGACCGCTGCAAGTCTTTCTTTATCTGATCGAATCGTCCTCGAGTTAGAGCGAGGAATTATGGATCAGGTAATAATTACAGGAACGAATGGTCTAGTGATTATTCGTGATGCTGGAGAACACGCTGTTTTAGTCGGAATTGCAAAATCTAACGCGAAACTTGGATTAGTTCTGTTAGATATTAAACGGGCAGCAGGAAAGCTCGCTGGTTTAATCTAGAATTATGGAGTATATTACCGATGAGACTATTCACTAGAATTCGATCTAATCCAGAAAAACCAATGAAATTAGTTATTCTTGGAGAAGGTGGGGTTGGTAAAACCACGATCGCAAAAACCTTTGTTAATAACTCATTTTACTCTGAAGCAAAACAGACAATTGCAGTCGAATTTCATTCAAAGATCTTCTCAATAGGTGTAGGTACTAACGCAAAGATCCAATTATGGGATCTAGGAGGGCAGGAACAATTCAAAAACATGAAAACAGTCTTCAAGAGATTCTGTGAAGGTGCAGATGGAGCCCTTCTATGTTTTGATCTGACAGACATTGGATCTCTCTTCGCTCTTCCTGAATGGATTGAATTTCTTAATAAAGGTGTACCACGATTTTTAATAGGCACAAAATATGACATTGCGACCATTGAAGAACGAAACGTCGATCTTGAAAACTTTGTACAAAGGTTCAATTGTGCACGCGCCTTCAAGTGCACCTCAAAGGATGTAGAATCAGTGGAGAAAATTTTTAGGCATGTTATAATTTCCATCAAAGATCTCAAGGAAGAACAGTTGAGTAAATCATCAGAAACATTGACCCAAAGGCCTAAATGGATGGATTTTATCCCTTCGTACCATGAATCTGGATGACATTTTCTAAATTTCTCAAAATAATAATGGGATCAAATCCATGAGTGTCGTTGAAAAAATATGCTCTGGTTGATCTAGTGTAAAAATAATCCTGGAAGATTCTTCTCCGCTTAATGTTTTTAACGCCTGTTCAAATTCAAGTGAAATCAAGGTGTCATCAGTGGGTATCCATCCAGTGAACTGAAAAATATGACTGGAATCTTCTGTAGGTACCAATAAAGTCTTTTCTACTAAATCCTGAACTAATTTTTTCTTTTTATCATCGTTGACTACTTCTTTAGGTATTAAGTTTGCTAAAACGAGGGTTCTCTTTTTTAATTGCTTGTACAAACCTTTAATCAAATGAGAAGTACCCATAATATCAGCATTACTTAATTTCACGATAAATAGACTAGAATCTGCTGCTATCATGGCATTAACTGCAGAATAACCTATGCCTGGGGAGCAGTCAATGATAAGGTATTCGACCTCGTAAGGATCTTCTTTTAGCACATCCTTTGCTCTTACTAGATTCTGTAACATCTTCATTGAATCTTCTTGATCTATTCGAATGTTTCTTTGAATGAACTCAGGAGTAGGATCAGCAAATCCAACAAGCAGCTTTCCAGGAAGGTTTAACTTAGGAGAGAGGTTTTGTAAGCACTCATCAATACTAGCATTTTCCAGTAAATAATCGTTTAACCAAGTGACTTTAGGCCTCCACCAGGTATTTAGAGAAGGGCCTTGAAGATCATTCTCGAGTAATCACACATTTTTTCCAGTTTTTGCTAAATATACAGCTATATTAACAGCTATCGAAGTTTTTCCCACGCCTCCTTTATGAGACATGATGGATAATGTTTTTAGGGGGTTATTAGACATATTACTTCTAATCCTCATTTCTGTATTCATATACCTTTGATGATGAGAGAACTCTACTTCATAGAAAAAATCTTAATCTCATTTGTGTAGCATAAGAGATGAGACCCTATGTCTGAACCAATAATGATTGATGTCCTAAAAAAAGCTGAAACTGGCCCAATTTGCCTGGAAAAAGATTTTGATCGGAAAATATTGATATCAAAGCTCATTGAGGTCATAAAGGAGTATGACATAAAATTTAATCCAGATAACTTGATACCAAATGATAATATACTAGCAGATGATGTTTTTAATGCTGCATTGGATCTCTATTTGGAAACAGGCACTCTTTGTTTAAGTACTCATCGACAAATTAAATTTGAGGAGGCAGAGATCAAGGAAGCGTTGAGAAATGCCCCCAAACGTGTTATTTTCGGCGAGGGGGGTGATACAAGGGAAATGGCCCCCAGGAAGATAGAAGATAAAACTCCTCCTCTTTGCTTTACTTCCGGTGGAGGGGAAATCTCTGAAGACATCTACATTCAACTAGTTCAAAGCTATGCCCAAGAACCACTAGCTGATACTGTAAGTGGAGGCTGTCCTCTCCATACTCTATTTGGCATGATTCCCAAGGCAGGTACCCCTACAGAGGTTTTAGCTTCAATATATAACGTCATCTATTCCAAAGAAGGAGCTAAACGAGCTGGTCGTCCAGGTATTGGATTTCATAACTTGTTAGGAACAGCACTCTCTTCAGCCGCATACGTATCCGCAAGTCAACTAGAACTCGGGGTTAGACCTGTAGACGGAAACCTAATTGCTTCGCTTGCGGAGCTCAAAACAGATTATAGTCAGCTCACCAAGGCTTTGTATTACTCAGAGAGGAAAAATGTCATACCTGGAGCTGTGTATGTACCACTGATGGGAGGATATGGCGGAGGCCCTGAAGGAACTGCTATTGTTACACTTGCCCACCATTTACAGGGGCTCCTTGTACATCATGTTGCTTATTCAGACTTCCCAGTCACTCATCTCAAGTATTCTTGTAGCACTGCACGGGAATCCCTGTGGTGTGCAGGGATAGTTGGTCAAGCTCTTAGTCGAAATACACACCTATTGACTGCAGCGGAGGCAATCACAGCAGCTGGGCCCTGTACAGAAATGTGTTTATATGAAGTGGCAGCAAGTTCGATCGTTGGTACTGTTTCTGGTATACACATCAATAATGCCTCTGCAGCGAAAAGCCAGTATCTCGATCGTGAAACAGGAATGGAAGCTAGAATTGGTTGTGAAGTTGGACATGCTGCGACTGGGCTGAAAAGAACCGATGCAAACGAGTTAGTTATACAACTTGTTCAGAAATATAATCAGAAGCTTGAAAATCCTCCACTTGGTAAGAGATTCCAAGAGTGTTATGATATCAATACTGTAAAACCTTCTGAAGACTATGTTAAGGTATATTCACGTGTTAAAAAAGAATTACAGGAACTTGGACTTCAATTTGAATAAGCTCACAGCACTAAGGTCTCCATTTTGACAAAAATAGATATCACATTAAAAACGATCATTTTCACATTTTTTATTCCTGGAACCGTTGTTATTGTCATTCCCTGGCTATTAAGTTCCTTTTGGAACCAACAAATTGAAATAGGAATCCTTCGTATCGTGGGGGCTTTATTAATAGGTATTGGTTTAGTATTTTACGGTTATTCAGTCTTATCATTTTTAATAATTGGAAAAGGAACATCTATGATTTTCTTCATGAAGAAAATGGAAAAAATTTTTGGATTAGAGCCAGATACATTAGTTAAAAATGGATTTTACCGCTATTCAAGAAATCCCATGTATCTGGGTGTTGTAGTTCTTATTCTTGGTGAAGGACTGTTATTCCAACTCCCCATTATAATCATTTAGGGTACTATTTCCTTTTTTCTTTTCCATCTTGTTGTTTGTTTTATTGAAGAACCGCATTTGAAGAAAAAACATAATAAAGAGTATGAAAACTATATTAAGAACATTCCCAGATGGATTGGTTTTCCAAAGTCAGAAAAAAACAATAATGTAAAATTTAATAAAACCAATTATTAAATAGATGATTAACAGTATTGCATTAACACGAAATTTTATTCATAAAGGTGTATTTCTTGGCGGAATTAACTTTCACAATAATTATTGAAGAGGATGTAGATTCAGGATACGTTGCTAGGTGTTTAGAACTAAAAGGAATTTATGGTCAAGGTGAAACAGAAGAAACTGCTTTAGAAGATATTCAGTTATCTCTTGATATTGCGTTAGAAACCTATTCAGCTGAAAGTATACGAATTCCTTACCGTAAAGTAGTTCAGGTGACCAAAAGTCTCCCGCCTTCGTCCGCTCCCGCCTAGAAAAGTTGAAAAGGTACTCCGAGAAATGGGATGGAGTCTAATTCGGCAAACTGGTTCTCATGCAATCTATCAACATCCTGATTACCCTCACATCATCGTAATTCCTCAACACAAAATAATTAAAAAAGGAATAATAAAATCTATTATTGATGATTTAGGGATTACTAAAGAAGAATTCTTTAAACTAGTTTAGGTTTATATGAAATCTGTTAAACTCTTCTTTCGTGATTCTAAAGTTAGAAGTTTTTCTTTCCTCCATAATCCCCCACCATATCCGTGTAAAGTTCCGTTACTAGCGATCACACGATGACAAGGGACAACTATCGCAACTGGATTATTGCCATTAGCTCTACCGACTGCACGAGATGCAGATGGATTATCTATCGCCCGAGCAATATCAATATAAGATTTAGTTTCTCCGTAAGGTATCTTTTGCAATTCCTTCCAAACTGATGTCTCAAAAGTGGTTCCTCGTAAGTCTAGGGAAACAGCGAATTTTTGTAATTTTCCCTCAAAGTAATCTTTAAGCTCACCCTCAAGGTTATCAAGAGTCGAATGGATCCCTTCAACACAATCCATCTTGTACAACTTGTTATATCGGGAGTTTATATCGCTTAAACTATGACTGTCTTCAAATTCAAGAAGACAACATCCTTTAGAGGTTGTTCCAATGATTAGATTACCTAAAGGGCTATCCACATATCGATAGACTATCTTAGAATTAGACATGTTGAGATTCTCCTGGAGAATGGCCAAACTCTTTAAAGAAAGCTGTTCTGAACCCACTATAGGATTTAAA
Source organism: Candidatus Hodarchaeota archaeon (assembly GCA_016840285.1). The sequence goes on along the minus strand of JAEOSR010000105.1, from coordinate 24,985 downwards.
ACCGCAATGATAAGGGAGCTTATTTGATTTCACTCCCTGTCTTATTAATTCTTTTGCATAAGCTAGGCGAAGTTTTCGGTGGAACGTCATGGGAGTTAACTGATAATGATTTCTGAAATGCCGTCTAATGGTAGAAATCTCTACTCCTGTAATCTGAACCAAATTTTTCTCTATAATTTTCTCAGAAACATTCTCTTTCATGTATAATAGAACTTTATCTAACCAATTAGGCATAACTTTTGGGAATAAATCTGGTTTACATCGTTTGCAGCTTCGATATCCGGCCTCAATTGCTTCCTCTCTTGTTGAAAAGAATACCATGTTTTTTTCCAGAGACAATCTTGCCTTACAAGACGGAAGACAAAAGATTTTCATCGTTCTTACCCCCACATAAAAATCACCATCGTATGAAGCATCGCGTTTTATTCGTGCACTTACCATTTCTTCATACGAGAGATTTTTCATAATAAGAGTTCCTTTTTTGGTCATTTTAAACATTGTGCCGATTTTCGAGCAGGTAATTAATGATCAATGACATTCGTGTAGAAAAAGAAGTATCAGTAAATGAATGGGACACCGAGGTCCTCAAGCTCCTTACGAATGGTTTGATAGAGATCCATATATTCTGGCGAAGGTTTATACCGTTGTACGTCATAGCATTCTCGGAAATCTTTTCCCAAGGGAGCATTCTCAATATTATCTTCGTAGGTTTTGAGAAGAGTAAGAACAAGCTCATTAACATCGCTTCTTGACAGTTGATCTTTTGTTACCCCATACCCTATCTCTGCAGCCATCCGTGCTTCCATTGGAGTCGCATAGTTCTTGTGTCTATTTTTAGCAACAGCCATTATCCAGAGGTTTGAACCAGAAATAACTGAAGCGAGAGCGTGAGCTGCTGCTTCTCTTAGAACCATGGATGTACATGGTCCAGCAGCAGCATAGCTCGCTGATAAAGAAATTAAATTACTATTACGAGCTAAAGATTGATAGGTTGTTGACAACACCCAGAGAAGTTCTCGTGTTGTGTTACAGGTATGTTTTAGATGAAAAGGAAAGTATACCATGAAGTGAGCTTGATTTACCAGTAATCCCATTAAATGATACGCAACACCAACAACAGCGGTTCCTTCAGGGCCCCCTGCGTATCCTCCAAGGATGGGCCCTGCAAGAGCTCCCACAAAACATCCATATGTATGAAAATGTACCATCTTGTTCAAGAGAGAGTTGTTTATTTTAAGTTCAGTCACACTAGCAACGAAGCGCCCATCTGTCAATCGTTCTCCCCATTCAGGATTACTCGCGGCAATCTGAGCAGCATCAGATTCTGCAGTTCCAACACTTTTCAGAAAGATACCCGGTCGACCCACCCGCCTGGCAGCCTCACGAAACATCATAGTGTGAGCAACACTACCTTTCACTTCCGAGGGGTAGCCAGACCGAATCGGGAGCCCTTCAATTTCATCTAAGATTGGAGCACAGACGCCGTCAGCTAGAGGTTCCTGTAAATATGCCATGCTCATTGGGATGAAAAGATCCTCATCACAGGTGATATCGGGTGTAAACATACAAAAAGGTGGTTTGGGATCTTCAATCTTTCTATAGGCAATTTCTCTAGAATCTCGTCCAAAACCCAGTGTAAACTTTCCAGGGAAGTTTCCAAGAGCTTCTTTCAACTCATCCTCTGTAAACAAAATTCTCCTATGGGTGTCAGTACAAAGTGTTCCAATCTCGAGGTATAGATCAATTCCTGCCTCCCATAGACTATCAACCAAGGATGGATCTTCTGGAACTGGTGTCGCAGGATCAAAAACAATATCATACTCCTTGATAATCCTCTTGAGCTCAGGAACAAGGAGCTTGAGATCAAAATCCTTTTCTAGACACACAGGACCATTCTCTGCTCTTTCCAACACTTCATTGATTCGCCAAGGAGGAGTTACCATATATATCACCCTAGCTTAATTCATGTAAAATTTCCAAGAAACTTAGCTGCTATGAGAGCGAACATCTGAGACAGTGGTTGTAACTCATTTTGTAATACAAATTCATTTTTTTGATGAGCTACTTCTTGTGGTGGGCCTAGATGTAAACAGGGAATATTTGCCTCTCCCACAAATATATTAGCATCAGTAATCCCTGATGTGTATTCATAATGAGGCGATTTTCCCATAATCTGTTTATATATTGAATCAAATATTCGTATAATAGGTTCGTTTTTATCTAGCATGAACGCTTCATATTGAGGAGGTTTAACTTTTATCTCTACCTCAGCAGTAAGATTTAGAGATTTTACTAATCTTTCCATATCTTCTATAGCAGTTACTACTGTTTCTCCAGGTACAAGTAATCGGTTGACCTCCACCCGAGCAAAAAAAGGGACCACTACCGAATAAACGTCATAACCCCCTTCAACTTTTAATGTTGAGTAATTTCCTTTCCCAAAATCTGGGTGCTCCTTGAATTTCAGTTTAGGTAAGCTTGTGATAATTTTGCCCAGTTCCTCAATTGCATTTATTCCCAAGTGGGGACGAAAAGCATGAGCTGCTTTCCCTTTGACTGAAATATCATAGAGAATTTTACCAGTAATTCCAAGGGGTATCGGTTTGACTCCATCTCCAGGATACGGCTCAGGTAAAACAATAGCATCTACTTTAGCAAAATCGGTTTTGAGCATTGCTTTAGCTCCTTTCCCATATGCCTCTTCATCTATCACTCCTGAGAAAGAAAGTTCCCCATTAAAGGAATGGTCAGATTCAATAAAAGCCCGTAACACATTCAAAATACACGCAATGCCAGCTTTCATGTCACAGGCACCAAGGCCGAATATTTTCCCGTCTTTAATCACTGGAGTAAAAGGATCTGTGTCCCATCCATCCACAACGGGGACTGTATCCATGTGACCATTGAAATTAAGTCTTTTTCCTGGCTTAACACCTGATAATCGTGCATAAACATTAGGCCTACCTGGTTCCACTAGATCTAGTTCCCCTTTCAATCCAAGAGCTTCTAGCTCGTTCTTGAGATACTCTGCTAGTTCCCCCTCATTGCCTACAATGGAATTGATGCGAATCATATCCTCCAAAAGTCGTTGAGTGTACGCTAAGTCAAGCTTGGAGAGTAATTCTTCAGTCATGATGAATCCCGTTGTGAAAGAAAAAATGGCACTTAAAAATCTGCTTAAGTGTACTCATCATGTACATTATACACGAATCTTTTTTAGTATTGATATCACGATGGACTAACGGTTATCTCAACGTTATAACAAGGAGCTGCAGTTTTCAGGACGAATGAATCTAATGACAACCAAGAATCTAAATAAAACTGAACCCATTACTTGCACTTGGGATGCCAATGTGGAATGTGATGTTTGTACCATCAATACCGATCTCGATTGCAAATGGGAGAGGAAACATCTTACCAGGTTTTATGTTAGTGGACTGCCGTTTTTCATTCCTGCAGCAATTGGAATGGTATTAACTGTTATTTGGACTGGAGTATGGTTTGGAATAATTATTTATGGTGCTTTTTGGGTTTTATTTTTTGGATTCTTTGAAATTCTTGTCTTATGCCGTCATTGTCCCTATTATTCGGAAGAAGGAAGAATCCTGCATTGTCTAGCGAATCATGGTTTACCAAAGATATGGAAATACAACCCTCGACCTATGAATCAATGGGAAAGAGCAGGATTACTCATTGGATTTGCTCTTTTTTTTGGGATACCAATTTTTATCATTTTCTGGGGAACATTAACGCTTTATGAAGTAAGTACAGAATTTCTCTTCGTAGTAATATTAGGGGTCGTAAGCTTCCTTACATTTGGAGGAGCTTTAGTTTTTGGAAAGAATCTGGTAACAAAGATCTGTCCACGATGCGTTAATTTTTCATGTCCCTTAAATCGTGTTCCTAAACGGGTAGTGGATTCCTATTTGAAGAGAAATCCCGTTATGAGACAAGCTTGGGAAAAGACAGGCTATAAATTGTGATAGATTTCCTCCCGCATTTTTGATTACAGTGTTTAAATCTTTAATAAGTATCATTTATATTTTGAGTATTAACCTGAATTGTCGGTTTCGATACATGATATACATTCCTTCAAGTGTTTTCCGTGAAAGTAGATAAATCTCCAAGAACAATAATCAACATGTTCAATTCAATAGCAGATCATTATGACCGTATGAATGACATAATGACCGTCTTTAGTCATAGACGGACAAGAAAAATCGCATCACAGTTATCTAACTTCAAACCTGGCGATAAAGCCTTAGATCTTGCTACTGGTACAGGAGATTTCACTTTTCTATTACTTAAAGAAGCTCAGGGAACTGTTATCGGAACCGATATGTCTGATAAAATGTTGTCAGTTGCATTAAGTAGATCACGAAGTTTAGGTGATAATAAACACATATCTTTTACCAGAGCAGACATTAACCAGCTACCCTTCTCAAATGAGATTTTCGATGTGTGTACGATTGGTTTTGGGATTCGTAATGTCCACAATCCGTTAATTACAATGAAAGAAGTAGCTCGTATCACGAAGAATGGAGGACGGTTTATTATTGTAGAAGCTACTCCTCCAACGAATTATCTTGTGAGATTTCTTGTACTTTTCTATTTTAGAAAAATAGCTCCCCTAATTGCCAAGTTCTTTTCTTTAAATTCTAATGTTTACAAGTATTTAGCAGAAAGTATCACCCAATTTCCTATAGCGTTAAATTTTTCGAAGATTATCAAACGAGCAGGGTGGAAGAAAGTTGTTTGGTATCCAATATATTTTGAAACAGTCACGGTATTTGTAGCGGTTAAATAATTATTATAATAAAGTGTAACTCCCATTCTCTTTATTTCAATAAGTGAAATAATATCAAAAAAGTGACTAAAAATGAAGAAACATGATTTTACTTTTCCATTCGTTGAAAGACAGATTAGAACGAAAACATTTGGAGTTTTAACGACTTTAAACCAAGATGGAACACCACATACTACAGGAATCCTTTATGGAGTTTCACCGCCTTCCTCGAAATTCGCATTATACTGTTTAACCTCGAAAGAGTACAAAAAAGTACGAAACATTGAACGAAATCCAAACGTTTCTTTTCTTATTCCCTTTCCACATTATTATATTCGTTTTGCACCATCGTCCACAGTTACACTTCAAGGAGAAGCTGATTTCATAGCAGTGGATAATACAGAAATACAAGAAGCTTTTACTCAGAAACGTATCCTTAGGCTAATCAAAGAGGAAATTAAACAAGGGGAGCAAGAATTAATGACTTTCATCAGAATTAAACCGAATCCAAAGGTTCTATGTTTTGGAATCGGGTATAACGTTATTAAATTGAGAAAAGGCCATGCGTATGGAGCTTATTCTGTAATGATTCCTCAGGATAGATTATTCAGAGATGAATAGTCCTTGTGAAAAGTAATCCTTTTTAACTAAAACTTTTTACCTCAATTTCATGTCATTTGCTATTGAGGAATTGTACAAAATCCAGAAAAAGGATGTTAAAACAGCATGTCAAGTTTTGGGAAAAGCTTTCCACGATGATCCTACATGGATTCATGTAATTCCCGATGAAAACGAGAGAAAAAAGAAGTTACCTGCAGTATTTGAATATGTTGTACGTTATTCTTTGACTTATGGAATAGTATATGCTCCTACAGAAAATCTTGAGGGTTTTGCCGCGTGGGCGCCCCATACAACTGTGGATCCATCATTTTGGAGACTTCTTAGAAGTGGAGCTTTTCGAGCTGCAATTAAAATGGGAAGTGAAATTGGCAGGAAAATTGAGACGTTATTTAAGGAAATTGACAAAGATCGCAGAGAGCATATGAAAGATAGATCTTATTTATATCTTCAGGCCATCGGTGTTTTACCAGAATTCCAAGGACAGGGGCTTGGAGGAAGATTACTGAAACCAATGTTTGCAAAGGCAGATATAGAAGGTATTCCAATCTATTTGGAAACAGAGACGGAAAAAAATATGAAGATGTATTCGAAATATGGATTTCAAACGTTAAAAGAGGGACGTGCTCCAGGTGCCGAATTTCCGTTTTGGGAGATGGTAAGAGAACCACAAAAAGAATTGGAAACAATTTAAGAATGTTGTGGAGATAGAATTATGAACGCGTTAGAGATAACGGGATTAGAACAGGTGTTTTTAGGCTTGTACCTGATAGCACACGGTTCAATACATGTAATATTCTTATTCTATCATTATGATGAAAAAGATAATGTTTATTTGGGATGGTCAGGACGATCTTGGCTGTTGGACAAAGTAACACCCCAAAAATGGACTACTTATATCGGAAAAATTACTTGGATTCTTATTGTGATTTTATTCGGTTTAAGTGGATTATTATTGCTTTTATCTGGTCTCAATCTCTTAGTCCTAAATGAGTATTCATCTCTATTGATAATCATTTCTTCAGCTATAGCGACATTAGCGTTTATAGTATTCTACGATGGATTATCTCCAACACCTTTTCATTGGATACTTGGCGTAGTAATTAATTTAGTCTTAATTGCTTTTATCATCTTCCTTCCAAATAATGGTTTACTATTATTGGTAGTGTTGATTGGGATTTTTATTTATGGAATGTTATTTCATTCAAGAATCATCTCTCAAATATCAACCCCTTAATCTTTATTTATATAAACTCAAGATTTGAGAATGTGAATGAGATGAATATTTATCAGATTCTTGCTATTTGTGGAATGTTAAGTCCAATCATCTATACAGCGATGTGGATTCTTGGAGGAATAATGCTATCGGATTACAGTCATATTCGAGACGATATAAGTTCACTCTTTGCAGTGGATGCTCCTAACCAACGATTATTTCAATCTTTTATTATTACTTCTAGTGTTTTATTATTTATATTTTATCTTGGATTACATGGGGGAATCCCCGATGGCCCAGGATCAATCATTGGACCCCTTTTATTCTTAGTCAGTTCAGTTTTGGGAATACTCGTTGCAACCTTGTTCCCATTAGATGCTGGTGGTGAATTCATAACTCTCAGAGGAAAAATGCATCTAGTCCTTGTGGCTGCGATGGGTTTGTTGACAATTACTGGGATGGTGGCTTTTTGGATTCGATTAACTTCAGTAGAAGGATGGGCAGTTTTTGCGTTGTATTCCCTCATTACAGCAATAGTTTCATTTATCCTTGTAGGTATTGCTACAATTTTTGCTAAAGGTAACTATAGGGGATTAGTTGAAAGACTAGGGGTTGCTCCCTATCAGCTATACTACTTTGTTATTAGCCTGATGGTATTTCTGACAAATTAATTTATTCTAAAAAGAAATAACGGGATAAAATTAGTAGAGAAGGTTGAATTAACACTCTACAATTATTTCCCAGTTTTTCTACTTCAGTAAGAATTCTAGGGCCTTCTCTTTAATTTTCTCCAAGGTTGTGGATTCAATAGTTCCTTCAGCATATTCAATAAGCACGCTAAATTTTCCAGCACAAGTAACCGCACCCAAATTAAAAGTAACAGTAACTAGTGGAAATCCAGCACCAGGATTAAAGATCAAACGATCTAACTCTAATGAACCGTACATTTTTGGAAAGTCTAAACGTGTGAGATTTGACACTGCTGTACCTAAAGAAGGTGTGTCTAGAGAATCAATGTTTCCTCTTTTAAGAACAGAAGAGACCAAATCTTTTTGTTTGCTGAATGTGGAAAGTTTTCCATACCGTTCAGAGTCTGATGGAATAAATCCTCCTAGAATTTTAAAACTAAGAGATTCCATAATAGCTGGTTCAAGATAACACCAACTTAATGGTTCTTTGAATAGATTTTTGTTTGTATAGAACTGTTGCGCTTTCTGATGGACTTTGCGTGCATTCTCCCAGAAACTGATTTTTTGATTGTATTTATATTTTAGAGTTACTCCACCAGCAAAATATCCCATAGCTTCCCCAACAGGGCTTGGAAGGCGGTCTCTCATGTTTCCAGCAATGATTATGCTTGAAAGATAGGGTTTATCACCTTGAATGAGGTATTGGGCACCTACAAACGCGGTGGTTAATGCGGTATTGACAGAAACACCCTCTTTTCTACAACGATCAACTAATACCGAAGTTTCAGCCTCAGAAAGTTCAACTGGTAACATTTCGTGTTTATAATTCTTCCAATAAGCTTCATTAAGAGTTTTATAATCTTCATGATCAAAGAAAATTGGATTTTTCGTCCACTTATTGTTCATTCGATTGATAAAAAACTTGACAATAGGGTTAATGGAAACATCTTTAGGTAAATTACCTTTGTCAATAGGTACTGGGTCAGGCAGTACTTCCACTTCTCGAGTTGGATCCCCAAGATGAACCATTAAATCTCTTGCAAGATATGCTAATGACATCCCATCACATATAATATGATGACATAAAATTATCAATTCAGATATCTGAGTAGATTGTACTAATATAAATCGGATAGGGGGACGTTCCTCAAAATCAAAAGGAACCTTACAGGCCTCATGAAAGACTTCTATCCAATGTTCATCCGATTTTCGAGTAACGACTTCAATTGGTATGTCTTTAACCCCTTCCGATGTAAACCATGGATTGTGATCCTCATCCTCTTGAATCCGAATCCTAAGGTTTAGATGTCTCTGTTGGACTTTAATAACAGCATCTTTTAGCGAACTTTCGGGTATATTTCCTTTTATCCGAGCTACCATTGTAACAATCGCATATGGGGATCGTGTAAACATTCGTTCTAAAGGACTAACCTTTCTTTCATATTTTTTAGGATTTATTGTTTCTGACATTTGTTAAAAGACCTTTTTTACACATCTGTAAGCCTGAATCACTATTTCTCTTTGATTCTAGTAAGTCAATTAACAGCATTTTAAAGAGTTTATAAATACTTTCATAAAAACACAAAAATTCAGAAAAGTATTTATACTGGAATGAGAATAATTATGACGTACCATGAGGACTATTGATATAAAGAGAGATTTTATTAAATTTATGGAGGAGAAGCACGCCAACCTTGTTTTCCCTAAAAATTATTTCGGTTGTATGATGGCTGTATTTATAGAACAGGAGCCTATCACACAAGACGACATTAAGAAGCTTACAAACTACTCCAAAACGACAATTTCTCAGATGTTAAATCTTCTTCAAGTGAATTTTCCTTTGGTTCAAATCAAAAAACCAAAAATAAGGAAAAAATACTATTCAATTAATCTATCTACCAGAGAATTTATGATTACCTTTCTAAGGATGATAATTGATACATATAAAGATAAGGTTGACTTTATTCTTCCATTGATTGAGGAAGTTAAACAATATACCAAGGAACATCAAAAATTTCAAAATTTCAGTGAATTTCTTGAACATTTTTTCAAATATTCATCTCTTTTCATCAAACTATTAACGGATTCAGCTGAAGAGTTTAGTAATTTGATTAAAACCAAAAAGATTGAAATTGACGATTTAATTAACACGGATCTCATGAATTCCCCTGAAAACCAGACATATATTCAAAGCCTATTAACTCCCCCCAAATTACCAACATCCACCTTAATTCAACGAATTGGTGATGAACAATTATCTAAGGTCTATGTTCAACTCAAAAATAAGTTTTACCAAAAATTTAGAGAAAATTTAATCTCAGCAAGATCTCAAATAGCGATTGCGCGAACTGTAGTAGGAACAGAATTGTTATTAGAAAATCGACCACTCACCCAGAAAGAGCTTGAACGTGCAACAGGTTTTCAAAGAAGTACCATCTCAAATACTCTGAAATTATTATTGAATATGAAGATGGTTCAACTTATTAAAAAACCTGCTGATCGTAGGAAATACTACATGATTGTCCAGTCTTGGGATACTAGAACAATTAACAGAATCAGGGTAAACATCGGTTATGCAATTGAGATGAAAGAGAAAATTAGTGATTTTACAGAAAAAACAAAACAGATTGACACGGGTGAGGATATCAAATCCTTACTAGTGTTTTTTCAAAATATTCATCATTCTTATGAACAATTTGAGCAATATTTTAAACTAATTGAGGTAAAATATCTTAATATACGATTGAAGGAATATTTAGAAGAGAAAAACTAAGTAAAGGTTAATTATTATCGTTTCAAAGCTATGGTGTACACATTTATGCAAACTACCTAGATAAAACAGATGCATATATGATTAAATCTCAATTAGTACTATTTTTATTATCAATCACTAGATTTAAACCTTCTCCAGCAGTTTGTTGTATGATTTCTTTAATAAACAATGCTTTACCCTCTGTATAAGCATTTCTATCTGCGTTAAACCGTTGAGCTAATGTTATTTTCAATTCAGTGTACTGTTTGGCTTTGTCTGGATTTTGTATTAAATAATCACGAAAAAAGATATGATTTTTCCACTCACGACTTGAGATTTCAAGCATATGGAGATGGAAAATCCTCGGATTTCCCTTGACAAAAAAATGTCTATTTTGTATCCCAAATTCTCCTTTATATTCGTACTCAAGATTTTTGAGAGGGTCTACACAATTAAAAGCTTCCTTAAAATCGTGTACAGCTACTGTAATATCAATGATTGGCTTCGCTATCATTCCAGGGATAGAAGTACTACCGATATGCTGAATGTTCAGGACATGTTCGCCAATTACAGTCTCTAATTGGAGTTTTTCCCCTAAATAAACTTGATTCCATTTTGGGTATATTGAGAAAGAATCACGATGCCACGTTTGAGACCAATCATATGATTTTACCTTTTTGTATCCATCAATTATAAGATGACGAATACTTACTAAGTCTTAGGTTAGGTTTTAATCAAATAAAAAAGGAAGAAGAGAAGATGAAGGGAATTAGGACAGCTTCACTACCATTGTGTCAGCAAGGATATCAGTAGCTCTCTGATATTTCCCAGGAGTTCCCTTTTCTTTTTCCATCATCATCCCTATGATAATATCAAAGGGTAAGAATTCCCCTTGAAATTTAGTAAAATTACGAATCAGAACTTGTTTCCACGAGGGTTTAATCCCTGAAATATCCACAGTTCGTAGTCGAAAGACCCATTTCCCAATTGTAGTGGACCATATCTTCTCTAATACCATAAAATACAAAAACATAAGAATTATGGGTAATAATCCTATGATTATTAACAGTCCAAATAGGATAAGAAATTCAATTAATTCTACCCGATCAGTATTGATATTATTTGTTATCGTGCTTAATACTACAGAAAATCCAATAATTATACTGCTGAAAGCGAAAATCAGTAGAAAGATTGATTTTTAAAACAATTAATCCCGTTATGAAATTCTTCGATTAGATTTTTATGGTTCATCAACAGAAAAGAAAAATCCACCAGAAACGGACAATTAGGAGAGCTTCAGGTAATTCATTGAAATTCTCCATATAATTAAATATAAACTCGAAAACCTTAAATGTCATCAAAAAGAGTCATTCGAGAAAAAAAAAGGAAAAGGAAGGAAGAAAGTGAAACACATTTTACTTGTTAGAGGTACGATCTCTAAACGGAAACGATATGGAATAGTATATCTTCTACTTATCTTTCTGATAAATCTCCCACTATCACCTATATTGAGTATAGACTACTTTCCAACAAATGGATGGAGGGTTTCAATCCCAGAAGCACAAGGGATCGACTCTACTACCCTAGATCTAATTTACACGACAATCATCAAAAATGACATTGGAATCGATAGTATTCTTATTATTAGGAATGGCTATTTAGTATATGAGAAATATTTTGAGTATTATAACTATTCTCATCTTCACCATCTACAATGTGTTACAAAAGCTATAACGAGTATATTAATTGGAATTGCGAATACATCTGGATTAATTCCGAATCTCGATCAACCTGTATTAGAAATATTTACGAATAGAACTTTTGCTAACGTAGGTGCTAAAAAACAGGCAATCACCATTCGACATCTCTTAAAATCGCAGATGGGAATAGAATGGAGTCTTTCATCCCTTGGTCCTGTTGACAAGCACGACTATCCGCTTCTTTCCAACATGTCTGCGGATCGGATGGAGAATTTGCCTTGGGAATATCCCTATGGAGATGAGCCAGGCCCTATGGTGAATAGTGATGATTGGGTTCAGTATATCTTAGATAAACCAATGGAACGCGATCCAGGAACTCAATGGGATTATAATTCTGGAGCATCACATCTTCTATCAGTTATTCTCCAGAACAAAACGGGGATGAATACAGTAGATTATGCTGACAAATATCTCTTTACGCCTTTGAACATAACCGATTACCATTGGTGGAATGATTCTGCGGGAATAACTATGGGATGTTATGGTTTATGGTTGCAATCTATAGATATGGCAAAGATCGGTTATTTATACTTAAATAATGGTACGTGGAATGGGACACCAATTGTCCCAAAGGAATGGGTTGAGATATCCACGGTGGGAGACGAGGTGACAAAAGAGTACGGGTATCAATGGTGGATCAAACCTTCGGAGGACTACTACTATGCACAAGGTCTCGGAGGGCAATATATCATCGTTATGCCTGACAAGAGGTTAGTCGTTGTGATAACTGCAAGTGAGTTTAATCAAGAATTTTCCCCAATGGGGATAGTAACTGGATTCGTCTTGGACTTAATTAAAACTGATGAACTGACTACTACCGATGAACCCACAACCTCTTTAACAGTGAATGGGAACACGTCATTCCAGCTATCTCTCTTAGGGGTACTATCCTTAATTGTATTAACTTTACACTATCGGAAGTCTAAAATAAAATGAAAAACTAGTTTGAAGTAACTTGATCAGGTTTTTTTGGCTCCTCGACAAAAAAGAACGCCACACCGCCAATAAACCGTAGTACTACAACAACTAAGAGCATTGTATAGATTGCTGACCATTTTCCAATGGAACCGATCAAAAACTCTGTAGCAATACCCATGGAAATGGAGCCAATAAAGGTTACAATCCCCATGATTAATTGATAGGCACCAACATAGTTCCCTTTGGATTCTTCGGGGGCAGAATCTATGATATACGCGTTAATTGTAACAAAATAAAGCCCATATCCAAATCCACCAATTATATTGCTTATTGTTAATTCTATCCAGTTCCTAGCAAAAAATAAGACAATAGGAATTAGGAACATCACCCTTCTCCCCCAGAATCCAATTTTCTTTCCGCGTTTATCAATTAAATATCCCCCTATCACTAAGGAACAGACCTGACATATCATAAAAGCCGCCCACATAAGGGAATATTCTGTAGGAGACGCATATCTCTCTCTAACAAAGATGAAAATCGGCCATCCTGATGACATAGCAAAATCCATTAATGCACATACCAGCACGAATCGTCTAAACGTTGGATTTTCTTTGAGTGGTTTGAAAGTTTTAACAAGACTGTTTTTCAGATTGAATTTATTTGAAGTAGGATAGTTCTCCACATTTTTGGGAGCAGTTTCCTTCATAAAAAGTGTTAAAATCCCCGCAGCAAAGAAACCGAAGGCGCCAATACGAAAAATAATGGTATATTGTTGTGCATAATCAACGCTGATGAATGGAACTACCCACCCAGTTACTAGAAATACACACATTGTGAAAATTACACTTATAGTTGTGATTCTTCCAATATATGACCCTCTCTTACTTTCTTTTGAAGTATCACCCAACAATGCCATCCATGAGGGGGTGAATATACTAAATGCTAAGGAGTAAATTATCATTGCGCCAAGAAATATCACAGGATCCGTTATGAGCGGATATATAAAACTCATTAATGCGGTAGCAAACAATCCTAAAACAAGGAATGGTTTTCTTCCGAATCGGTCACTTAATCGACCAAAAGGAGATTGAACCGCTAACTGTATTAAATTCCGTACACTTGTAATGATAGATACCAAAAATGGGGTCGCTTGAATAAAAACAGCATATATCTGAGCATAAGCTCCTCCAATGAAATTCCCAATTGCCTTACCTATTGCTATACTATAAATGAGGGATTTGTTATTCTTTACTACAGTTTGTTTGTCAGAGAGATATTCTAATGAGACGCTCATTGAATTTTCTGTCAAGATTTTCCCTGAATGAGAACCCAGATAATCAATAGAAATATATATTCTGAGATATAAAATTTTATAAATCTCATAAACCAACAGTACTTAAAATTTTCATGTAGTTGAAGTGAGAAAGATATTCTCAAGAAATGTTAAAAGCATTCTAACATTCGAAAAACAAGGTTTATGTGATATATCGTTAAATGATCGTTCTACAATTCAAGCAGTAATAGAAATTACGATCCTAGCTATTTTTGAGACAATTTTTGGACTTATTTACGCACTTTCAAGCTTGGAAAAAATACATGACAAATTAATGATACATGGAATTATTTCTACTTTTTCAATTTTTGAGACCATTTTTAAAGATCTATATATCTACTTATATGCAGAAGAGTTACACATCGAAATAGCTATTAGTTTAGTTATTTCAAGTTTCTTAATGTTCTATATATTTGCAGTTCTATTTACATACACATTAACACTTTTTATTAATCAATTAGGAGGGAATATCATGCCAATAAACTGTTTCAGGATTATTGGTTTATCTTTTACATTTGAAATAATCATTTTAATCTTGATTGAACCACTTCGTTTATACACAGTTGGAACTCCAATTCCATGGGCTATGTTAAGCTTTATTCCATTAATACTCCAAATTATGGTCATTATTTTTGGAATCACAGCAATATCAGAATTATCTTGGTGGAAAGTAAGTATTAGTACAATAATCATCTACTTCATTACAATCATACTGGCATTCGTTATAGCGCCTGTATTAATCAAAGGTCTCATTAATGACCTGTTTGACCTGTTTGACCTTTATAAATACTGATTGATAACTTATTGGTTTCTGCGAATGAATGGGGAGGATTATAAAAGATTATTTTCCAAATGCCTTGTATCCAGGAAGAGAAAACTTGAATGGTTTATCGATTTTTTCCCTAAAAACTAATTCTCATTATTAATAGAAATAAATATTCATTTTAAAATTTTGATTATCTTCCGTCAAGGTGTATTGAAAAAGAATTAAGGTTAGAAGTAAAAGGAATGAGATAAGAAATTGGTAACATGGAGTTCTCTTTATTCAAATCTGAGATGAATTAGAATGACTGTGAAAGTAGGTATAAATGGATTTGGACGTATTGGTCGTTTAGTATTACGTGCATTATTACAGATGCAAAAAGAAGCAAATAAGAATGTTGATATTATAGCAATAAATGATATTGCTGATAATGAACCCCTGGCTCATATGTTTGAGTTTGATTCCGTTCACGGACGATTTCAGGGGACAGTAGAAGTTTCTGGACAAGATAGCCTCATATTCGACGGGGATTATTTTCGTACATATAAGGAAAGGGATCCTATACAGATCCCATGGAAAAAATTAAACGCAGATATAGTGGTTGAGAGTACAGGAAAGTTTCGCTCTAGAGATGGCATGCAAAAACATATTGATGCTGGTGCAAAGAAAGTGTTACTATCAGCACCCTCGAAACCAGCAGGAGATGTTGATATTACAATAGTACGCGGAGTCAACAATCAAAACTACGATCCAGATAAACATACACTAATTAGTAACGCCAGTTGTACAACAAACTGTTTAGCACCAGTAGTAAAGGTTCTTGATGACAACTTTGGTTTTGAACAGGGGATAATGACAACAATTCACTCATATACCAACAACCAAAGACTCCTCGATTCAATCCATAAAGATTATCGCCGAATGCGAGCAGCAGCTGTCAATCATTTTCCAACAAGTACGGGGGCCTCTGCAGCAACTGGATTAGTTCTTCCACATCTAAAAGGAAAAATTGATGGTATAGCAATTCGAGTTCCTACTGCCAATGTTTCTATTGTCGATCTGACTTCACGACTCCTTCAGAACGTCAGTGTTGAGGAGATCACTGAGGCTTTCAGAGAAGCAGCTGAAGGAGATATGAAAGGGATACTAGATGTTGAGTGGAGAAGCTTAGTAAGTACAGACTTTATTGGTAATCCTCATTCCGCAATAGTAGATTTACCCTTCCTTCATTTAGTAGATCATAATATGTGCAAGATTCTGGCCTGGTATGACAATGAATGGGGATATGCCATGCGCTGTGCGGAAATGATTCATGAAATTTATGAAAAAGGGTTTAATTAATATTAATCTAGTCAGAAAGTTACTAACAAGTTATGGTACTTATATCCTCGCCCATCGTTATACTAAAAAAAAGAGGAGTTTTCTCGGATACCGCTTATTCGTCAGAACGATATTCCAATGAGACACTCATTGAATTTTCCCTAATTGAGAATATATTCATTTAACAAACTAACAAAGTACATTCCATTCCGAAATGTCAATTTTTAAAGAATTCTATAATTCGATAGTACATGAGAACTTTGAATGGATGAATTAGAAATGATTTTCCTAAGAAATCTTAAAAGCATTCTAACATTCGATAAACAAGGTTTGCGTGAAATATCGTTAAATGATCGTTCTAAAATACAGGCAATAATAGTAATTACGATCCTAGCTATTTTTGAGACTATATTTGGACTTATTTATGCACTTTCCTACTCTGAAAATATACATGATGAGTTAATGATACATGGAGCAATATCTACATTCTCTATTTTTGAGCCCATTTTTAGAGATCTATATACATACTTATACGCTGAACAGTTACACATTGAGACAACTATTAGTTTGATTATTTCTAGCTTCTTAATGTTCTATATAATTGCAATTCTATTTACATACATATTAACATTTTTTATTAATAAACTAGGAGGGAAAACCATGCCAATAAACTGTTTCAGGATTATTGGTTTATCTTTTGCATTTGAAATAATTTTATTGATCTTGATTGAACCAATTCGTTTGAATACAGTTGGAACTCCAATCCCATGGCACATATTAATCTTTATTTCATTAATACTCCAATTAATGGTCATTTCTTTGGGAATCATAACAGTATCAGAATTAACTTGGTGGAAAGTAAGCATTAGTATAATAATAGCCTATTTTATTTCAATTATTCTAGGGTTCATTCTCACAGCTATAATAATCAAGGGTATTATCAATGACTTGTTCAATTATACCCCCAGGTTATTGACTATTGTTTTTAACTATTGGTCGATGACAAACTTCTAGTTTCATCGAACTACTTGTTTTCGTTAAGATATTGTTGAATGGAGAGGAATAAAAAAACCATTTTTTAAATGCCTTTAATCAAAATAGAAAAGTGTTTAATTATCATTCATTCGGTTAGATGGAAACAGGCAAGTTCTACAAATGTTGAAACCATTTTAGGGATGACTTATGGATCCCAAAGAGAAGAAATTAATCTCAGAAGTGAATGAAATTTCGAGACAAACCCTACAAAAAATCGATAAGGTGGGATATGGAAGAAATGGGTATTTAGAACAGAACAACCACATTATACAACTATCCATTTCTAATTTAAAACTTAATTTCATCCCAGAAAGCATAGAAAATTTAGGAGAACTAAAAAATCTTTATATGGGAGGAAATTATCTGACTGAAATACCAGATTCTATTTTGACACTTAGGAACTTGGAAATCTTAGAAGCTTGGGAAAATAGGATTGAATCAATCCCTAAGGATATTGGGATCCTAGAAAAAGTTTGGCGATTACATCTTGCAGGAAATAAAATTACCGAACTTCCTGATAGTATTGGTAATCTACCAATGAGGAAGCTGTACCTCAAACATAACAATGTTAGTTATGTTCCTGAAAGTATTGGGAACTGGACACATCTCGATGTTTTCGGTTTGCCAATCAATAACCTTCCATCACTACCAGAAACTATAGATGGATGGAAAAATGTACGAGTAATCTCACTGTGGCAAAATAAACTTAAAGTGTTACCAGATGGTCAACTCAACGTTAAAGAGTTACGTATAAATAACAATCTCTTTACAGAAGTACCTCCTCGAGTGTATGAGATCAAACAATTAAGGAAGCTTTGGTTAAATAACAATCAATTAACAGAGATCCCAGAAATTCCAAGTGGACATCTTCAAAATTTATGGTTTTTAAACCTGCAATATAATCTTCTTTCTTCATTGCCTAAGTCAATCAAGCAGTTACCAAGCCTTCGTGATTTAAGGCTCTCAGGTAACCTGTTTGAGTCGTATCCTAACTGGTTGGATTCTCTCGAAGGTTGTAAAGTTGACAAATCGGCTCATAAACGACAGCTACAACAACCAGATTATATTGGGATTAAAAAATATCTGAAATACCTCGAAGATAATTGCTTCTCAATAGAACACCTAGTAGAGATTAAACAATTTCAGAGATTTCTTGAAAATGAGAAAGGTTTCTCCAGAATCGTCAAAGCAAAGGTTGATGATGTTAAGGATTATATCACCAAAGCAGATATTACAGCTTTTGCACTAAGATCCTTGTATCTTTATTTCTCTTGGCTTCAGGATTATCCTTTGCGTCGAATTATCAAAAGAGAATTAGAAAATTACGCACGGATAATGAGTATCAATCTTCAAGATGTCAGCAGACTTACAGAGGAATCGCTAGCTGTCACTTCATTATTAACATCGGACGAAAAAGAAGAAAAGACTCCTCATATTGCCCCCCGACCCCAAAAAGTTGTACAAAAAACTGAGGGAGATCAATGGGAGTCTTTCATTACTACACTTGATAAAACATCTTCAAATGCTTTGAAAATCCTTTTAAAGTCTTCAAAGCCTAAAATTACACTTGAAAAATACGCTAATAGTCAAAACAGACTTCCAGAAACCCTTCTTGAGGCGATTAATGAAATAGCGTTAGAGTTCATTGGTGACCTTATTTTAGATCAAGAGACCTGTCAGATCACAGAAGATGATTATAAAGAGAAATTGCGTGAAATTTTATTTACAAAAATAAAACTAGAGTAAGCTTAATATATAGTTATTTCATCTTATGGACGTGTTATTAACCTTTTTAAATAACTTCTCATTCAAATTTTAATCATCAATATCAATTATTAAATGTTTTCACACTCTAGATACTGTTTGGGATCATTCTGATATTTAAGAAGGTGTGTAATAATATTATAAACACTCAACTCTCTTATCATCTTATGGAATAGTATCCTCTCTCTGACTCTTAACAACATATATCCAAGAGTTGAGAGAATAAGAAGAATCGAATGAGTTGTATGGAAGGCATCTTTTGATGTCAACAGCTATTACAATTGTTACAATCAAAGCTAAGGATGACGAACACAAAATAGGAGAATTTCCACTAGCTATACCGAAAAGATTTGCAGAAATTTTTCCTGTGGAGACAAAGACAGTTATTATAGCTTGTCAAGGGAGTTATGCACCTATAATAGGAGATTATCTTTCATTTCATATTAAAAATGATGGTTTCTCTCAAAAAGGATCTCCAGATGAGATGTTTGTTCAAATTGAAGAAATGACCTCATTTGAAAAAATAATAGCTACTAATGTTACTCAAGAGGACCTCAAATCAATCCTCCAAAGATCTCCCAAAGAGATTGATTATTGGATAGTAGCAACTGTTCTTGGATTCTATTCCGAAAGACGAAAGAGAATTCTAATACCAGAAGATTCTCTCATAGGAAAGGTAGGGAAATTTCCTGATCCAGAATCAATGATCATTTTTCTAAACCAGTATATGGAATGTCTATTTTACACGTTCCCCCTTAAACTAATAAATTACTTAGTCTATAATTCAATCCAAGGAAGTAAGTTTTGTCAAAAAGGTAATAGCAAGCTTTTGGAAAAAATTATTCCTAAAATCCTGAAGAACGTCAACTATCACTTCTTACAGATTGAGAAGAAAGATCTTCTTAATATGTTTGCATCACAGACAATTTTTACTATTCCAAAAGGAACTGACAATATCAATGATATTAAACACAGATATATTAATTGGCTTGCTTCCAATGAACAATTAGTGGATTTTCTTATTGATATACTAAAATACACTGAAAAGAAGTTAAGTTTAATTGTGAAATACCGAGGGAAGGTGGAAGTAAATCCAAGACCACTTAATTCTCATATCAAAGAAATAATTCAAACAGAATTAAAGAAATATGAAGTGGTATTACAACCAAAAAGGGAAACGAACCGAATACAACCTGTATTTGCAGAGTTTGAAATTGGGTTTACCCCTGAGAAACAAGTCAAAATATCTATTATAGAACCTGAAGCGACACCTAAGGTTAACATAAACGATGAAAAACCCGTTTCCATTGAGGACAGTGAAACCATCCCTATAAGTAGTGAAATTCAGGAAACTATTACTGAACTCGAGTCTAAGATGAAGTTTGCTGCTCATTCTCTGGATTTTAAAAAAGCATCCCGAATTAGAGAGAAAATCGAAGAGTTAAAGAGCGATCATAACGATAAAGAAACAAAAGAACACCCTCTTGATTTTGAAACGGCTCCAGTAAAGGAATTTCTTAGAACTCCCAAATTCGTACAATTTGATCAGTACTGGCCAACCTTAGACACAATGAATGAGGAACAAAAAGAATGGTACGATTATTGGGTGTCAGAAATCGAAAATGGACATTATTATCCAACCGATTTATCATATATTTTTCTTTACATCTATCAAGCCCTTGATTATGAAGATAAAAAAGGTTATCGCATACTACGAGATCTTTGGATTCATTATCGAAGAGAACATCCTAAATTAGATCGTTACTTAATTGATTGGATAACAGACTATGTTCTTATTCATGATTGTCCATACGACCAAAGAACTATAAGCAAGGAATTAATCAAGTTCAATTCTAAATATACTCTGGAATGTCTTGATTCAATATTGACCTTATTTCCTCCCCGTTCATTTAAAGAAATGCCAATGGATTGGATCAATCTTCTAGCAAATAACGGCATCAAAAGTAGTTCATTTTATTCAGCGAAACCTAATGTCATGAATGAGATAATCCCTGAAGTATTAGATGCAATTGACAGATATTATCATGAGAATGAAAACACAAGCTTGTTAGAGAAATACAAACCTGATAAAGTTGTACGATTCGTTTTTGAGCGTGCACTCAAGGATGAAAGTTATCTTACTAAGACTATTGAAGTTTTACCCTACACTAAATCGCTACCTCTTCTTGTTTTCATCTCAGAGGTTGCAAACACAACAGAAAGCAAACTTCGTAAGTACTATCGCTTTCCAGCTCTTCCTCATATCAGTATATTAGAAAGAGAAATTGAGAAAATAATTGAGACGATATTTACCAAATTCATCAGTGAGTTGAGTTTAACAGAACGTGAAACAGAATTATCCTTCATTGAAGCAGCGCTTAAATATATCAATAGAGTCGAAGATGACGCAAAACCTGTTCCTCTTTACCAATTTCAACCAAATTACCAAGATATGACACAAGCTCAGTTAAAATGGTATTTTTATTGGCGTAACCAGATTAGGAATGGAAACTTTCTCTCTGCTCAAATTGGGTACATTATTTTATATATTTATGAAATTATCAATGATATAGGAATCCAAGATCATCAAGAGGGTTATAAACGACTGTTAGCTATCTGGGAATATTACCGTATTGATAATCCTGATTTGGATGAATATTTCCCTGAATGGATCGTGGAATATGCCATTCTAAAAGAACTTTCAGTTGATATTATCGTAGATCTCTACCATAATATCTTGAATAGATTAGACAGGAGAGAACAGAGAGATCTCCGATATGAATTGACTGAACTTCTGCTCTCTCAGTATCATCATGAAGCTTTTAACAAAATTCCAATCAAAATGATTTATGAACTCGTGGGATATCTGAATTTTCTCCCCTATACCCGATTAGATACCTCTGTTCGAACCACAATGGATCAACACGTTAGTATAATCCTGAATGAAGTAAATACCTATTATTTGCAAAAGTACAACAAATCTTTGTTTGAATTCTATAGTCCAACCAAAAAGAGGAGGATCCCCTTTGTCCTAGCCCGATATTTTGGTGAGATCGATATATTGGAGGTAAAAAGCTACTCACGGCAATTCTTGAATTTTTTGGATAATACTATGAAATTTATCCATAATCATTTCCGTGATATCGAGTTAGATACTACTAAAAACCGTTTAAAGGCTGTAATTCCCGATCCTGAAGTTGAAGCTATAATTGATTATTATTTCATTGACAACCTTAATGCCACAAACATTATCCCTAAATATTCCAAAATAGCATTACAGGTTCAAAGTGGCGATCTAGGTGTAGATCAAACTAAAATAAAAACATTAACTGAAGAATCTGATGAAATTCAAACACTATTAACAACTTCAGACACATTTGAGGATGAACAGGAAGAATCCACTCCCAAATTAGAAGAGGTTCAAGAAGAAATTGAAGTAACGGCTACTCAAGAATCCGTTCAGGAAGTAGAGGTAAGTGAATCTGATGAGTGGAAATTATTCAGAACAAAATTGAATGATCTTCAATTAAAGATATTAAATATATTAATTACCAGTAAAAACCCTAAAGAGCAGTTAGACCAGATTGCTGAACAAGGTGCTTCTTTACCAGAGGCGATAATAGAGTCAATTAACGAAATCGCAATCGAGATCATAGACGATATAATAATCGATAGTGAACTACTCAACGTTATTGATGAGTATCTAGACAGAATTAAGTCAATTATCATGATATAATTGAATAAATGAGATCCTATCTTATAATTAGTTAGAAGGACGCAAAGTTACAATGTCAAAGAAAAGAATACCTCAACGTGTTTCAGCGACAATACTAAAATCCTTGAGTGCTGGTGTAGTACCCCGTATAGGTTTAGAACATATCGCAGTAGGTCGGAAAGAGGAAATAGAATCATTATTGGAAGACTTGGAAAATATTGAGGTGGGAAGCGCAGCTTTTCGGTTTTTTATTGGTCGATATGGATCTGGTAAGAGTTTCTTAATTCAACTTTTGAGAAACTATGCAATGGATCGTGATTTCGTTGTTGCTGATGTGGATTTATCCCCAGCCCGACGTTTCATTGGGGGAGGAAATAAAGGCGTTGCTACGTACCGTGAACTCATTACAAATATGTCCACAAAGACACGTCCTAGTGGGGGAGCATTAACAGCTATTTTGGAGAAATGGATATCCAAGATTCAATCCATGGTGATCACTGAAAAAGGATTCAAACCTCAAGACCCTGCTTTTGTTGATCAGGTGGAAACAGAGATAATTATTGCAGTAAATAACATAAAGGACTTAGTCCATGGCTTTGATTTTGCTACAGTAATCTCAACATACTGGCGAGGTCATAAACTAGGAGAGGAAGAAACAAAAGAAAAAGCTCTTAGATGGTTAAGAGGGGAATATACCACAAAAACAGAGGCACGAAATGCCATAGGTGTTAGTGTCATTGTTGATGATGATTCCTGGTATGATTATATCAAATTACTGGCAAGATTTGTTACAGAAATCGGATATAAAGGACTATTGATTTTTTTCGATGAAGCTGTCAACTTGTACAAGATTACCCATACTCAGTCTCGCACCAACAACTACGAAAAATTATTAACAATGTATAATGATACTATGCAAGGAAAGGCTGAATATCTAGGAATTTTTGTAGGAGGCACACCACAATTCTTAGAAGATAGAAGAAGAGGATTATATTCCTATGAAGCACTTCACTCAAGACTTGTAGAAAGTCGGTTTGCTAAAAATGGTTTACGTGATATATCAGGTCCTGTTATCAAGCTTGAACGGTTATCCTTAGAAGAAATTTTTGTGTTATTGACTCGTGTTATGAATGTTCATGCCCTCCACTATAAATATGAAGCTTTCTTAACTAATGATGAGCTTCAAGAATTCATTAAAATAATAGTCAGTCGCATTGGAGCTGATAAACTCCTTACTCCACGTGAGTTTGTTCGAGAGTTCATTATATTATTGAATGTCCTACGGAAAAATCCTGAACAATCCTTCTTAGGTTTAATTCAGGGAGAGGACTTCAAACCACAGGCTCCCAATCAAATAGATGAATCTGTGAAAGGAACGGAATATGAGGAATTTACCTTATGAGTGATGATATTTTCAACCGATTTCCAGCATTCATTCAAGAATGGATCTATTCGCATGGATGGGAGGAATTACGTGAAATTCAAGTAGCTGCTGCTCAAACAATATTTAATACAAAAAGCCACGTACTATTAGCTACTGGTACCGCAAGTGGAAAGACAGAAGCGGCTTTTCTACCTGCTTTAACACTGATTCATGAAGATCCGCCTGCAAGCATTGGAATACTTTACATCTCACCTTTAAAAGCCTTAATTAACGACCAATTTAACCGTATCGAGGATTTGTTAAAGGAAGCAGAGGTCTCGGCTTGGCCTTGGCATGGTGATATTCCTAGAAATCTGAAAAGAAAACTAATTGAAGATCCCAATGGTGTTCTCCAAATCACACCCGAATCTATGGAAAGTTTGCTAATCAACAGACAGCAAGAATTGCGTAGGATGTTTGGTGATCTTCGTTTTGTGATCATAGACGAAGTGCACGTTTTTATGAATGCAGAGAGAGGGACTCAAATCTTATGTCAATTAGAACGCTTAGGGAATATCATTGGCTATCATCCCCGTCGTATAGGGCTTTCAGCAACTCTGAGCGATTATAGCTCTGCAGAAAAGTGGTTAAGTTCAGGTACCAATGTTCCAGTGAATACTCCAAAAGTACAAGGATTAATCAAAAGAATTAGATTAGCTGTTGAGAATTTCATTGATCCTAATCCTAACCCTGCTGGAATAATGCAATATGGTGAGAGTGGCGAATTAGTTGCCCCTGCAACGGAACCTTCTTCTGAACCGTACCCCTCAAATATGTATTTATTTGATCAAACGTTAAATCGACAATGTTTGATCTTTACTAACACCCGAGAAAGAGCGGAAACTACAATTAATGCATTAAGAGCGATTGCTGACCAAAAAAAATATCCTAAT
>JAEOSR010000104.1 GCA_016840285.1 Candidatus Hodarchaeota archaeon | reverse complement strand
TATAGCTTTTTCTAAACTCCTGTATATTGTATTAATTCGCTCCTAAAGAATCACGAACATAGTGTTGGTCAGACGATGATATTGATATTTTGTTTTTAACACACCTTCACACTGATCATGCAGCGGATATTGCGAAATATAAGAATGCTACAGTTTTTGTTCAGAAGGATGAATTAGATTATGCCAAAAATCCCCATCCTACACAAACAGGATGGTTTATTATCCCTTCAGAGGAAACAAAACTAGAGGTTGTTGATGGAGATAAAGAAATCATCTCCGGGGTGAAAATTGTCAAGACACCTGGACATACCCCAGGCACTCAAAGTGTTTTAGTTGAAACTGAAAAAGGAAAAGTCTGTATCAGTGGTCTGTGCTCAATACAGGAAAATTATGACCCCCCACAACAAATGAAAGACATGGGAGTCGTCGCGATAGCTCCAGGAATACACATTGATGCTCTACAAGCGTATGACTCTGTAAGGAAAATTCAAGTCATAGCTGATATTATCATTGCTCCCCATGATCAGAAGTACTTAGAAGCTGAAAGTATTCCTTAGTTTTATACCTAGAATCTCTTTAACAATCAACCCAAAATTTGTCTTCTCTAACAATCTAAGCATCCATTTCATGTAATTAAGGAGCTGGAATAATGGGCAATAGAATTGTATCTGTAAAAGCTGATATATAGAAAAATCGGCTTTATACTACATTGAAGGGATGTCTTACCAAAGAGGACATCCTAACTTTACCTGGTGATCTTCGTTATGAAGCCAAAAAACTTAAACCTGGTTATATAGCAATATCCGATGTAAGTGAATATGAACCTGCATCAGGAGATAATCTCGAGATTCTGAGTAAAACCATGGCAGCAGCAGTTGAAACAAAAATGGGGGCAACAATCAGAATTGTATCAATGGCTTCGGCAACGGATTTGCAGCAAATTTCCAGTTCTAGACATGGTTATAAAGCTATTATTTGCAGTTCAAAAGCTGAAAATATGGCCGAAAAAATTGAAAAAGAGAAATTAACGTGAAAATAACAATTATTTTTGATAATGAAGTGTATAAAAAGGGATTTAGAGCAGCTTGGGGTTTTTCGTGTCTTATAGAGGCATATGGGAGGACAATCCTCTTTGATACTGGTGCTAACGGTACAATACTTCTCAAGAACATGGAAAAGCTTAATATTAGCCCCACTAACATTGATCTAATTTTCATATCCCATAATCATGGAGATCATACAGGTGGGCTAATAGATATTCTTAGAATGCATCGAACTAAAGTGTATGTTCCATATTCATGCTCGATACACATCAGTGGAGCAGAAATCATAAGAGTCAAGGATGTTCTAAAAATTCATGAAAATATCTATTCAACAGGTGAACTCAAGAGAATAGAACAATCTCTCTTAATCAAGACGGAGACAGGATTGGTTGTGATCGTTGGATGTTCACACCCTGGTGTTAAAATTATACTAGATGTGGCATCACAGTTTGGAAAGGTAACAGTGCTTATTGGAGGCTTACACGGGTTCAGTGATTTTGATTTAGTTAAAAATTTACAATACATCTGCCCTGCTCATTGTACTCGATACAAGTCACAAATTGAAGCATTATATCCTTCAAAACATATAAAAGGGGGAGTAGGTAAAATAATTGAAATTTAATTACTGTGAACAGATTTTTCTTATGATTAACTACTTTGGCTCATTTAATGTCTTATCATCTGAACAATTTGGGAAAATAACGTCCAGTCTTTTCAATGTACTGAATATAAACCTCTCCATGTTTTTGTAAAAGATATGCCTCTTCTTTCATTATCTGAAGATGAAACGAGATCCAAGACGCAATTAAAAGAATCCCGAAACCTATTGATGGCACAAATAAAAATGTACCCAAAACCGCTAGATCAATACCTAGAAAGCCTGGATTGCGAATATATTTGAAAATCCCAGTTATTATTAGGTCTGCTGGTGATTCCTCCTCGTGAGGAATCCCCATTCTGAAAGAATTACCCATAACAAGAAAACCAGCTACAAGAATCCCTAGTCCTGTTATACAAAATAATAAAGCAATGATTTCAATCCAAGCTACGTTCAACAATGAAATTGGACCAAGAAAAGAAATAATTTCTGGGTTTAAGACATAGAAAAAACAGAGAATAACCCAAAGAATGGAAAGGGTAAAAATAATTAAAGAATTAATATCATGTCTGTGAGCTGGAATTTCACCAATTCGCAATTTTGTAAGGATCAAAGTAAAGATGAATAATGATAAGAATCCCACTGAAACAGTTAATAATCCGATAACTGTTAAAACACTTATTGGCGACATCTCTCCTTTAACACCTGATCATTTACTCATTTCCTAAGTTTATGCTCTGAATTATTGAGAGGTTTAGAAGAGTCACTGATATCGTTTTATACAGAAGATATTTTAATGTGGTTTTAAAAAAGTTCACACACGTCAACTTTAAATGGTTTTAATGTTGAAACCTGAATCAGAGAAATCAGGAATTGAGATTCTTAAAGAATACATGCCAGAGATAACCAGTGTTAAGACTCTTTCTATAATTGTTGGTTCTACTGGAATAATGCTAGTACTAGTACATTTGTTGAATATGATTGATTGGTGGGCTCCATTACTCGTTGCAATTGTCGTTACCATGTCAGCTTATTGGACTATGTCACGAATTTCGCGAAACGCTAAAAAAATCCGAAAAAATTATCAGAATAAATATAAAGATCGAGCATATGCGAAATTTTTCTACCATTACCTTATTCCTCTAATACCACCGAACACGACTGTAATGTTATTGATTATAATGGTAGAGAATAACTCTTTCCTTCCAATGCTCTACTCTTCATACGAGAATAACATTCTTTATCAAACTATTATACCATGGCAAATAGCTTTACCTTTAGCAATTGTTTTAATCGGTTTGTATCCATTAATGAGTCGTGATGCTGTAAATGGTGGATTCGAGTTAGATACAGAACTTTTTCTTTATATTATCTATCCTGAAAAGGGTAAGAAGTTACATGAAGGAGTGTATAAGTATATACGACATCCTCATTATGCTGAAGGAATTTACATTTGTTTTGGATTCGCTTTACTGTCGCAGAATATAATCGCATTTATTTTTGCTTTATTTGCAGTTTTTTGTTACTATTTCGTTGCTCACTCAGAAGATGAAGAATTAATTCGTAGGTATGGAGCAACATTCGTAGATTATGTGAATAATACTCCCCTTTTTGTGCCCAAGGTTAGAGATTTTGGTTCTTTCTTTAAATTAATTATAACTGGAAAATGAAGATATTTCTCAAGTTTTGGAGTTCGAGGAAAACAACCGAAAGAATGAAAGGGGCGTTAAAAAAATCAATTCAGAAGCTTGAAAACAAACTTGATAGAATTAACAAAGCTAGATCGATTTCACCAAAAGTTCCTGACATATTAATCTTTAAGGACTAAGCTGTATTTTCTGAAGAAGTGGAAGGTTTCAATGAATTACCCAGATATGTATGTAGTAGGTAATGAACCTAATACTCTATGCCAGTGAGAATTCCTGCGTCCACCTAGATGAGGAGAATGGAGGAAATCTCTGTAACTTTGTATCTTTATACAAGTGACTCAGAATTAAGGTTTTTTTGCCATTGATTGTCATGAAACAAATCGGGTGGTATTTTTTTCCGGTACAAAAAGTGATCTCACTACATAAAAGACTGTCTAGATAAAGAATCCGAATCATGGTCTTTTTGGAATTCTTAGATCGTTTAAACGATATTCGAAAGGATAAAATCATTTATTTATCGAAATAATCGTCTAATATAGAAAAGAAATATCTAGGTGATTATGTTATGGTTAAACTAAAAACTCAGAAGAATGAAGCCAGTGTTGAGGAGTTCCTCAACTCAGTCACAGATGAGAAAAAACGCAAGGATAGTTTTTCCATATTAGAATTTATACGAGAAGTCACAGGAGAAGAACCATCAATGTGGGGTACGAATATAGTTGGTTTTGGCAGCAATCACTACAAATATGCGTCTGGACGTGAAGGAGATTGGTTCTTAACTGGGTTTTCTCCACGAAAACAAAATCTGACCCTTTATATCATGCCTGGGTTTGATCAGTATGAATCATTATTAGCCAATCTTGGAAAATTTAAAACGGGGAAGTCTTGTCTATACATTAATAAACTAGAGGATGTAGACAAAACAACCTTGAAAGAAATCATCAAACAGTCAGTGATTCATATGAAAAAACGCTCTTGAAGAGAATACTACAATAATTATTTAGAATAACGACAATACAATAAAAAGGATAAAAAAAATATACCTATTTTCACTCCTATTTAAATAAAAGGGAGATTTTTTGATGGATTTTGATTCAGAGATTGAGATTACTGAAACAAATGAGGAGACCCTTGATCCAGTTGATTGGAATGGGCTTAAAAAATTAGGTTTCCAAATGATTGAAGATATGATGGCTTATTTAGAACATGTTCGTGATAGACCAGTCTGGCAACCAATCCCAAACGAAGTTAAAGACTTTTTCACCAAACCAGTACCACAGGAGCCAGAAGGATCCGATGTGACTTATCGGGAGTTTATAAAATATATTCAACCATATCCTACAGGGAATATCCATCCTAGATTTTGGGGATGGGTGATTGGAACAGGTACTCCTTTTGGAATGCTTGCTGAGATGCTAGCAGCAGGTTTGAACCCGAATGTTGGAGGAGGTGATCATATTGCAAATTATGTTGAAATTCAAGTTATAAATTGGTTTAAGGAGATAATGGGATTTCCCGCCACAGCAAGTGGTCTATTAGTTAGTGGGGGGTCTATGGCAAACTTAATCGGTTTAACAGTGGCTCGTAATCAAAAAGCTGGATTTGATATCCGAAAACTTGGTGTTAATAATTCTCCTAAACCAATGACTTTTTATGGTTCAGTAGAGATGCATAGTTCACTTCAAAAAGCTATAGAGCTTTTGGGTTTGGGTGAAAATAGTTTAAGGAAAATCCCAGTGAATGAGAAATTCCAGATTGACATCGAGATTTTAAAGACTCAGATTTCAGAAGATCGTGCCAATGGCTTTCTTCCTTTATGTATCATTGGAAATGCTGGTACCGTTAATACTGGTGCTTTTGATGACTTGAATTCTTTAGCAGGAATTTGTACTAAGGAAGATATGTGGTTTCATGTTGATGGCGCTTTCGGAGCATTAGCTATTCTAGCAGAAAAAACGAAGTGGATAGTCTCTAGTATGAGTAAAGCAGATTCATTAGCTTTTGATCTCCATAAATGGATGTATATGCCAGTTGAAGTCGGTTGTGTATTGGTTAAACAGGAAGAAGATCATCGCCAAGCTTTCTCGTTAACACCAGACTATCTCGAACATGCTACAAGAGGGGTTTCAGGTGGGAAAACCTGGTTCAGTGACTATGGGATTCAATTATCACGTGGGTTCAGAGCATTAAAGGTCTGGATGAGTTTAAAAGAACACGGAATTCTCAAATATGGAAGGTTAATTCAGCAAAACATCGATCAAGCACAATATTTGGCAAGTTTGATTAAATTAACGCCAGAGTTAGAGCTTTTAGCCCCAGTACCTCTGAATATCGTCTGTTTCAGATATTTATCGAATAGTTTACCTGATTCATCGTTGAATGATTTAAACAGAGAATTACTATTAAGGTTACAAGAAAGCGGTGTTGCAGTTCCATCGAATACAATGCTTACTGGCCGCTATGCTCTTCGTGTTGCTATTACCAATCATCGAAGTAAACGAGAAGATTTCAATATTCTTGTTGAGAATGTTGTAAAGGTTGGTGACGAGCTATTACAGTCTTTTTCAAAATAACAGGATTGGTAGTTATAATTGCATTAATCTAGATCTATTTTAATCCAAACAGACCAACATTAAATTCAACATGTGAATCTTCAATCTTATGGTCATTGCTTGGGTGAGTCTAAATGAAAAAGGGATCCTTAAGTATCATTCTGATCATCTTGTTTCTAATCTGGACAAATGTGAGTTTAATAAATCCAATCAGGAAAGATGTCCAAATAGTAACAGCAGATTACGATGTATATGACAATATTTTCTTGAAAAGCATTGAAACAAATATCACATTCTCAGGTTTCTACGATTTTCTTTCTCAGTACAACAATTCAACAGAAATAGAGAGACCTACAATTATAGATAATTATATTTCTTGGCAAAAAACTGATGGTGGGGGTTTCCCAGCGATTCAGAATGATTCGCATGTAGTGTTTATTTATTATAACGAAACAACATTGATTGAATCTTGCGCAATTATTGGAGACTTTTCTGCTTACAACACAATCAATATGACCAGATTAGCTCCTAATATTTCTTTCTTCTATTACTCGCTTTCTAATAATGTGTTACAGTTTCCTCACACATCTTTTGAATTCATAGTTGAACCAATAACTCGCATTGATTATTTCTTTATAATAAATGGAGGAGATGAATGGCGAGTAGACCCCCGTAATCCTCGTCAATCTCCCTTCACTTTTGGTCAAAATGCCTCGGAATTAGCAATGTCTCAGTTTCAACAACCACTTGATATAATTCATCGTTCAGATATTCCTCATGGAACTTTAACAACTCTTCAAACCCCTTGGCATAATCCAAATGTCCAAATTTACCTTCCCCCAAATTATGATCCTTTGGGAAGTTACCCCACAATGTACACTGGTGATGGATCGTTTTATATTACTTTGATGTCAGCAATCGATGTTCTAGATAATCTGATAGCAGATCAACGGATCGAACCAATAATCGTAGTCTTTATAGACCATAAAAATTCCGACCCCAGTAATCCAAACGATAGCTTATCTCGTATTGAGTGGTATAATTGTAATCCTGAATATCTAACCTATTTGGATAGCTTAAATACCTATATTGATGAAAATTTTGCAACTAATCCTTCGCCTTATGCTCGATTACATCTTGGATTCTCCATTAGTGCTCTTACCTCAGCATATGTCATCTTAGAACGACCTAGAACATTTAAATTATTAGCGTCTCAATCTGGGAGTTATCCCAAAGGAGAAGCCTCATATGAAATAATGACTAAGTATACGCATGCTCCAAATTCTTTGGATTTGAAAGTATGGTTCTCTGTTGGTAGTTATGAAAATAATAATAACTTCAACTCACCAATGGTAGATACTACAAAAAACATGGTTTCAATCTGTGATGCTAAAGGATGGTCTGTAGAAGCGATATATAATCCTGAATGTCACAGTTATGGTGCTTGGAGACATACCCTAGATGATCTGTTGGAATATTTCTTCTCAGAACCAATAACTAAAACATTGCCACCTAGTTCACAGATTCCAACCACAACAGGGATCTCAGAAACTCAGGTCACAACGATAACCTCAATTATTCAAGAAAGAACACCCCTTCCCTTAATTTCCATCTTGTTACCCCTAATAGCACTATTATATTCTCAAAAACGAAAATCACCATAATAGTCTAGAAATTTCTTTTCATTGGATAGTTGTTTTCTCAATCCAATCAAGTATAGTGGGGAGAAGTGTTGGAATAAATTCTTTCTTCTTCATTGAATCAACAGTTGTGAATTCGTGATCTGTTTGAGAAAATAAATTAAAGTTCAAACTCATTCCTAATCCAACAACCTATTTGTTTATTAAGAGATGATAAACGTCCCTTGCAGTCAGTCCCACGTATTCTTGAATGAATGATACGAAGTAGAATCTGCCTGTTCTCAAAGTGAGGGGAAACTTAATTAAGAGTGATTATTAATTAACCTATTTTGTAAAGAATATGATAGTTACCGAGTTTATTATCTCCACACTTATATTCGCATCTTACTTTGCTTCTTCGATAATGTTATTCAACGCTGTGAGAAAGAGTCCAATATTTGAAATGAAGCTTCTCACCGCCGCATCATTCATCTCATTACTTTTTTTTGCTGGTATGGTACTAACTGCATTGTTAAATACTCCTCACACATTAAATCCGTTGACCGAAACTATCTTTCGGAGCGGTTTCGTCTTTGCTCAACTTTGTATATTCACAATAAGTATTGCTTTTATCTTACCTGATTTCCAATATAGGTATTCTTCAATAGCTGTAATATCTCTAATAAGTGCTGCTAATACGACATCTGTCATGGTAAATGTAACAACTCTAACCCTGTATGTTACAGAATATATTAAACTAAATTTTGATCCATTAGGTTTCCTCCTTTTTTCAATAAGCACCATTCTAATAGCCTATAGTGCTCTTCAACGATTGATAAACGTTTCAAAGATCGCTAAGGCAAGAGGAGTGGCAGTTGTCTCAACACGCTCCGCTTTGATTACGTCACTCATTATGATCTCATTTTTAGTGCTGATTCTACTCGATACAATGCTCCCCTTACCTATTCCAGGATTTAGCTATTTTATCCCCCTCTTAGTTGGGGGATTATATTTGAACTATCTTATTAAGAAGGATCCAGCCATTTTTTTTCTCACTCCAGCTAGTCTGGAAGCTGTAATAATTATTGATCATCATAGCGATTTGGTGATTTTTTCCAGAGCATTTATTGCTAAAGATGATGATTATGGTATGCAGGATTGGCAATTAGTTGGGGGATTCTTTAGTGCCCTAAATATCTCCCTCAGAGTCGCTATAAAGAGTGAAAAAGGAATTGACCAAATATCTTTTGGAGATAAAAATATCATCATGGCGAGAGGACGCAAAGTTTCGTGCGTGTTAATTGTCACAGAAAAAAATTTCATTACTCAAGCGATCTCTCAGTATCTCGTTAAGCAATTTGAGCAGCTTTATGAGGAAAAACTGCGGCTGAAACCGTTTAAAAGTGCAGTGTTCGATGATTTTGAATTAGTGGTGGCTTCTATACGGCGTTATTTGCCATTATAAATGGAAGAGTTTTCTCTAGGATTAAAAAAAGACATAAATTTTCATCAATTAGATGTCAGATTTTCTAAAAAATGATTATTCCATTAGAATTAAAAAGAATGCTAACGTTTTTCATAAGTGAAATTCAAGATTCATTAGAACAATATCTTCAAGATAAATAAAAGAGAAAATAATAAATCTTAATGATTTTTCTCCCAAAATCTATAGATTATTACATAACACGTTGGTAATATGACATCAAAAATGACATTAATGACATTGATGTGAAACCTGTTCTCTGCAAAATTAAATCAAAGAAAAAGAAGGAAGAAGCCAAAGAACTTCCTCAACCTATGATTCTACTCACTGTTTCTTCGGAAATCGAAGTACGAAAGAGCGATCGGAGCGAGAAGTAAGTTGCTAAAAGGATTCCAAGGCACACATTCGTAATTGTTATGATAATGCTGACAGGTGATAGCTCAAAAATCAGGATCACACCAATCATCGCTGTCCAATCAAATAGTGCATTTATCATAAAAACACTGCCAATGAAGCCTAGAACCACACCACCAATCCCAGTGATTATCAGTTCTAGCAGGATGGTAGTAAATATTTCCTTGTTTGAAACTCCAAGCGCCCTAAAGTTAATGAAGTCGTGTTTACGTTCGGAAATAGAAATAGAAACTATCGTAATAGCGATACAAGCACCAACTAATAAACCAGCAAACAATGCGAGCGAAATTACTACCATAGTTAGATTGTTGACTAACTCAACGGTTTCCTTGAGATCAATTTTATTTACAACTTTATATACATCAGGGTCCAATTCTAATTTTGAAGCGAGCTGGTCTGGATCAGAAGATTTGATGAAAAGTACATTAGATTCACTGTTATCTAATTGAGCCAAGTCACGTGCTGTGTCGATTGTACAGTAAATCCCTGACCCTGTGAGCTCTTTTAGAACGTTTCCGATTCTTAAGGTATGGGTTACATCAAAAACTTTTACATTAATATTATCTCCTATTCTAACCTTAAATTTCAGAGCTAAGTCTTGGGTAATAGCAAGTTCTCCTTTTGCAGGGAATATATCTTTGTCAAAACGCCGCATATTAGAATTAGGGATCAGACCTGTTAAACTATAAATACGTGATAAGTCCTGTGAAAAACGAATGGGCACTAGTAATCCTGGTTCATTTTCTTTGATCTGTCCTGCATTTTCTTGAAGTACAGCTGAAATTTGGCTCTCATTTTGGTAATTTCGAAAAATAACTTGGACATCCCAATTTTGATAATAGTTCATCTGCTTATCGAAACCTGAATAATAATTAAAGGTTACATTGGATCCAAAGAACGAGATAAAGGTTGCTAAGAAGATTCCTGTAAGAATGAAGAAAGTTTTTCGTTTATCTTGGAAAAGAGAACGAATTGAGAACTTTGATAACGGAGAAAGGGATCGAAACTTAGTTACCAGCCCTTCAAACAATGTTAATTTACCCGGCTCAAATTTAGCTTTTGGTTTCATCGCATCCAAAGGCCGCATTTTGAAGATTTTCCTGATAGCAAAGAGAGAACCTACAGTAGTCAAGATACAAGTAAGAAGAAAATAGCTAACTGCAGGTAGCAATGATATCGGAGATATTGCTCCAACTGTTGGTAATTTCTTTATGCCTGATAACTCAAAAATCATATAATCACTCAAGCCAATTCCGACAATAGCACCACACACGGACCCAATAATCCCTCCAATCAAGCTGATAATCAAAGAATAGATCATAGTACTAGTTATTAGTTCACGATTTGTGAAACCTAAGGATTTAAAAAGCCCCAACGTTGGAAGTTCTTCTTCGATGATACGTTTTAAAACAATGAATAATAAGATCGCGGCTATCCCACTAAAAGTTATAGCCATTATAACGGCCACACTAAGCAACTCTAATCCTATTACTTCTATGTACCAATTCCTTCCCTCGGTTTTTAAGACATTATCTTCACCTAATACTGTATAAAGTTCCCCTAGAAACATATTTTTCTTTGATGGATCCTTAAAATGAAATGCCACCTGATTGGCTAGTTTTTCATTATTTGTAACACTTAATAAATCGGTGTACCGCATCCAAATAACAGGACCAGACCAGAAATCAAAAAATTCTGCTGCAGCAGCTCCTGGCGCCACCATATACTCGGGTGAGTCTACATGTGCTATTGTATTCACTAGGAAAGGCTCCACACCTTCAATATCAGTAGATATTGTGAGACTACCACCTACTTGCCAGTCATTGAGTTCAGCTGTATATTGGTCTACTACTGACGCATTAAGGGAACTAGATTTGTACAGTGTTTCGCCTGAGTGATAATAGAACATATCTACACGTAAAGATCGCGAACTGTTTATGCCATAAAGTCGAGCAGTAATCCATGAATCTCCTGCATCTTTACTTACTTTTACTTCAAGAAAAGATCGAACTTCAAAATCAGGGAACACTTCAGAATTTGTACTAACATTATTGATTAATTGTGTCAGATTTTTTGCATCCATGGGAGTAACAGTTACAAGAAGATGATGATGATTTTGGTTTCCCCAAGAAGCGTTTGTCGCTTCAAACCATGTAAGATAAATATTGCTATACATGATAGAGGCAATACCGCCAACAATGATGACAATGAATATCGGAATAGATCGAATTTTCTTCCGTTTTAAATCTCTCCAAGCCTTTAAAAAGAATAACTTCATTTTAAACACCTCTTAAGTTATACTTTTTCAATAGCTGGAGCTGCTGTGAGTGTGGCCCAAAATTCTTCTTCTTTGGCTGGATCATATACAGAAGTTCCGAAAATTTTACCATCACGTAAATAAATGACTTTATCTGCTAGATATGAAATACCTACGTTGTGTGTTATCAGTACCATTGTAACACGGTGGTTCTTGTTGATTTGTTTGAGTAATTTCAATATTTTTCCCGTTGTTTCACTGTCTATATTGCCTGTTGGCTCGTCAGCTAATAAAATCTTAGGTTTTTTAGCTAAGGCCCTTGCAATGGCTACTCGCTGTTGTTCACCACCACTAAGCTGTGCTGGGAATTTGTTACTCTTATCTCCTAAACCAACTTCTCCTAATAACTCTTTCGCCATTTTCTTTGCTTCATCCGAGGGATTTGTGAGTTTGGCCGCTAGCTCTACATTCTCGAATGCAGTAAGAGAGGCAACAAGGTTATAGAACTGAAAAATAAACCCTACATTCCTTCTACGGTATTGTGTAAGCTTTTTCTCAGAAAGAGAAGCCAATTCTAATCCATTAAAGTGGATTTTCCCGTTAGATGGACGATCAATAGCTCCAATTAGGTTTAGGAAAGTTGTTTTCCCCGAACCGGAAGGGCCTAAAACCGCAATGAACTCTCCTTCTTCAATGGAAATAGTGACATCTTGAAGAGCGGATACGGTTAACTCGCCCATAATATAATCTCTTGACAAATCTTCTATTTTTAATGACATGGTTTAACACCAGGTAACAAATTTTGATGATAATACTTATATTTAATAGGATAATAAGAGTTATATACCTATAAAACCCAGATGATTTAGTAGGTAAAGAACTGTATCTGAAGAATCGCTGATTTCATTTTATGTGTAATATTTCAAAGAATATAAGCATTATTAGGGTAAACGATAGTATACCTCAAACTCCAAACAGACTTGAAATCATAATTTGACAATGATTAATGAGTTTACAAACTAATAATATCTACAAAATAACATCCACATAGTATGATAGTCTGTATCACTTGGATAGTTCTTATGATAGTATTCGTCTAACTCAATTATTTCTAGAAAACTAAATTCTTCCTTAAATTCTGACTTACTAGCAAAATGAAGATAAGTTATACCCTTAAAAGAATTTGGATCATCGGGAACTGGTGTTCCTTTGCCATAATATTGTGTATCATTACTCGAAAGAGTACTAAGGAAAAACCACCCATTTGGTTTTAGAATTTTCTTGATTTTTTCTTTAAAGAGTCCTCTTTCAACTTTATTGAAAAAGTGATATACACCAGATAGAAGTATGACATCGAATTGATAACTTTCATCTAATTCTTTAAAACCAATAGTATGGAATTCAACATTATTTTCCCCTGATAATGTATCTCTAGCTTTATGAATTGCTTTTCTAGAAGGATCTATGCCAACTATTCGCCTGTTTTTTAAATTCTGAGCCAAATAAAGATCATCTCTTCCTTCTCCGCATCCAATGTCTAATATATCTATTTTTTCATTATTATTAACATTTTTCAGGTGTTCTATAACTGTAAAAGCCATTTTGCTAGGAAAATGCGAAGGATCGTAAATCTTATTCATTTATATCCCTTTTTTTAATAATTAGTCTAAAAGTAAGGTTATGATTGCGCTCAATGTAATTATGTTACAAGAATGAGTCCCATTAAAGTACCTTGAGGGATAGATTCAGGTTTAGTGTCACTCCCAATAGGATAAATATCCCACCCAAGTTTTGCAGCTAATAGATAACAATCAATTCCAACTGCTTCCATGCTAGGTCTTGCTTTCAATGCAAATCTGCATTTCTGGCCCAATAGGACAGCACAATCATCTTTCCAACAGTAAGTGGATTTACAAGACCCTGCTCCAAAACCCACAGATAAATAATAACCATCATAAAACGCAGTACTTTCAATTTTATTAACAATCTCGAAAGTCTTATGATATGCTCCCACTCGTTCTTTTACAGTTTCTTTCTTTCGTACAATAACATTGGAAGGGATTTCACATTTAAATGTGATAGCCCATTTGTATAAAGCCACATACTTTCGAGTATCCTCTGGTTTAATACTGTGAGGTGGGCAATTGGCACAAACACCATAGTCAAAACATTTTGGAATAATACACTTTAAAACAACACGGTCATCAACAGGAATATGGCTGGTTTGGATATATTTCGCATCACTAGCTCCAAGCTCCTTGGCTAGTGAACAATATTTCTCCAGATCCTTTAAAATCTCCTCATCAGAAATATTTAACCGAATTTTTTCCACGTAGGCCATTCTGTACCCTCTTGGGAATTTAATTTAAAATAATAGTATCAGAAATTAAATCCTTCTTAAGTTTCGTTTGAAGTAAGGTCTTTTTCTTATGCTACATCAGTGGGATTTAAAGCAGGTTGGATAATTTGTTGGCTCATTGAAAATTCTAATAGGGATTTGTGGGGAGGTATGCAGAAATTAGTGAAACCAATAATCATCACAGCTAAGTAGGTTGCATAAAAAACCAATGCAGATATGTTAGAAAGAAAAATAATGAGAAAAAAAGAAGAAAACGATCCCTAAACATACCTCGATGATTTTTATATTTGTTTCAGTATTCGGAACATTTATACTAATCCGTTGGCCACGATAAAACGCTCTTTTCTTTCCAAATACAGCTCCAATAAAGGCAAGCACACCTGGAACAAGACACACAATGCTATTCAAAGGTGTTAACGGATAATAAAAAAGATCATTTACACCCCCCTTATTTTATGATCATATACATTAATAAGCAGATTTTGGGTGTCCCGAGTCATTTTCTTGACAATTTGGCACTGACTATGGGACAAACGCGCCCATTTCTTTTTTCCATCCTTTAAGCTATATATAATTCCTTCAGCAAATACAATAGCTTTATTTTCAAACCACACACGCCATTTACCGATAGTAGTAGCATAATAATCCACACATCCATCTTCTTGACTTGTGTCCCAAGGGAATTGTTCCTTTTGGGGTAAGTTTATGTTTTTCCAATTCATTGATTCAGCTACTAATCAGTACTAAAAAATGGAAGGGAGTCAGACTCCCTTTAAGGGAATTAGACCAGATAGTCCTTGGTTGGTACTCGTCGTGTAAGAA
The DNA here is from genome assembly GCA_016840285.1 of Candidatus Hodarchaeota archaeon. Next base: position 3,707 of record JAEOSR010000104.1, on the reverse strand, counting down.
CAAGAATATAAAAGCCAACAGTCAAAATAGTCCCAATTACAGCTTCGGGGAGAATTTCAAGAAAAGTACGTTTGTCCAAAATGATACTAATCGGATCGAAATAACCGAAGGGTGTTAGAAATCGCATCCATGAGAGATCACTTCCAGGTAGAAAAGCAATGAAGATTATTAGGATAAAAAAGACCCATCCGATTATTAGAGTTTTGAGAGCATGTTTGGAAGGAACTAGGAGTGCAAGTGAGAGGAAGAATACAAAGATTACACAGTAACCCCAGACCGAAATGAAAAAACTTGTTGCTGTGGGCATAATTCCATGTTCAGAAATACGACCAAGAAGACTTTCCATAAAGAATAGGGTTGTGATTTGAGCAAGGCAGATTATTATGAAGTAGATGAGAGCTGCAATAGTTCGGCTTAAAATAATACGTGTTCCAGTCTTTGGAAGTACCCATGTAACCTCAGCGTATCCATTTTTGTAATCTCGAGTTAGTATATCGTAAATGATAACGAGAAAGAGCGGTGCAATAATCATCCAAGTAAAACTATAGATTTCAAAAGCAAGGAAGGTCTCCAGCGGGCGTTCAACAATGGTATCTAAAATCTTATTTCCAAACAGTAGTGCTTCCATGAATGGCATATTGAAACTCTGCAAAAGCTCACCCAATTCTTCCTCCATATACATTCCGATGACATAAAAGGCATAAAATATCATAAATCCGAGATAAATGATGAAGAGGGCCGCATTCGCATGAAGCTGATCTCTAACTGCAGGGTATTTCCACCCTAATTTCCCAAGTAATTTGTCCATCGGTGCACGAATACGAGATAGTTTTTCAGAGAATTTTTCCTGTGAATTTTGTTCTGATTCTTCCACTATTGTTTGCTGCTGGACTCCTGTTTCCAAAAAATCCTTTCGATACAATAGTACAATTGAAGCAACAATTAAGATCGAGGTAAGACCAATCGCCAATAGAATGAACTCCTCATTCCAGGTTCCTGATAAGCTGTTGTTGACGACTTCTGCTTGAGAAAACAGACTTAATTGACGCAAAGAATCAAGATCACTTATCTGGTTGGCTGTTAGCTCCACAACAATTGAGAAAACAATATATAATCCACCAATTGCATACCCAGTGACTTTGGAGAAATTAATAGAACATCCGAAGGCAGTAAGAAATGTTATGGCTATTACGAGCATTATTGCAATAGAAAAACAAATTGTAATGTTCAAAACAGCATCCCAAGCGTTATTAATGTAAAGGAGAGCCAGGGAAACAATATAACTGGGGAGAGTAAGTAAACCTATCAAAATGACAACAACTGCTGAATTTTCCAAGAATGATATTGTTAGTGATTTTGGAGTAGAGAAAAGGATTTCTTTACCATCGCTTTCGTTAATAGGTAGCAAGTTAGTTCCAAGAAATACACCAGCAACAGGTAGATACAAAGAAAGGCTAAAACCACAGAAGAAGATCAACCATAGAGAGAACCCAGGATTGTCGGTAGGAAAGTCGCCCAGAAATGTCATAAGTTGGATGAACTCTATCAAGGCTTCTTCTCCAGGATAAAACATTGCAATGCCAGTTATTAAAAAAACATAAAGAAAAATTGCTAGTCCAACAACAGTTCTATGCCGAAAGCCATGAAGGTAAAAACGCTGAAGTGTTTTCGAAATATTCATTTCGCACCCTCTTCTTGTCCTTTATATAATTTCAAGAAGTAGTCCTCAAGACTCGCAGGAGGAAAAACAATCTCCTCTGGTTTCATTGGGATGAGAACCTCAAGATATTTATCGATAGAATCTGATTGAGGTACGAGAATTCGTGCGCGATTTTCTTCCAGTTCGAGTAAATTTTCTCCAAAATTCCGAAGTTGGTCGTTATTCGGGTTACGAAGAGTCACTTCTAAAACCCTGGAAACTTCCTTGTTAAGACTATCAACATCTACCACACTGATCAGATGACCATCTCTTATAATACCAACACGGTCACAAATACGTTGAACCTCAGCCAAGTTATGGCTACTGAAGAAGGTTGTTTTTCCACGACTCTTTGCGTCTTGAATGAGATCGTAGGTCTCCTGCTGAAGTAGAGGATCAAGTCCAGATGTAGGTTCATCAAGGATCAACACGTCTGGATCATGCATGAAAGCAGCAATAATACTGACTTTTTGTTTGTTGCCTTTAGATAATTCCCCAATTTTCTTTTTTGCAGGAAGATCAAAGCGTTTGATAAGCTCTTCTCGTCTGGTGCTTGGCGTACCCCGCATACTCTCAATATATGTTAGGAAATCGTTCGCTGTGTATCCTGTAGGAAGAATTCCTGCTTCTGCAATATAACCGATGTTTTCACGCAACTTAGGATTTTTACGTTCCACCTTACTTCCATTGATCCAGATTTCTCCACCTGTAGGTAAGAGGATATTCATCATACACCGAATTGTTGTCGTTTTGCCAGCCCCATTTGGTCCGAGAAAGCCAAAAATTTCTCCACTGAAAATTTCAAGGCTTAAATTCTCAATACCTCTTTGTTTTCCATAAAATTTGGTTAATTTCTTGATTTGAATCTTTGTTTCCATTTTTTTTCACAATTCTGCAACTTGCATGATTATCGCAAATTTTATTGGATTCTGTAGATGACTGGCCTGTCCATACTTTATAAATTTTCCTAATTTGGAAAAATTGTGAAATATCGAAAATTTTATTAGATGTGCTAATTCTGTTCATTACATGATTCCAGTGTACGATAGTCAACCAAACTCCTCTAAGAAGAAGTTACAAGAATTTAAAAACAATATTATTCAACTATTTGAGGAAATTTGGACGCTTAGAGGATATGACCCTATTGCGGGACGGTTGTACGCATTAATCTTTTTATCAACAAAACCGTTTACCCAAAAAGAACTAGTAGAAGCATCTGGTTATTCTCGTGGTCAAATCTCTAAAACACTAAAGAACCTCGAGAGTGCACTCTTCGTAAAGAAAAGTCGTCAGAGTGGGTCCAGGGAAAAGGTTTACCATGTTGGTTCTGGATCATTTCTTGAGATTTTTGCTGATAGGATGAAAGTAGCCTCTGAAATGCTTCGTCAAAAAATGAAACAATTAGAAGAGGATGAAAAAGCATGGATGGAACTACCCAAGGAAATTCAAGACACGCCTGAAGCAAGACGCATTTTAGAGGTTGGGGAAATTTTCTATAGCTATTATGACTTCTATCTTGGCTCGATGGATGAAGTAATTGATAAAATTGAAAGCAAAATCAAGCAATTAGATGATGAACTTAGTAAGAAAAGTACATGACAAATTTTGCACAGCTGCAGAGAACTTAATCGGTTTAGTTGGAGAATCAGTCTCATGGAGCTCCGATAGATCAAAAATCAATATTAAGTTAAGACTTGAAGCTGAATGGTTATTAAAAATATATCAAATATAATCAGTGTTAGTTGTAAAAAATGTAGTTGTAGAAGACTTTGTGGTCGCTTCTGTGAATGTTTTGTAAGATAATAAAGAAATTAATTCTCTATAATCTAACACCACCCCCAGAATTGATAGTTATAAAATAATTAAAGAGGGAGGGGTCACTTTTTGTGACCACTGCTCCCAATTTTATGGATTAACCACTGCTCAGCTGAATATCTAGGGTAGCTTCAATAGAATCTAATTCAAGGTCTGTAGTGACTGTGATCCCGTCAGGACTCATACTGAAATT
>JAEOSR010000103.1 GCA_016840285.1 Candidatus Hodarchaeota archaeon | reverse complement strand
GGCGGAAATAAATATCCCAGAAACGGCAGAATGCTCTAATTCATCGAATCCATAAAGTAAACCTTGAATAAAAAAGATGGAAAAGGGAATAGCAATAATTACAATGAATAACAGATTTGCCCAGTTTTTACTGAGGAAAGGATTGTTCTTTAATCGTGAAAGAAACTCATCAAAGCTACCAAGTTCTTTCAAGTCAAACTCAACCTCATTTTCAATAAAAAGAAAAAAGACTCATAAAGTTTGTGTGTTCTTCGGATGAGAAGTTTAATTCAAATAAATTCGTTCTCTTCAGTCAAGAGAAAAGAAATAAGTGAGAAACTTAGTGAGATAGGAGGAAGAAATTATTCGGGTTCTTTTTTCTTGGATAAACGCCTGCTTAACTTTTAAGGTAAGAAAATTAAAAATTGATGTTTGTAATAGTAACGAGCTGCTTAATTATTAGGAATACGATTGAATTATTTGACCCTATCTACAATAATCTAATAATATTTTACCTGAAACAGATGGTCTTGCCTTGACTATTCGGATTAATCGTGAAAAGAGAGACCTTCAACTCAGTGTACGAGATCTTTCATTTTTAGGGGCTCGTAAATCATCAAAAACACGATTTACATTTAAAAGTGCGGAAGCTGGTCAAGAAATTCATCAGGAGATTCAGAATCGAAAACAGAAGCAAAACAGCAATTATAAAACTGAATACTTTGTCAAATACCAGCTCCAAGTTCAAGATTGGCAAGTTACCATTCGTGGTCGGATAGATTTAGTAGCTCGAACATCAGATTCAGTTCAAATAGAGGAAATCAAGTCAGTTTTCTTGAAACAATTCAGTGGTTCTCATGATGATCCACGAATCCGGCCATTCAAGCAACAACTCCAGTGTTATGCGTGGATTTTTAATCAAATTGAAGCTGAACTTCCTCCATTGTCATTACAATTGATTTTAGTTAATCGTTTCGATAGTCAAGAATATGCAGTTTCTATTCCATATCAGGATATGTCTGATTTTATCGTCGAGAAGATAAAACAACTTATTCTTGATGAGGAAGCTCAATATGTCCGTTTTAAAAAGAAACTGAGTACACTAAAACATTTACAGTTTCCTTTTCCTTATCGTAAATATCAAAAGGAGATTGTTCATAAGATCAGAGAAATCACTGAAAAAGAATTATGCTTAATTATGGAAGCTCCTAGTGGTCTGGGAAAAACAGTCGTTTCACTCTATCCTTTAATTTCTAAAGCAATTCTAGAAAATACTAAGATCTTCTTTTTAACTGCAAAAGCTACTCAACGACATATAGTGGAAAAAACTCTCAAATTATTTCATAATCAAGAAGTAGATTTCCTAGCTTTGACTTTAAAAGCGAAAGAAAAGATGTGCACAAATAGCATTTATTTCTGTCATGAGGATTATTGTCCTTTCTTGAAAAATTATATTCAGCATTATCCTGAAGAAATTCTTGAGAAGTTAATCCAAAAACGGGGTGTAATTGATGCAGAATCAATTGAAAGAGAAGCTTTGATGACTGAAGCTTTTTGTCCTTTTGAATTATCTTTAGACATATCTTTAGATGCAGATGTCATTGTTGGAGATTATAATTATGTATTCCACCCCCGAGTATCCTTACAAAGATTTTTTGGAGATCCCAAACAGAGGAAGCCTTTGTATTACTTGATTATCGATGAAGCTCACAATTTAGTTCATAGGAGTTTGTCTTACTACTCTCATACATTGACTCAGGGAGAAGTAATTACTTTTAAACGATCATTACGACAACTTAAGAAAAAAGTTAATGGCATTCCCTTACCTGAGTTTCTTGCACCTAAACTTGAAAGGATATTTCGAAATCTTCGAGCTCAGTACAACACCACTATTTCGACACATCTTCTAAAGAATATTAATCTTGAGTCACTTCAGCAGATTATGGTTCAGTTTGAAGAAGCAGTGACCCAATATGTTCGATTTCTGGTGACAAAAGAGCTCCATTGGCCTGATGATCCTGTTTTAAGCTTTTTTTATCATTTTCGTGATTTCGTTGAAACCGCAGTATTAGCAAAGAGCGCTGAGGAATTCTCGATTCTATACCACTCTAATGAGGGGAGAATCAAGATATTGTGTAAAGATGCATCCCAATTTCTTCAGCAACGCCTTCATTTCTTTAGATCATCAATCGCCTTATCTGCAACTCTTACTCCGTTTCCATTTTATCGAGATTTATTAGGTTTTCCTATTGATAGAACCATATATAAACGTTTCCCATCACCATTCTCTTCTAAAAACAGAAAAATCTTGGTTGTTCCCACAATAGATACACGGTATAAACAGCGAAAATATTTCTATGAAGATATCGCTAATTTGATTCAAGATGTATTAAAAGCAAAACACGGGAAATATTTTGCTTTTTTTCCTTCATTCAAGTTTATAGATGAAGTAGCAAACTTTATACAAGCGAAAAAGGATCTGTTAATTTTAAAACAAACCCCCTCAATGCATGAATCTGAACGTTTAAATTTCATCAATTTACTTGAGACTACTCCTCACGTATTAGCTTTTGCTGTCACCGCTGGAATTTTTGCTGAAGGAATTGATATTCCAGGAACTTTAGATGGAGTTATTGTTATTGGGCCTAGTTTACCGTCTGTGAGTTTCGAACAAGAATTACTTAAGCAATACTACGAAGAGAGGTTTAGTAATGGTTTTGCTTATGCATATCAATTCCCTGGTTTAACGCGGACATTTCAAGCTGCGGGTAGATTAATCCGTACGTCTTCAGATCGTGGAATCATCCTCTTTATTGGACGTCGTTTTGCGACTCCTCAATATTCGAATTATTTTCCCGCTTATTATTACCAAGAAAACCCAAGAGAGCTACTAAGCAATGACCTAGAGCGCGAAATGGCATCTTTTTGGGAAAAAATGGAAATAAAACAACCTTCAATTAAAGCAGAATAAGGTTTTTGAATTCGTGTGTATGTTTCTATACAATGAGGAATTCTCTAAGTTTTATGGTCGTTATACATCTAGGAAGATAGTTTATCATGGAAGAACCACTATCAGAGGTTGAAAAGCTTCGTTACGCCCGACAAATTGTTTTAAGTGATTTTGGAAAGGAAGGACAGTTAAAAATTAAACAGGCTCGTATTTTAGTAGTCGGTATTGGCGGCCTTGGAACTTTTTCCACACTATTATTAGCTGAGATGGGTATAGGATATCTTAGAATCGTTGATCGTGATATTGTAGAACACACAAATCTGCATAGAACCCCACTATATACGAATGCTGATTTAGATCGGGCGAAAGTAGAGGTTGCTGCAAACCGGTTAAAAGAATTGAATCCAGTTATGACAGTTGATACTCATGCATGTCACGTTGGGGCTGCAAACGTTGATGACCTTTTAGAGGGGATTGACATTGTTGTTGATGCACTCGATAATTTTGAGACTCGGCGCATTATTAGCAGAGCTTGTGTACAAAAAGGAATTCCACTTATCTTTTGTGGAGTGAGCGCCCGCTCTGGAAATATATCTGTTTTTAATTTAAAGAAACAATCCCCCTGTCTTTCTTGTCTATATCATGAGATTAATGATGATGAGTTAGAGACTTGTGATATTACAGGCGTTCATCCTGCAATGCTTCCAATTTTAACCGGTATTCAGGTTCATGAAGCTATAAATATCTTACTGAGGGGGGAATCCACACTAAATGGTATCCTCTTATTTATTGACCTAAAGAGTCTTAATTTCGATAAAATCCCCATCTTAAAAAACCCAACTTGCTCAGTCTGTTCAGAATCAGCTGAGTATACCATTCAATCACCTAATGATGAATGGGTTCCATTAGATATCTGTGGTGAAGATAATTTCATGCTTGTTCCTCAAATGAAAATAAATTTTGATATTAATAAAATAAAATCCCAATTAGAAAAAAAATACTCAGTTACGAAGATAGGCACTCATTCTCTTACTTTTACATTGGCAAATAATGTTTTAACGACCATATTTAAAGGTGGAAATATATTAATTCGGGGTGTTAACACACACCGACTCGCATTGGAAATTTGGGATGATATCAGAGTTTTTCTATCTTGACTTTTTTCTGGTGGAGCAACTTGAGATAAGATAAGGTTATAAGAAAAAAAGAAAATAATGGGTTAGGTAGGTTCTTTCAGCGGAAACTTCTTTTAGGGGTTTTATCACAGACAAAGAGTGGAACGAACTTAAATGTCTCAACGCGAAAAAGAGATTGAAGAAAAGATATCTGTGCTTGAAGCAGAGAAAAAAATTCTGGAGGGGATCAAAGCTTACTATGGCCAGAATTTATCTTATGCAGACCTGGAAGAGATTACTGGTATTTCGATGCCCGAATTGAAACGATACCAAAACGATCATGACTACCCGTATCGTCTCGGCCTTCGTAATCTAAACTCTGTTATCGATAAAGCAGATCAACGTATTCAAGAAATCGATAATCAAATTTTAGAGATAAAAGGCGCGATATTTGGTGCTTTGGATCAGATTTTATTCATCCCTTCATGGCGAAAACTCCTTGGTTCAAACTTTAATGGATTCTATTTAAACCAGCCTGTCCAAAAAATCTTCCAGGACAACGTAGTACTATTACCTGATGTTGCTTTATCAGGATTTGAAGAAACAACTGGAGAACCTTTTTTCCTCATCACCGGACTTGGGGTATATTGGGTAAAATTTCAATTAGGTCCTGGGTCAATAGTAACTGACCATCGAGAAATAACAGGTATTGTATTACCTTTAGATATGTATGAAAAAGCTCAGGACGTATCGGGTTCAATCCTGAATAGTGAAAAGATGCGAATGACTGAATATATGACTTCAATTCCTTTCTCACTAATTTTCGCAAAACGAACGACCCAGATGTACCTACGAGGTGTTTTGGCAAGAAATGTGTTTTTACCTAATAAGGAGTGTTTTGATCAACTTTTGACTTCCTGTAATGATCCCAACAGTTTTAATAGCGATGAAGGGCTAAAAATTCTTTCAGGGGGATTATCCACACAGATTCAACTCTATACAAATGAATTATTAACTGAAAAGAAAGTAGATAGGTATTCCAATCTCATTGCAGGTATTAAAAACACCCAACCTAAATTAAATAAAATCTTGGCAAATCTTCAGCTCGAATCAATGAGAGAGGGAGTTTTTACTAATATTCACCAAATGAAACGTGAATTCAGGGAAATTGGGAGAAATATCTTGTTTGACTGGCTGCCAGGGTATGTGAGTTAGAAGTTAGCTATTTTACTCGATTCTCTAGCTTAAGAAAAAATATCTTGCAATGCGTCTTGAATAGTGCCAACTTCCTCAGTAGTGACCCCTGGATGGATGGGAACTTCAAAGTGAGATTGTGCGATCTTTTCAGTGACTGGAAGACTAACCTGAGAGTAATCAGGATAATTTACAAACTTACTCCATCGCCAACTTTTGATCCCCTCTAGATAAGTTGGTTGTTGATGACATGGAATAGAATATATTCTTCTAGAAGCTATACCTAAGTTTTTTAACTTTTCTATAACATCATCAACCGAAAATTCTGGATTTTCTAAGACAGCAGCACAAATATAATGTCCATGGGTGGTTCCTGGTGAAATAGTCTGAACTTTGAGCGATTCAAGTTCTATAATCGTGCTTCTTATGGCTTCAGCGTTTTCTTGCCGTTTTTTTAACATTTTGGGAAGTTTACGGAGTTGGATTAATCCAATGGCTGCTAGTGGGTCTGCGAGTCGAAAGTTATAAGCAATCAAGTGATGATGATAACCTCCACTAGGCCCTCGCCCATGATTTTTGAGACTTCTTATTCGCGTAGCCAGTTCCTCGTTATCAGTGACAATCATCCCTCCTTCACCACTAATCATATTTTTTGTTGCATAAAAAGAAAAACAACCCACATCTCCAAACGTGCCAGCATGTTGTCCATCAATACGTCCTCCATGCGCTTGACAAGCATCTTCAATTATCGTAAGGTTATTATCTTCTGCTATATCTGAAATAGCTTTCATGTCAGAAGGAAGGCCAAAAATATGAATCGGAACAATACATTTCGTTTTGGGGGTGATTAGAGTTTTAATTTTATCAGGATCGATATTAAAGGTGTCAGGTTCAATATCCGCAAAAATTGGAATCCCACCTCCAAAACAAATCGCATTTGCAGAAGCAATGAATGTAAAAGCAGAGGTAATTACTTCGGCACCAGGGCTAATGTCCAATCCTTCCATGGCTAAGTGTAGAGCTGCTGTTCCATTAACCGTACAAATGGCATGTTTGGCGCCAACAAATTCCGCAAACTCTTTTTCAAGACTTTTTGCGTTTTTTCCTTCTACAAATCCTTTGGAACGTATTGTTTGTGTGACTAAGGAGATTTCTTCATCAGAAATTTGAGGTTGCGCGATATACTTCATGGAGTGTTCTTCTCCTATGGAAAAAATCTTGAAAGAACAACATTGAAAGACTCTTTATCTACTTTTGAGATTGATGAATTGATAGCAAATTTCATCTATTAATAAAAATAATTGTCAATGCTTTAAGCAGCAGGGTTTAGTCGTGATAGAAGAAGATCACATAATCAAGAATTATCATAAAATACTCTCATTGCTTGAAAAATATTCGCATGGCAGAGAAACCCCCCAAGTAGTCATGGTTACCAAAGGTCAAACAGCTGATCTAGTTTTACGAATTCTAAATCGCTTAAAAAGAAGACCAATCATCGGAGAAAACAGGGTTCAAGAAGCTTTAACAAAGATTGAAGTTTGTGGGGCTACTAAAGCTGAATGGCATTTCATTGGACATCTTCAAAGAAATAAGGTTAAGAAAATTCTTGGGAAATTTTCTTTGATCCATTCTCTTGACAGATTACCACTGGCCAGGGAGATTGAAAAGCGTGCTTCAAAAGAGAATATAGTTGTAAAATGTCTCCTTCAAATAGATATAAGTCAAGATGGCTCTAAATTTGGTTTTTATCCAACTGATGAAGTAATCAAGGATGTTTTACTTGAAATAGGGCCTTGCTCACATTTGAAGATTGAAGGACTTATGGCTATCGCTCCTCACGTCTCCCCAGAAGATACACGCGAATACTTTAGTCGTATGTGTATCCTTTTTGAGAATATAATGAAATACGATTCACTTCCATCTAATGTTGAGATGAAAGTATTATCAATGGGTATGAGTAATGATTATGTTATAGCCCTAGAAGAGGGATCCACAATGATTCGATTAGGAAGACGCATATTTGGAGAATATGATTGAAATTTAACTTGTAAAATCACTAATTTAATGTAAAAAGTAAACTAACTAGGAGTGTTATTTTTATGTCAAATCCTGAAAATAGATATTCATTATCAAAGACTGAAAATAAATTGTTTTCATCATTAGTAAAGCTTGGCGGTCAAAAAAAACAGGAATTATTACTTACAAGCAGTTTAAATATTGAGAAAGCAGATCAAGCTCTTTTAACGTTAATTAACAGGGGATTTATTCAATTCGATGAGGAAACAGGAATTTACTCACAATCTCTTCCATTAGAAAACATCATAGCTCTGTTAAATGATAGTTCTGCAGAGATTGAGATAAATAAAAAGGATTTCACAGGAACTTTTCAAGATCATCGAAAATCTATTGACGAAAACTTAGGAAAACTTCGTGAATCCCTTGAAACGCAGCTTGAGGAATTTAAAGCTACGAATAATATATTACAAACATCCTTAAAAGAAAAATTCGATGAAACAGAGCAACAGAGACTAAAACAGACAGAAGAGCTTACTGAAACATTATTATCGTCGTTTTCTACAAATGTAACTGACTTACAAACTGAATTTCAAACCTCTGTGTCTTCGGATTCAACAGTTTTCGAGAAAGAATGGATAAAAGCTCTTGATGGTTTCCAAAGCATCCCTGAAATAGGTACACGAACTCTTAAGGGGTCTATTGAGAAATATGAAAAAGAGCTATCTGAAATCATCAAAACGAGTGTAAATAAAATCACATCTATTCAATCTCAATTGTCAGATGTTGTTACCGCAATAGAAATGGAGTCTACAAATCAGATTCAAGAATTCTTTGCTAGTACTGAATCTTTCGCAGAGGATTTTAAGACAAATCTTAGCACAGGACTACAGGAATCTTGGAAACATGAAAAAGAATTTCTAAACGAAATTCGTAGAAGATTACAAGTAACATTAGGAGAAGAGATAACAAAAGCTTTAGAGGGTGTAGTAAAAAATTTAGCAAACGAAATAGATAAAGATATCAATCAAGCAATCATAGAAGTCAAAGAACAAACTAATAACGCGATTACTAATAGTTCAAACCAAATAAAAACTGAATTCAAGGAATTTGTTGAATCTGCTTCTGAATTAATCCAAGAACAAAGATCTCCATTGGATGTCTTAAATACAGAACTAACGAAACTATCTTCAGAAAAAAAATTAATATCAATTTCAGATACATTTAAGCGGCAATTACAGGCTCACTTATCCGCAGATATGAATAATTTGGAAATAAACTATCGTCGTGCACAAAAAGCTACCATCGACATCATGGAAGAAATTCGACGGTCAGCAAAGAACAGATTAACCCAAGGGAGTAAAGAATTCGAAGGACTTATCCATTCATTCCAAACAATGATTGAAAAATCAATTGCGAGAAAAGATATGGATGTTGATCACCTTCAGCGATTATCTCAATCAATTGTCCAACTACTTGGCAACATACTGATATCAGTTCCTATGCGATCTAATAACTTTAAGACCATGTTAAAAAACTCTATAAATACTTCTGTTTTGGAACTCAAGGATGGAATGAGTGAAACGTCATTAAATCCTGTTACTGATATCTACGACTCTTTATCAAGTACTCAGAAGAGAATTGATACATCATTTAAGGAAACAATGGAAGAAGGCCAAAATGAAATTCGAAAGGCAATTAGTTCAACAACTCAATTGAATAGTACAGTCACTAATCTTCAAGAGGCGTTTTTGGAAAAGGTGGAGCATAGATTTGAGCAAAGGGCTAAAGTTATGAACACTGAGCTTGAAGCTACCGCTCGTAACTTCCAACAGGTAATAAATGCAATGGAGGGAGGTTTTGGGGATATCAATGAAAGGTTTTCTGCAGAGAATTTCACAATGAATATTGAAACATCACTTCAGAATTCAATCACGCAACTGAAAAATGATATCGATCATGTTTTCACACAAAATCAAAAGAATTCTTCTAAATATATCACTCAATTGGATACAACTTTACAAAGTCACCTTAATAGAACCCTTGATGTCATTAAAGAAGGTTTTAGCCAAATAAAAACTGAATTCACAATTGAATTAGAAGATCAGCTTAATCAAATTAATCAAAATAGTGAAAATCAACAAATCAACCTGAATGCTATAATTGATTCATTTTCTGGTCAAAATGTGGAACAATTTACAAAATTTAAAACTGATCTGAACAAAACAATTGAAGAAAGTCAGAAAACTGTCACAGATTTCATCGCTGAGAGTCATAGGACAACAACTGAAGTAATCGATCTACATCAATCGAATATTGAAAAATATCAAGAGAAAGGAACAAACGATATCTTATCTTTTATTAATCAATTAGAATCAGAAGTTTCGAATCAGAATCAGAAAGTAAAAGATGCTATGGAGGAACTTAGAACCTATTATAGCAGTTATTCAAACTCTACTTTTGGGGAGGTCAATAATTTATTACGACAGGTTCAAGAAAGCGGAGATAAGCTTACTACATTAGTAACTGATTCTTTACAGCGTGCCACTAATAGTCTTGATAAGATCACTGAAGATATCGATTTATATTATACAGACTCCCTGACAGATCTAGAAAATCAAATTGGTGTTACTACAGGTTTTGTTACGTCAGAAATCGAGAATTCTACCAAAACAGTTCAAGAAGAGGTAGGAACTTTAAAAACTGAACTGTTTGAGACTGTAGAAGGATTAAGCGCCGGTATAAAAGATCAAATTTTGCATCAAGATCAAGAATTCCAAACAAGGACCCCAGAACAGTCTCAAGAATTTTCTCAGGTTTTTGATAATTTAATTCAGGAACGTTCACGCTCAAATCATGAGTTAGAGGAGAAAACCGAGGAAAGTCTGGCAAAACTAATAGAAAACTGGAATACAGAGTTGCAAAAGAGTAGAACACGATTAAAGGATATTTCAGAGGCCATGGATAAAGCTATTGGAGCAAATCTCGAAAATTTAGAAGTAATTGTAAAAACAAACGTTGAAAGGACGATACAATCTTTCAGTACGATCCTAGATCTTGAACCTTCTAAGGAAGACGTCCTTGGTTTACGTGAAATACAGGAAAAGGTGAAACAAGCGAATAAACGTTTGAAATCTGCAATTTCGGAGAATTTACAGTCACATATAGAACGTTTTGATCAACAAATGATTCCAGAATTAGTTACATCATATGATGCAGCCCACACCCAAACAGAGGAAGATCTTTCAACCTATCTAGAAGATTTCGGAGATTTAATTTCTAGTTCACAGACTACGTATACAAATCAGCTACACAAATATTTGAAGGAAGAACGTCAGACTCTCGACTTTTCTGAGGTGAGAGATGAATTAAATGAAATGTTGCATGCTTTTTCACAATCATCGTTTGAGAATATTGAAGCATTATCCGTAGATTTGACTGATAGTATTCAAATGACCACCAAAGAGGTTGAAAAGTCGCGAGAACAAATTCAAAATCTTTTTTCTAAGTTATCAGCAATCATCGTTGAACAGAATGCCAAATTACTCGAAAAACTTACGAAATTTAGGGAAGAATTATCTGAAACAGTTGATAATACTAGTAGTGACTTTAAAAGGGATCTAGATGCAAATCTTGACTCTTACAATACTGATCTCAACAATTATTCGCTTGCGCTTACAGGAAAAGCCAACCAAGTCACTCAAACTCTAACAGAAAAGCTCGGAATTCAAATCTCAGAGATACTTGACCGAACTCATGAACTATTTGATAATTTAACAAATACAAACAATCAACATATAGAAACCTTACAAGCATTTGCTAGCGAGTTTTCTCGTGTTAAACCCATAGATTCTATTCGTTCCATCAATCTACCTTCTGATGAGGCTAAAAACGAGTTCATTATTGATATGATAAAATCAGCATCCAAACAAGTTTCAATTATGACATCGAATCCAACTTTCTTATCAGTGGCTGATTTGAAAGCGATTCCCTCAGAAAAGCGAATATTCATAATAACGGACTTTGATTTTTCTAAGAAGGGTAAAAAGTGGGTAACTGAAGTTGTCAAACAAGTTAATATCAATTTCTATAAATTGAAGGCAAAGAATCTATCAGGGAGTCTAGTAGTTGGAGATGAGAATTCAGTCTTAGTCTTACCTAATTCTCTCGGTTTCATTAGTACAGATGAGAAACTCGTTTCCAATCTATCTAGAATAACAAGTTTGCTTAAAGGGACATCCCTTCCGTTAAAGGCTCAAAAAAAGAAGACATAGACATATAACAAAGAAACTCAGATAGAGATTAATCCTAGCAATCCCGACTTTTTCAAAGTTTGCTTGTTTACTAATCCTCTCTGAGTAAATCCCTTTCGGGAGTAGTACTCAGTAAGCAGTTCTTCATGCGTCTTGAAAAAATCTGGTCTTTTCTTGAGAAACTTAGCAAACCGATCTTCTTCTCTGGCCATCCCTGTCCGTGTGTTAAAGATTCGTTCTAAAAGCGTTATTCGATTACCAATTGCTAATAATTTATTAAAAGTCAGATTATTACCCGACAATTTTTTTAACAGGGATTGTAAGATATGTAGCTCCAATCCAAAATTCCCAATTAGAATATCAGGAATCAGATTAAAAAGGTTATTGCGGAGATTTGGCGATAACCACCTGAATCTTCGGCGAATTTGAAGGAAAAAGGGGAGATATCTAGAACAAAGTCCAAGAGAATCAAGAACTGCAACCAAATTTTCAAGGATTATGATAGTTTTGATTTTTCCTCGTTTTGAGCTCGGATTAAGCTTAAAAGGAAACCCCAAAAGTTCAGGAAAGATCATGAAATCGGAATGAAAGTTATCAGCTCCGTATGGGGAAATACTAGTAGCTAAACTTAAACCTAGAATGTTAGGATAGTAATACATTCCTCCCATCTGACTTTTAATCATGGGGGATGGTTCACTGGTCTGTTGATAAAGATAGGTCTCACCTCGAGATAATTGATCCCCTAATTCTTCTCTTTTTATGATTTTTTCGATCAAAGAATAGATCTCGGGATTACTCCAATTAAATCCAAGATCGATATCTAATAATTTTCTTCTATCTTCTTGAATATTGAATAATGAAGCGAGTGCTGCCCCTGTTGAAAGGGGATCTATTGCTTCTTGATCACAAGATTCTATCGCTTTTTGAATAGATTCAATATTTACGATCTTTAAATTTGGTCCTAATGCTGCAAAATCTTGATATGAGCTACGTTGACATTGTACAGGGCATTGCCAACATTGAAGCGGTTCTCCGTAACCTCTAAAGGATGATACTTTTTCCTGGGCTAGTTGTAGTAAACGAGAACAATTCTTGGCTGGAAGAGTAGTATTTTCAATTACTGAAAACATTATTGAAAATGGCCCACGGTTATGAAGCATCTTAAACCAAGTAGAAAGTTCAATAGATCTATTAAATTGATTTATATGTTCGAGTGATAGCCCATCTAATTCTCGAATTTCTGGGGTCTCAGTTATTACGATTGCTTTGATGTTCTTCGAAGCTAGAACAGCTCCCAATCCTCCACGTCGAAAAAAATGGATTCGATCAACTGCTACACCAGCATAAGTCACCTGGTTTACGGCTGATACGCCGATTACTGCAATGCTAATATCTTTCCCATGTTTAGTTCGTAACCATTCATCTGCTTCAGACACAGTTTTTTTCCAGATTCCTTCTGCATCCTCAAGTGTTATATCAGAAAATTCATCAATTAAGATATATTTGGGAGTTTTGGCGCAGCCTGATATTTGGAAGAAATCCAAACCAACTTGTTTTAGGCTTGCGCCGAACCGTCCAGTAGCAACCGAAGTAAATAAAGTGTTTGTCAAAGGAGATTTGAAAGTCGCAACAGCCATACCTGTTGAAGGAAATTTCGTAGCAGTGAGAACTCCTGTTCCAAAAATAACCGAATTATCTGGCCCACGTGGACTAGCATCTGTAGGAATTGATTGATAGCCAAGATAGACAGTTACTCCACGACCACCAAGAAAATTTTCAACTATTCTTGTTTCAATTGGTACTTTTGGGAAAATTTCTCCTTCAGTCAGATCAAGTACTACTAATTGAGGACTCCACATTTTAGCCATCTTAATCTACCAATTAACACATTATTATAAATTTATATCAGATTGAAAAAGTCCGAGGTAAATTGTCTCTTCAGACAGGATATTTGTGCGAAATTTGTACCAATAACTTCCTTATTGAAAAGAAAGAGCTCTAGTAACCTTCTTATGACAATTGGATCAGTCATTTCCCGAGAATGGTCTCTAAAATCCCATAATGTTAAGTACCATTTTTCTCTCTGAAATTTAGTTTTATCAATCAGACAATCTTCCTTTGATTCTTTGGATTTACTTTTATAATTAAATTTTCCTTTTTGGAAAAGCAAGACCTCGTAGTAGCAATGATGAAACACAATTTTCGATTCAAATAGAGTGTTAACTTCCCATTGTTTATCGGGTTGATGTTGAATTGTTATTTTATCACGGAGACGTAATCCATGGTTCATCACAAAATCAGCTAGTTCATTCAGAGATAACAAAGATCCTGAATTATTTAACGATTCAAAGAAAATTGCTAAAATTCGGCCAGGAAATAAACTGTTAATGGCTCTCGATAACTTCTCATTGAGGACAACCTTGGGAATATTTCTACAATTCAAGACTATTAAATGATATTTATAATTATTTGTAGGTTCATATTCCTTCAAAGCTTGGGGAAGCAATGAATGGTTTGAGATATCTATCTGATTGGTATTTTTGTCTTCAATTCTCCTAATTTGAAACTTATCATTCATTAATGAGTCTGAATCAAAGTATTTAGTAAGATCTTCTGATGAAAATCCTGATTTCTTACGAATTACAGGTATTAGTTCTTCTAGGATTTCTACTCCAATTGAGTTTCGTTTAAGTTGCCTTGCAACTTTCATTGTTGTTCCTGAACCTAGAAATGGATCACAAATCCATGCTCCTTTTTGGGTGAAGATCTTAATAAGTTTTTTAGGCAATTCATCTGGAAATGCAGCGATATCAGTTTCAAGTCGTCCCTTCAAAGGTAGAACATTAGTTATTTCCCAGATATCCTGAAAATAATGTGTCTTTTCATTGGTAATTTCCAATGGAGATTGTTTCTGAAAAACAAGAACGACTTCAAGTAAGTTATCAGGATAATAGTACATTGGATATGGATTCTGTAATAAAACCCCACTTCGCCTACTAATTCTAATATATCCTTCAGGTTTTCTCCAAATAATCTTACCTCTTAGTGAATAACCTATATTAGTTAGAATTTTAATCGAATCAGAAATAATTGGATATTTAATACCTTTAATTAGCATATCATCGATATTAAGGCCAATGATACCCCCGGGTTTTAAAGCTTTGAAATAAAACTTTGCAAACTTATTCATCATATCCAAGAAAGTCTCATAATTATCAAAAAGTTCATTATAATCAAAGGGGGCATTAAAATATGGAGGAGATGTTACTAAAAGGTCAATTAGTGGCAATTCGGGAATCTCATTAGCTTTGGTACAGTCTCCAATTAAAAGGTAATGTTTAGTGGGGAACAACATTCTTCATCCACTATATTGTAAAATGGAATGATGGGGCAAAAATCTTTAGTTAATAGATATGTCGCCAAACCATGATTTGACGACTCTATTTCCTACTAATAATTCAATGTATCGAAGTTACAGATTGAGAGTTCAGACTGCAAATTTGGATCTATAGTTCTTTTACTTTTTTTTCCTATTTGTTTTTAAGCAGAATTCAAAAAATTCATAACTTAAATTAGTTTTCTGTTACCAAACTACATTAATACCATTATATCTCATTTATTCAAAGGAGTCATTTAGCGATGGGATTAAATAAATCAGATAGCATACCTAATTCAACAACTGCCCCGCCTAGTTTCATTTCTGACTTAATGAATGCTGTTTTCATGACCATGTTTACGATTATATTATGGGTACTATTCTTTCAGTATTACGAAGTCTTGAGCGGACTCATCCCCCTTTTTCTAGGTGTTTCTCTTGGAACCTTAGCTGGGACAATCCTTCTTTTCTTCTTTTCTTATTCTATTGTTATTCGTTGGTTCGAAATAACAGCTTATCAATTAGCTTCGTGGCGTACGAATGTTCCATACATGAATTATCGGACAAAATGTCCTTTCCTCATAAGAAAACGTCTTACTTTTTCCTGTAGAGCTGAACAAATCGCTCCATTTGAGCTAAATATATTTGAAAAATGCCACAAAGCACCCATGTGGGAAGCCTGCTGGCCAGAACGGGTTCCTTCAATATTACAAAAGTACGATGAGGTTCCAGCAAACGTAAAACAACAATATGCATTCATGCTTGCTGGGATGAAAGAATATGCTGCACCTGCAGGGGAGAAGATGTATGAAGCTCTAACAAATGATACACTAGAGATAGAAGCCCGAGTTTCTGCAGGCTACGCATTAGAGGAAATGAGGAATGAGAGTGGAGTTGAACCTCTAGTAGCAATGGTTGGCGAATTTGATCAACGAACAGATCAAATGATTCGAGCTATTTTGGGACGATATAAAGAAATGGCAATCCCTTATTTAATTGATGCAGTTCAAAATTGTGAGAATGATATTAATTGTGGTGGGTTTATTGAAATTTTGGGGAAGACAAAACAAGACAGTGTAATTCCAACGTTAGAAAATCTGTTGATTGATAGCACAACAGGGGAATATACGAAATTACAG
Source organism: Candidatus Hodarchaeota archaeon (assembly GCA_016840285.1). Next base: position 21,491 of record JAEOSR010000103.1, on the reverse strand, counting down.
ACAATCTATGCCTTACAAGAAATATCGAGTGAAAAATCGTTTAATATCCTGATAACATATTTAGAAAAAGCACCTGAAGAGGAACAAGTAGTTATTAAGGATGCCTGTTTGTCACGAGGATTAGTTAGTTTCCCTATATTGATTGATTTGTTATCAAATCGTGAAATCACTGAAGAGTATTATGCCCGGGTCGGTGATATATTAGCAGAGGTCGACGTGGCCACTTATGACAAATTTTTCACAAAAATAGGTGAACTACAGGGAATTGATACCGTTCAAAGATTAGCCACAATTTTAAAAGAGAATACACCCGAGGAAGAGGAATTTCTGAGACTACACGAGATACTTTCAAAGCATCTCTCATCTCCAGTTTCATTGGCAAGTCCTCCTGATTGAGATCCATTCTTATGAGAAAAGCTATTCATTGATAAACACTTTTTGGTTCCAATCAAGGTTGAATAAGAACTCTCCAGCCCAGCTCTTCAAGATTATCAATAAAATCTTTGACAAATGGTCTTTCTTTAGGAGAAACGTCTTCCAACTTAGATATTTTACTTTCGTTAAGCCAAAGTTCTATTTCTTGTCCAGGAAAATGAATAGTCCTCAGTTTTTTGGGAACATAGTAGTTTTGAAGCATGTGAATCACAATTATATCTTGAGATTTAATTAATATAAAATTTAGGAAGGCACCCCAATTTTAAAGAATTAATTTTAAGAGACAAACTCGGGTAGGATAACTAAAAAAATAACGGACGGATTTCAAGAAATGGAGCCTGAGAAAAGTTGTGTGGGAAATGTCAAAAATAGAATTTCATAATGACCATACTATTATTTTTTGTCGGAAGATGGTCATTTGACGATATCTGTGCAAAATCTCTTTCATCAGCGAAATTAGGAGACTCAATATTGATAACAATAATTTTATTTGAATCTGCACTCGAATTAATCCCCGAAGCTTTGCGGAAACATCCTTTGATTCGAAAAAAATGGCATCAAAACCTAAAAAAGAAAAATAGGGGAATATTGTTGGATGGAGCAATACACAGGCCATTAGTGGACTCGTTAGAGGATCAGGAAAAGCGAGGAAGACCTGATATTATCCATCATTCACTTTTAAACGTAGTTTATTCTCCTCTATTTAAAGAGGGAATAATCCAGGTCTTCATACACACACGTAATAGTCTGTGTATCAAGATTCCTTCTCAATGGAGAGTACCAGTGAACTACAATAGATTTTGTGGATTGTTTTCACAGCTGTTATTAAAGCAAAGAGTACCTCTTTCAGGGGAACCGATCCTGACAGCCACACATTGCACGCTAAGTAAGCTACTTCGGCAATTTGAAGGATCAGAAATAATATTATGCGATATCCCATCTGAGAACAAGAAAGAATCAGCCATTATTAAAAGCCTGACGAATTTTTCCCCTCTTTCTTCAGGGGTGTTTTTAATTGGAGGATTTCAACATGGAGAAGCAGAAGCTTTTCGTTACTTTGAACCTACTCCAATCCAAGACTGGACTCTTCTTACTTTATACGATGAGGTAAAACCTGCTTGGGTTATTGTAGCAAAGATCGTTCATTGGCTTGAGGGATAATATTCCTTTTTTAGTGTGTTACTCCTTCTGTTATTTTTAAGTGAATTTGGAACAGTGAGCTGACATTTCGAATACTAGTTCTCATTCTTCTAAATAAAATTGATGACACAATTTTAAAATGGTACTTCCTGACCTAGGGTGAGGCCTCTATTTTGTCAGAAAAAAAGCTCGAATCGATAGAAACTATGTTCAAGAAGACTACTAAACCCAAAATGATTATTGATGAGTATCCAAAGATCGAAAGGATTGGAGTGATTGTTGACTCTTCCCCGCAAGGTTTCAAAGCTTTACAAGTGGCGACTTCGTTAGTAAAACGTTTGAGGACGACTTTTTCTATTATAATCAGTGATTCATATCATGATCAGCTTGAAGCGCTTTCAACGTCCATAGGAAGGGAGTTATTTGATTTAGAAACGACTGTGAATGACTTTGTCAAGGGAGAGGACGTAAAAACAGATTATAAGATTAAGCAAATCATATCGTCAAAAATTGAGAAATTACAGCAAGTATTCCAAGAAAAGGTTAAACCTGAAGATAAACTCAGTAGAAAGCTTATTGAGCATATTAAGGATAGTGGAGCCCAAATACAAGTAACAGGGGTTCCCTTATTTAAAACCAGTGAAGATGAAAGCCTAGGAACCTATGTTTTTCGTCTCTTAAGAGAAAGAGAGATCCACGCTAATTTTTTACTTGTTTCCGGTAAAAAACATGTTATCGCTGATTCGGTACTCGCATTTGTATCTGTAGAACAGCAACCAGCGTCTATTGTAGCATTGTACAGAAGGGCACTGTCCTTTGCAACTGAAAAGACTAAATTCAAAATAGTGGGAATTGTGGACGACAAAGTTATCGAAACCGTCGCAAGACTAGATTTACCTTCTGGCGACCCAGAAGCTGTGCTGGATCTAGAAGGAGCAAAATTCAAGTTAATTACCAAGATGGAAGAAACTTTAGAATCTATTTCCCTCAAAAAAGAAATTGACGATGTAATAATCTTAGGGTCTCCTACTTGGGATGTTAAAAGTGGTCATGTGGCAGAAATCGTCAGACAGTATTTGGAGGAGCTTAACCCAGGTATCATTTTTGTTAGAAGCGTTGCAGAAATATCTGAAAATCTTGATCCCTTTGCTGCCGTAATTACGAGACAAGTACTGAACGAAGGGTACAACTGTTTAGTCGTTTGGGATTAAGTGAGTCGCTGTGACTGTTAATCTGAATTTAATCCATGTCAGTCTAATTCTTCTCATTTTTATTCTGACTTATATTGGGATTATTCATCCTAAAATTGATAAAACTCTTGCAGCAATCATTGGTGCAATTGCGGCAACGATTGTGATCATTTATCTAAAAGTTCCCGATCCTCACCATACTGGGGATACGATAACTGAACAAGGGTTGCTTCACTTCCAAGATCTCCAAATAATTGCATTAATTATTGGAACGTTGATAATCGTGGATATCGCGCAGGACAGCGGAGTATTCCATTTTATAGCTATAAAGATTTTGAAAGCAAGCAAAGGAGATCCTAGGAATCTCCTTATTTATTTTGGAGCTTTAACGCTAGTATTATCAGCTGTTGTGAACAACATCAGTGCAATGATGATTGTTGGATCGTTGACTATTATTGCCTGTGAACGTCTGGAGTTGGATCCAAAACCATATATTATTACAGAGCTCTCAATGACTACCGCAGGCGGAATCATGACGCTTATTAGTAGTGTTCCTAATATAATAATCTCTCAAAAATTTGAGATCACTTTTTTTGATTTCTTACTTATTGGAGCCCCACTTGGAATTATTACAATGATTGTATCTTTTGCAATTTTCCTTCCTTTGTTCAAAATTCAAAAAGCAAAAGATCCTGAACTCATGGCTATGAAAGTATCTGATTTTGATGAGTGGTCCGCTATTAAGGATCGGAACGCTTTTTATCGTTCAATTATAGTGCTTTCTCTTACAATTCTGGGATTTATGTTTAGTCAGCAACTTGGTCTATCCCTTGCATTGGTCGCTGTGGTTGGCGGGTTTATCATGATTGTCACATCTGGTAAGAAACTCGAATTAGTCTTCGAGAAACTCGATTGGATCTTAGTTGCCTTTTTCTTGGGATTATTTGTATTGATCAACGCTCTAGATGTCGTCCTGGTTTTGGATTTCATAGCTGAATCTTTGGTTCTTATTCTCCCTCCAGACTCTTTTTGGGCGTCAACGATTCTTCTGTGGGTTATAGCAATAATTTCAGGTATTGTTGATAACATTGTCGTGGCTGCTGCGTTTGGTCCAATATTACTGGAGGTTGTTGAGGCAAAAGATTTTCCCGCTGGTATTATTGCATGGGCTGCCATATTTGGGGCAAACTTTGGTGGGGGTATTACCCCAATTGGAGCTCCTTCAGCCGTTATTGGAATATCTATACTCTATCGAAAGACGGGAGAGAAAATTGGATGGGGAGAATTCATTAAGACTCAAGGAATAGCGACTATTGTGAGATTAGCAATCACAACACTTTATTTAGGCGTGTTATTATTGTTTGGAATATTCTAAATCGTTCTTTGAGTAAATACATGATATACCTTCTATGAAAAGTCAAACATATGTTGGAAACTTGTGTTGAGTAATGGTAATCAAAGTTCTAGTTATCAGTGAAAATCCTGTTAAGATCCAGGCTGCCCGTGATGCTTTTTCAATTTTTTTCACAGGTTCAATCTTTGACACCTTTAGATTCCGAAAAAATTCCTCTGAAGGCATTTACCTAAAATCACAACCTATTGGTGAGGCTGAGACCCGCTTATTATCACGACAAAGGGTAATCTATGCACGTGACCTGAATCCAAAATTTAATTTTTACGTTGGAATAGAAGGAGGGGTAGCTCAAACACCTGATAACCAACCAAGGATTGTATCTTATAGTTCAATAGGAAATCATTCAATTATTGAAACAGTCAAAGCCTGCGAAATCCCAATCCCTCTTAGATGGTATAAGAAACTAACAGGTGTTCCTCCAATTGACTTAGGTGATTTGGTGTCAAAAATAAGTGGAATATCTAATATTAAACAAAAAGAAGGTGCTGTGGGCTTTTTAACTCGGAATATCGTTACACGTTTTGATATCTTAAAACAAAGTGTTTTGATGGCACTGATTCCTTTTTTAAATCCTATACATTTTGAACTAACAGTAGAGTGAGAGAGAAGAAAAAGAAAAATCATTAAAACAGGCTATTCTTCCTCTTAAATTGAAGTAATTTCGGGTTAATCTCAAAGGAATATGAATTTAATGCGATCTATTCAACCAATCAACAAGCACATAAAATTTCCTAAGCAGATTGAGCAAATTAAGCATTGGTTGGATCTTTTAGGCTTAGAATATGTCATTTTATCTGATTCACATGATGGCAGTTTTACATTTCTTCTCCCAATCAAGAATTGCCCTGACATTAATATCACATTAGAGAAAGACTTTTCTCATCTCTCTTTTTTCTCAAATGGTTTAACACGTTTGTCAACCGAGTCTAAGGACGTTATTCATTCCTTTCTTCGGAATGTGATAAAACTACAAGGTCATTATTTCGCCAGTAGAGTTATTTCAACAAGTTCTAGCGAAGATCTCAGAGTTTTTCTTGGATTTCGCTTTGACGAAATGTCAATGTACCGTTTTTCACGAATGATCCGAGAATTAATCCAATTCGTAAAGGAGATATCAATTCTAATAGAAAAGCATAAAATGAATGAGCTCTGGCGTGACACTGAACAAGAACCGAAGTTCCCAGAAATTGATATGCGAGAGAGGGTACGTTTTCTGTAGCATAAGTCAAAAAGGTTTATTTCGCCAGCTGAGAATGGTTTCTGCCCAACAAACAGAAACTCCGAATAGTCCAAAAATGAGGGCAAAAACCTCACCTGTGGAGAGGGGTAATGTTAGAAATAAGATGATATACCCTATAAATAACACAGAAACGAAAATCGCATAAAAGAAGAAGCGAGGGAGAGTGAAGTTACCAATCATAACAAATTGATTTAATGCACCGATATCAATCTTTTTAGTTACTTCATAATTGCTAAATCTGTTCTTACGAACTATCCCTAATGTCTCGAGCTTATCCAAATGATAACTGGAAACGCTAGGAGATGAAAGATCCAGGCTTCGTTGGATTTCTCGAACCCCTGCAGCGCTCTTCTTCCGTAATAGGTAGAAATACACGTCTAAAGTAGTGCCTTTAATCACACTTTCATAGTTTATCTCTGATGTGTCTTCTTTTTGTTCATTTGAATTCTCAGCTAAACTTTTAACTCTCCTTAAAACGCTTCTAGTATATTGATGCACCATGATAAAACCACAAAAAAATCTATGCTTTCTTTTTTACAACAAGATCTTTCTGACAATATGTAAATAAAACACGTCTGGTGTTGTCACCAACACTTACTATGGATTTACAGTAATAAACAAAACTAAAGGAGCTTAGTCATTAAATGGCTATTCGATCGTCAGAATCAGAAAAGATCGATTCACTTCGTGATATCCTCTCTTCACTTGAAACAACCGCTCAAGTGAGGCCAGAAATTGAAAAATATGCTAAATCTCTTTCAAACAGGCTTCATGCGTTGACTAGGGATTATTATGCTAGCCTGATCTTTCTATTTACCACTCCACTATCATTTCATCAAAGGTTAATTTTTATGCAGCTAATTTCGATTTATCCTCAAGGAAGTTCAGGAATTGATTTAGCTCGAGCACTAGGAATCTCTGTTCAATCTAAATCTATTTACCGTGATCTTAAAACCCTGGAAAAGCAAGGACTTGTCCGAATTGATGAGGTTCACTCCCGTTTGAAGTTAACATACGCCAATTTTGATAACCAGCTTGTTAATCGATTAGTTGAACTAGTTCAAATTCACGGAGAATCTTTACGGGAATTACTTCAGGATAGAAAACATAAAGGGTGAATATTGTTGTTGTTGTTGCCAAATAAGAGAGTTCGGAGATATAAAATCACTCTTATTGTAGTTTTAGCTACCACCCTTTCATCAATGTTTCTAATAATTAGTTTACAGCCCACAATACAAGCTATTCGAAAATCATCCCTTCCATCGAGTCAACCCTCCGAGGCTAGTTACTTTGCTGACTCTGCTGTATTATCTGATCCTTTAATTACAGTCATTAGTTCCTTTCTGGTTATTATTGGGTTATTTGTATTGATGGAGTCGCTATTCCTTTGGGTGCCTTCATTTACAGATCTCACTGAGTCCAAAGGAAAAATGGTTTGGTTAAGGAGAGGATTTATTTTTCCTGAAAGAGTACTCTCTCTTCTAGATGCAGATACAAGAATTTTAATACGACGAAAGCGATCTTCTCTTCGTGGTTTACTTATGAGGGAGTTCACTATGGAGATTTTTCTTTACGAAGATAAAAATAATATTAAACAAATTACTGATTTTTCTAGTATCGAGAAGATTATCAAAACTCCTACTTATAATATACTTGTTAAAACAGTGAGGTTAGAACATCTTCCTCTTCAGATCATTCAAATAAGATCACTTTTAGCTTTAATGAAGTAATCTCCAGCTAATATAATTTCAAGTGTATAATATTTTTTGATCTGAAGATAGAATATCAAGTAGAAGACAATCTTGAAGTTTTTATATTCTTAATATCTTAGGGAGACACACTCGTTTAACTGTAGAGTGGCTGGTTTTTTGGAAAATACTCGAATCGTAGCATATCAAGTCCAAAATGACGGGTTCTTTGATCCAGTCCAATTCAGAAAAGAGAATTTAAGATCCTCAGAAGTTTTTATATTCGTTGTAGAGGGAAGAAAAGAAATTTGGATCTGGATCGGCGAAAAAGCTGATGTTCGAACCCGATTCATTTCTAGCACAGTAGCTTCAGAGATTCGAGGACACTATGGGATGACTTTTCGGATTAGGTCCGCAGACCAAGGAGGGGAACCTGACGATTTTTGGAGCTGTATCGATTCAGTTCCCCTAAAGGGAATAGGTCCAGTGGAGGATTTTGATAAGACTCCCCTGAGTAAAATTCACTCTGATGAGGAGGAAGAAAAATTGAATAAGTTCACTCCACCTAAACCTTTACGGAGTGTTTCGAAAACAAAAAAAGCTCAGATTGAACCCAATATTTTCCCAAAAAAGAGAAAAAAAGATAATAAGAAATCCCCTACACCTTTAACCGATTTAATTGAAGCAAAACCATCTTTAGTGACAACTCCCCTATGCCCACGGTGTGAGAAAGGAAATCTATTACCTTACTCCAAAATAGTAAATATTTCTTCACGTAAAAAAGAGATGCTACCATTTGCTAAATGGGCTTGCTCATACTGCGGTTTTTCTCCGAAGATAGAGGAGCTATGACTTTTCTTCTGAAGTTTTTAATAGATCGTCAAGTTGCTTACGTTTCTCTTCTGGCATCTCTTCCATTACTTTTTGTTGCTGTTCCATTAAATTTTGCATAAATAATGAGTATAATAAAGGTAACATCATTTGTGTTTCGACTCGTGCTTCAAAATCAGCTCGAGCATTATCACGATCTTCGATAAGACGTTCTTTGGTCATTGTCCCATGTCCCAATCCCGGAACTGTTTTATCCTTGATATAATAATTCTTACCATTATAACCTAAAGGAAATGCTTTACATTCTAAGGGCATGGAATGATATATATTACAAAGACGGTTCTCTTGATCAAATAACGAACAGCCATTCTCTGAACCACTAATTACAAGGGTCATGAAAGCTTGCTTCTCTTCTGATTCACCTACTTGAAGCGTTTGATACTTCAGGTTTGGAAAAACAGCATTTATAGTTCCAGATTTTGTCCAAATACGAATATCTACAAGTGATACTGGTACATACTCCCTTTTTTCACAACAAGTACCACATTTTGTACAATTGAACACATATTTTTTCTTGGGTTTGGGTGTAGTTTCTTGCTCCACTTGACTTTCTTTATCTTCATCAGTATCTTCCGTAGAAGATGTATCTGACTCCTTTTTTAATTCCTCTTTGTTCTCATTTTCAGACATAAAACCATCTTCCTTTGTAAATGGGTTTAGATCTATCCTTTGAAAGATTTTTTGATGATCTTCATTTTTTTTAGTTCTAGGGATTTCAATAAAATGTACTCCCTACTTGATTATTAGTCATCACAACTACTTTGTTTTGCAATTAGGGCAGCAGTTGCGCCCGCATTAATGCCATTATCAATGTTGACGACGACTAGTCCTGGGGAACATGTCTGAAGCATTGTCATTAAGGCTGCTTCTCCTTTTCCACCATAACCATAACCAGTTGAAGCTGGAACACCGATGACAGGGACGTTTACTAAACTAGAGACGATTGCAGGAAGGGCTCCCTCCATACCTGCAACAGCTACTATTGCTCTAACGTTTTTCTTGACCATTTCTTTCAAAGGCAAAATTAAACGATGGACTCCTGCGATCCCGACATCATTAAACTGGATAGTCTCCACTCCCATCAAGCGGGCAATTGCTTTAACCTCCTCTGCAATAGGGATGTCAGATGTTCCAGCTGTCAAAAGACCTATATTACAGTTGGGAGATCCAAATTGATAATTTTTAGATGTGATTGTAACCGTATAAGGTTCATAAGAGGGAGCGATGTGAAGATCAAATTGTTCTGTGAATTTTTCTCTAATAAGGTCAAGATGCTTTGTTAAAACCCTGGAAAGTAGGATGACTGGATTATCAGCCATAAATCTTGTAATGATTGAAATTAACAGTTTTGGACTCTTTTTCTCTGCATAGACAACTTCAGGTATTCCTTTTCGAAGATGTCTGCCTATATCTAATTTAACACCATCTTCAATGAATTCAAGACTAAATAAATTTAATTCAGCTTTTGCTTCTTCCAGACTAAGTTTTCCCTCTTTTAGCTGTTTCAAAATAGTTTCAATATCACGCACTATCTTCATCCACCTTATTAATTTCCGAGAGAACACGTTTTCTTATTTCTCGTAATGGAACTTCTTTTTCCCGAGCTATACGTTTCAAATCCTCATATTCTACCTTTTCTGAGATTAATTCTGCATCTATAAACCCTCTCTTAAGTCGTATGGTTTCTTTTCCATTCATTACTTTAATATTTTGGGATGTCTGTTTACGGGGTACAATATGACGGAACCCTGGAAGAATTCGTACTCCAAGTGTCCCCAATTCGCGAGATAAGAATGTTGTTACTTCAAAGGATTTTGATGGGTCTACAATTGCTCGAATAAGAAATCCTGGTCGATTTTTTTTAGTAATAGTATTGTGAATTGATAAATCAAGTACTAACTTTCTTTCAAATAATACATCAAAAAGATAACCAAGCGTTTCTCCATCCACATCATCAACATTTGTTTCTAAGATATTAATTTCCTCTTTTATCAACGTTGAAGGTTTAGAACCTTGGATGATTTGGAAACAAATTAGAGTACCTTTCTTGTACTCACGAGTACCGAAACTTCGACCTAGCTTCTGAATTGTCATTAATGGAAGATAATCAAGAGGGATTGCGTTCAAAGAGGCAAGAAGTGATGCGCCAGTAGGAGTTAAAAGCTCTCCATCTATTGGTCCCCCTTTGATTAATAACCTACCTTGGCGAATAATTTCATTGGTTGCTGGTGTTGGAACGGAAACTGTCCCGTGGGCTATTTGGATCAACCCCCCACCTACTGCTATCGGTAATATATTCACTTCTGAATGTAGGTATCTTAATTTTTCCCAAAGATAGACAAAACCAATAATATCAAATACAGTGTCAATGAGGGCTAATTCATGAAAATGTAGATCTTCAGACTGATCTAATTGACCATGAACTTTACTTTCAGCTTCAATTAAGAACGTTAATGCGTCGTAAGCAATTTTATAACTTTCAGAGGACAATTCTAGTTTTTTGGATAACTTTTCCATTATTTTTCGCATTTCTTGGGGAGGAAACTTTTTTTTCGCCAAAGTTTTAATCTGTATGCCAGAAAAACCCTGTTTTTTAACAGATAACCATTCCACTTGGAAATCAGGATCATATTCGACCAAAAGGTTCTGAAAGAGTTGACAAAATTCGGTACGATAAACCTCTTCCTGTAAATCTAAAAGAGAAGCGATTAATAAATCACCTGAGGCGCCTGATGTAGTGGGATCTATTATTAAAAGGGACATAGTCAATTTCCTTTTGGATTAAGGTAATTTTTCTTAAAATTTTAACTTTAATTGTCAGAAATCACCTTCCTTTGCATATAAGTTTATAGAGTCTCCCATTCATATAGATAAAGGTGGGATATAGTCTTTTTAATTTACCGTTTAACACTCTAGAAATGAGAAATTAAGCCTTCTCTCTCTTATAATAGAGGAAAATATACATGATAGTTGTAAATATTACCACTAAGGATGGAATATTACTTTTTTCTTATTTTTTTGGCCCAGGGTTTTCCAATGTTGACGAGGATTTACGAGCGGGTTTAATGACTACAGTTTTAAATGATTTGAATCATTTTTTTACTAGTTGCTTAAAAAGGAACTAGATAAAAATTAGAGGAAGGATTAAAATTGATAATAAATATAATCAGATGAGGTAATCAAATGTTACAAACGAGGAGAAGAAAAGGATGGGTCATAACAAGCGCGGAAAAGTATTTGGAGGAGAAAACAACAGGATAGAAGAAGACATTAAGAGAAAGATAATCATCTAATATGGAAGGAGGTCTATCTCTGAAAGGTCTTTAACTAATGGTTTCAGGGATCAACCAGTAAGTTCAGGGAATAAGTGTCGTGGCCTCTTCAACACGAACAGAACAGATTTGGATCCAGCAGTATAAGAGCCTTTCATGGCTCTGTCATCTCTCGAAGAACCTTTATAATGAAGGGAATTATCAAATCCGTCAGGAACTGTTCAAGAACAAAAATTGGATTCGCTATTGTGCCCTGTACCATTTGCTTAAGACTTCGAATAATTATCAACAACTACCAGCTCAGACAAGTCAACAGGTGTTGAAAATCCTTGATAGGAGCTGGAAAGCCTTTTTTGGCTCTATAAGAGCGTGGAAAAATGATAAATCAAAATTTAAAGGGAGACCGAAACCTCCTGGGTATAAACCAAAGAATGGGGAGTTTATACTGGTTTTTACTAACCAACAGGTGAAGCTAAAAGATAGTCTTCTTATATTTCCAACCAAGGTAGGATTTGTACTAAAAACGAGACTACCTGACCATCTGTAAAGTAAACAACCTTGTCCTGTCTGTGGAACTCCTATTTCAACGATTAAAGCGAAGAAATTCACAAATTTTTGTAGAAAATGTCAAAATCCTAGAAATAGGAGCTTTTTTTAATTATATGAGAAAGATGATTTTTATTAAGGAGCCTAAATTATTCTCCGAAACGTACTATAGTTCGAATAAAACTCGTGAGATGTGTCTCCAAACTAGTAAAAATCTCTCTCATTTCCCTCTGTTGACCATGATTTGAAAAACTTTCTGATGGGACAACCTTTGCTTGACTTTTTCTTTGAACCAAGGTCTGTGGCCATAATTGGAGCTTCTTCCGACGAAAAAAAATACGGTCGTCTTGTTTTTAATCATTTTGTCGTTCCTTTTCATAACCGAATATATCCTATCAACCCAAATACTCCTGAAATAATGGGTATTCGCTGTTATAACAGTGTTTTTGACCTTCCCGAAGTTCCAGATCTTGCAGTTGTGATTTTACCTGCAAAATTAGCAATTAAAGCTGTTGCAGAAGCTTCTGAGCGTGGAATCCCTGCAATTGTCTGCATTACCGCGGGTTTTTCAGAAATTGGTCGAGATGATCTACAACTGGAATTAGTAAGATATCTAGGCGATTCTCGTTTGATTGGGCCTAACTGCCTTGGAATTATAGATACCAATACCCATGTGAACACATTATTTCCAAATTTCGAATTACCAAAGAAAGGACATGTTTCTTTAATTTCTCAATCTGGTTCTCTGGCAATTGATCTTCTTCTAGCACTTCAACAAAACAAGATCGGTTTAAGGAGATTTGTCTCATATGGAAATGGGGCCGATCTTAATGAAACCGATTTTATCCAATATTTTGGACAGGATCCTGAAACAAAAGTTATTGGGGCCTATCTTGAAAATGTAAAAGCAGGAAGGAAATTTATAAAAGTATCTAAAGCCGTAGCTCGGAAAAAAGCTATTGTTGCTTTAAAACTACCGATGACCGAGTTTGTCACCATGGCAGCTAGGAGCCATACTGGTGCTGTCGCTAGTACCATGGGACTTTACAAAGAAATATTACGGCAAGCTGGAATTATTCAGTGTGATAGCACTTCTCAATTCTTTAATTCAATAAAAGCGCTATATAGTCAACCTCCTGCCTTTGGTAATCAGATTGCAATTGTAGGAAACACAGGAGGCCCCCTAGCGATGGCACTATATCGGATGAATCGATATAATCTAGAGTTAGGATCACTATCAGTAGAAGCAGTTACGGAAGTCGAGGAAGTCATCAAAGAACATGGTGTTCAGACTTCTCTCTCTCGAGGAAAGGAGAAGATCCCACTAGCATTTCTTGATTTGACGGGAAGCGCAACTACAGAAGTCATAGCAGAGGTTACACGGATTTTTTTAAAAGAGGAAACTGTTTCTGGAATTATTGTTGTACCACGGTCTGATGCACCAGTCGTTTCAAAAGATGCTCCTGCTCGAATTGCTCTAATTAAACAAGAATATGAAAATAAACCTATTCTTATTTATAATCTTCCAGATCCTACTATAAATGCTGAATTTGAAAAATATGGTATTACAGTCTTCAACACAGCAGAAGATGCAGTTGATGGGCTTTATGCGTTGGTAGAAAGGGGAAGAATCCTACAACAATATTTACGCTAGGGGATTTAAGCGTGAGCATAATTGAACCAGATAATAACAAACAGAAAAAGATACACGAACGTGTTCGTGCTCTGATTCTCCAATCAAGTGATAAAATCACTCAAAATATACAGATCACAACTGGTCGAATCTCTGATACACGCTTAAAAGAAATTCGCTCATATAAGGGAGCAGGAGGTAAAACTTATGTCATTGAAGCTGCTCTTTCTACATCCTTAGCAGGTGAAGTTGATGGAGGGATTGTAATAAAGTTTGCCAACGATTTGGAAGCGGAAGTGGATAATGCAAGGAAATTAGCAAGTTTACTAACTATTCGTCAAACAGATTGGGAGAATTGGAAGAAAAATCAAGAGATTTCATCTCGGATTCGTCGGTTTCCAGATAGATTATTTGCGCCAGAGGTAATTCATGTTATTCCTGAAGTTAAAGCCTTGATTCTAGAGTTCTTAAGTGGATTTGTTCCATTACTTCAACTCGCAGTTAAACCAGCTGACCGATGGGGATACGCTGGATATGCATTAGCGCGATTACATGGTACTGAGCGTCAAAAAATTAATGTTCAACTTTATAATCCTATTTTCAATCTGTTAAAGACGTGCGTTGAAGAAAAATTCTTGAATTATTGGACTGAAATATTAGAACAGTCATTAGGTGGTGTCGAATACATCCATGGAGACAGTCATCTGAGTAATATGCTAGTTTCTCCTAATAGAATAGCTTGGATAGATGCGATATTACTTCCTCAACTTGATCGTATGGATGATGTAGGGTATATCATAAGCCATGCAATTCAAGAAAACGTTGCAACAAACATTGGATTTGGGATAGACGATTCAAAACTAATCAAATCCATTACAAGATCTTGGGTGCCCCTCGTTTTGACAACTTATAAACAAACTTATGATATTTCACAGTTATACTCACGTCTTCCCTTGGATTTTTTCATTGGCTCCCATCTCATTATTCGTGCTGGATTATGGGAAAAAGAAATAGCGACTATCCTCACTCGATTAGGACAAAAATTTATCTATGAAATGCCAATATCTAACATGCTTCTGGAATAAGAATTCATATTGTTAAAGAGAATAGAGAGTTCCAAGTACATAAGCTGCCGCTTGTGAGGCTCGAAGTGGTTCAGATGCTGGTCTTCCAATACGAAATATAGGAATTTTATAGCGAACGAATAAGGGGAGACCTTTTTCTTCGTTTCCAAATACAAAATAAATACTAGGTTTTTCAGATTCCTGACAATGTAAAGAGTGAACAATAGATGGGAATTCACTGATGGATTTGGTTCCCCATAAGGAAAATCCAAAAAAGGAATCTGGATTTTCTATTGTTAATTGTTCAAGTGAGGGAACGATTTTGAAAGATATTTTTGTTAACCCTTTAAAAAAGGTTTTTTGTACTCTATTAATCAAGTCTTGAGCTTTACCGTTTTCATTTGTAAGTATAATTAAGACATTAAATGTAAGACCCAGGCGAAAGAAATCCGCGACTTCTTGAGTTGTAAATGGTGAATATAGAACTAGTTTAGGGGTGAATGTTTGAGGAGTTCCATTGAATAAAAATTCATGCTTAAATTTTGTTCCAATTCGTGCTTGAAAGATCGGATCGGTCTCTTGATTCTTTTTTTGTGGTTTTATCTCTAAATAGAGATGAAATTCACTATCTCCTTGGTATACAAATTTTTTCCGTTTTAATCTATCTATAATAGCTTTTCTATGGAATGGTAATTTTCCTATTACCCGAAAATCAAGAACATATGATTTTTCCCGATTATGGGTACTTAAAAAATTAGTCAGTTGATTAATTAGAGCAGGGAAGGATGAAAACTCCCAGTTAAACAATTGTGGAGTAAAAAGAATGATTGAACTTATTCCAGGGTTTTTACGGAGTTTTTGATTCAAATCTGATAATTTTTTTGTTAAAGGTTCTATTTCCATGATTAAACGGTTTTTTGCACCCCACTTATCATTTGAAATTTCTAGGAAGGTTGCGTAGGGAGTAAGTAACTGCTTTAAATCTTCAGCTAAGGTTGCCTGCTCACTTTTACTAATAAAACGAGCTAGTTTAATTAGGTAAAAATACACTACTATCTCCAAATTCCTAAATAGGCTTTTCAATTAATCCCTAAAATTCAAACTTCAATTAAATACGTATATCAGTAAGTTATATTAATCAAACCATCTTTTATGTAAGGACAGTCCTTTATACTTTAAGAAAAAGGAAGTAGGATGTCTTTGAAATTACTAATAGATGGGAAAATGATAGATACACCCGCAGTTTGGTGGGATAACGATGTCAAAGTTGTTCGGATGATCGATCAAACAAAAATTCCATTTCAAGTTGAAGTACATACCTGTTCAACATATAAGGATACAGCTAAAGCAATAAAGGAAATGATCATTCGTGGAGCTCCTTCAATTGGAGCAGCTGCAGCTTATGGATTAGCTCAAGCTGTAAATGAATTTTGGGGACATAAAGCTATCGAAGATCACATCAGAACCGCTTATAATGAATTAATGGCAACACGACCTACCGCAGTCGATCTCAAAAATGGACTTGATTTCATTAAAAATTATGATCCATTGACTCCAAAGACTGCTCTGAATCGTGCAAAAGATTATGCTAATCATATCGCAGATGAGGGACGAAAAATTGGTCAAATTGGTAAAGAATTAATTACTTCAGGTATGAATGTCCTCACTCACTGTCATACAGGTGCATTGGCCTTGGTTGATTACGGTAGTGCTCTTGCTCCAATTATCCACGCATGGGAGGAAGGGAAACGTTTTCACGTTTATGTTGATGAAACACGGCCCAGATTTCAGGGTAGAATGACTGCTTGGGAACTTAGCCAGTATGGTATTGATCATACTGTAATATGTGATTCTGCGAGTGGTTTTTTCATTTCACAAGGAAAAATTGATTTTATTATTCTTGGTGCTGATCGTGTGGCAAGGAATGGTGACATTGCAAACAAGATTGGCACTTACAATCTCGCAGTTCTTGCCAATCACCACGACATCTCATTTTACACTGCCTTTCCTACTTCTACCTTTGATTTTTCTACTCGAACTGGAAAGGATATAATAATCGAATTCCGTGATTCCAATGAAATAAAACATGCACTGGGTTTTTCGAGCACTCTGAATAAAAATCATATTGTTTCATTATATACAGAAGAGGAAGAATTTAGCAACCCTGCTTTTGATATAACCCCTAGCAAGCTCATCACAGGATATATTACTCCTTATGGAATTTTGAGTCAATCTCAGCTTGAAAAGACACTTACAAGTTGAACTACTATTTTAAAATGAAAAGGATTACATGCACGGAAGAAAATAGATAGAATAGACGATATATTACTTAAAAAAATAAGCCTCATAAGATTTAACATTATTAAACCACCTTTAGACTTTCTCCCCACGGATTTCTGGATAGAGAATTCGGAAAATTTAACTAGAATACTTTTAAACCAAAAATGCCGGATATCAAATAAGAGTTCATTTTTATAAAATAAAACCCGATAAGCTAGATAGGAAATTTACTGATACCTTGGTCTTAGAAACTCCTGATGGAAGTGAATATAGTGAAGGATATTGTAAATCAAATTCGTTCAGTTGCTACTTTTTGTGGCCTTGAGATTGAATCGATAACACCACGTAAAACCTTTGTAATTCTTGATCTCAAGTCAAAAGGACGATTTCGCAAGAAGAATTTCCACATGGGCGTTTCAAAGAGTTTAAATGGAATTTTAGCCGCCGAACGAGAACTAACTAGAGAATTCAAGAATAATGTAGTCATCCTAGATCCTGTAAATTATCTTCCTCAACCAACTTTCACCAATATTACGCTTATCCATGATCTTGATTCACTTCAAGATATCTTTAACGAATGAAAATGAGTTTAAATTCAACTATCTTTTTAAAAATCAGTGTTTTTAATTAGATGAGAGAATCTCAATGGTAAGAACACTTGCCCCTGAATTTCCTGAATTAGACAAAATTGACAAAGGTTATTCTCTTCTAATTAAAGGACTTCCTGGAACAGGAAAATCAAGTTTAGCTTTAGATCTAGTTGCTTCTCTTCCAGATTCCTTCTTTATTAGCACACGAATTAATCCTGAGATTATGATCCAAGATTTCCCTTGGGTTTTAGCGGAAATTCCACAAGACCGAAAATATCCTTTCTTTGTCGATGCAACACGATCAAGAATCCAAACTTCCAGTAATCATATTTCACGAATGAACTATGAAACTATGCCTGAGTTTGTACAACAACTTTTCGCATTAGGTGTTGATCTTCCAAATAGGATAATTGCTATAGATAGTTGGAACGCTTTAACATTGAATTTATCTGAAAGCCAAGTTAGTCATTGGGCATCTGCAATAATCCAACATTTAGGAGCAGAAGCATCTAAAATCATTTTCGTTATAGAGGGGATTCAATCTACGAGTTTAGATTGGATTGTCGATGGCATTTCCGTTCTTAGCAAAAAAACAATCACATCAACCCATGGTATTCCCCGGCGGATTCGTGAATTAAGTTTCCATAAAATGCGTGGTAGAGAAATACAGAATGAAACCTATCTAGCCTCTTTAGCCAAGGGACGATTAACAACGTTTTACCCTTTTAAATATCGTTTTCCAGCAATTATTCTCAAATCAGACGTCATTAGTGATCCTGATGATCATCATATCTCCACTGGATCCGTTGGTTTTGACGATCTCCTTGGTGGTGGGTTTGAAAGGGGATCTTGGAACCTTTTTGAGGCAACTACTACAATTGGAGAGGCTCTCGACATCGTATTTATGCCGTTGATAACTAATCATCTGAACAATCAAAGGCCAGCAATTACAATATTCCGTGAGGGGGTGAGTTTTGACTCAAATCAACCTTACTTAGATGTTTTCACGGGGAGTAAAAAATGGATTGAACAAACTGTAAATATTGAAAGACATGTCCCAGAAAACACATCACATCGATTTGAACTACCTGAAACAATTGACCACTTACTCGAAATCCTTGAAACCTCCAAGCAGACTTTACAGAAGAAAATTGGAGGGCCCTTCCTGGTTAATCTTGGCTTGGACGCCCTAGAGAATAAGTACGGAATACCAGCTCTTAACGAATTTATTGCAATCACAGTATCCAAAGCACGCTTGGAAGGAGACATAATTGTAGGATGGTTAAAAGAAAATCAAGAGTTCCGAGGAGGTACAACAGCAGCAACATCGCATTGGAAATTAGATTTAATTAACCGTGCCTTGGTACTCGAAGGGATCATTCCAGCAACGGAGTATTTTGCTATTTCACCAATATTATCCAAAGGATATATTGATTATAAGCTAACACCAGTCATTTAAAAAAATTTGATTTATGGGCCTTTTTTACACTAAGAGAAGTGATCCCATGGATTTTCCTGATTCCCAAATTAAAAAAATAGTAAATCGATTAAAGAAAGAATTAAAATCGGGAAAAACATTTGATTTATCCACAGAAATTAAAAGCCTCTCAATGTACCAAAATTTTCAACTTTTTTGTCTGATTAAGGATTTTAAAACATTAACTCCTGAAATATTTCCTTTAGAAACGAAAATTTGGGAAGCAATTCATGCACTTTTTCGTAATGACTATACAGAAACGTCATTTCTAGTTGAAAATTATGATAACACTCTTGAATTTGCAGAAATAGCTCTATTAACTGAATTGTTAGATTTAGAGGATTATAGGACTATTATACGTTTTCTATATACAAATGTGGAAGATTACGCTGATTTATTATCAAAGCTAAATTTGAAACTTCTTCATTATCTTCGGGTACGTAATATTGGAGTTCATGTACTTCTCAAGTTCAATCATCTCCTACGATTTTTAGGGATTCCTTTGATGGCCACAGAAGAATTGAAAAAATACTTATTAGAATTCTTCCCAGAGGCAAAATCTGAAATAAATGCTTTTTTCGAACTACCGATCACTACAATACAACGATATCCAGAATATCTTGATGAAATAGCAGAACAATTTAACTATGATAGAAATGCTCCCGTTCTGAAGAATTGGTTAGACCATGAAACTCTATTCAAATTGGAACAAACAAAAGTAAATCATTTCATTAAATCTTGGAAACCAGAACCCACAGAGACGGTTGACGAGCTAATCGTAGAGCTTGAGGATGTTTTAGCTCATAATAATGTTACATCGATCCCACTTGTCTTTGATTCATTTATCAAACCATTTTCTACATTTTTGAAACCTCAAAAGGTAAAATCAAGTGATTTGAGTCCAAAAATCCCACCTGAAATATTACAAACCTATGTAGAAAAGCTGGCGTATCCTATTTCAAGTCCTAAAGAAGTGAAAACAAGAATAACTTTTCTAGGAGGTGCCCAAATAGGAACCATGGGAATTCTAATCTCTACTCCTCAATCAAATATCTTAATCGATTATGGAATGTCAGTCGCTAATTATCAAATTCCTTATTGGGATGAGGCATTAAATTATTTAGATGGTATATTAATAACACACGCTCACCTAGATCATCTTGGAGCTATCCCCTATCTATATGCGCGGGGATATAAGGGACATGTTTTTGGAAGTGGCATGACAAAGAATTTAGCCAATTTTCTGCTTCATGACAATCTAGAATTAATGAAAAAAAATACAAGTAATGCAATTAGAGAATCTGATCATCGATTTCGATCTCTCTCACAATCAGCTTATGTTTATCAAATGCTTGACCGATATATAACCATTAAAACAGGAGATGAATATCAAATAACTCCAGATATCGTGATTAAACCTTTTTCTGCACACCATATCCAAGGATCCCTTGCCTACTTTGTCGAATGCGGAAATAAACAAGTTCTATTCTCTGGGGACGTAAATTTAGATCCCATGGCCCTTTTTAAGGAAAAAACTCCAAATCTTCCTCATAATGCTGATCTTACAATTGTTGATAGCACATACTATGGCCAACCTGCGTTTGATCCAGAAAAAAGAGATGAAATTCTTTTTCAAGCCGTAAAAGAGGATGAAAAAGTGATCATCCCCGCGTTTAGCGTGGGTAGAGCACAGGAAATATTAACCAAATTAGAAAAAGCGGGACTAACAAAAGAAAGAAAAATAAGTACCCTTGGAATGGCTACAAAAGTAGCAAGGATTTCAGGTTTGAAAACTAGGGGTCATTTGAGTGATCATCTTGTACAACCTTTTGAGGATGAAGTAGTAATCACTGGAGGCGGTATGTTGAGCGGAGGATACGCTCGGGAATTAGTTGAACAGACAAAAGAGGATCCAAACACTACGATCATTCTCTGTGGATTTTTAGCCAAAAACACCTTAGGAAATCGATTACGACAAAAGTTAGAACCATCATACAAGCAAAAAGTAGTATTTACCCGATTTAGCGGTCATTCCTCCAGCAAAACACTATCAGCATTCTTGAATTCGGTTAAAGGCCAAAAAGCTCTTGTTCATCTCGGCTCACTAACGGTGGATCCATTCAAATCCGAGAAAATTCGAAAATCAGATGATTTTTTCCATCCAGATTATTATATTCCAACCTTAGGATCCTCTTTGGAAATTTGAAAATTATAGATAAGATGTAAGCGGAACTTGTTTAACGAACTAATGGACAGATAACATCTTACAAGCTAGATTTCCGTTATATAATACTGAATATTCTTCTCAAATTTCTCTATTAAGTTTGATAGAGGGATCATTTCTTTCCGCATTAACCCTAAAGAGCTTGTTACTTTAAATTTTTCTTTTTTTCCTGACTGTTTTTGCGCTAACTCTGTTAAATCATGTGAAATCTTGAGTACAATACTAGAAGTCGATGGTGACGGTAATATATTAATTAAATTGATGAGATCTTTGAAACCAAATCCTTTATCAAATATAGTAGCTTGAAACTTGTCAAAAAAATTGTTTAAAA
Organism: Candidatus Hodarchaeota archaeon; assembly: GCA_016840285.1. The sequence goes on along the minus strand of JAEOSR010000103.1, from coordinate 76 downwards.
GTGCAATTGCGGAACAGAGGGTTAAAAAGATCCTTTCAAGTTTTGATTCATCCTCATGTCTTTCTAGATGATCTTC
>JAEOSR010000102.1 GCA_016840285.1 Candidatus Hodarchaeota archaeon | reverse complement strand
TCAACGAAACACATCTGTTTGACGATCCCTGTTTAAAATTGTGGCAGAGGCAACAGTTTGAGTATATTCCACCCCTCGTGCAATAATCACAGGTGTTCCCTCGTCAGCTTGTCCCATTACTAAACCTGCTGCTGCAGTTATTTCATCTGCTTTAGCAACAACAGTAGATTTTAATTCATATCCAAAGAGATCCTTACGTCCTCTTAAATCGTCAACAGGGTTAATTCCTGCAACTCCAATCGCTACATTGACTGTACCCACTCGAAGAGGACGTCCAAAGGTATCAGAAATAATTACCGCAATGTTTTTCCCTAATTCTTGGAGAACTCGTTTCTTTATTCGTCTAGCTGTCAAATCAGGATCATCAGGAAGACCAATTACGGTCTCACCTGGTGTGTTAGATTTATCTACACCACTATTAGCACAAATAAAACCATGTTTTGTAGCAGTTATCAAAACATGTTCATTCATGCGAATAATCTCGCTACTCTCTTGAAGAATAACCTCTATCTTTCTTGGATCTTTATCTTGAAATTCACCGATTTGTTGAGCAAAGGAACTCGGATTCACTTCATCAAGGTTGTAAACTTTATTCTCCGCTTTGGAAACAATGGTATGAGCAATGATAAGGATATCGTCATTCTCCAAGATTATTTTTCCTAGTTCAGTAACCAAGATACTCTCGAGGTCATCCCCAGGATTAATAAATGGGAAGTCTCGAAGAGGAAAAATTGTGACCACCATTGGCTTTAAAATCCTAAAAAAGTATATATTGCCTCAGACCGCTCATCGTTCATCATTATATGACTTCTGTTCCCTAAGCTGTCATCATTGGCAGTACTAAGGGTTCTGGACTTTTCAAATTTTAATTATATTATATACCAAATTCTGAGGGGCGAGTCTTGACCTGTTCAGTTAGATCCAGCAATAATCGTTTTACTTTTTCTGTTTGTGTAGTATTTCCCACTTTATTATATTTCTCATGTGCTTTAGCTAAGAGGTCAATTACTTCCTTAACATTTTCTCGTGCACTAATTAATGCTCTTGCCCGTTGGTATAATGCGTGAGCTTCATAACGTGTTGGATCTTCTCGCCCTTTCTTAAACTCATCTACTGCTTTCTCTAAATAATATGCCTTATCAAAATTTGAATCCATCGCTGCTGCTCTTTGGACAAATGAGCGAGCTCGAGCTCGGGCTGCTTCCATTTCTAGTCCTGTCGTTTGGTAGAGGGCAGCTGCAGACTCGTAAAGACGGGCTGATTCAATAAATTCCCCTTCCTTAGCTTTTACTTTGGCAAATTCTCCTTGAGTTTGAGCCTGAATAGTTCTGGCTTGTTTTGCTTCATCAGAAAATCCTTCTGTTGAGAAAATCACATTCGCTTTGCCAAAACATCGGATTGCATCGAGAAGATTCATATCTAACATATTCATATAACCCTTGGCGCAAAATTGGTACGCTTCAGCTCTCTGGCTTAGTTTCTTTTGATCTCCCCCTTTGAAAAGTTTAGAGGCTTTTTGAAAACAGTCTAAGGCCTCTTCATATCGCTGGGTTTCATAAAAAACCATTCCTTGATCGAATTCCTCTTGCGCTTTCTTGGTTTTACTTCCTTTGAATAGTGGCATGAAGGCCAACTCCATGATGAAAAAATGTTATGATTCCATTATTTCTACACATCTGAGCTTCATTAAATACCTTTTTATTTTTACCTTTGTGAGTTTAGCTAAGGTCAAATTTTGTTACTGAAATCGGAGATAAAGAGATAGATGCCTCACTCTTTGAAAAGCCTTTTAAATCATATTTTTCGATTAAAAGGTATTTTATTAAAGGCTGTATGTCGACTGGGTATACAATCTTGAAGAATATCGATGAAAAAAAGCCCTAATTCAAAGCACTTCTAAAAAGTAATCGATTATGCAAAATTAGTGCCCGAGAAGCCCTGATTATGATAAAGAAAACAAGAAGGATGCCCAGATAACGTGAAATAAGAAACTTAATTCTCGAAAAATTGTTTTATCTAAGATATTCCATACGGATACATAAATAAAGAAAGTTAAACATTAAAGAACCTACATAATACTTTACCAAAAAGTCATTCAAATTTCGAAATGAATGGAAATTTGACCGTTTTCGAGATAAGAAAGATCAATCCTTCTGGTGGATTAAAAGTGAAAGAAATTCGGAATGGTACAACACTCTTTCTCATGTTTATTGTGATATTTGCCTTTTCTGCACAAGGATCCCAACAAGTTTTACAGTTACTTTGTTTAAACTCGCCTTCTTCCTTAAAAACTGACAGAGTTACACCATTACGGAAAAATACTTTTCCACCAGCCCATACCCCCCGTACGGGCATAATTTCCCATTCAAACAACCCTCAATCCCTTCGAGGTAGTATTAACGACATTGAGGATGAACAAAATCAATATTTTCCAGGGAGTGAGATTTGGATCACCAACCAGTTTGAAGCTTTCGGATCAGGTTCAGGTATTTATGCAGTTGAACAAGAGGTTTACATTTTTCTTTACGAACAAACTAGCTGGACTCTTCAAGAAATGCTCGATGAAAGTAATAAGACTGATCTAGGCGGAAACTATATTAGTAATGACTCAGCAGAATGTATCTATTATGTTGCCACTACAACTACCAATGGGACTCCTGCTAGTGAATATGCATCATTATCGGATGATTCAACTCACGGTTGGATTAATATCTCGTTTCCGATCCCTGATATTGCAACATTAAATTCCATGGGTATTCAATCCAATGATACCGTCACAATTTTCCAATATTACCCAGCTTTGAATGTAACTGAATCAGGTATCGGCATTGAACACTTTATTTATCATTCTGACACTTTTAAACTAAGTTCAGTTGCAACTTTCACCTCTAATGGATTTATTAATGACGCGAGTGGTGATGAAATTTTTCGAGCAGGAGAAAATGCCACTACAACACTCGAAGCAAAGTCAGGACCTGTAGGTATAGAGAATGTCAATATGTCAATCACTGGTTTACACTTTCAGAGTAACGATAGTGAAATAACCGACCCTGCTGCTCTTGGAATATATTATGGACTTAGTAGTACTATTACTGATGCATCTGGAGGCGTTGAATTATTTGTGAATACGACATACAATACGACCTTTTCTACTCCAGAGGAGCAGTACTATTTTAATATCACAGCAAATTTTTCGTTTACCCAATTTTATACTGAAGATTTCACACAGTTTACTAACACTACCGCCAATTTCGAAGTCTTTAATGCTCCAGATATTGTAGAGGTTCTGATTACTGCTGTGAATAACGATCCAATTGATCCTCCGAATGTGAACAATACTATTGTTACAGTTATGGTTCGAGTAACGAATGCCTATGGTGGAGGATTATACTGGCCCCAATATATCCCTATTAATGCCACTTTAGATGTCACAGAACCTTGGGTAAATATTAGTTTTTATACTTCTGCGGATAATGGATCAGGTTGGGGTCTTACTGACGCTAGTGGAGTAATTCAATTTATCATCACAGCTGGATACCCTATCCCATATGAATTAAAAACTCCAACGCTCACTGTAATAGCAGATCTTCATAATTCTTCCGCACCTGGGGGGAATTATCCCACTGGTCATCCTGATAGCCCACATCGTTTTATGGAGAATGGTGCTGGGTTGAAAACAGATACTGAAACAAGAGTAATAAGTATTGATCCTGATTTCTGGATAGGGGAAGTTGTGCGATTCTCTAGAACTAGTTCAAGCATACGGCCTGGAGAAAGCGCAACACTTGAATTTGAAGTTCATTCTCTATACAATTCTTCTGAACTATTTAGAGATGTTCCTGTTAAAATTTCAATAGATGATCCCATACCTGGAGTTTCATTAAGTTTCAATGTAGGGAGAAATACTCCTTACGATATCTATGGTTATTACTATACCGATTCAGATGGACGAATTGAAGTTACTGTTAGTACAACATACCTCCTTACTCCTGAACTAGTCAAAAATATTGCTTTCAATATCACTGCTGACTTTGAAAACGATTCCAAGGTTCGATGGATAGGGAATACAAATGCTATAGACAAGGGGGCTGCCGACACTCTCGCAAACTTTAACAAGACGTGGCTTTCTATTATTCAATCCAATCATTTAGCTATTGATCCTAGATTTAACAATTGTACCATCACTTTCTCCACCACGAATGAAACTGGAAACACGGTCATTCGTCCTGGTGATGATCTAACAGTGTATTTTATTGTTCGGAATGAAGATGCTACTCCTTTAATTAATGTTCCGGCAAATGTTTCTTTTGTTGATTATACTGCAATGAAAAGCAATGGGGTATCACTTACTATTCATCCTGGTTCAGGACCTCTTCAAAGACCGGGTTACTATAATACAACTGGTTCTGGGTACATAATTGTTATTATATCCACCGAATACGGCACCACTCCTAAAAATCTTGATATTGATCTTATAGCTACAGCGGATTTTGAGAATGACTCTCAAGATAAATGGTATGTCGGTTCCAAAGGTGTACGATCAGATTTCCGCTCAAACAGCTCCTATTCTGAAGGCACGAGAGGAATCACAGTAGCTCCCCAGTATTTCACTGGATATGTCTACATTCCCACCGATAATCCACCAAATGCAACATTGGTCCAACATAATGAAGTCCTTCAGACTGAGTTCAGATTAAGACTCACTTATAGTGGGGGGAATGTA
>JAEOSR010000101.1 GCA_016840285.1 Candidatus Hodarchaeota archaeon | reverse complement strand
ACTGAATTCACTTATTATCCTGATAATTCTCCACATGAATATAAGTATCGGAAGACAGTAATTTTAGACAAAAAAAGGGATATAGTTAATGAATTTCCCAAAGAAGCACTGAGGAATAACTCACAAAAAGCAGATGATTTTTTAAATGTATGAATAATGGTTAAGGGATTCTCTGAACTCAGAAAGAATGCATTAATAATTTCAAGAAATGTAAATCAAAAAATCTTTTTTTTTTATGTTTAAAAATAAAAGCGGATTACTTTTGCTAAGTGTTTCGAATACTGGTAAATCTAATCATGAATCTATATTTCCGTATTAGCAACCTTTAAACCACAATCATTCTCTATGGATATTTACTTATATTAGAACAAATTCTCTAGCTAGTCTTTTATGTGAAATTAAGCAACACTCTAAGTAGTTTTAGGACATTTAGACTGCTTTAAATTGATTTGAAATCAAGTTCGTGAGAACTTATCATGGAAAACAGAAATGATTTTCAACATGAATTAACGATTTCAGAGTTAGAAATGAGCCAGTTAGCTAACCGAGCTCTAATACTATTGTCCTTTAAAGAGACAGACACCCAGAATTTACGTTTTATTTTGAACCTGTTGGGAATTCGTACTCTAAAAGAGAAAAAAGCTATTCTGAAGGAGATTTTCCGACTCATCCGAAAGGGGATTGTGTACATCCCTGCTGGGTTACCCCAATTAATTGATCAAGGCTCCCAATTTAATATCGATGACTTTCAGGACATGGATAACATTAATTTGTGTCTTTTATGCCCATATGATAAATTAATCCAGGAAATTCAGAAAGAAATCGCAAAAATCAGACAATGATTTTTCACTACAAATATTTTTTTTCATTTTTCTATTTTCTTGATGCTTTAATATATACTATGAAAAAGTGTTTATTTGAGATTGATAATCAAAAGGGATCTTATTATGGAAAAATACCGACAATTTCTTAAGGCTCATGATTGGGAGAAAACTCCAGATATTGTACCTGATCAACAGAAGGAAGTACCTCCACCTCCGCTCCAGAAACCATGTCCAGAAGAAAATACACTAATTGACTTGATTCCTCCAAAGGAATTCTCAATTGGAAATGTTCCTTTAATTAACGCTATTAATAACAGAAAAAGTCGTAGAGGATACACTAACGACCCATTCACAATAGAAGAACTTTCTTTTTTACTTTGGGTGACTCAAGGAGTTCGTGAAATAGACGTTGATCGCCGACATGGGAGTGTGGGGACAACCAAACGGACAGTTCCCTCAGGAGGATCACGTCACCCATATGAGACTTATTTAGTTATAAATCGTGTAAATGGAATCCAACCTGGGATTTATCGTTATCTTGCAATAGAACACAAATTGTGTATGATCTCTCTTACGAACCTTAATCTACCGGAAAAGATGATAGAATGTTGTCATGATCAGAAGTTTGCGGGTAGAGCAGCTGTTGTTTTTATTTGGGCGGTAATACCATACCGAATCGAGTGGAGATACAGTATTGCCGCTCACAAAGGTATTGCCATTGAAGCAGGGCATATTTGTCAAAATCTGTATCTTGCTTGTGAAGCAATTGGTGCTGGAACATGCGCGATTGCCGCTTATGATCAGAAAAAAATTGATTTAATCATTGGAGTTGATGGAAAAGAAGAATTTACTGTGTATATTGCTCCAGTGGGAAAATTGAAACAACGTAAATGAAGTTGCAGGAAGTTTCATGATTTATTTCTTTTCTGTTTTTTTTCCATCACTAGAATACTCATAACAAGAATGATTGGTAAGACATAAAACGAACTTGATTGTGCTTCTGTTGTTGTGGTTTCTGGTGTAAAGTCTAGTGGGGATATAATTGTAGTTGTTTGAGTTTCTGATGTAGATGGCGGGACGTATCCAATTGCTGGAATAATAAAATCATCAATTAATACAGAGTACAAGTTACCTATTAGATTAGAATTAGCCGTAAAAACAACAACCATGTTATAATCGGGAATTATTACGATCTGTTGGCCTTTATATCCTCGTGCACTGAAAGAATTACGGAATGGTTCAATCCACCATTGATAACCATACCACCAAGTTGTATTTGTAGGTTGAGTCGAAGCTGTTACCCATTCTTTAGGAACAATTTGTTGGCCATCCCATGATCCATTATTGAGATACAAAAAGCCAAATTTAGCCATCTGACGAGGTGTTAGTCTTAGATTAGATCCCCCATAGGGGACATTTTGCTGATCAATGGTCCATGGGGGGCGATCAATGCCTAATGGATTGAAGAGATGAGATTGAGCAAAATCTCGGGTTCCAATCCCTGTTGTGTTGTCGATGATAGCTGATAATAAATGTGAACAACCAGTATTATATATCCAAGTGCTACCTGGAGCAGAAGCCATAGGTTTATCAAGGACATACTGAATGGGATTTGGAGAAGCATACATCAGTATATAATCATTATCTGGACGACTATAATCAGCCTCATCCCAGCTGAAACCTGATCTCATAGTAAGCATATCTTCGATGGTTATAGCCTCTTTCCAGACGTCCCTGTTAGCAATGGTTCGATTAGGAAAATAATCAATAACTAAATCGTCAACACCGCCAATGAAGCCTTCATCAATAGCAATTCCAATAAGGGAGGAAGTAACACTTTTAGTGCAAGAGTAGATATTGATACTTGTATTTTCATCTGCGAAAGAGGAGAAGTAAGTTTCGTGAATAAGAAACCCATTCCGAATAATAAGTAGTGACCGCATGGAAGCACGAACAATACCTAATTCTACAGTAGAATCCAAATATTCAAACATTTCTTGTAATTTTACCGAACTTACTCCCTGATCCTCCGGTGGGGAAGTTCTCCAGCCACTGGTAGGCCAATAAGCAGGGTCTTGATCTGAATTATTAGCTTTGACAATGTTAGAGGTTGGATGGAAATTAACGGGGAGGAATATTAACAACATAAACAAAATTAGAAAGGAGTTTCCTTTTAGGGGCTTCATCGTCTTATTATCAATTAAAAATGCGAATAATTTTATATAAATATTGAATTCGGAAATTGATATTGATTCCTTTCATTTCATACCTTCAATATTCCGATTATTAATAGTAAAAAACCTCGTACCAGTAATATTTGCCTGTGGTGAGAAAAATCAAAAAATACGATCTGATAATTCGAAATGGAACGATATATGATGGAAGTGGGAATCCCCCCTTCATCGGAGACATAGCAGTTAATAATGATCGAATCGTTGCAATTGGTTCATTAGGACAAACCACCTCCAAAACTGATATTGATGCAACAGACTTAGCTATTGCCCCAGGATTCATCAATATGCTCAGTTGGGCCGTTGGGTCTCTGATTGAGGATGGTCGGTCTTGTAGTGATATCAAACAGGGAGTGACTCTAGAAGTTTTTGGAGAGGGGTGGTCATGGGGACCATTAAATGACCAAATGAAACAGGAAATGGTTGAACGTCAAGCTGATATTAAATATAAAATCTCTTGGACAACCTTAGCAGAGTATTTAGATTTCTTAGAGGCCAAAGGAGTGTCACCTAACATTACCTCTTTTGTGGGCGCTACGACTGTCAGAATTCACACTCTAGGACATGAAGATCGTAAGCCCACACCTGAAGAAATGAAGAAGATGACGAATTTAGTTGATTTAGCTATGCGCGAGGGAGCTATTGGTGTAGCTTCCTCCTTGATTTATCCCCCAGCGTTCTATGCTGACACTCAGGAATTAATTGAGCTTTGTAAGGTTGCAGCCAAATATGATGGATTATACATTAGCCATATTCGTAGTGAGGGAACCCAATTTCTAGAAGCAATTGACGAGTTCCTTACCATAGCGAAAGCAGCAAATATTCGGGCAGAAATATATCATTTTAAGGCAGCTGGAACAAGTAATTGGCACAAACTTGATTCTGCAATTCAAATAATAGACAATGCAAGGAAATCTGGTCTTCAGATCACAACAGATTGTTATACATATACCGCTGCAGCTACAGGATTAAATTCACTAATTCCGCCGTGGGCTCATGAAGGTGGACATGATGATCTAATCAAACGTCTGAGTGATCCGAAAATACGAGAACGGATAATTGAAGAAGTTAAAACTCCTACAGATAAGTGGGAAAATCTTTATCTGGAAAGTGGCCCAGAGAAAATACTCCTAGTATCATTTAAATCGGAGAAACTCAAACCTTTGACGGGGAAAACATTGTCCCAAGTCGCTAAAGAACAGGAAAAGACTCCTCTTGAAACTGCAATGAATTTAATAGTAGAGGATGATAGCCGCATAGGTACAGTATACTTCATGATGTCTGAAGAGAATGTGAGAAAGAAGATACAAATTCCATACATGTCCTTTGGATCCGATGGAGGATCATTAGCTCCAGAGGGAGTTTTCTTGAAATCAAATCCTCATCCAAGATCATATGGGAATGTTGCTAGGTTACTTGGAAAATATTGTCGTGAGGAAAAAATAATTCCGTTGGAAGATGCAATAAGGAAACTAACAGCACTTCCAGCAAATACACTAAAGATTAAGAGTAGAGGAGCTTTAAAGGAAGGATATTTTGCTGATATTGTAGTTTTTGACCCATTGAAGATCCAAGATCACGCAACATATGAAAAACCACATCAGTATGCCTCAGGCATGATTCATGTTTATGTTAATGGAGTTCAAGTATTGAAAAATGGGGAACACACTAATGCTACTCCAGGAAGAGTTGTTAGAGGTCCTGGATGGAAGGAAAGCTCCATATCATGAGAGAAGGTGTGCTTTGACTCCCATGACCTAATGATGAGGTAGGATATTTTGAAGCAATCCCGTGAACATTTCAAGGTTGATGATATACAAAAATTTGCCATTGAGGCATTAATACAAAGTGGATATCCGGAAGAGGCTGCAAAAGCCACAACTTATGCATTACTCGAAGCTGATAAGAGGGGTATTTTTTCACATGGAATGGCTGGGGGACTCGGTTTAGAAGAGGCAGTGACGAGATCAGCACTTTATTCTACAGTATTTCCTCAAGCAAGGCCAACGTTATTACCCCAAAAATATCCTACAATCGCAGTACTCGATGCCAAAGGAGCTCCTGGTCATATTTCCTCTTCAATGGCTGTAGATTTAGTAAAAAACTTAGCTAGAAAACAGGGGATAGCTAAAGTGATTGTAAACAATGCTAATCACTTTGGGGCTGCTGGTGTATGGAGTTCAAAAATTGCTGAAGAGGGTGATTTAGAAGGAACTGTCACTTGCACAACTGCAGCGATTGTTAAACCAATGGGTGATGATCCAGAAGGATTGGATTATACGAAAGGCGCAGGAAGAGAAGTCAGAATGGGTACTAATCCCTTAGCTATCTCAATTCCTCATAAAGAAGGCCTTCTTACTGTAGATATGGCGTTGACAAAACTAGCAGTCAGTTATTTTTTGAAAGCTTTGAAAACAGGAGAAATGATAAATATCCCTGAATATCTTGCTGATGAGAATTACAAATCATCTTTGAATCCTAAGGAGCTTATAGGTGTAAAAGATGAAAAGACATATTTCAAGGGGAGTATTTTCCCACTTGGATCCACACATTCTGGTTACAAAGGGGATGTACTCTTAAGAATGATTGAAGTGGATCACTCGATCGGTGGTGGTGCAATTGAAAAGGTTGATGAAAATTCCACAGGCCCTAATAGAAGGATTTCTCTTGCTTTTCAGGCCCAAGTAATTGATTTTTATTTCACAAAAGAGGAGGCACAAATTCGAGTGAGGGATCTAATGGATAATTATGAATTGAAGTACTTTGGTTCTGCTTCAAGATGGCCAGGAGACCGAGCAAATAAAGCTTGTGAATATACTAAGAAAGAAGGTATCCCTTACAACCAAGGGCAAATTGACATGTTAAAACGAGCTGCAGCTCACATTGGCTTGAATTTTGATGAAATGGTAAAATCTGTAGGAAGAAAGCCTTATCCAATTGAATTGTTTAAGAAATAGCTAGGAGGAGATAATACCAAAAATCATCTCACCTATTTCCTATTAAACAGCAGCGAAGTACGATCGAGGGCGGCCTCTGTGTTTCCGATCCTCTGAAAAGTTTTTCACATAACCTTTTACGATTAATCGCCATAAGCTATCATACAAGGTTGATCGTGGAATTCCAGTGATTGTGCGTAACCTACTTCTTGTTAATGGCCCTTCTGCTTGTACGATTTTCAGAATTTTGCGATCTATTTCATGGACAATGGCTGGTCGTGCCTTTTCTCTTGAAGTAGTCAATTTTGTAGAAGGATATTCTCTTCCTTCAATGGTATTCAACATCTGGTTGCTAGACATAACATCTACCTACTGGGTCTCTTGATTAACTACAACCTAGCAATAGTACTAATAATTAGAAGATGTTCGAAAATGACATTTTTTCACTAAAATTGTCAGAAATCATCGAAATCTTTAAGGAAAAGAAAGGATAGATGTTCCGAATGAACCCATGGATGATTTTTGTTGGGAGAATAAGCTAAGGCTCCCACATAGAATACAAAAAATATATAATATTTTCTAATAATTTTTGAAAAACCAATAAATTACATGAAAACACAAATATAGGGTGCATTTAAGATGGTTAGACCAGCAGAAAAGGAAGAATATGAAAATTCTAAGTTAATAATGACTTCTTATGGATTTAATCAATTTTTTTCCCAATGGATAACGGGTCCATTCGGTCTCTTAGTATTCTTCTTCTATGAGGTGGAAATAGGATTAGATGTGTTATTAGTTGGAATAGCTTTCATTATTTTTTCACTTTGGAATGCACTAAACGATCCTCTTACTGGGTTCATAATGGAACATCTCAACATGCCCTGGGAAAAAAGATGGGGAAAACGATTTCCTTGGGTATTCCTTGGGGCGATTCCTTGGTTATTCACATATTTGGCTATATTTCTAGTTCCCTTAAATTGGGATCCAATTTCAGATCAGTGGTTAATTTTTGCTTGGGCTTTGATTTCTGTATGTTTGTATGATACTCTCTTTACCTTATGGAATGTTAATGCTACAGCGTTATTCCCTGACAAATTTAGAGGCTTAGATGAACGTAGAACGGCAACTAGTTTAGGAACATTACTTGGATTAATGGGAATTGTTGCTGGATCAATTGTTGCACCTCTATTTATAACTGAAGGTGTTCCTGAATCTTATAGAGTTTCTGCATGGATGTTAGTTGGAATTGGAATAATTTTGTTTTTTGGAATGGTACCTGGAATGTTTGAGAACTCAGTAATGAGGTCTCGATTTCAGGAGTTCAGAGCGAAAGCCGAGCGAATTGAAAGAGAACCTTTCTTGAAAACAACAAAGAGGGTGGTCACAGATAGGCGTTTTATGGCGAAAACAACATATTTCTTTGGTTATCAAGCCGCAGCTGTTTTTATTTCGGCATCTGCTCCGTATATGATTACTTTCGTAATTCGGGGAGATATTGAAACTTTAGGAATCCTTATGGCAATGATGCTTATAGGAGCAGTAATATCTATTCCTTTTTGGAATTTTTTCTGTCAGAAAGTAAATGACAATAAAAAAATGAGTATCATTGCTGGATTTATAATGGTAGTTACTTTTTTACCCATTTTTCTAGTCAATGGATTTGTATTCTTTATGTTTGCACTTTTAATTTGGGGGATAGGCCTTGGTGGCCAGTGGTACATGGATCCGCCATTAATGGGAGATGTCCTCGATGATTTAGCTGTCAGAACTGAGAAACGTGAAGCAGCATTGTATTATGGATGGACCGCTTTTTTCATCCGACTGAGTACATCTATTCAAGCAGTAGCTTTTGCAATAATTCACACATTGACTGGATTTATTGAAGGAGCGACAAGCTATGCTGAATTAGAATCACTTAGTGCCACTCCAGAGCTCGCGTTAATTGGCATCCGTCTACTAGCTGCTATTATACCCGCAGTTTTTGTGTTAATTACGATATTGATATTCTGGAAGTGGTATGACATAACACCTGAAGTTGTAGCGGCAAATAAAGAAAAATTAGAAGAACTTGGACTTTAAAATCCTGATCTAATCTTTTTTTTCTCAATTAAAAAGAACAGATCCCTCCTAGTATAATATTTGAATGTTGGGGATGTCAAGATTTTCTCTAACCAAAGTTAAGAATCCGAAGGCATGAATAATGGTTAATTGTCAGAGATTCAAAGACTAATAGGCTGATGTTGTTTTCAATCATCGAGATCTTTCCTCAAACTGGAAAGGATATGCCCCAATCTCTGGCTTTAAAAATCTGGACTCTTGATTAAACGGTTGTTGATTTATAGAGGCTTAAGAACTTTCGAATAATGAATGCTTCATACATCTTGTGGAGATTTTAGAAGTAAATGAGTGAAATTTTTCCACCTTTAGCTTTCGTATCCAAGGGTGAGGTAAGTTTAGTAATTTTATTGGATATTTTAACTGTTTTATTACTTTCGTCATATATAGTTGTGGGGACAACAGATTTACAATTTATTTCTGGAAGAGAATTTTATGAACTTAATCTTGCTTCTGGCCAAGGTCTTGAAAGTTGGATTGTCTTAGGAGCACTAGGGATTTATTTCTTAGTAGGATTTTTAATTGTCGTAATTACAGTCTATTGGAGGCATAGAAAATGATTGAATTACCAACGCCAGTATATATCCTCAGCGTGACCTAGCATCTCCTCTATGTGAATTTTTTCTCCCGTATCCAACACTATGTCACCAGAATATAAACCATGAAATAAGGACGAATTTAGCGAAATTAATCCAAAGTTTAACTTTTCTCGATGCGGAATTAATGGTTTCAGAATCATGTTAAATCTATCATCATTGCTTGTAAAAGTCCAAGGCTTGGTAGGATCCCGATTCTCGTGATGAAAGGTAACTTCATCGATTTTATGGGCTTTACCATCAAAAAAAACGATATTTTCGGTATGTGTAGATAAATCTCCAAAACCATAACCGATATTGAAGGCCACGGGTGTGTTATCAACGAGTCCGCAAGCAGAACCCCACAACCAATGAGTTCTATAAGGCCAAATTCCACGTCCCCAATCCATTAACCCAAATGATGAGTCGGAGTAAAACGTATATGTTTTATCGCCAATTTCGATTGTTCCCTCTGCAGGCATATAATTTATCTTATGATTGTAATAGAATAATCTTGGATCGTCTTCATACCCAGTAACCACAACAGTATTATCCATGTTAGGATCATCAGTAAGAGTAATAGTCCCTTTTATTCCTTTTCTTTGGAATAGAGGGTCACTAATTGTGAGTACTCGTTTTTCTTTTTGTTTTGAGATTGTTGCTTGAAATTTCTTTGTCGGAAACTCAATATGACAATCTTCTAGAGAACTGTGTGGCAAAATTTTTGACTTGGTGAGAAATTTAAATGTCCCCTTATCAAAACGCCTTTGATTTTCGAAATCAAGCCAAACATAACTCATTTGGGTGAGATACCCAATGTCTCCAATAGTAAGTTGTAATCCAAATTGTTTGTTTAAAATTGAGAAATGATCCCATTCTTTGATACGTGTCCATCTCTTGCCAATATTTTCTTTATTATAGTTTTGTATCGGTTTTTTTGACCAACCACGTTGCATCAATGATCCATCTTTGTTGAATAAATTAGATGGTTCAGTAATTTCGGTTTGTTCTCCCATTATAAACAACCTTCTTGAAATTTTAGCTCACATTAAGGAATATTGAATTATTTTTTATTAGATTCACAGTAAAGTATCGAACTCAGTCATTTCTAAGTAAATGATATTGGTTTTTGATTTAAACTGATGCTTATGCGATCAATTTCTTTCCTCAATAAAAGGTTTTATAAACAAAAACTAGTAACATGTTACTCAGAGTCGGTAACGTTTACACTCAAAGCTAGTAACAGAGTTGAGCCCTGCAATGGAAAAAAAGGATTATATCCTGACGGAAAATGAGTTAGACATTTTCAATCTTGTCAATGAAGGGTTTAATGCGCAACAGATAGCTGAAAAGCTCAATAAGCAGCCGAGCTATATTCGAAAGACCAAGTCAGTGATTAGGAAGAAACTTGAGAAAGAACTGAAGAGAATTGCTAATAGTCTTCGGCTAGATCCTGATTTAGCTAATATCCCTGCTGACGCCGGCGTAATGACTGGATTTGACTGGCAACACAATACGATAGTTTACCTTATCTTTACTGTGGAAAAAGGAATTATTGTCTGGTGGAAACATGAGTGTTTAACTAATGAGTGCCAAAAACGTAATCAAGAAATAATTGATTTGATTTGCCGTGAACGTGGGATTAACTTGTCATCAAAAGAACAACAATTACCTCTGCTTGAACAGTTTGAAATTGTTGTTAAAGTAATACAGAAAAGGTGAAAAGAGAAATGGCTAAAGTAACAATTATAAGACCTGAGAAAGGAGAAGGAACATATCCAACTCCTGAAATGCGACGAATCTATCCAACACGAGCTCTTCTATGGAAATATTATCTCACAGTATTCATAATTTGGGTTTGTGTGAGTGTAGGATTTATTTTACTCGGGTGGTTTATACAGTTCGTCGCAGATGAACCTAAACCAGAGAACTTCAATATCGTATTTACAATAATTTATTGGGCCCTAAGTATTACTACTATACTTCCTTCAGTAATTCTGTTACCCTTGTACGTAAATAGAATGGAGTTTATTGTGCATGGGAATGAGGTTATTGTTAAGAAAGGATTGATCAATAAAACAGTCAAATATTGTCCTTATCGCACTGTCACCAATATTTCAACAACTGCGGGACCCTTGGATCGGATTTTAGGTATTGGTTGCGTTAATGTTCAAACTGCTGGCAAGGGTGGAGCAACTGGTCCTGAGGAAAAATTAGAAGGCTTACCATTATATCATGAAATCCGTGATTATATCCTAAGACAACTTCGAATCTATTATAGGGGTGTCTCAGAAAGTAAAGTTCCTGTTAAAGACGAAACAGAAATCTCCACAGTTCAGAGGGAGATGATCAATGAGTTGAGAGAGATTAAACGATTATTGAAAAATAAAAAGATATAGGTGTATAAAAAATGCATATAAATACAATTCAAAAAGGGAAACCATTCTATCCCGTCTCTGCTTTCAGGAATAAACTTTTCCTGTATATTATAACTACCTTTAGTGGTATTACTGCAATTATTCTCGGTTTTGGAGGAATAATTCTGTTTTTTGTTAATTTAGATAATGAACCCTCTGGTGACGGTTTTGGGAAATGGTTGACAAATTATAGCCAGGATCTAATATCTTGGTATTTACTTATCAGTGTGATCTTGATGCTTCTTGCAGCTATCCTAGCCATCTTTTACGTCCGAAATATTGAATACATCCTTGAAGACACTGAAGTTATTGTTAAGAAGGGAATTATAAACAAAACCATAAAACATGTCCCATTCCGAACCATTACGAATGTGTCGTCACGATATGGTATTTATGATCGTCTATTTGGTATTGGTACCTGTGAAATAGAAACAGCTGGAAAATCTGGTCAACAAACTGGACCTGAAGAAAAAATTGAAGGGATTAAAAATTTTAGAGAAGTACGGGATGATGTTTTGAGTGAATTGAGAAGATTCCGAGGACAATATACGACCACGACCGAGGTTGAACACCCCGCTCAATATGAGGAAGCAATCGGAGATATTGTTCTTCAGAAGGAAGTACTTGATGAATTACGACAGATTAAGGAAATCCTAACAA
Organism: Candidatus Hodarchaeota archaeon; assembly: GCA_016840285.1. The sequence continues at coordinate 7,946 of JAEOSR010000101.1, read as the reverse complement.
AGAATAGGTGATTCAAAAGATGTATTTGGAAGAAATTGTGAAAGGACAACCTTTCTATCCGCTAGCCACTCTCCGAAATAAATTTTTTCTGTATGTAATAACCGCATTCTTTGTAATTACTGCAGCTATCTTTGGCCTTGGTTCATTCATTGCATTCGTAAGTGGATTTGATAATGATCCCTCTGGGGATGATTTTGGTTTGTGGATTTCTGCTAATTGGCCTGGTCTTGTGTTTGTGTACTTTCTCATTTGGTTGTGTCTGATACCAATCCTTTTCGCTTTGATAGATTATTATGTACGAACAATGGAATTTGTTATTCTGGACAATGAGGTCATTCTTAAGAAAGGTGTGATCAATAAAGAGGTGAAACACATTCCATTCCGAACAATTACTAATGTGAGCTCTAGATATGGTATTTACGACAGATTTTTTGGGATTGGTACTTGTGAACTTGAGACCGCAGGAAAATCTGGCCAACAAATGGGTCCCGAAGCGAAAATCGAGGGTATTAGAAACTTTATAGAGGTTAGAGATCTCATTCTAGATATGCTTCGCCAGTTTCGTGGTCAATATGCCACTGCAACCGAACTTGAACCTCCTCCCCCCCCTCTTACTACGGGATTAGGGTTCTACAGCGAAATGATATCTGAGTTACGGGAGATTAAGAGGATCCTTTCCAAGTAATCCTCTTTTTCATTCTTTATTTCCGCATTAAATCTGTTTAAAAATTCGAAATTGAGAAAGTAAACTAAGAAGTTAGAAGACTCAAATGCGTCTGTATGATACTGATTCATGGAAAATTGATGAATAAATTTCAAATTCACAAATTTTAATATAAAGAATGGAGTGACACAATATTTGAACATCATCGAAATTGAAAATTTAACGAAAAAATTCAAAGACAACGTAGCTCTAGATAATGTCTCTCTTACTATCAAGAAAGGTGAGGTATTTGGTCTCCTCGGTCCTAATGGAGCGGGGAAAACCACCCTCATTCGATTACTGATTGGGTTAATCAAACCTACTTCTGGAACCGCTCATATTCAATACAACGGTTTAGGCCCTTTTGATATTAAGAAAGACATGATGCAGATTAGACAAAAGGCAAGTCTCTTACCACAAGAAGCAGAAGTGTATGAAAATCTAACTGCAAAAGAGAATATCAAGTACTACGGGGAAATTTATGGTAATATGCCAAATGGAGAAGTTAGTCGTAGAACCGAGGATCTAATTGACATGATCGGTCTTCGTGGTCGTGAAAACGATGTCACAAAGGAGTTTTCAGGTGGGATGAAACGAAAAGTTCTTGTTGCTCGTGCTTTAGTTATGGATCCAGATTTGATCTTTCTTGATGAACCAACCACTGGTATTGATATTCTTGGTGCTCGTACAGTACGGAATTTGATTAAAAGAATGACTAAAGAACTACAAAAAACAGTAATCCTGACCACACACGATTTATCCGAAGTTGAAGAGCTCTGTGATCGTGTTGGGATCCTAGTGAAAGGAAAACTTGCTGCGATTGGTACTCCTGATGAGCTTGAGCAACAATTTACCCAAGCTCACCTTGAGGACGTTTTCATCGGTCTAACGACAGGAGAGGGTGTTTTAGAAGAGGATTTAACCACGGTAAAACCAAAGCGTGGATTACTTTCTCGTATTTTAAGACGAAGGTGAGGATATGAGTACAGTAAAACAAATTATGGCATTGGTCAAGCAAGAACTACAGAGTGCTAGACGAACTCGCTATGTAATTTTTACTTTTGTGTTGATGCCCATTTTCATGTGGGGGTTACAAGGTGGGGTCCAGATGCTCCTGGGTTTCGCCATGGGTTCCTCTCAAGAAGGTGTAACTATTTATTTTGTTAGCTATGATGAAGGTGTTGAAATAAATGAAACCCACAGTTTTAAGCTCGGGGAAGTATTTCTTGAGATGCTTGAAAATGCCACACAAACGAATAAATCTATTTTGTATAGAGCAACAATCAACTCCACAAAATACTCGGATCTGTCCTATCCCATCCTGATAGAGAGGATAAACGATTCAAAAACTGCTAGCCATTATACCCCGTGTATTATTTTGCACGCAAATTTCACAGAAGCGTATCTAAGCTATAATGCAACCTCTATTAACAGTACTGTTCCCCCAATAATAGAACTCCATTCTCTCCCAACCGGAATACTGGGATCTACGATGCTTGAGGCAGGAATTGCATCCATAATCTATCAACCTCCCTTCACTTATCATGTACCCACTGATCAAGATAAGCTAGTTCTATTCTCTTCAAAACCAGTTGTTTTAGAAGAGGGTGCTTCTTCTAGCTTTGGCCTTGGTTTTATTGGTATGATTTCGATTATGGTTGCTGTGCTAGCACCAGCTCCCTTCGTGAGCACATCATTCGCTGGTGAAAGAGAGAAGAAAACTATGGAATCACTCCTTGCCTTACCTATCTCACGATTCAACATACTTCTCTCCAAACTTCTAGCAGGAATGGTTCTAATTGGTATTTTTGCTTTGATGAATATTGTGGGACTCTTTGTTTTCACAATAATGATAGATGTTGCAGCAGGATCTATCGGTGCCGAAGAGTATTCATCAATCTTTGCTATTGAACCTTCACTAACAATGGTGGTTTTAGTTGTAGCGATGATGTTTCTTTCAGCATTTGTCGCGATCGGAATAGGTATTTCAGTAGCCAGTCTTACGAAAGATGTTCGGTCAGCAGAGTCAATGTATAATATGTTAATGATGGTGCCTGCCATGGGTGTTGGTTTTATAGGAATGTTTGGAGGTATTCCAGAACGGGCTTTTGGTGGTGCTGGAGTTTTTTTATACATCATACCTTGGGCCCATTCTATTGCAATTTTATCTAAGGGATTATACCCAAAAACCTACGAATCTACTGCCTTAACTCGCAACCTCCCCTATGGTGGAATCCCTATGGATCTACTTCTCCATTTTGGGTACTTAATTCTGGTGATCTTGGTCTGTTTGTACATTGCTTCTAAAGTTTTCGAACGTGAAGGGATCTTAACTTAATTCTCTCCCTTTCTCTTTTTTTAATTGGAAGATAATGGTTTTCGTCCCTTTTTCATCTTGCATTCAGACGTTTAGAAATAGAATTAAGAGCTTCAGTCCAAACCAATAATGCCTGATGCTGATGTAAAACATTAAGTCCTTGCTTGGTTATACCTCCTGGAGTGGCTAGAGTATCCAATATTACATTTAATTCTTTTTTTGGCTCGTTTAACGCCATGTTCACTGCACCTAGAACTGTTTCAAGAACTATATTTCGAGCTGCTTGGTGTGGTACTCCAGTTTGAGTAGTCCAAGAAATTATCTCATCTAGTAAAGCATAGATCCATCCATAAAAGGCACCAATGGCACTAGCAGAAGTGAAACATGATTCATTTGGTAATAAGTGGACTTGGCCTAAATGGGAGAGTAAAGCCCGAGCTTGATGATTATCTGGGAATAATAGGGTTGGACTTTGATTAATTGCAGCACACGATATAGGTATTGCTCGTACAACCGTAGCAGGTGCTGTTGTAGATAAGAGTTTCTTGAGTGGTAAACCTACTGCTACTGATATAACTACCTGTCCAGTTTGGAAGCTTAGGTTTTCGGAAACTGCAATAGTGTCTTCAGGGCGAGTTGTAATCATGATTAGGTTTGTTTTATTCACCACTTCCTGATTATTTTGCGCAACTTTAGCACCAAACCGAGATGCTAAACTCTTACTCTTCTGCACATTGCGCTGGGACAGGATTATCTCAATATCTGGTGCTGCTTTCTTCAATCCTTCAACAATATAGCTAGCTAGATGTCCTACCCCAATGATCCCGACACTCTCAATCATCGACTTCTCTCCTTGATTATCTCGAGCATATTTCCCAACATATCCTCAACCTGATGACAGACGATTGCTCCTATAGCTTTGAGCTCTTTTGTCACATCAACTGGAAGACTCGTTGAACTATCGTCTGGGATCTGGTTTAATTTACCTCCAACGAAAATTGGAATATTTAAGCCCAATTGCGAAATCTCTTGGTTCAATGACTGTAAATAATTCAATGCGATACCATTATAGGTACTTATTGCAATAAAATCCGCTCCCGTTTCTTTAGCTCGCTTCGCGACAATGTCTGGATCAACACTAACTCCAGCATCAATTACCTCTTGATGCAGACGTTTTAAGACCTCCTCAACAAGAATTTTCCCATATTCATGTACATCAGTGCAAGCAACGCAGATCTTGAACTTGTTTTGATGGAGACTTTCCTGGTAGGATTGTTTTAGAAACATAATTATTTTTTCACTTCTTTTCTCAAGCTCCGCAATGGGTGTTGCTTGAACAATAGGTTTTCGGCGACGTATTTGGTCTTCTTGAAGTTCCCCAGGACCAAACAGTTCCTCAAGTCGCTTAGCCCCTATTCGACGAATAGCAAGGAGTAATTCAAAAGGATTCTTGGTATCAATTCCAGCTTCACCCAGTCCCTTCAAAACTCGTCTTTTAAATCGCTCTCCCGCTTCGATTAACATATCTGCTGCTTTTTCTGCTCTGGCCATATCAAATAAATCATAAAATCCATCCACTCTTTGAATTAATCGGTTTGCGAAGAGATGGGCATCAATAATTTCATTGATTTCAGGGATACGCATAGCTTCTGTAACTGGAACGGGATTTAATCCATGGCCTGTTGGCGAGCTCCTTTGTGCAATTATATCTACAAGTAAATAGCTTGCTAGATTGGCGTAATTTTCCACCTCACTGGCAACAAAAATGGTTGTATTTCCGTAAACCATACTTCCAGGGGTTGTTGTTACACGGAATAGTGCTTTTTGAAATGCTAGTCGAGTCATGGGGTCAGAAAACGTATGGCCATAACAATGCGAAACGTGGCCTCCAATAAGATCCTCAATAATATACCGTTCTAGGAATACAGCCCCAATACTGCAGGACATGTCACAAAATAAAGCTGCAAACCCATCGTCCAGATTTGAATGGATCATAATGTCAACTGGTTGATTGGCACAAAGAGCCATAGCTTTTACAGTTTCGGCAGTTGTTGTCACATCATCGTCCCATTTTGGTAAACGGAAGGTGAAATATTGGCCAATATTACCAATAGTTGTTGAACCAGCCTCTAGCGCAGCAACCGTGTTTTCAACTGCAGCCGGTGTTCCAATAACAAAATCTCCAAAATGAGGAGCAACTGGTGCAGAGTGAGTTAGATCAGTAAAATCACTTATTTTTTTAAGAATTAATCCAGTCCCTTTAGGCATGTTTGCTCGTAGGGCAGCTGGATACCCCATACTCCAATCTAAACAAATTCCATAACGATCTATTCGATAACCTGCAGCCTCAATCTGGTCATAAATTTTTGAGTAAGCCAATTTACTTTTCGTAAAACTGCGATACCCTATCTGGCCATGAAGCATGATAGTTCCTTCAGATGATCGTAAACGCTTATACTCACTTTCAGATTGAACATCATATGTGGTCAAAAATGGGCAGGATCCAAGGTTCACGTTTTGACTCAATTGTTTTCCTTCTCCCAACAGTTCATTCATATCAGGTAAATCGGTTTCAGGTAAAACGTGATTTCTATCAAGGCTTAACATGATTTTTTTTCCTTTCAATTCTATTCATGATTTGTGTAACACCGCTTTCGATCAATTAACTACTTTTCTTCTTCAATCAACCTCTGAGAAACCCAATTATCTAATTTTACACCTTTTCTCAGGAGTCTCGAGTTGAGGGCTCCTATATGAAGCATAACGTGACGTAGATTATAAAATAACGAGCTTAAAACATTGCTGCCATGCCATTCAAAAAAGGAGGGTTGAAATAATTCCTCTATTGTCAAAAATTCTAGTCTTCGTTTTGCTTTCATTTTTATTTCTAATAAGTATCTGAGCAGTTGATCACGATTTAAAGTGGCTTTTGGTACCGTATCTAATTTTTCGAAAGGTTCTACCTTATATTTTGGCTTAAATAACTCGCGATCTTCTTTTGAACTTGCAAGGTACCAGTCTAAATAAAACATTGTATGATAAGTAACCTGCCAGAAAGGAGGATCAGTAGTTCTATCATCCCACGTTTCTTCGGGGCACTTTTTGATCACTTGTTCAAACATTTCTATAGCTGCTCCATATTGTTCATGGATTGCTACCGATAATTTCTTGTCTATTGTTTTCTCAGTCATTATTTCTTCCTTCATAATCTTAACAAATTTGATTATTAAGTGATTAGGGAGATACTTGAATGGATTGACACTTATTCAATAGGTTAAGACGTAATGCACTTCTTATTATTTTATAAGCAACTAGTTTATACCTACATTAGAAGAATTATATTGGTTGCTTCATGTGCAAATGACTGGATTTGATCCCAATCACGTAGATCATTATACTCATTCTCGGTCAAATTAGAACTTTTATCATCCCTTGCAGACATATTCGTAAACTTTTTTTCCAACCAACCTATCTTTGATGTGTTTGACAGATCGAATAATCCCCCAAACGCTTCATGCATCACTTTATCCAAATCAAAACCAAGATCAGTAATAATGCTCTGAACATACTTTTCTTTAGCTTCCCGATATTTCTCTGGATAAGAAGCTTCACCTGAACTTACAAATACTGCTAAGAAAGATTTCTTCTTCAGAGCTTTGACATTCTTTTTAAGAAATTTCTTTGCTTCTTTTGTCCATCTTCCCATTTTTATACTACTACCAATTAGTACAGCATCAAATTGATCTAATGGAGGCCATCTATCCCTTTTTACATTTATAACTATTGTATCTAAGCCTTTGTTCCTCATGATCTCTGCGAATTTACCTGAAATTTCTTCTGTACTCCCAAATCGAGTTCCATATGCAATCAACACTCTTTTTGTCATCATACTATCCTCTTTTACTAGTTTTGTTCATCCAAATCTAAATTTTAAATGTAACAAGGTTTTTTTCTTCTGATAAATTGCATATTTTAGCGCATTTGAAATTTGTACGTATTAGATATTACACTGGTTATATAGGTAATTCTTTATTCCTAATTTTTTCATCATGGAGAATAATTATTGAGCTGTTTTATTGTTTATTCTATTTTAAGAAGGGAACCTAAAGAATAGATTCGTTGGCCTTCTGGAATGACAAATAGGAATCATTAAATGTACAAATTTCGAAGGATATTATCTCAGGGTTATTTCTGTTCTTAACTAAATAAATACATTTTTCGGATAACAATAGTTAATTTGTCTAGCTTTTTTGGATTTTATTATTCAATATGAAGATGATAACATTTCACATTATAACTTGAGGTTTAAGGGCAGAATTTAACTTCTCTCTGTGAAGCAATCCATTCATCTACTCCAATTTCTTTCATCTTTTTCATATTATCTATAGTCTTTGCATGATTTGGAGCTTGTTTCCCAAATTCAGCTGGCTTTTCACAAACAAAATCTTTACATTCAAAACAGTAGGTCAATCCTTGTTCAGTGGCACAGGTTCGGAAGTGACAATCAGAAGTCCAACACTTATCTGTGCTTAACTTAAGAGTCCCGATCTCGCTATCAAATATGATAACATTTCGAGTGAGAGTTCATGTATGTTTAGGTTAGGTTAAGAAATGTATATACTCAATTTTATTTATCTATGAGATAAAATGATGCTAAAAGGTTGTATTTTTGATGATTAGAAGAATAGTAAATATCTAGGTACTTGCCTCATATATGCCCTATACGAATCACCGTATTGTTGGAGACATATTTGTTCTTGTGCTATGATCGATATATGATTAAAAATCTTTGATATAAATAAGATTACTAAAACGCTCCATGAACTAATGGTTATACTTGCACCGATAAAAATTATTGTTAACATCACTTCTTGAGGGTTTCTTGAATATTTATACAGTCCTTGAGTTACTGGTTCATTTGGAGGT
>JAEOSR010000100.1 GCA_016840285.1 Candidatus Hodarchaeota archaeon | reverse complement strand
TTCTTGAGCTCGGTGAGTGTTATTTAAAGCAGAAACAAGTGGAAGACGCAAAATTAATTTTTGAAAAAATAACTGAGTTACCAACTTCGTCCTTACATGGTAAGGGATATTCTTTAGATTATTTGGCGAGGATTGCTATTGATCAGGGGGATTATGTAGAAGCTCAAGATAAATATATTCAATTAATAGAAGTTCTTGAGAAACTGGTTCCCCAAGACCCAGAAAGCATTGCCTCTACACGAGGAAATCTAGGATTCATATACTTAAAAACAGGTAATTTAAAATGTGCTTTGGAATTCTTCCACCTTGCAAGTGATTATTTCAAGAAAAAGAAGAATTTGGAGGAACTTATTACACTAGGAAGTAATTTTTGCAATGAATTTATAATTACACACGATTACGACAGAGCAATTTCTGTATCACTTGATTATATCCTCCCAGCAGTCAAAAAATCACAAAACGGAATGAGAGAGAACCAATACCATTACGAAATCGCTCTATTATACCACTTAAAAGGTGAAACAGATGTAGGATTACAGTACTGGCAAAGTAGACATAACAAGAAGGTTCCCTTCCAGAGATATTCAGCCCCCATGCTAACAACTATCCAAGAAAAAACTAAAAAAGAGCTTGAAAAACAACACCTGAGATTTTTAAAACGAGTGATCGATTTAAAAAGATCCAAATAACTAATTTCGATATGAAATTCAAGTACTAGGTTTAGAAATCATGTATAGTCGTAATCTCGCTCATCGAATAATTGGCCCCTATCGAATCTCTCACCATCCTTTTTGCAATAATTTCAAAGATCATATCTATGAAATTCGGGGGAATAGGGTCTGTAGAGGATGTTTGATGCAATATTCTGGAATTTCTTTTTCTTTTATTGTTATTATACTCGGAAACCTTTTGGGATTGTGGACTGGACTGACTGAAATTCAAGTGGGATTTATATTATATGTATTAATCCTCCCAACCATCATAACCGCGTTTCTAATTAAGAATCGAAAGATTAAAGACCTAGCTCGTTTTTTATTAGGAACAGCTTTTTCCTTAGCTTTTGTGCTATTGATTTTCACACCCGATTGGTTGATTAAAGGGTGGATTTTGTTAAACTTCGTTCCTGGATATATTTATCTTAATCGAAGAAGAGGAGTGAAGAATGATGAAATCTGTAATCATTGTGAAGAATTCAGCAAAATCCCTAATTGTTCTGGCTATCAAATCTATACTGATCGGGAAAAAATTTTTTTGGCACAAGCTCTCCAAGGGGGGATTCGTGATCCCTTTGCTCTACCTCCTGAGAACATTGATGAATAAATGCGACTATTTCCAATTGTCAAAACGAGCTATAGCATTATAAATTTCTCAAATTATTACTAATGACTTCTTTAGTTAGTTTTTCTACACAACCTTTTTAGAAGAAGAATTAACGTGAACTCGGGTCATTACAAATCCACAGCATTTTATCTAGATAAGGTAGTGACAAAAAATGTCAAGTCAACAGGCACTAATACAAAAACAGGCTCCTTGTGGGGACCGCTGTGTAGCTGCTCTTATTGATGGAGTCATCTCTGCGGCAATCAGCTGGGCATTAGGTCTTGGATGTATCTATGATTTAATAAAAGATGGTATCAGAGACGGACAAAGTATCGGGAAAGGGATGATGGGACTACGAGTCGTTAATTTCAATACTGGGCAACCAGCAACCATTGGAGCATCATGTCTCCGAAACTGTTTAATATGTTGTCCTTGTTTGTTATTAGTCACCGAAGGAAGAAGACGATTCGGGGACTATGTCGGTGGTACAATCGTAATCAAAGATATGTAATTTTAGAGGCCCTTTTCCTCCACTTCAAATACCCCACCTTTTTTTTTAAAGGATAAGATTATCGTCAGTTTAGAAGCTCAATCCCGAGACACAACTCTCCCAACAAAGATGAGAGTAAGAGCAATTAAACTGATTATTAAAACTACAGTAATGAGGAATGTTTCTTCATCTGGGACTGGTTGAGACCAGGCTAAAAGTGCAACC
>JAEOSR010000099.1 GCA_016840285.1 Candidatus Hodarchaeota archaeon | reverse complement strand
TGGCACTTTGACGACATTCGATAATGATCAATACCTCCTTGCTCTAGTAGGTTTTAACGAATAATTACTGGTTGCTGAAATTGAGGTTGATATGTTAAATCCTCTCATTTACCTACTAAAACACTTAATTGGCAAATCACAGGAACCAGAGTATGAGGGAACCTTAGATCGAAGTAAATCTTAATCAATGTAAGGGATTTAACTCAGAAAGGCTCAATCGATTGTTTGAAGGCTAATAGCTTCCACAATAGTGAGTCTTTTCCTAGAATGGTTACTATCTCTGGATTAAGTTTCGCAAAAATATCAGAGATACTCGTGTCCTCAGAAAAACCAAAAATTTCTCGTACTTGCATTAGTTCAAAATTTAGTTGATTGAGCTGGGAGAAGTTACTAATCTTCAAATCTAAAGCCTCTTTTATGTCTTCTAATCGTCTATAGAGATCGTAGAGGTCTATTATCGTCATATTTGCAGGTAAGCTCAATTCTTCCTGCATAAATTTGAGGATCTGCCAAGTCGTTCTTATCATATCATCTGATGATCCAATCAACGATCTTAATTTTTCTAACTCCGTCAATTCCTTTAAATTCTGTTTTTTGGATAAATTAGTTTTCAAGTATAATCCTACCAATTCTGATGAAGGAATTTTTCATTAATCTTCGCATGTTATCATTAGAAATTGATAGTTAATAAAATGAAATCTAACCCAAATATGACATTTTTTTCGATTTATTGACTTAAATACTTTGACAAAGCGTTTAGTCTGCCAAAGATTTGGGTCTTTGGGCCGATCTGACTTCCCCCCAACCAAGTATATCAAATGCAAAATTTCATATGAATCATCGTAAGGAAACCCACTACTTTAGCGGTGGGAGGAATTACGAGTAACAGGGAGAGAGGTAGTTCTCACATCGTTAGACTAGTAACTACACTCTCTGAAATAATTAAATTGATGTTAATTTCAAATTAGAAACTAGGAATACTTAAACTGAATCGCTATACTAGGTGGTATTCATGAACGATCGTGTGAAAATCTTACTACTTATGATTTTTTACCTTCCAATAGCTGCTATCATTTTTGGAGCGCTTATTTTCATCCCCGCTAATGATTTTTCCTGGCTAGAAGGCTGGCTTTTTATCATTATATTTTTTGCTTATATTATCATTTTTTTCCTTTATTCTCTGATTAAAGATCCCGAAATACTAATGAAAAGAGGGAAATATTTCACAGATGATCCAGATACGACATTTCTTCCCGATAAACCCTTCATGATACTTGCGCTGGTGGTGTTTGGGTTTATCTTCATTTTTCCCGGAATTGATCACGCGTCAAACATCTCTCCACTCCCGTGGTTTATCGAGCTCCTTGGCTTTATCGGGTTAATAATCTCCTTAGTCGGCGTCACGTATGTAAACAAGGTTAACAGGTATGCATCCAAAGGATTAGTCATTCACAAGGATCATGAATTGATCACTACCGGCCCTTATCAATTTGTTAGACATCCAATGTATGTGGTCATTATAATTTTAATTTGTAGCGTACCAGTCGCCCTGGGATCATTTATCGCTTTCCTAGTTTCCTTAGTATTTCCAATCTTACTGATTTACAGGATCCGAATAGAGGAAAAAATGCTGATGGATCACCTTGCAGGCTATAAAGAATACATGGAACGAGTCAAATACCGTCTTATTCCAAAATTCTTTTAAAAAAGGTAACAAGAACTCCCATCAGTCCCAATTTCATATGAATCATCGTAAGACATCATATAACTCAAAGGCATATTAGGAGAGTCAGTAACCCTCGACCTAATTGTGTACCACACGATCCTAGTGTCTGTTGTAGTTCATTAAAATGAAGAAATTTTGTGCTTAATGATCTATCGCGATTTCATCCCAAAAATATGTTATTTTTAAGAGAATGTTGTTGAATTTAGATTTCTAGAAATAATTCACGTCTTAGAAGAGATTCATAGAAAATACCTTCATCTCTTCCTTTTTTCTGAGTCCTCATTAGACTTATTTTTGTTTTTCTCCTTCAATTTCTTGATGACAAGATCATCTATTTCTTTTTGTTTAGCAAATTTAAACAGCGAAGAATCAATACTTGTAAGCCATTCATTAAAAGCTTTATCATGTACAACAGGACGACGAAAGGCCCTATTATCAAAATCCTCAGTAGTAAAAGAAGAGGGTTTAGAATGTCGTGCTTCAAGTTCCAGACGTTTTTGAAAAGTTACTTCCGATTTAACTCGAGGACAATGGTCATGGGAGCACAGAATAGGGGTAGAATAATAATGACAATATTTAATAAATTTGAAAAGGCACTTACTGTTGAATTCTTCAAAGATCATCATGTTTTGTCACGATGCCCAATGTCGACTGTTATGGGGGTGAATTTCTCCTCATTTCTTTGTCTAGGGCTCATATAAGGAACTTCTAGAATTTTTACTTTTAACCTCTTCTGAATGGAGTGCATATATTTTTCTGCCATCCGAATCGATCTAACTTGTTATCGAATTATCAGGATGAATTTCTCAGAACTTTGCACAGGGTCGAAAAGAAACAGCTCCTTTCACATTTTTTGTCGGAACAATTGAGACTTTTTATCAGAAATTCATTTAACTGTTTTATTCTCCGTCGGGGAGGAACCCAGCGTTCATTCAAATCTTAAGATATACCTTCGCAGTCAAATGTTGACGGGGTGGAATGGGCCTTCTAGTCTTAAGTAAAAGCCTTGGTCACACCAACTTAATGGCTACTCAAACTTATCTCCGCTTAACTGAGAAGATATCTTGGAAAGTTACGAACACCAGGCTTCCAAAATCATCTAATTCTTCTTCTCTTTCACTCTGGGGGAATCTACCATCCCGTTTTTAAGAAAAATCCAGCAAATTTGATGGTATAAAATGTCGCGAAATAGCCCTTATAATTGTTCAAACTAGCCTTTTGAATAAAGAATTAACTTATTCACAAATTATATCAATTTATAAATCGTTAAAAATCGGCTCAAAAAGAAATTTCAAGAATGCAAAAAAGTAGATGAATTAAAATTCATCTGACAAATCCGAATTGATAGCCGATCATTACGAGATCACCGTGCTTATCTTCGTACTACTCGCCATTGAGGAAGGATAAAACTACAGAGTTGAAATCGTCAGGGCGTTCTAACGGTAAGACGTGGGATGTACCTGGTCCGTCGATTTGGTGATAGCGCGCACCAGGAATAGCATCAGCAACACGGCGGCACACCCAAGGCGGTGTTAGTCGGTCTCGTTCTCCACATATAACTAGTGTTGGCGCTTTGACGTTACCCAAGCGACTTAATGTATCATGCTTTATGTAAGCATCCACTTGTCGTCCATAAGCCTCTGAACTCTGAGGATTTGGATTGGAGGCCAACATCTGGATAGTTTGATCGACAGCCTCTGCATTACGCAAAAACGAATCGGAAAACAGCCACAGAAACTGTTGAGCTGCAAACGTAAGTCCCTCATTATCGTGTGACTTCACAAAGTTCCACACAGAAATTGGATCGAACTTTGCTTGATCATTATCTGCACTTGTTCCCGTTACCACGAGCTTGTCAAGACGGCCCACTGTGTTAAATTGTCGTAATAAACATCAAAATGTCGCAAAAGGTTGGATTGATAAGCTAGATTGAAAAGAATTCTAGTCCCAGGATTCTAACCAGCCTAAGACAAACTACACAATTATCAGTAACACTTGAAGAACAATGATGAAGCTAAGGGTGGTCTTCAGAGGATTTTTCAGCTTTCCTTTTCCTTGTTGTTCTGATCGGGTTCCGTTTGGATCGCGAAGCAATTTTTTTAACTGCTTTATCAAAGACAGCTTGGATTTGACGGAGTTCAGGGATTTTTTCAGCACTTTTTGGGTCTTTCGCTAATAATTCGATTGAATCATGAACTGTAAGTATGTCCACATCTCTAAGTTCTGATTTTTCGGTTTGTGTTTCCTGATGGAAGTCAGAAGATGAAAATACGTTTAGATGGGGCATCAATTCAGCTACTTCTTGTTGATATTTGCGTTTCACTTTCTTATAGACTAGATTATGAATTTCTCCTTGGTTATACGAATCCTCTAACGTTTCTAGAGCTTTATTCAAAAGATCTATTTGATACTGAATGAACGTCTTTTCTGACTCTTCTTGAGCTTGTAGAAGTCTTATTCGATCGTCTGTAATGTATAATTCCTCTTTTATAGGTAAACTTAACTTTCTGAAATCTGATGCTTTTAAGTGATTTGAAGAACGATCATTAACCAGTTTTTCGAGTTTTACTTCAAGAACCATTTTTTGAACAAGGAGTTCATCTAATTCACTTATTTCTTTTATTGCTTCTGTTTTTGAAGCTAAGGGTCGTAGCCATCAATGTAATGAATAATCCTGTGAGTATTAACGGAATCATTTTTGGAAATTTATAGATTTCTGCAGCCCTACCCGCCAGAATTCCAATAAAGATAACAATGATAAGAGTGTAAAGAAAAGCTGTTTCACTCATTCACAATTCCTCATAAATTGCCCATATAACCTTGAAAATCATTGTATAAGTTTTCTTTTTTCTTCGTTAAGGTATTTTATCTTTATGAAAGTTAAATTAATGAAAGTTAAAGATACTTTTTAAAAGTTAAATTAAAATCTAGCCTTTCTAATTGTAAGGTGACCTGATTTCAAAATTCAATTAACGGGCTGTATTTGAAATGAAAATTAGTAAAACGAAATTTTCGTTAACTCTCATTTATTTTTTCATCCTTATCGGAATTATAGCTTCACATAATCTTGGGTATGATGACTTCATTGGGATTGAAATTGACAATTTAACTGAACCTGGTACATATGATGCTTTTTTCAACCTAGCGATTCTACTGCTTATTTGGATATTAATAACAATCGTATTATTGTTAATTTGGAGTTCGATTCTCGAAGCCATGAGCGTTAGAATGACAAAAACTGTTATTAATACATTAAGAGTCCTTGGTAGAATGATCATTATCCCTTTTTGTATTATCGCATTTTTGAACAATTTTCCTGCTTTTCAAGGCACTTTATTGGGTATTTCAGCAATTTTAGGAACTGCAATTGGATTTGCCTCTACTACTACCATGGGAAATTTTTTAGCTGGTCTCTATATAATGGCAGCTAGACCTTTCTTAATTGGTGATTATATTATTCTTCCAGATACTAAAATTGAAGGACGGGTGAAAGAAATCACCGTGAATTATACAAAAATCACACTCCCAACAGGAAACATACTCCTTGTATCTAATAGTAGATTTTTAGGTCAATCTGTTATTAATACAAGAACCACGGAGGATTCACTGGTTTTTCGCAAAGACACAAAACGAAGGTTTGTTTACCCTCTTATGTGGGGGGCTAATTCTGACGAAAGATCCAGTCGGTCAATTGACGCAATCGAAAAAACAGGAAAAGAATATTCAAATAAACTATTAGAACCAATATCATGGTTTGTATATTCACGAAATCGTCTTGATACCACCTATCAAATAAATATTGTTTCGGATAGTGCAACTAAACTATTAGACATAACTGGAGAATTTTTATCAGATTTAGTGCTGAACTATGATGAATTGAAAGCAATAAATCCTTAAAACAACCCGAAGGAGAACCGGAGGGGTTGGATGATTAGCTCAATTATGCAATCTAGAAATAAATCTCTAATCGAATAATTATTACAAATGTCGTAAAAGGCTGCAGTACTTCGTAACTTCAATTGTTGAATTTTTCTGGAAAAATTGGAGGAGAAACCTTTAAAAGTGGAATCCAGCGAGAAATAACTCAAATGGCTAAACTTAAGTTACCTCGCTTTCCACCACGAAAAGCTAGAAAAACTCCAACTCTTATAAAGTTTGTGGTAAGGTGGTTAGACAGATTTCATCTATTATCGAACTTTATCCCAACCAACTCGCCTTTCACCATGAAATCCAGACTATAATTACTTTTACTTGCTGCTATAGATCGAACTTCTATTTCTCGCAAAGCTAGGGATCTCCGAGAACAACAGCTATTAATTCCCTCAGGTGAGGCTACATTAGCGTGGTTAAAAACCGATTCCGTTGAAGATATCAGGATCTCACAACAAATTGGGTTTCAACAGTAATTAGAGAGCCTTCCTGAGAATTTTCAACTCGTACGAAAACAAGGCATGTTACTAGCGATCGATTTTCATACTGATCCCAATTATGCAAGGACCACATCCGATTATATTCGTGGAGGCAAGAAGAAAGCCAGTACCCACAGGTTTTATGAGTATATTACGGTTATTTGGCTAAATGCACCTGAACCGATTACGTTAGGGGTCCAACTCATTCCCAAAGAGTTTTCATTATTCAAGACAGTTCAGAGCCTTTTAACACCTCTAATCACTAGAGAGAAAATTATTGGAGTGTTCGCGGATGGTGGTTTCTATAATTGGGATTTAATCCAGTGGTTCATTCGTGAACAGGTGTTCTTTATTATTAGAGGACGTGTTAATGCAGGAGTCAAACCTCTGGTACAAAAACACCAAGAAGAATTGCATCAAACAGGAACTAGTCTAGTTGTAGATTATAGGCTGAATAAAGGTCATACACGTAAGAGATTTCCCGTTAAACTTGTTCTCTATAAAGAAAAATCACGTGTTTTTGCTCTAATTGCCCCTCCCACCTGCAACATGTCAGGAAGGAAGATCTACCAACTTTATCGACAACGTTTCACGATTGAGACCTATTATAGACAAATGCATCGATTTCAGATTTTCAGTTGCTCTCGACACCCAGCTCTTCGATATATCCTCGTTCTCCTAGCATTTTGGTTATGTAATTTCTGGGCCTACTTTAAGGCTCCGCTTAAACTATTAAAAAGAACCAGTCGCAGGTGTCGATCGGATTTTGTTTATACAGCAAATGATTTCTGTGAATTTCTCCACACATCATGGGATCGGGCGTTGTTTAGGGAACATGCAGTGTTTTCGTGGAGGTGATACGAAGTACTGGGCACATTGGCGACATTGAAATTCAGTTTCTAATTTTTTATCTAACAATTCTTCTGAGATCGTTTTTCGGTTTTTTTAAAATTCAAGAAAAAAAAGGTTCATAGAAGTTCATTCGGAATAAGCACTTCTGAATTAAGTTTTTTGATGTTTTTAGCTAATTCCTGTAAATCTGTAAATAATTCTAATTTTACAGTTCGTTTAATGAGATAAGTCCAATCTAGCTTTTTTTCTGAAAGAATAACTTGAACGATATCTTGTAGATCTATGGTAGAGCGATCCATTCTTGCTAGCTTTGTCATTATAAAGTCTTCTGGAGCCAATACTCTTATATTGATTTCACCAGTTACAACTTTGATTCTATTAATCATTTCATTATCCCAAATAAAAGCATCACAGGGATGTAACCAAATTTCCGCTTCATCATGATACTTAGTACTGAAAACAGTAAATACTAAATGGGAGATTTTTGGTTTCTGTACTGTTTTTATGTGATTGGCCTCCAAATTATTGATTACTAATTGGAGCTCTTGATCAGTTTTTACGTGAATAGCTATATCTAAATCTAGAGTTGTTCTGGTTACACCATAAGCAGGTAATGCTAAACCACCTATAATTACCCAAGGGATATTCAATGATTCACAAACATCAACTATCGTTCTTAAGAGATCTGTCATGAGATATCACATTAAGTAATTCAAGAATTAACTGGTTAGGTGTCTTTCCTTTGTTAAGGAGTTTTTTTGTTTTTTCCACATTCCTTTTTGCCCGGATATAATCTGCTTCCGTTAGGGATCTAGGATCTGCTCGTTTCATCTATTATTCACCTATCACGTTATTTGTACTTTCAATTTTTCTTATATAATTATCTACATTTTAGTATAGGCTTTTTTTGTGCCTCAGTTTTTTGCCCCCCGATAACATGAATGAGATTATTCTGTGACCTTTGAAACCTCTATCATTTCCAGAAGAGAGGCATTTGGAGAAAAGTATCTAGAGTATAAAAAGCGGGTTAGACGTTGGTTGTGAGTCAGGAATGAGCATCAAGGATGTTTTCTTCCAGTCTATCTCCCCTCTAGCGGATAGATGGATAGATGAACATGATTTGAGTTCATTCCTGAGATATTATTTTGATATGGCATGATTTTCAATGTGCGAAGGAATTATTTAGTTCTTTTTAATAACTTTAGAGCTTTTCTACACTTACAGCTGTGGATCCTCAAAATATGAGACTTAGAATTGTACTTGAATTTGCTAGAATACTCTCTCTTAGTATTTACTTAAGCTTATGAGGTTTAAATATAAAATCGTGAATGTATTTGATCTTTAGGGATTTATTCTTGGTCCTTTCATCGTGATCAAGATTCTTCTAACCTAATTGGCACAAAAGACAATCGAATGTTCTTCAGCGCTGCAGACCTTTCAGTACTGATTCTAGTCCTTGTTTAATTGCAATAGTAGAGGGTCAATAATAATTGGAGGTCTTTCACCTGAAAAAAATACCGAAAGTGCCTATTAGAACTTGGAAGAGAGGTGTATCTCTTCTTTGGCGATTTTATCTAATTTTTAGCCTGATTAGCATAATAGTTGTTTTTGAAGATTTTCTGATAATTAATTTTAATTCTTTTCATAAAATTCAACCACAAGAAGAGGATAAACTCGAACCAGATGGTAAGAGGATTCCTTTACTCATGGGAAGCCATTTTCATCAATCTTTTTCCCAAGAAAATTCAAATGCAAACTCAAATGATAATTTTGGAATATCTGGTGTTCGTCTGGACATTCAATCGCAATTCTCTATTCCAGGCTGGGCTGATACTCGGTGGCCATTTCGGAAAAATATCACCATCGACGCTTCAAAGGTATCCTCAGACTTAATGAATTTTCCAGTGTTTATTGAAATATATGACACGAGTTTACGTTCAACTGCTCAAACTGATGGTGATGACATTGTGTTCACAGACTTGTTTGGTAATCAATTAGATCATGAGATTGAAGTATACGAGCCAAACCACAATGCTACTCATGCTCGTTTAGTCACATGGATTAAAACTAATCTCTCTAGCACCCAGAATTCCTTAATTTCTATGTATTATGGTAACCACACTGTTGGGAGTCAAGAACACATTGGTGAAGTTTGGGATGACACTTATGTCGGCGTGTGGCATCTAAGCGAGCAATTTGGGAATGCGAATGACTCTACTTCTTTCAAGACGGATGGAATGGTTTCAGGAGGTGTTACTCGTGGAGTACTAGGAAAAACTGGCCCCTCCTACCGTTTTGATCCTTCAGGTCGATTCAATACGAGTGATCCTGGAGATGGACATCTTGATTTTGGTTTAGGAGACTTTTCCATTAGTTTTTGGTCAAGAGTGAATCAGGATACTGGTTCTTTCCAAGGATTTATTCAGAAAGGTGCGAGGTGGGCTGGAGATCCTGGTTATTCAGTTTTTTCAGATGCTTCTCCTATTTCTTATTATCAAGCGATAGTACAGGATTCAGTTGAAGTTGTAGAAGCCTTTCCTGGAAATTTTGCGTTTGATACGTGGTATTATGTTGTTACTCAACTTGATCGCTCTACTGATACTCTTTCTCTTTTTGTTAATGGTGCACTTGTAGATAGTTCTAATGCAAGTTTGATTGGAAATATTGATTCATCTGCGGGCCTTGAAATCCCCTCGCCCACTTATCCTATTGATGGTTTCATGGATGAAGTGCGGTTATCAAATATCGTTAGTTCTCCTGACTGGATTGCTACTGAATTTAACAATCAACTTAATCCATTGAGTTTTTATTCTATTGGAATGGAGGAACACCTCCCTGATACTGAGCCCCCTATTGTGTTGGATTTTGGAGTAGATGATCCAGGTTCAGGAACTGTGACCTTCTGGGCAAATATCACTGATGTTACATCTGTCGATTCTGCAGAGGTTAAAATAAACGGAACCGAATACAGTATGAATTTTAATACTACACACTGGATTTATCAAGTTTCAGTTGAATTTGGAGGATATTATGAATATCAGATTGTAAATGCTTCTGATTCCCTTGGAAATTATCTGACTTCACCTTCAAGTCCTAAAAATCACACCTTTAATCTCGATTCTGTATCCCCCAATGTTCTTGATTGGGAATATATCACAGAAAATAACACTTTTCATGCAAATGTTTCAGACCCTTGGGGTGCGATCGATACAGTCATTGTTAATGTTACTACTTACTACCTCAAAGCAGCCATGGTTCAGTACACAACCTTTGGGAGTAATATCTTAGCGTATATGAATAACACATTGGTTATGGCTAATGGTCCTATCGATTTTCAAATTATTGTGAACGACACCAGTGGGAATGAATACACGTCTCCCACCCATCCTGGGAATGTCTTCGTAAATCACCCTCCACTTGTTGGTAATCTCACTCTTACTCCCTTCCCCTTGCATACATATGATGATTTAACTCTAAGTTATGATTATTACGATATGGATGGAAATCCAGAGGTTACAGCAGAAATTCGTTGGTTTAAGAACGCTATCTATCAACCTGCATATGATGATTCATTTATAATTCCTGCTTCTGCTCATACTAAGGGAGAGATTTGGAATGCCACTGTCAAATCATATGACGGTTTGGAGTGGAGTGACATCCAAGATATAACTATAATTGTGCAAAATGCTCTCCCTGTTGCTTCGAGTGTGACAATTAATGGTTTCAGTTCCCCAGTTCAAGTACAAGATGATACAAACCTGGTTGTAGGTTATGTTTTTGCTGATGCAGATGGAGATCTCGAGTTGACCTCCTCTAGAAAAATTCTGTGGTATCAAAATAGTATTTTGATTGTGAGTCTAAACGATAGTCTCGTTGTTACTGCAGGTAATACCTCTATAGGGGATACTTGGTATTATACTATAAGTGTGAATGATGGAGAAAGTTATAGTACTGTAGAATTCTCTCCCTCTGCTGCTATTGCTGTAGCTCCAAATACGCCACCTGTAGTCGACAATCTCACTCTCAGTCCCATTCCCTTGCATAGCTATGATGATTTAACTCTGAGTTATGATTATTACGATGTGGACGGGGATCCTGAGGTTACAGCAGAAATTCGCTGGTTTAGGAACGCTATCTATCAACCTACTTATGATGACTTAGTTACAATTCCTGCTTCTGCTCTTATCAAGGGAAATGTGTGGAATGTCACAGTCAGATCATATGACAGTATGGATTGGAGTAGTCTCCAAGAGTCATCAACGAGTATAGTTCAAAATACTCCCCCAGTAGTCGGTAATCTCACTCTCTCTCCGTTCCCCTTACATAGCAATGATGATTTAACTTTAAGTTACGATTATTACGATATAGATGGGGATCCTGAAGTAACAGAAGAGATCCGCTGGTTTAGGAACGCTATCTATCAACCTTCTTATGATGACTTAGTTACAATTCCTGCTTCTGCTCTTATCAAGGGAGATGTGTGGAATATCACCGTCAAATCATATGATGGTTTAGAGTGGAGTGCTTTCCAAGCATCATCAACAATTATTGTTCAAAATACTCCCCCTATTGTATCAGATGTGACGATTAATGGTTTCAGCTCCCCAGTTCAAGTACAAGATGATACAGATCTGGTTGTAGGCTATACATTTACTGATGCTGATGGAGATCCAGAATCAACCCCCTCTAGAAGAATTCTTTGGTATCGGAATGGTATGTTGATTGCGAGTCTAAACGATAGTCTCGTTGTTACTGCAGGTAATACTTCTATAGGGGAAAATTGGAATTATACGATAAGTGTGTATGATGGAGAGGATTATAGTACTGTAGAATCTTCTCTCTCTGTAACTATTGCTTTAACTCCAAATGCACCACCAGTAGTTGATAATCTCACTTTCTCTCCTTTCCCTTTACATGGCAATGATAATTTAACTTTAAGTTATGATTATTACGATATAGATGGGGATCCTGAAGTAACAGTAGAGATTCGCTGGTTTAGGAACGCTATCTATCAACCTGCTTATGATGACTTAGTTACAATTCCTACTTCTACTCTTATCAAGGGAGATGTGTGGAATGCCACAGTCAGATCATATGACGGTTTGTATTGGAGTAACCTCCAAACATTAATTATCATTGTTCAGAATTCAACACCAGTCGCTACAAATGTTACATTAACCCCTATTTCGCCCAATACAAGCCAGATTCTATCTACATCTTGGGTATTTCTTGATATTGATCTTGATGTAGAAACTCAACCAATAATTAATTGGTACCGAAATGGAATTCAAGTAGGCAGTCTTGCTAACTTGTCAAGTGTACCTTCAACGGCTACCAATCGGGACGAAAGTTGGTACTACACCATTCAAGTTTCAGATGGAACTATTTATTCTTCACTATATGTCTCTAATACCGTTGTTATAATTAATTCCGCTCCAACAGCTTCAAATGTTCAGATAAACGAAGCTTCGACTACAATATATACCACTGATCTTTTAACAGTTACTTGGGAGTTTAATGATCCTGATTCACAAGACAGTGAATCATCAGTTTTAATCCTTTGGTATTTATACGGGGTAGGACAAACACAACTTGAGAACAATTCCATTATTCCTGCAAATTATACCTTGAAGAACCAAGAATGGTTGGTATCTATTGGAGTTCGAGATAATGGAGGATTATGGAGTGATTTAGTGAACTCCTCGGTTGTTGTAATTGCAAACTCACCTCCAACAGTCAATAACATTGTTTTAATCCCTGAATATCCTAATACAACTGAAAATCTTGTTGCTAATTGGGATTATACTGATGCTGATGGAGACCTACAAAATAGCTTTTTTATTACCTGGTACAAAGACGGAATTGAACAAGCTGCTTATATGAACCAAAATATCATTCCTTCAAGTGAAACTGCTGATGGAGACGACTGGTATTTTACTCTTCATGTAAGTGATGGAACGAATAATAGTACTCTAGAGATTTCTCCTCATGTCCTTATTGGTTCCTCACTTCTTGTATTAAATATCGAAAGCCCAACTGAAACAACTTATTCAACTGAAACTATTTCCATCTATCTATCAGGTAATGCTGAATATTATTGGTATTTCATCGAGGAATTAGATACAATAAATCAGAGTTGGACTGCTAGTTTGGATCGAATAGTCGACGATGGTACTTATACAATTCATGCTTATGGGAATGATTCATCAGGTAATACTATTCATGTTCAAGCCACATTCAATGTTGATACCACTCCTCCCGAATTAAGCATTTTAAGCCCCACAAATGGTATTTATGGAACTGAGGTTCTTATTGATCTTTCTGGTGACAACGATATTTTATGGTTGATATACAATATTGAAGGAGTTGATATCCAAAATCAATCGTGGTCACAACAAGTGAATGTCAGCTTATCAGATGGTTCTTATCTACTACATGCTTATGGTTCTGATAGTGCTGGTAATATTGCACATGAAACTATATTTTTCACAGTAGATTCCATCCCTCCAATTGTCACAATTATAAGGCCTAGTAAGAACCTTGAGACACCAATACAGAGTGAAACTATTAAGATAGTTTGGAGCGTTATTGATTCCTCTGGTTTTTCAGAAGCAGAAATTTCGGTAAATGGATCTTTTGTTACTCGTGTTGCCTTCCCATGTTGCGTAATTGAGATTTCTTTGGCTGAGGGGCTCCATAATATTGAAGTTATGGTATTTGATCTTGCAGGCAATCGTGGAAGTGCATTGGTAACTGTTTTAGTAAAGTCTCCAAAAGAAGCAGATATATCAGATAATTCAACTGGATTCTCTGTTATCTTTCCCCTATTGTCATTAATCGGTATTGGTTTGTTACTGAGACGACGCATTTTTATTAAAAAGGAGGTATAAATTGTGCAGATTAAATCCAAATACATTTTTTTTGAATTCATTCTATTATTTCTTTTTCTTACTTTTCACCCCATCACTGCTGCTAAAGAATCATCAGTCTTTAATCTGGGAATAGCTGCTCGAGATATCTATGCAAAAGATCAGAATACAACTGATTCCTATGATCTTTGGAAAGGCGAAGTTGATCCTTCCGATGACGACTTTATTATAACGTTTGATGTTTCATCATTAACAGGAGCTGATCTTGTGATTCTATATCTTCGCCTTTGGGAACGGAATAATGATGGTGATTGGGCCAGTTATGGGGAGCTTAATTGGTCCACAAATGGTGGTAGTAGTGATCCTCTTGAAGTCAGCTGGTATAACATTATTTCTCCATCGTTTGCAAGTAGCGAGCAGAAATTAGATTTTCTAGCATCCACTGGGGATAATAGCATATGGGAAGCCGAAATTTCTGTTGAAATCTCAATTATCGCGGCGTTTGTAACTGAGGGATGGATTTCTAATCCTCAGAGTCTTAGTAATTCATCCAATCCAGTCATAACCCCAGGTTTTGAAGTATGGATAATAATAATATCATTAGGTTTGGCTATTGTGTGTCTGCAAAAAAGAAGGCGGTAAATAACGAGAAGCTTATTGAATCCAAGTCAGGTTTTTTTTTAACAAGAAGATAAAACTGCTACTACTTCTGACATGAGATTAAACTCTCTTGATGTGAAAGACTAAAAATACATGGATTTTTCTTGGATTATGTGGGATTTGTGGTTTAATAAAGGTGTATATTCTTCCCATTGTAGGAGTGTTTATTCTTATCCTGGTTGCATCTGAAAATTAAACAACAATTGGAGTTGTGTCAAGATTTTTTCAGGATTAAAATATAGGGATATAACATTAGTCAACTCTAGTACAATGAAAATACCAATCAAAAAGAAGCGAAGTTGTTATTTGATGTCAATTGACTTAAGTATTGTAGAGAAATAAACAAAAAAATAATTTTAACCCCTAAGATTAAAGTCGCGAAAAGCACATTGACGACATTCATGATTAGTTATTCTAAAGTGCTATTATACAGTTTTAAGGGAAATATGACAACAAATCCATCAGTCGTTGATGCTGACCTACTTTTTGTTTTTTCTTAAAGAAGATCATTGGGAGGACAATCGCCCAAAAAACGAGGATGTCAAAAAAGTACCAAGCTGTAGTATCAGCTCTACTACTCGTAGTAGAAGTCGAATCGATTGTGGATGTACTCGGAACGTTGGCCGTGCTTAGTGGTACATAATCAGTATCGACAATTATCCCATCATACGTATACCTCTATATTCCAATCAACTTCTTTTAAGCTCTCCTAAGTTTGAATAGACGCGTTGTTCTTTTGTTGTCTGCTCTACTATAGATCTATAGATATCTGCTAAATCAGAGGCTAAGGTACCAGAGGCAGGATCAAAAGCGAAGTGAATTGAACCCCTGGTCATATACGCAAGTTCTTGTAGATCTGTAGCTTGGGTGTCGATTCCTAATAGAATCACATGGACTTGAGTATAATTATTTGTAATTAAGTGGGCGACATCGGCTATAAATCTTTCGGCATTTTCTTGCCCGTCCGTCAGAATGATGATATGATCGTCTGTAAAAGTATTGTTACCATACAGAGCAATTTCATTTTGGGCATAAGTATTACATGGGAAATGTCGTATAAACGGAGCTCTCCTCAGAAAGCTTTTATTCCACTAATTTCATGTGAATTACTATTAGAGGAGATAAAATTGGCCAATGTGATGATTATTAATGGAAGTGCAAGAACCAAAAAGGGTGATACAGCGTTCGTGCTGACTCCTCTTATCAAAGGTATGGAAAACGCTGGAGCTAAAGTCGAGCTCCTTTATTCTAAAAAGCAGAAAATCCTTCCTTGTACCGGTTGTTTTAAATGTTGGGGAGAAACAATTGGTGATTGTTTTATTGACGATGATATGCAGAGAATTTATCCAAAGTTAAGAGAAACTGATATCTTAGTCCTCGCAACACCTGTTTATATTCCCCTTCCAGGAAAGATGCAATATTTCATTAATAGACTGTGTCCGCTTGTAGAACCATTGTTAGAGTATAAGAATGGGAGAACAAGAGCTAAGTTTCATGAGAATGTGAAAATCTCCAAACTCCTAGGAGTAATAACAGGAGGATGGTGGGAAATTGAAAATCTGAGTGTAGTGCTAAAAATTATGGAAGAGATCACCTTGAATACTTCCATAGAATTCACTGGAGCAATCCTTCGTCCTCATGCTTATGCGTTAAGGGAAGAAACGGAGATAAATAAGGGTATTATATCAACTTTAGAAACTATTGGTGAACAAATAATCAAAGAAGGAAAAATCGACAAAGAAAATTTAGAATACATTAGTCAACCACTTGTGAATAAAGAAGATTACATAACTAAGTGGAATAAGAATTATCTGGAAGCAAAACGAAAACAGATAATCGATAAATAAAAGCTGCAAGACATTTAGAAGCTTAAACACTGAGAAAGAACTAATAATATTAATGAAGAAAGGCCAAATTCAGGATAAAACATGTTTAATCATTACTACTGCATATTCGGAACCAAGACTTAAATACTAGAGTATTTCTAGAAATACCCAGGTATAAAAATGAGCTCGACTCAAGATGACATTATCTGGACTATCAAAATTAACAAAAGAATGGATGAAGCAGTCCAAAAAGTCTTATATCAGCTTGGTTATAAAAGTAAGGCCGAATTCACACGAGAAGCCATTAGAGAATTCCTCATTCGTCGAAAATTATTTTCATTGCTTGGAGGAGACGTTTTTATTCCAAGGTCTTTTGAACACACCCCCGAAAATGCACTGAACGCATTAATAACGCAATTAGAAAAACTCTCATCAGATGTTTTAAAGGAGGAAGTTGAAACAGCTCGTATAGAAGTAGAAAAAGAACTTTTAGATGATGGATAGAGTTTTCTAATGGACAAACATAATAAAAGTGAAACTCAATCTGTGATCATTGATTGTAATGTTTGGATTACTGATTTTTTTAAGAAAGAGTCTGGACTGAGAAAAAAAATAACCCATAACAAGTATCAAGTAATATTAACCAGTTACATGGTTGTG
Organism: Candidatus Hodarchaeota archaeon; assembly: GCA_016840285.1. Next base: position 21,246 of record JAEOSR010000099.1, on the reverse strand, counting down.
GAAATACTGCGAGTGCTTAAAAGATTATCAGTCAGACTTTCAATTTCTTATACTGAATTAGAAACTCGCTTTTGGGAAATATGTTCTCTAAATTACATCAAAACTGATTTCAAGGAACCTTTCAGTGAATCTCTTATTTTAGAAGTACGACGTATCCCTGAATTTAGAATTATTGCTAAAATATTGGATTTGGAAGTAAAGGATGTTCCTTATTTAGTAGCTGCATTTCAACACACTGCTATCCTTGTATCTAATGATCTACGATCTCTAGTTGACAAACGGAATCTAATCGAAAATAATTTAGGAATTAAGATTCGATCAACAACTGAATTCTTAGCTTCAGATAAATAATTCAGAAATAATGGTTAACCTTAATAATATTGGGTTAACCTTGAATGACTCCTGAATTTTGTAAACGGCCATTATACGAACTAGTCATTATAGATTTGACTACTTTTAAGTCAAAATGACGTCATTTTTTTACTTAACCAACGTTTAACTCAAGAAAAGCTTTGCAATTGCTTGATATATTCTAGATGTAATATATCGTTGGTTTAACTTATAAAAAGCTTTCTAAGAGCTTTACAGAATATTACAGTTATCGTCATCTATTTTTGGTTAGACAAAAACGCATACTCTTGTTGAGTCATGAATAGTCTCTTTCAAATAAGGTGGAAAAATAAAAATATTGATTGACAGGTATTAAATTTAAGACTTCTAAGGTTAAATTGATAGTTATTCAATTTTAACAAATATCTTACTTGGTCTACTAAAAAAAATTTGATGGAAAAATTATGAGTGAAAAGAAATACAAAGAAGCTGAAAAATTGCGCAAAGAATCGTTTGAAAAACGAGAGGAAGCAGTAAAATTAGCAAAAAAAGCCGAAACAAGGATCGAGGAAGCAAAACATAAACGATTAAAAGAGAAAAAAATGAAAAATGCCAAAGATCTCGAATCGGTAGAAATAAGCCGAATTACTGAAATTAAAAAGAAACGAGGAGCTGCTGATAAAGTACTCAAGTCGGAAGAAAAAAAACAGATCCATGATGCTAAGAAGAGACGGGAAGCTGCTGAAAAGACAATCAAGGCTGAAAAAGACTAGCAATTTTTCTCTTATAACTGATCTAGGTTTATTAGAACACGATAAAACGAAAACAAAAGCGAATTATTTAAAGGGAACTAATCTTTAAGCGTATTGATCAAAAATTTTTTCGCTGCTTTGTTTTTTCAACGGGTAGTTGGTATTATTCACCACGAAGTGAGTCTAAGGGTATCTCAAAGGTTAACAGGGATTTCTTAAGAATCAGATTTATGTCTTAATTGATTCGCAAAAATGTTTTTATAATGCAGAAGTATATCTAGTGATAGATAATAATGGAAAATAAATAAAATGAACGCATTTAATACATTAAACACAAACATAATTTCTCCAATAGATATAATTGAATCAGATGTTTACCTTTCGAAAGTGATCTTAAAATATGAAATGAGTTCAACACCCTATTCTGATATGATTATTGCATTTGTAAATTCAAAAAATGAATATCAGGGAATAGTCCATCCTCTGGATCTCCTTAGCAAACAGCTAGATATTGCTATCTCAGCTAAAAATATTATGTCGAAAAATATCCCCATCTTAAGAAATAATGACTCTGAACTCAAAGATTGGGTAGCGATTGCACAATTATTGATTAATGGAAGTACAAGACAAATTCTCATTCTTGATTTAAAAGATCAAGTTCTTGGATTAATCAAAGATATTGATTTATTCAGAATAATACCAGAAGACGAAAAGTACCTAAAAACTTCAATAAAAAGTATAATGTCACCGATTTTGGATAAAAGTGTCTTTTCTGATGTTTCAGTTGGAAAAGCAATTTCTATTATGAAAAAACACAATCTAAGTTATATAGTAGTAGTAAATAAGCAAACTCAGAAAATTAATGGTATTATCAATAGTAAAACTCTCTTGACACATCTTTATCCTAGTGTGGCAGGTGACCGGGATCGAATTAAGGTGACAAAGTGGACAGGCCTTCCTGTTAGTAATTTTGTGCAAGAAGCTAAAATATTTTCAACTAAAACTACCTTTGCTTCTGTTATGAAATATATGATTGAAAATTCAACCAATTTTTGTATCATTGAAGACCAAAAAATGGTTTTTTTAGTAAACGCCATTGATATCCTTCAATATCTCTTGAAGTTCTTTCAAAAAGATGATTTTCATATTATCGTAAAAGACGCTCCAGATGAATTTATTAAACTGCAAACAATAAGAAAGGCTCAAAGTATTATTAAAAGATACACTAATCTGTTAGGCCCAACTATTACTCTAAAAATTAAATTTAAAACACATAAATCTCAGGCTAAAGGAGGAAGATATTCAACGACCGTTGAAGTCCATTTAGAAACAATTGAAAATGAAAGCTTTTCTGCTGAAGCAAATGAATTTGGTGCTGAAAAAGCAGTAACCGCAGCAATGGATAGATTAATGGGAATTCTTTCTGAAAGGAGAACCCGATCTTTGGATAAAATTGAAAAAAGTTACCGATAATCTTAATTTATATCTGAAAGGAAGCAGACAAATATCCCCCGCAGTTATCAAAAGTTAAAGAGTTATCATTATCGTGAAAATAATTAAGAACCTATGAACGTTTTAAGAGTTTTTATAAGAGTTACTAGGGATGAAAAAGTGCAAATCTCTTTCTTAACAACAATTTCAGGAATTATTCACTTAGAAGATAACTTATTATTCGAAAGCTAGCTTTAACAATTTTAATGATTGTTTTACAACAATAGAGTAATTAAATAGAATTCAGACGATAATAAAAGTACATTCATCCTTAAATAAAACAAGAGCTGATAGAGATTCTTAAGGTCCCAGTTATCATAAACAATCAAATTGCTAATTATAATGAATTGAGGCTTTTTGTACTCATTTTTTTCCTCTATAACTTTTTGAGGGAACCTTTGTCTTAAAATTAGATTCATTTGCACTTCTGATAGTTGACTCTCTGATGTTAATTTTTCCACTAATTCTAAATCCTCTATGAATTTACAATTGCTAATTTAAAAGAGAGGAATTTAAGCCAAACATTAGACCGAGTAAGATTTAATAGTTTTGATGATAAATGGATTGTGGCAAGTAAATTTAAGTAGCATCAATAATTTTGTATTAGTCAATGAATTTTTAAATATCACAAGGAAAAATGTAGCAGGTATTTTCCTTCTGATATATTGCACTTTCTTTACGCATTTTAAATTCGAACAGAAAGTGGTATCAATCATAAAAGAACCTTAAAAAAGTGAGTCTAATCCTCCTTTTCCTCTTTTCTTTTAAAGGAACTTAACATCTCCCTGTGTTCTTCTTCTCTTGCTTTGTCGATTGCATATAATACCTGATAATGTGCATTAGATAATTTTAATTGAACTCTGGTTGAAACAAAAACCTCTGATGTCTCTGATGAGTGAATTTCCTTTACTGGTTTCATTTTAAAATCTTTATTTTCGGTTTTTAGAAACATCAATAATTCTTCGACTGAATCACATGGTATCGAAATAGGATGTATTCCACCATCGTCTCCTTGAAATTCGCTGGAGTGCACAAGTCCTCTTACAACTGATGGCTCTTTATCCTTAAATTTGAGCGGTATAGTGTTTAAAACAACGAAACTGATATTTTTATCCTGCTTAAACAACCAATGTATTCTGTCTGCAAAACTAGGTAGGTCTGGTGCTATTAATTTTTTATCTGTAGGTGTCAAACCATATCCATCTCCTCTAATACTCCATGATACAGTTTATTTTTAGTCCTTTTTAGTAAAAACTGCCTTTCGATATAAATTTACCTCTATTCTTTGATAAGAATGGATTATTTCACGATTAATTCCCATTCAATAAAAAATTTTTGGAGAAAGTACGATGTATTTCACAATATTGTTAAGTCATCAGTAAGTCATTTTTGAATATAACCAGCGAAAATATTCCTAAATAAGTTGATATAGGAAGAATTTTTCCTTAGCCATATTATCGGTTACTTAACCACTGTTTTCTAATTTTTGGAATCTTCGATTTGCGAGGATTGCATACATCTTGAGAATGAAAGAAAAGGGTAATTTTAGGATTAATTGGGTCAGACAATACAATATACTTGTCACCGCCTCTGTTGAAAACAGGTTTTCCACAACTACGGCAAATGAATCTTGATCTTCCTTGTTGAACATCATTATCAATTAACCCTTCATCCAAAATTGGTTTATACATTCTGAAGATGATTTCGTACCATCCGTATGAATTCCATCCATTAAATCTCGAACTGATACCTTATTAATTAAATCAAATCACCTCATTAGATCTATTTTTGTAGTTTTTCTCCTTCAATTTCTTAATGACAAGATCATCTATTTCTTTTTGTTTAGCAAATTTAAACAGCGAAGAATCAATACTTGTAAGCCATTCATTAAAAGCTTTATCATGTACAACAGGACTACGAAAGTCTCTCTTATCAAAATCCTCAAAACGAAAACAGATGATCGATAAATAAAAGCTGCAAAATTAAAACTATAGATTAATGCAATTAAAATTCGTGTAACAATCTATTGCAGGTATGGGAGGTCAATGAGTAACTTGAGTAGTCCAGATGTAAAATTCATCTCTTTTCCCAGAGTGGTGATAGGAGGGCAACAACTATGGTTTGAGTTCTCTGACGATAATGATTTTTTTAGTAAGCTTACTTTTCATTTTAATAAAGTGGCAGAATTAATTTCAAGTAACTACGAAAAAAGATCAATTCTTGACTTAATTGCTTTCAAGAAAGAGAATCTACTAGAAGAGTTGAAACAGAAATACACTAGTCTAAATTCAATCATTCAAGAAAATCTTTGATTGCTTTGAGAGTATTTTGCTTGTAATAGAAGTCCTTTATCGTTTTGATGAGTGCGGTGTACATGAAGCTCTCAAGGAATTTTCCGATCTAAATATTTCTCATCTGGCTTCTTGTTATATTGGGGATGCTGAAGATTTTAATGAAGGAAAAATTGTTTATTTGAGGCGTACACAAACTTTACATCACGGGAAAAAAAATGTTATTCAAGAATTCTGGCTGATTCCACTACTCCACAGTGATTCTAAGGAATAATTCGCTTACAAAGGTATGTTGATTCAAGAATAACTGAATCTCCGAATAGATTGTAAAGACAATTTATACTTCAGATTCAACAATCATCAGAAGAAATCAAGGTTTATAAATTTTTAATCAAGTATTTATTTTTAATTCGATGAATTGATATCGAACCAAGGTACTAAATAATCCTATTTATCTTGTCTTAATCAACCTTTATTGTTACAATGTGAACTGAAAGTTATACATTTCCTTATCACATAGCACATTGACGACATTCGAACAAGATTGTCTCATTTTACACTTCTGTAGATACTAAAGTGTGTGTGTGAATGTTAAGAAGAAATTGAAGTAATTAGCGTTTATAAACGCGGCTCCGTTTATCGATCTTCGAAATAACGACAATTTTCTTCTCACGAAACACGATGTAGAGAATTCTGTAATCACCAACACGAGTTCTATAAGTATCTGGACTCCCCTTTATCTTAACATGATCTACCTCAAAAGGTTCACTTAATAGGTGCAATTTTGCAATAATTCGTGCTTCTGTCTTCTCTTCAAGACCAGATAGAAATTTCTTAGCCTGACGGGATAGTAATATCTTAAACGTCAAGCTATTTCAACTCTTCAAGCTCTTCCAGGTTGTCAGCATTAACTAGACCTTTAATTCGTTGAATTTCCTGAAGTTCTTCCTCTGTAACCAATGTATCCTCCTTAGAATAACCAAGTGATTGAAAATTTTCCTTTAAGAACTCAACATCCCCTTGAAGTCGTTTTAATTGATTTTTAAGTTGGTTAAGTTCATTCATCAAGTCTTTAAAGTCTATAGTCAAAATTCCATTCCTCTATAAAACTACATAAATCAGGAAATTGGCCTTATTTATATTTTCATTATATGTATCGTAAGAATACCCCGACTATAAAAAAGTCCCTTTTTTAACTAGTTCTTTAAAAGGTTACAAAAAACACCATAAGGTTCTCTGGATTGAATCCTTCGAGGTATTGGTTTGGGTATATTTGTTCCCATTAGTACCCTTTTTTGTATACCTAACTACCATAAATTTCTATTAGGTACAAAACTGAGAAAGTAGCGTAATGAATAAGTCTCAAGATCTGACTCGTAAAAAAATTCTTTGTTTTGTTCTTAATCAGGAATTGAAATTTTGTTTTTTCAGAGTAATTCAGATCTTTTTTCAGAGTGCTAAGCCTAGGAATTGGGATCAAATATAGATAGAACGGAATTTAACGACTTATAGAGTAAAAGTTCACACCGAAGAACTTCCACTTACAAAATAGATTAATATCAATTATAAGAATTAATTCAACGGGATATCTAATGTCTGAAACGGAAATAAAGACCGCTCTAATTACTGGTGCAACTAGTGGAATTGGAAAAGCTTTTGCATATCTTTTTGCTAAAGCTGGATATAATTTAGTCATTACTGGAAGGAGAGAAAAGATTATTCAGCCAATAGCAGAGAAAATAGCCAAGAAATATGGTGTTTCTGTGGAAGTTCTTATTATTGAGTTATCAAATCAACTAGATCTTGATGAATTAGTCCAAAACATCAAAGAAATCAACGATTTAGAAGTCTTAGTAAATAATGCTGGATTTGCGACTCGAGGTACATTCGTTGAGAACGATTTCAGTCAACAGGAGGCTATGGTTCGAGTTCATATTCTTACGGTAATGAAACTCACTCATGCTGCTCTCCCTAATATGCTTCTTAGAAAAAAGGGTATCATAATCAATGTTTCTTCAATGGGAGCTTATGTTATTATGCCTCATAATACTGTATATTGTGGGACTAAAGCTTTCATAACTGCCTTTACCGAGTCACTTCATCTTGAGCTTCTTAATACAGGGATTCTTGTTCAGGTATTATGCCCAGGGTTTGTAGTAACTGATTTTCATAGAAAAATGGGGTTCAATATAGCTAAGTTTCAAAAAAACCGTGGTTTAATACGATGGATGACCCCTAAAGAAGTTGTGACAACCTCAATTCGTGATCTCGCCAGGGGAAAAGTAGTGAGTATTCCTGGAAAATCTAATCAACTTTTATATTTTATATCGCGGTTCTCGCCTCGACAGATGTACTACAGATTGGTGTTGAGGAATCTTAAAAAAATGGCTTCTTCAATTTGAATAAAATATCTAGAAACTCTCCTTTTTTTATTCTTCTAAAAAATCAAGAAGTCTTCAGTCAGTCCTCTTTAAAAATCGTAGAATTGCTGTTTGAATGAACTCTCAATTTAAAGCAACCTAAATATGAAATAAAAAATATTTATGAATCCCAAAATAATAATAATAATTTAAATTACCTGGTTTTAGGACTATTTTACTTCAGAAATTACTGAATTGAAGATAAGAAACCAACTTTCTCTAAGATCGTACGAAATTCTTCTACTTTCGATTTATTCATGGCGAGGGTAGGCCATTTGGTATAGTACCAGTCTAGATAATGATTAAATCCCATCTCGGACCACTTTTCTGGTGAGATCATCCCTAAATGTTTTTTTTCATCATCATATTCATTGACAATTTTATTCAGGTCTTCTGTTGTTAATCTTTGGTACCTAGCGTAATGAATAACTCCTGAATTTTGTAAACGGCCTTTTTTAACCTTTGGTTCTGTTTCTGGATACCCCAAACAGAGTGTTATTAAAGGAAAGCAGAATTCATCTGGGAGATTTAACATTTTATAGACTTCTGTCAGATTAGCTCTATGTAAACTATTGGTAAAGAGCGAATCAATATCAAGTGATTTTGCGGCAATGGCTGCAGTTTGTGCTGCGAGGATGGTATCTGTACTTCCTGTAATGAATCTTATAATATTTCCTGATTCAATTGGATGATTCAGATGCTTTGCCGTGTCTGCAATGCGGTTATAATCAACACAAAAAACAAGAGCTTTGTTTGCACCATAGAATTGAGTCTTATCTAACACTTCTCTATCCTCTATCACAATAATCGAGTAGCTCTGTCGTGCTGATGCATTGGCCGAACATACAGCAGCTTCAAGAACAGTTTTCAAATCTGAACTGGCAATTTCTTTATCTGAAAACTTACGGATTGACCTCAAACTATGGATCGTTTTTATGGTCTCATTCAATTTGTTTTACCTTTGATAGAAGTTTTATTGAATAGCACTTTTTTAAATAAAAAAAAGAGGAAAGATTAAGCTTATTGCTCATATACCCAGTGTTTAGCCCCTTGCTCTTCACTTATTTTAAAACCTAGTTTTTTGTAGAATTTGATTGCTGGATTGGTAAGTACAATGCTTGCTATCACTTCTTTTGCATTATATTTGTCCAAGTAATTCTTGGTTCCTTTTATCATTGCCTTTCGAAGACTTAATCCTTTTGGAAATTCTAGATCTAAGATCATCCCCTCAAAGTTACCATACACTGTGGTATCTTCTTGTCCTCTATCTGCGGGTGAATATTTTCCAATATGAATGTATCCCTTTAAATTTCCTTTCCAGTAGACGAGGAAAGAATCTTCTGATGACATCTCTCCGTTATCAAATCTCTCTGTCAAATTCTCTACTGTAAATTCTTCTCCAACAATACTTTCTTTAGATTTACGGTATGTCACCAATGTCGAAAAATCATCTTTTGTTAAAGGTTTGATATCAAATTCCGACGAAATCTCATAATCCAATTCGTTTACTGGAAGCCGCATCTCACGAGCTTCCCGAACTTCCACCACTTTTGCTATTTTCTGGTTTTTGAAATAGTCATGGGCTTTCTTGAAATCATATGAGTAGTGAGATTCGATTTCTCCTGGATTTTTTTTACAATCTTCTTTAGCAAATTCATAGATTGCTTTGAACAATCGATCTAATGTTTCTTTCGATCGGTATTCCTTTAAAATCATAGGGTAGAAAATGCCATGGAAGCCACCATGAATACGACATTCGGTATACCCCACAATCTTCTTCTCTTGATTTACTAGATATTTTACTTGCTTTGGATTAAAATTTGGGTCTTCATGACGTTTCCGAACTTTTTCTGCTGTAATTAGTTCTGGTTCAGGTATCATTTCCACAATTACTGTGTTAAATATTTCTGCTTGGGCCTTTTCGTCCCCTTTTTCATAATTACGGATAATTAAACTTTCTTGGGTCATTTTAATTACTTCCTCATTCTTTACTATTGAAATACTTGTAGGAATTTCTTGATCAGTTGATCATTCCATTTATCTTTGAATCATTCAATTTTATCTTGAATGAACCAATAAGATTTTTATTCATTCAAAAGGTATTTAATCATTACTATACTGGCATAATTTGTAGTTCAATCCAAGTAATGGTATTTCACACTATTTTTGAGACGGGATTACAATGGATGAAAAGCGAGAGATATTATACAGTTTTTGGGAATCTCTGTCTCCACTGAAGATTATTCCAAAATCAGAGGAAGAGGTTTACGGTCACAAAGTGCGATTATATGTTATACAAGTCTTACGTAAAGGAATTTTAGATCAATTAGATGATAATAGAAGACGTAGAGCTTTAAACGCAAGAGAGATATTATCTATCTTGAAAGATATGAAAATTGAGGGGAAGAAAGACGAAGAAGAGCCACCAAAAGCTAAAGGTATTAGCTTACAAAGTTTATACTTTCATTTACAGAAGCTAGAAGAAGCAGAATTAATCCAGACTGTGACGATCTTACGGAAAGGAAGTCATAACACAGCATACTATGGCAGAACTGCACGGATCTATCTCCACACGGATCCCGTAAAACATGAAAAAAAGATATCTCAGGCTTTTTCAGCAATTAAACAATTTGCAAAAGTAATAAATCCAGAATTCAATGAAGAAAAATTCGATGATTTTCGTGAGAGGTATCTTTCTCGTGAAAAACAGAGAAGTGAAAGAATCTCAAAATGGATTATTCAATATGAATCCCTCATTGTAGAGAACAATATTGATCTGACCTCTTTTTTCCATTTTATGGAAATCCTCGACACCATTAATCCTGAGAATCTTCAAATCCTCAAGGAATTGCATGATACATTAAAATTTGAATCCTTACCATGAGAAGATCAGAGCTGGCCACTATACCTAGAAAAAGCCCTCAAGAGTTTTTAGGAGAAATATGTATTTTAATTATCTTTAACATCAATTTACCTTTTTCATAAATAATTTAAAACAAAAATTTTTCTTGTTTCTTTGATGCCATGTTTTTGTTAAGGTCTCAATCTACTCTTCTTATCTGGCAAAAGAAAATGGATTTTTGTTGGAATAACATTAATTAATCGCTATTCCATACTATTAGATTTTCTATTACTTTCTAGCATTTGACCTCAATTTAGTCTTTTCTTTTGCTCGCAATCACCTTAAATTTACGTATAGCCCATTTAATTTAAGGTGAATGTCCTACTGAATTATCACTAAACTAAAAGAAATAATCTCCATTAAGGAGCGTAATTCCGTGGCAAAAAAAATACTAAATACTTTCAAAAGAAAAGAAACAAATTATACAATTGAAATTGCTACAAAAGATGACTATAATAGTCTGAATGAGTTATTATTTGAGGCCTTTGGAGACGATATAATCAGAAATGGTTTCAAGGTACTTGAGTATCCTAGCTTTTCCAGATCTATTATCTTAAAAGATGCTAATAAGGTAATATCCAATGTAACCATTTTTTCACTAGAAGCGATCATTCGTGGTTCATCTATGCCTTGTGCTGGGGTCGGAAGTGTTTCTACAAGAAAAGAATATCAGAAAAAAGGATTATGTCGCAGAACTATGATTGAAGCTTTCAAAAATATGAAAACAAATGGTGAAGTCATTTCCTTACTAGAACCATTTGATGAATGTTTCTATCAAAAATTTGGGTATGCTATTGCTGAAGAATTCTTAAGACATTCTTTTGAAGTTAAAAACTTGAAAGATTTTCCTCAAAGAGGAATAACGGCTCGTAAAGTAGTAGATAGTGAAGAAGCCTTTGTTATTAAGGAACTTATACGTTCAATGGCTCATATTGGGTCAAGAGTTCTCCCTCCTGCCGATTTCATCAAAAATTTGATTAAGAATGGTGTTGCTTTCATTTTTGAAAATGAAGGTAAACCAGTAGGATATATAGGTCTGTATAAAACCACTTTTGATCCAAAATATAAACCCGAACCATTTGAAGAATGGCAAAAAGGTGTTCACAGTAGTTATTCTCATGCTTACACTGATCCAAAAGTCATTCCAGACATGTTAAGATTTATTAAGGAATATTGTGTTGCAGAAGGGGGTACAAGAATTGTCATTCTCTCCCAGAAAGACATGCCAATCAGGGACTTCCTTAAGAATCGAAAAAAAAGTCATGTTCGAATAACACCAGGTTTTATGATCAGAATCATTGATTTTGAGCGTTTTTGTTCTTTATTGAAAATAAACCCAAATCTGTCCTGTAAAATCACTCTTGAAATTATCGATAAAGAATGTTATTGGAATAATGGTCTGTATAAATTACAAGCCAGAGAAGGTGAATTAGAGGTTAGTAGAACTGATGAAAACCCCGATTTTCAACTCAAAGCAAAAGATATTTCGATGATTGCAGGAGGTTTGATTCCCATCTCCTCTATGATATTAACTGGAAATATAAGATGTTCAAAAGAGATAGCAAAGAACTTACAAATGATTTTCCCTTTGGATGGTCTCTTTGTCTATGATCGTATATAATTTCAACATAAAGTTAATAATAACTCCTCTATCAAGAGGATGACCTACAATATGGCTATTCTATTAATAACTCTGGTAACTTCTCCAAAGTTTCAAACCGTTCTTCATTGAAGCTTGGTTTGAATGTTTTAAGTTCTTCCATACCAATCCAAATACTACATGGTATGATATGCGACCTTATATAAAAGATGGGCAGCTTAATCTTCATAGTTCAGATTCATTAATACCGAAGGGGATAATATCATCGAGAAACGATAGAATAATTCCCAGTTCTGGTTCCTTGAGTTCAGAATTAATGAGATCTAGAACACTTTGAACTGTGACTATATCCTTTAAGTACGAAAGCCGTATATCGTCAAATCCTGCGTCAAGGACAAGAATCTTTTCTTTTTCTTCATTACTATTCCAAGGAGGCCAATGAGGTAGGTTCTCTCCGTTTGGATTTCCTGTTTGCGCAAAATTCGCGAGATACCTCATACATAAGTCAGTCAGTCTTTCACGTCCAGGTTGATTTTGTAAAGTATGGGTTTTTCCTATCATCATAGATATTGCCCCCAATCCCATCCCTAAGAAGAAAGGAATTTCTGCAGCGTGGTGAGCACCCAAGTCTCGACCCATGTTTCCTGGAAGAACACTCAAACCATTACTATCTGGGCTCCCCCAATCAAATCGGTACGCATAGATAGGTACCTTTATCTTTGAGTTCATCTGACTTACTATGGAATCAAGACCACTCACACGCCATAGTAGGGAACGATAACCCCAAATCAAATCATACTCTCTGCTACTCCGTGGGGGATCTTTTCTAAAATAACCAAAAAGTTTTAGCTCGTCCTTGGTACAACCAATAATTAGTGGTACCTTATTTGCCCATTCTCCAGATGAAAACACACCGTACCCCTCTTTTGGTATTACTGCACCATCGGTGAATATAGTTCTCCATTCTGCCATCCCAAAATCCCTAGTGGGGATGCTTTTCGTGATTTCAAACGCAGATTTTGAACGAAGGTAATCATTAATCTCCTTTTCCGACATCTTGTTCATAATTTGCTCTGCCTCTTCTTGATCTTTTGCTGTACGATCTTTAATAAGGAGATTTACAAGAAGATTGTTACTTTGAGCTTCTGCAGTATCAGGACTCCAAATAAGAGATAATCCACTTTCGGAGATAGCACGATGGAAGAGTCCTTTTGCAGCCGGAGAAATAAGGAGTGAAAGCACATTAAAGGCACCGCCAGATTCACCTGCAATAGTAACGTTGTCAGGATCACCACCAAATGCTTTTATGTTGTCTTGTACCCACTCTAAGGATTTGATTAGATCAAGAGTACTAAAATTCCCACTTTGGTCTTCAGGAGAACCACTACCTGTTACTGCAGGGTGCATGAACCAACCCATTGCTCCAAGTCGGTAATTAACTGAGATATACATTAAGTTTGACTTCTCAGTCACCGCATTCCCATAATAGTCGACTGTTGCAGATGTTCCTATTGAGTTCCCTCCTCCATGGATATACAGATAAACTGATAACTTCATCCCTGAACCTTTTGGGCGCCAAATATTGAGGTAAAGACAGTCCTCTGAACCAGTTGGGCCCATTATGGGCATTATTTGGGCGGCGGAATTCCCAAATTTTCTTGTTTTGCGTGTTCCGATCCAAGGAATGGGATCAAGTGGTGCTTTCCAACGGAGTGCCCCTACTGGAGGAGTTGCATAGGGAATTCCCTTCCAACACCAAGAATTTTTATCTGAAAAACCTGATATTTTACCATACTTTGTTTGGACTGTTGCCTCATTATTCCATTTACCGACCTTGAAAGTAGTATCAGCTGGTTTCGGTTCAAACAAACGGTTAATATGTGGTGATACAGCCCTTTTTAGTATGTTATTCAATCTAATAAAAGGAACAAATAAATAAACTAGTTTCATCCTTAATGACATGATTTCACATCAGATATTACTTCTCTACAAACAAAAGGTAATTTTAACTCATTCTATAATTGTTTTGCTAGAATTTCAGGGGCCCTTTCTATCAAATTTTTTAACTCGTCTGGATGAAAGTGTAATAATTTGGAGAAAAATCTATTAGTCTTTAGATGAGAGTCAGGGGAAATAGTTAACTTCTCCAATGGCGTTTTAATCTTTTTTCTAATAATTTCAAAGAAGTATCTTTCTTGGATTATCATTTGGTCTCTAATACTTGCCATTATTTGGGTACTGATCTTGTAAGCTGTCGAATAAAAAGATGGGTTTGATTCACTCCATCCTTCTTTCCGTTTGTATTTAGTGAAAAAAAGCGGTTTACAAAAGGAGATTGAAATAAATGATTTGAATTTGGGGACAATTTTTCCGTAACTTAGTGCTTCGTGAGAGCCATGAATGTACATTGGCACCACAGGGATCCGTCCGTTGAATCTTAAAATTAATCGTCCAACTCCTGATTTTGCTTCTTGAATCAGGTGATGATAGTCGTGTAATGGGTTGCTAGGAATTCTTTTCCCTTGTGGAGCTATGAGTACTGCTAATTTTTCTTTTAGGAGTTTAGTAGCATAATCGAGAGCAGGTTCTGGATTTTGTGAATAGACTGGAAAAGCGCCAAGATATTTCAGTAAGCCAAAGAATTTTTGTTCCATTGCTTTTCCACTTGCCATTAATCCACATGAAGTTCGATTTCCAAAGGGGTACACTAATGCACTTGCAAAAATAAAGGTATCTAAATGAGATCTGTGATTAAAACAATAAATAACTGCGGTTCCTTCAGGAAATCTTTTCGTGTTTTCGACCATATTAACTTCAAATCTAAAGTATAGGCGCATAATTCGCGGCAGTATTAGCTTGACAAATTGATAGAATGACCTGTGTAGAAGTGACCACGACTGTGGGGTAGTTTTTGGAGGAAGAAGGTTCATTTGTAGCCTCTTATCTAATAAAACTAGTTTCTAGCAACTAGGATAAGAATCTTTAATATTATTAATATCTTCTTTCTCTTTTTTCCTTTCACTAAGAAGCTAAGAGATATGTATCATATTAAAGGGAATTGAATCACTACAAAGAGAATGACACTAAAAGTAATCATTGAAATTAGAGTATCAAATTTCTTACCCTTTAGAAATGGGACGAATAATGGAGTTTTGCTTTTATAACTAGCATAGTCAGTACCAAATTTTTTCAATAGGTACTCATCTTCTATAAGTGCCAGAATAATATAAGCTAGTAGTTCTAAGTACCATAGTGCTATTGTTCCTTCCGCTGAAAGCCAACTCATGCCAAAAAAGTTAGTAATAGAAAAATAACTCCAACCTGTTAAGCCAATTGTCAAAAGTAGAAAACCAGTATATTGGGGGTGTCTTATAAAGCGATATGGACCAGAAGTGACTAATCCCTGTTTCTTTTTTACCCTGAGAGAAGCAATGGAATAAATGATCAATACCACACTGATTATAATTACGATTTTTCCGAAGAATACCTCATTAAAGTTGAAGAGACTCGAATAAGCTTCAATGATGCTGGTTGGGAGGTTGGAAACCATGGCACCCAATAAAAGAATTACAGGAGCGGCCATGAGAGGTACCCATACCCAGATTCCTGGAATTTGCTGAACTAATAGAATTAAATATCCACTTATGGCAAAAATTACCGCTTGTACTCTACTGAGTATCTTCATTGAGTTTCATCTCACTTTATTATCCAAATTTTCGGATGTGACATCTTTTCCTATGTTTAGAATCATAAAAATTTATTTTTATAAGTCTATAGGTGTCTGCAAGTCGAAAGATAATGAATTATGAGAAATAAATTAGTACACTCAGTCTAATAAATAGTACGAAGTGTTTTAGTTTTTAGAACGGCTGTTCTATTTTTTGTACATCTTCATTACTTGTCTACGAAGTTAAATTAACATTACTTATAACTGGGTTAAATGTGATAGAATTTTGATTTCATCTCCCCTTAGCTCTTGTTAGAAATCTGGGCACATTACACCCTCACAATCTAAAATAAGGAATTCCTAGCTTTTTTGCTTCTTGATAGTTCATCTAGCTTAATATTTTTTCATCAAGAACTTGGAAGCATTAATTTCTCCTGTTTATACTTCTTTGCTATTTTTATAATGTGGTTTGTTCGCCAATCGTGAAAGTGAAATCCATCACCACCAGTAATCGTATCCGTGGAAACAATGTCAGGAAATTGAATCGAGTACTATTTGATTGCCTTTTTTTTCCTATAGAGGATAATTGGGAGTACAATTGCCCCAAATATGACAACATCAAAAAAATACCAATATGTAGTATCAGCTGTACTGCTCGTACTAGCAGTCGAATCGTGTGTAGATGTACTCGAAGTGCTGGACGAGCTTGGTGGTACATAATCGAAATCGACAATTATGCCATCATAAGCATATACTCCACGGTCATCCCCTCCTATATTACCAATAGTGTCTTTGAACTCAACAAATACAAATTGTGGTCCTAAATCTGCTAGTGTGAACATTATAGATTTTTGGAAAGGCACCCATGGGGTCCCATCGAAAGACGATGTTTGCGAAACTCGCATGTAGCTGATATCTGTTTCATTGGTGATCATTGTTAAGGTTACTGTTGGATTATTGGTATATTGATCCCCATTGTTGATAAATACAAATGCAGTAGGTCGAATTGTATCAATATTAGGAGTAGCTCTCATAATGGGACTAAACCCACTTTCGGCGCCTTCTGTATTTACAGCAACCATTCGATAGTAATAGATCTCACCATTAGTTAAACCAGTGTCAATAAATTCGAGTGTACCAGCGTCAATCGAATCATCTATTAGCACAAAGTTCTTACTGATGTTATTGGTACGATAAAGCTTAAATTCGACAACCCCGGGTCGTGCCTGGAATTTTATGGTAACATTCTGGTTTCCAGAAATTGTTAGAAAGTTTGGTGGGATGAGATGATCATCTTCAGTATAATAGGGATCACGGTTATTATTTACCTCAGAGAAGTCACTTTCTCCTCCTCGATCTGTGTCTGCACGGATTGGACTGGTTCCGTATATCAGTTCATCAATATTTTCTAATCTATCAAGATCTTGATCACCTTTTGCTCCATCTTTACCTACAGCGGTTTGTATGTTCATCCCATAACGTATTTCCCATCCGTCTGGTAATCCATCTTTGTCTAAATCCTCGTCTGGGATAAGATGAAATGCCTGATTTGTTTCTCGAGTGAAATCCCCTGCGATGGACGAATGACCTGTGGCTTGGATCTTCACGGAATAAGTCCCAGGTTTCATCGTTCGCGTAAACCAATTTCCATAAACTCCATCAGCAGGTAATCCATCCCCATGCTGTCCATCGTCATATAGCTTGAGTCTCCACGACTCGTAATCAGTATAACTTGTACCTGTTGTTATGTTTGCAAAAATAGTAGCGTCTACAATCGGAGCATCATCAGCGAGCGTTGCTAGAATCGGAAACTCGCACCCCGTCACTCTCAGACTTGGTTCTTTTAGTGACCGACGATCTGGGAGGGGAAAATAGAGACTCATGGAGACGGGGCCCTCAACAGAAGCTTCAGTGAAATATTCAACGCCTCCTGACCCTCCTTCAACAATTATTTTGTATGTTCCTGCAATGGGGTGGTCTAGAATCCACACATAATGACCATAGTAGTTTGTAGTTTCTTGTTTGCCTGTAGCAAATGTTGCTGATATATTTGTTCCACCAGGTGTCTGAAGTACCACTGGTTGACCAATGAAAGGGGCTTCTGCTTTGTAGTTCAAGGCTATTGTTGCTTTTTTTGCTTGATCAAGATAAAATGATTCCTCTATATTCCAATCAGTTCCTTTAAGCTCTCTTGAGTTTGAATAGACTCGTTGTTCTTTAGTTGTTTTTTCTGCAATAGATCTATAAATATCTGCTAAATCAGAGGCTAATGTGCCTGATGCAGGATCAAACGCAAAATGTATTGATCCCCTAGTCATGTACGCGAGTTCTTGTAAATCCGCCGATTGGGTGTCAATTCCTAATAAAATTGCATGGATTTGAGTAAGGTTATTCGTAATTAAATGGGCGACATCGGCTAAATATCGCTCGGCATTTTCTTGACCATCCGTCAGAATGATTATATGATCGTCAGTAAAAGTATTATTACCATATAGAGCAATTTCATTTTGGGCATAAAATAGGCCATCTCCAATAGAAGTCATCCCCCCTGGTGTGATACTATTAATTTGGGAAATAAGATAATCTCGAGATTGTTCAACTGGTTTTAAGTTGGCATGGATAGTAGCATCATCATCAAAGCTTACCACACCGACTTGGCATCGATTGTAAAACGAATTCACGAACAATCGAGCAGCTGCGAGGGCAGCATCAAGTTTTTCATTCCACATCATGCTTCCAGAACGGTCGATGACAAGCATATTATCTGGGGTTCGAGTGTCATACGCGACCGCTTGATCTTCGAAATCCATTGCGCTGCCATATGTTAGCGTTAGATTGTAAACATTCCAGTAGGATTGGACTGGAGCTTCCACTTCCAGATAATACAATCCATAGACATTTGTGCAACTTACAACCCTCGCGTCAATTCCTCCTATTTTAACTTGAAAATCATCTTTACCAATATTGGGGATTGTATGCCAATTGGAGAGGACTTCTGTGATTATTATTAGTTTTCCTGGATCGTAATAGGGTCCTACATACGCCTCAAGATTGTCAAAACGGGATCGGGGCGATTGGATATTAACAGTCAGACCAGATCCAATAGACGCGAACGTATACTGATAGTTGACTGCATCAGGACTTGTATCCTCTAGTGTTGAGACAATCAAAACAAGCTCATCCCCAGGCTTCACCATAACACTTTGCGAGAATTGCTTTGTACGTTTTTGGGTATAGTGTCCTACTAGATTGTTGTTGTTAATAATAAGTAGTTTAACGAATAGATCTTCATTTGTGGTTTGGGTCACATCAACAAATATTGGAGAACGAGCCCCACGAACAATTGGGACTACTCGATAGTACTTGGGGGACCACGGGGTGGGAATCATATCGATATCCGATTCAGTCCCGCCATAGGATAAGGTACTATTAATTTGAAGTGGAACAGAAGGATAACTCCCAGGGGTTTGTAGCTCATCCATGTAAAAGTAATTTGATGGGGATCCCCATTCTAAGTCCTTAGCATAATTCGCTACAATAAAAGCAGTGAAAACGTCAACAAGATCCCAACTTGTATATCCAAGTCGGTCCAACATCTGTTCAAAGATATAAAAGGCGTCAGTGCATCCTCCTGCTGCCTGAGCAGCTTCCCAGAAGTGATAAAGAGCATCAACTCCTCGGCCAGGTTCTACTTGATATTGTCCAAATTGTTCCGTCACATAATTCCAAAATAATGCTAAATCGTATACTCCATCTTGGAATAAATTTCTGACAGGATTCTCAAGATAACCTTGTACTTCCCCGTAATAATTAGCCCATCCAAATGTGTCGTCTGTATCGCAGATTGTATAGATTTTGTCTTGTAACATTCTGGCCTGACCCTCATAAACCCACTGTGGCCCAACGCTCCCAGGATACATGAACTGAATGACATGCAGATACTCATGAACCGCAATTGCATACTGTTCAAAGATCGATGCACTTCGACCCAAATTGACGTCAGCTTCTCCGAGGAAGAATGGGTCGAACGACATTTTTCCATGACCCGCTTGTATCCCCCCTCGGGCATTAATACCTCCCTGATCCTGAATACCTATCCATGTTCGTGAATTTCTCTCAGGGTTATCAAAATTCCATTGAAGAACCTTGTCTCGGACATCTTCGATGATGGCTCCAAAAATTTCGACTTGGCTGAGTGACACTTCATGTTCCAGAAACCCACTATCTAGTGGAATATAGTGGATCTGAAAATTCCCTTGGGGCGTATAATAGATTTGCCAGCTGGCCACACCACCCATTACTCCGCTAGTAGAAATAACAATTACCATTAACATACCTATCAGCAGTTTGGACGGAAAACTCATCTCAGACACGAACCTCGATCATGTTAACCAAAATACCATGAAAATATTTATCATATATCCTTCCTGAATTTAAGTTCTTCGCAATAAGCAGACTCAATCAACAGCATTTGAACGAATAACACCTGCGAAGGGGGAAATGCCTTTAGACCATGGTTTCAAACAGTTTTCAACTTCTAACGTTAATTATTCACAGTCTACCTTGTCCATTGTCAATATTTCGATACCAGAGTTCACCACAATGAAAAAAGTAAGTATTATTTTACTAAAAATTATGTCAGTGAGTTCTTGATTGAATTTATGATTAGAAAACTCTAAATCTTACTGAAAGTGATTTCGATCGCACTGAGGTTCAATACATTTCCTTCCTTGTTTTCTAATTGTTCTGTGTTTATTTCAATGTCTGTGATCTCAACTAAATCCTTCATAAATCGCTTACACAAGATTTCTGCTACGTCGACAGTGCGACTTATTGCTCGTCCATGTGCTTTCACTTTGATTGATGTGTTTCCTACTCTACTTTTTGTATTCGCTTTAGGGGAGGTTTAATCCGTTGCAGGAAGATACTCTTCACCAAAGATGAACACGCAGAATTACATTGTCAAGTTGGAAACATGAAATTAGCGCTAGAAGTAATGAAAGACTGGATTGAGAGAAAATCAAGGAGTAAAAGGAAATCAATTGAAGCGACTTACAATTAATAAGATCCTGAACATATAGTCTGTTCCCATCCATTCCGCCAATAAGATGTGAGACGTATTACCAAGGATCAATAGTATGAGAATCCCTAAATTGAAAGAGAGAATAGCAATCAAAGTTCCTGGTTACCTTTCAGTAATTCCTCCGCTTGGGTGAGTAGCTTCGTAAGTTTCTGAAGATTATTAGGATCTCCATTCAAGATTCTTTCACGGAGAGAATAGTATTCTTGTTCAATCACTTCACGGTTAAGAGGTTCGGACAGTTGCAAATGTTGTGGAAATCCGAGGGGACCAGAGGAGGAATCGTTGGAATCAGTAGCAATCGTTGCTTCTAGATTGGAAATAGTTAGTTGATCGATCAACTGAATCAGTTGAGAATGTTGTTCCCAATAGATTCTTCGTGTGATATACTGCCTTCTAACATAATAAATAGAAGTACCAGAGACAATGGCCACAAAGAACAAGATGGTTCCTAGCTCAAAAATCTGAAGGACAGACAGAAAAGAGGTATCAAGTTGGGTAGATGAGTTAGGAGAGTGGATTGAGGAAAGACTGGTGGAAGATGTTTTTGAATCCGTAGAAGTTGTCAGAACAGGGACTTCATGAATACTCCAGCGCCAATCTTCGTGTCGAAGAAGGGAGAGATGCTCACCAGGTATCCAAGCATCCAACTTGTAAGGACCCGTACCAATCACTTCAGCTTCTGGTGGAGAATAAGCTGTGACGTTTGCTAC
>JAEOSR010000098.1 GCA_016840285.1 Candidatus Hodarchaeota archaeon | reverse complement strand
TCTATTACCATTGGTTTAGGTATGCTCCGAACATTCGGATTTATCCGTATTTCCTCCCAAGACGCATGGATACCCATCATACTTGCACACCTTATTGCAGCTTATCCTTTTGTATCCCGAACCGTTAGTACAGCATATAACAGAATTGATTTTAGTCTCATTGAGATAGGAAAAACATTGGGAGCGTCTAGATGGTATATTTTCCGAAATATTGAACTACCGATAATCTCATCCGGCATTTTGGCTGGAGCGACTTTTGCACTAGCTATTAGTTTTGGCGAATTTGGAGCTACATATTTTATTGCTCGCTCGGAGTTCACAACGATGACGATCGGAATCTATAAATTCTTAGATCTAAGACAATTACAAAATTCGGCTATAATGGCTTCAATTTTAATCTTGGTTTGTATTATCGCCTTTCTCCTTGTCCAAAAACTGGGTGAAGACGAATTTCAATTCTAATTTCTAATTTAGGAGTTTGAAAGGAAATATGGCTTTCCTTGAAGTTGAAAAGCTATCTAAGAAATTTCAGGACATTATTGCTGTCGACTCGGTTAGTTTTTCAATTGCAAAAGGAGAAATATTAGGAATTCTGGGGCCTTCTGGGTGTGGTAAAACAACTATTCTGAAAGTCATTTTGGGGTTATTAACTCCAACAAAAGGAGATATTCGTCTTGAGGGTGAATCTATTGTAAAAATTCCGCCTGAATTGCGAAATTTTGGATATATTCCCCAGAATTTAGCCTTATTTCCACATTTAACTGTTTTTGAGAATATTGCATTTGGGTTAAGGGCAAAAAAGTGGAAAAAAGATGATATTACTGCAAAAACTGAATCTTTGATTAGGTTACTCGAGTTAGAACATCTAGAATCTAAACAACCTCACGAGATTAGTGGAGGGCAACAACAAAGGGTAGCCCTTGCCCGAGCTCTTGCCCCAGAACCCGCACTATTATTGATGGATGAACCTTTGACCTCATTAGACACTACATTATCTTTCCATTTACGTTGGGAAGTGAGAAAAGTCCTTAAAAGTACCACAACAACAGCCATTTTTGTTACTCATAATCCTGAGGAAGCTATTTCCTTATGTGATCGTTTGGTTTTAATGGATGCTGGAAAAACTATCCAAACTGTGTCTTCAGAGGTAGTATTTGACTCTCCTGCTTCTGTGAAAGTCTTACAGATTATGGGAAAATCCAACATTTTCCCAGTAATAAAGCAAAGCAAGGATGAAAAAGGGACAGATGTTTTACTGACGTCGCTAGGTTCATTCCCTCGTCCAAACTTTGCTCTAGAGAGGCCAATATCGGGATTTTGGATCCCTGAAACCGATATATTAATTCAGAAGTCGGAAGAAAGCCCCAATGATAGTTTTCAAATTGTTGGAGAATTGTTGGGTATTATTTGGGGCCGTACTAAACATCAGCTCATTTTCCAACTACCTGACAATAATCGACTCACTGTTCAAATATCCTCAAGCTCTAATTCTCTTCCAGCTATAGGAGAATCAATTTCTCTAATAATCCCCCAGATCAAATTACACTGGTTTTAACTTGACATCAGGTGAGATCCCTTTTCGAGGTTCTTCACATAATCCTGATGTAACGTTTAATTAAATTGGATGATTGTTCTCTAACGACTCACTGATTATGAGGGTCACTGATTTCGTTATTCCTTCAATGGCTCGAATTCTTTTTGTCATGAGAGTCCCTAGCGACTTAACTTTATCTGTTTGAACTTCAAGAACCAGATCATATTCACCGAAAGTAATACGACATGATTTTACTTGGTCAATTTTAGAAATTTCTTCTTTTACAGGATGTTCCTTGCCTGGATAAACACATAATAACACAACAGCATCAACCATGGATCTCAATCCTTTTCGCTTAGGTAGTGTATAGGGATTTTATTCTGATAACTAGAAAAAAATGGTCTATTAAATTTGTTTGTTTATTCCAATTTTTCAACTAAAAATTTATGCGTAACCCCTTTTTTCAAAAAAAAGAGAAGAAATATCCACAATGGGTTTGAAAGGGAAAATTAGTTTTCAGCTATGAATATCAGCCGAAAAATATTGGTTTTAGCGAAAATTAAGTAGATTCATAATAAAAATTAATTCTTCTTCTGTTTAAACTCTAAATTAAAGTAGGTAAGAGACAAAAAGGAAAAACTTTTTTATCTACTCACAAGGGTATTCTGTAAGAATCAGAATTCCTAATGAATTAAAACCTGAACTGAGCTCATTCTCGAATAGCTCTCGATAAAGACTATTATTGCAAAGAACGGCCTGTTTTCGTGAAGAGTGGACCTATTGTGACTGACCTTCAAGAACTTTATCACCTACAAACCAGTCTTTCATTGATTTTTGATAGAATTGGAATTACTCAAGAAATTCAGAACAACCTTTCTCTTCACGAGTTATCACCACAGGAACAGGATCAATTAACCTTCTTGATAGAAAAATTTGAACTTGGTTTTGAAGAAATACGCGAGAATCCCACTCATCTTGAAGAAAGATTCGATCAGCGTTTATTTATCCGCCTGGGTAATTATTATTATTACCAGGGAGATTTATCCCAAGCATTAGAGTATTATAATCTCGGTAGTTTAGTTGAAGAGAATGAATGGGTTCATTTCAATTCAGCGAGAATTCTACAACAACAGGATCAGCAGGATGCAGCTTATAAAGAATATGAACAGGCAATAAAACTTAAACCTGATTTTTCCCAAGCCCTCTGTCATCAAGCTAAAATTCTGATTGACCAAGAGAAAATGGAAAAAGCTCTTGAGAAATTAAAAAAGAGCCAACAACTCAATCCAAATGATCCTGAAACTAATAAACTCTTAGCAAACTATTATATTGAACATGGAGAGAACAAGGAGGCATTAACACACCTTAAGGCCATTCATCATCGAGATCCTGATGTAATAACTAAGATAGAAGAATTGGAACAGAAAAAATCTTTCTTAAATCGTATGTTTGGCCGATTCCGCAACAAATAAGAATAGCATCAAACAAGGAACCATCTGAATCATGTATGATGGGAATTAATTCGTCATGTCCCCGAAACAAAAACATTCATTACGAGGAAAAAAGCGTAAACGACCCCCCCGACTAAGACCTAAGAAACAGCGACTAAAGGATTCAGGAGGCCAGAAAGGGGATGGTGTACTTTTTCCAAGTACCCGTGTCCCAAAAGGAATGGACAAGAAGACCAAAAAGAAATTAAAAAAAGCTACTCGTTACAAACACTAGATATCAATACAGAGTCTTTTTTTTTACATTCTGCTGTTTTCATAATGTGGAATTTTAAGGAAAAAATGATTGGTTATCGGTCTATAGTTTGAGGAAACCTTTTGAACACTCCCATTTCGAGATTAATTATCCATCCCACAGTTCGTCCCCAGCAACAACGTACCTTTGAGACTATTCAACAGAAATGGTCTCAATTCAACTCATTTTTTTGTTCACTTCCTACAGGATCAGGTAAAACTGATCTTGCGGCTTGTCTATTAGCTGATTATCTTCATACAAACTTAACGGATAAGATCGATATTTTAGTGCCTTATCGTATGCACCAAGATTTTTGGTACAATATTTTAAGGACGTACGCGCAAAAACATGACTTTTCTGTAGCTTTACTCAAGGGAAGATCCTCATATTATTGTCCTATCATCAAGTCAGGCGCAAATATCTCCCCGTGTGCATTTGACCCAAATTATGCTCAGAGCTGCCGATCGAGACAGAGATGTCCGCTATTGAAAGCCCGGAGGAGAATTCGAAGAAGTCAAGTTCGGATTTTAAATTGGTGGGTCTTCAAATATGTAGATTTAGGTGAAGATAAAGCAATATTTCGGATTTTTGATGAAGCTCATAATTTATTAAATCTAGAAAGCTTGTTACGTGTTGAAATCCATCCTACTTTCTTGCAAGATATCACAAACGACCAAGATATTCTTAAAGAATTTATCGTTTGGGAAGACCGACTAGAAAATAAACAATTTATTGAAATAGTTATGACAGAAGGTCTGGATTTTCTCAAAAGACTCCAAATTGTATTAACAGAGCGCGAGAAAAACATTGCAACCATTCTAAATGAAAATCCTACAAACATAAAATTAGAGACATTAAGAGAATTAAGAAAGATAACTGAAATGATTTCAGCGCTCTCTGATTTAATCAAAAATCCAGAATCTTCAGATTTATCTTTCTTTTTCCAGCGTGATAAATTTACAAAAAGGGTACGACTTGTGGTTCAACCTTTTGACTTAGCTTTTATTTTCTCTAAGCTATTTCGGGGAAGTAAGAACCTATTTTTATCGGCAACAATTGGTGATGGTGAATATTTAGCTCGTTTAATTGGATTAAAACCTCAACATTGCTATTACATTCATGAGACCTCTTCATTTGAGAAAAAAAATCATCCATTCATCTTACTGAAAGAAGCAGAGAAATTATCTACTGCAACTCGGGAAAAAAAACAAAAAACATTCGGACTCATTGAAAATCAATCTCAAAAATTTCTCGAGCTATTAAAACAACATTATTTACGCGGATTGATCTTAACTTCCAGCTTCGAATTAGCAAATTTGATGGGGCAGCTTGCTAGGACAAATAACCTTCAGGTTATTACCCATACAGCTGGGAAATCTGATGCTGCCATTAGGGATTTTATTGGAAATCGTAAAGGAGATGTCCTTATTACTCCGTCAGCTTGGGAAGGGATTTCTTTAGATGATGACTTGGCGCGATTGTGTTTAATACCAAAATTACCGTTTCCTATGTTAAAAGATCCGATTATTCAGAAAAAAACTAAGAAATATCCTCAATTCCTTGAAAATGATGTTTTAATTTCAATACAACAAGCTCATGGAAGAATTCAACGAAATGATTCAGATTGGGGAATATCCGTCTGTTTAGATGGCAATTTTCGATGGTTATCAAAAAAGAGAGTAAAGAGTATAGAACCATGGTTCTCGAATAGAGTTCATGAGCTGTCAATATCTGAAGCAAAAGCACTGATTCTCCAACTAATTGACACAGAAACTACCCGAAAACCACCTAAAACTTTGAGGAAAGGCATTCCTGCATTTTCACGAATGAAGGAGAGTGATCGCGAGTGGTTAGAATCAAGTGGATTGGCAGACCTATTGAAAAAATAGTTACTGAATACTGAAAAATTTGTATTAAAAGTTGGATTTAAAACAAGTCTTATATGTAAGAAGTTATCGTCATAGTAAAGTAAAGATTTCCTGATAAAATACACTAAACTGGTGAATGCTAATTGTATTTTACTCTATTCCCTCCTATAATAATTGAAGGGACAGCAACAGAAAAAACTGTGAATATTTCTGGACTAGAAGCATTAAAATCTATTCATATCTCAACAGAGAAAGTTAGTTGCGTCATTGATGTAGATGGTAATGCTAAAACATTCGATGTGATTAATTTTAATGATCCTGTTACAGATGTGAATCATCGACTAGAACTTGATGATGATTTTCCTTTAGAGCTTATGCCACTTGTTACAATAGAATTCCTAGAAGAATTGGCTCAAAAAATCGGAGGATATACTCTTATTTTCTCCGAACCTCCAAAAGCAGGATATCTTGAATTTTATCGGGGAGATCTTTATCCTATCTCCATTCGTGGAGCTGATAAACGACTTTATGCTTCAACTGCTGAACTTAGACCTTTACGTAGGGATTATTTCGTAGCTCTGAACACTTTACTTGAAATAGACTTTGAAGCACAATTAGAAACATCTCTTGCCACGTTTTCTGAGAACGTACTCAAACCAATGTCAGACACGATGAGTGAAGTGTTCTCTCTGGACAGGGAATTAGATTCTGATGAATCAATTATAAATATCATTGGGAGTGACTTCAAACGGCTTATCTCACGAACGGATGAGCTCATAACCATTGTCAACTATAATATGGATCAGACTGCAGAACGTAACAAAGCATTCCTTCGTTTAACCCTTCCCCTCATGTTAAAACAAGCTTTATTTGAGAATTTCTCCGAATATATCCAGTTTGAATCTCAAGATTTAGCGCTGAAATTAAAAATTATTAAACGGAAGAGTTTATCCATAGAAGACATTTGGGATATTGTCTATCAATCTTTTAAATGAGAATAACGAATTTTTCAAACATTGGGAGCTAATTTTATGAATATTTCATTCCTCAAAGAAATTATTTCATGTGCCCTGGGAGAAATTCCTTCTAATTTGTTAATTCAAAACGGAACTCTTGTAAACGTAATTACGCGGGAATTGTATGAAGCTGATATAGCAATTTATAGTAATCGGATAACGAATGTAGCAAAACAGGGTTCGTTAGACCCAAAGAACAGTCAAAATGTAATTGACATCAATGGCAAGTTTATTTCTCCTGGTCTTATCGAATCACATCTTCATATTGAAAGCACCATGTTACCCCCAAGCGAATTTACTAAGGTAGTCGTACCCCGAGGAACAACAACAGTCCTACTTGATCCTCATGAAATAGGGAACGCTTTAGGAATAAAAGGATTACAACTTCTCCTGAACCAATCTGAGGCACTTCCTTTACGATTTCTTATTGAGATTCCTTCTTGTGTGCCTGCAGCACCAGGTTTGGAAACCTCCGCACATATTATTGACTCAAAAACAATTAAAGAACTTATTGAGAAAGAACCTCGTTTTTTTGGCCTTGGTGAAATGATGAATTACCCAGGGATTCTCTTCAAAGACGATGAAGTTTTGAACAAAATTATCCTTGGTTCTGAGTTAAATGTAGTGGATGGACATAGTCCTGGGCTTTCTGGCAAGAATTTAGATGCTTACATTGCAGCTGGTCCCCAATCAGACCATGAAAGTACCACAGCAGAAGAATTTCTTGAGAAACTTCGTAAAGGAATGAGGGTCATGGCACGAGAGGGATCTTTGACAAAGGATCTTCGTAATGTACTTAAAGCAGTGAAGGGAAAAAATTTAGATCTTAGAAATTGTCTCATTGCATCTGATGATCGTAATATCATTGACCTCTTAGGAAACGGGCATCTTGATACCCAACTAAGGATAGCTGTTGAAGAAGGAATCCCACCACTATCAGTATTACAAATGGCCACTATCAATCCTGCAACATATCTTGGACTAGAAGGTGAGATTGGCAGTATCGCTCCTGGAAAAATAGCTGATATGGTTATTTTTGAGGATCTTCAACAATTTGAGATAAATTCAGTAATTTTTGGTGGAAAGATCGTCTTTAACGATAAAAAACTTAATTGGAATATTCCTGACCCCAAATTCCCATCATGGGCTATTGATACAGTTAAATTACCACAATCAATCAATCATGAGTCTTTTCGTGCACCTGTATCTCTTTCTGATGGGACTTATCTTACTCGAGTCATTGGTGTTCTACCGCACTCTGTCATAACAGAAGGATTGGAAGAAAATCTTCAAGTGAAAAATGGATGGATACAGCCCGCACCTGAAGAAGATATACTATCATTGTCTGTAATTGAACGCTATGGGGTCAATGGCAATATCGCTAATGCTTTTATCAAAGGATTTGGTATTACAAGTGAACATTTCGCAATGGCTACCACAGTAGCTCACGATTGTCACAATCTCATTGTTACTGGAACAAATCATCAAATAATGGTTGAGGCAGTCAAAGAGTTACACAAAATTAAGGGAGGATACGTTGTTATCGTAAACGGTAAGAAACAAGAATTGCCCCTTCCTTATGGTGGATTAATGAGCCTAGAACCATATACCATTCTTCATAAGCAACTAATTGAGTTAAATAACGCCTTCAAGGGTATTACAGAGTTTAATGAACCATTAATGGCCCTATCCTTTATGGCGCTTTCTGTTATCCCTCATCTAAAACTAACTGACAAAGGACTTGTAGATGTAGATAAGTTTACATTTACAGATCTCATTATCCATTAATTTATAAATAGGAATTTCTTTCATTATTTTGTGAAACTTTACATAGGAAATTTAGGATGAGAAGTACATAATGAAAGTCCAAGAACATTGTATATATAATCTAGATTTCTCCTATACTCGCATAACGTTGAAACAAAATGAAATTGACTTTCGAGGAGTCCTTAGCTACCATGTTAAAGATCTAGAACAGATCGAAGAAGCTACAAGAGGATTCTTGGAACAGGATAATGTCAACATTTTCTTATTTTTCCAGGTTCAGCGCCACATCGATCTCGTGCTCAATGATATAAGTGAGGATGAAATTCTCTCCCAACGTCCCATAATTATCAATAGGTTGAAAATGATTCTTCGGAAAGAATTACTAGATATCGGCCTTGAGCTAGTAGATTTTAGAAGGATATCACTTTGGAGTCATGGAGCTGCTGACCGAGGAGTACAATCATAACGCTCAAAAATTTTCTTAAAAAAATTATAAAGAGCATCTAAACGGTTGCTATGAGTATTTTCTATTTTTAATTTGCCTTAGAAGATGATTATTAGTTTTACCATCCACACAGAAAATAATTTTAAGAAAATTATGATTTTTTAGCCAGAAGATCAATGTTCAAGAAAAGTTAAGCAAATAAATTATTACTTAGAGAGAATTGGTTTAAATGTCCTTGATTGTGATAGTGGGGTTACCTGGTACAGGAAAAACTTACTTGGCAACTGAACTATCAAAATCATTATCAGCCCCCATTACCTACATAAGTACTGACAGAGTTCGTAGAAATCTTTTTGATTTCTCTCATCATCAATATGTACCCTTTGGGGACAAGCTATATACCCAAGAAAAACGTGATCTGGTTTATAATGCGTTGTACCTGATTGTTGAGATTCTACTTAGTCAGAAGCTCTCTGTAATAGTAGATGGGACTTTTTATTCTCAAACAAAAAGACAACCCCTTTTTGAAATTTGCCAACGACTAAATCAGAAGTATTTCATCATCAAAACAACATGTTCTGAGGATCTAGTCAAACAAAGAATTCAAGAACGGTCAATTCATGGTAATAACACTAGCGATGCTGATTTCAACATCTATTTAGAAATAAAAGACAGATTTGAACAGATAAATAACCCTCATTTAGAAATTAATACCGGTAAAGAGTTATCAATCATCCTTAAGGAAGTGATTTCTTATATTGCCGACTTTCGACCCTAAGATGCTTGAAACTGATGCTGCATATGAACACCCTATTGAAACAATAGATTTACGGGAAACCCATATTTCTTGGGTTTTTTTAACCGGAGCTTTCGCGTATAAGATCAAAAAATCAGTAAAATTTGGCGATATTCTTGACTTTTCTACTTTAGAGCTCCGAAAGAAATATTGTCATAAAGAAATTGAGCTAAATAGACGATTCTCTCCTGATATCTACATTGATGTATTTTCAGTAAACTCTGATGGGAAAATCAACCAACCTGGGGAGATTATTGAGTATGGAGTGAAAATGATACAATTACCTGAAGAGTGTCTAATGAAAAATATTTTGATGAAAAAAGGCGTAACTACCTCCGCTATCGAAAAAGTTGCGAAAGTACTTGCTGAGTTTCATGAAAACACCAAAAAAGTTCCTGAAAGAGGTAAAATGAAGTATATTTGGGAAAAATGGGATGAAAACTTTCGGACTACCTCTCAATTTCGGACTGAAAGCGAAGAATTTCAAGGGCAAGTCTTTGGATTTATGCGAGGAAATCAGGGGTTATTTCAAGAACGGATTAATGATGATCGTATAACAGATAACCATGGGGACCTCTGTAGTAATAATATCTTCATCCTTCCTAATGACGAGATAAAAATTTTCGACTGTATTGAGTTCAATCCTTTATTACGTTATGGGGATCTTTGTGAGGATGTAGGCTTTTTAGCAATGGATCTCGACTTCTGGGGAGAACCGAAATTATCAAAGCTGTTTATCGAAAAGTATGTTGATAATAGTGGAGATGAATTATTACCAGAGATCATCGACTTCTTTAAATGCTATCGAGCATATGTTCGAGGAAAAGTGTATGGATTTCAAGGCATGAATGAATTTAATACTCAGAAAAAAGAAGATTTAGTAACTCTTTCAAATCAATATTATGACTTAGCGAAATCTTATGTCCCGAATTTCATTTCTTAGTAGTTTTACTTTGCTTTCCTCGTTGTTTTAACCTCAAAAGCACGTAATGATACTTGTTCGAGACTAGGTGAATATTGTTGATTCTCACGGGTTTCAACAGCATATGATGCTAAAGCAGACCCCAGTTTCGCAGCTTCCTCAATTGGTTTCTTCAGAGAGATACCATAGATAACACCAGCCCTAAAAGCATCATACCAAAAATCTTCGGAAAGAACTTCTTCCGCTGGTCCTTCTGATACTTTAAGTTTAAATTCCTTAGAAAAAATGATAATCCTTGATCGTTGCACCATTGAGATGATATATTTCAACCGTTTTGAATTTACTAATATCTCATCTCGAGTTTGTTTCATCCGTTCTTCGATTAGTTTCAGCTCGCTTTCTGTACAAATTAAAATAGTGATTTTGCTGAAGATTTGGGATAATCTCCACTTGGTTAAATCCTGAACATTTGAGTCAGGTGAGTAGATCACAGGAAGTCTTGTATTCAGCTCATATATTGTTGAAATAAATTTCGTATCAGCTTCTACTTTTCCTGTGCCAACGAACGTAGTATTAAGAATCTGAAACTCAGCTGATTCAAGCTGGTCTTCTAGATTTCTTTCTGCAAAGAACTGGTAAGAATTTTCTTGGGAAATGGTGAGATTCTTCCCCTGTTTGTCTTTAATTTTATACAAGCAAGCAGTTTCTTTTTCTGGGTGAATAAATGGTCTCACGTCAATTCCGAGTTTTTCCAAGTAAGGACGATGAAACCAATCGAAATCATATCCTACCTGTGATATAATGATTGGATATGACCCTAATATTGCTAGTCCATAAGCAATATTTGCACCCATTCCTGTAAGTTCTCGTTTAACATCAAAAGCACTGGTAGTAGGATCTCTTTCTTCCTCAGAAGACATAAAAGAGAAATCATCAGAAATTGAGAAGCCTAAGTGATAATTAATCTTTCCGACTACAAGAATTTTGTTTTCATTTTCCACAGGTCTTCATCCTTCAGGTTTTGACAAAGAAGTTTCTATAGCCCACTACTCTTCATAATTGCAACCGAGGCATAACCAACTACTGAACTTCTTGAACCACAAGTTAACCCACTAGTTGAATAATTCAGTAATTTAGCTGATCTCGCTCCTAATTTTCCTGTTAACGATAAAAGGACTTTTACAGGTCCTACTCCGCACATGGATATATTATTTTTCTGTACTGCTTCCTCTAAGGCTTCAGGATCCCGATTTAACATTGGGGTTAAAGCTAATTTATCAAGTGTTGAGACTTGTTCATGATTTAACTGAGGAAAATAGTTCCCATGGGTCATATCTGAACTAGCAATAGCAATTGTCGAGTCCTCGATTCCTTCTTCCTTTATCATTTCAGCCAAATAATACCCAAAAGATTGTGTCAGGTTTGTTGGTAGACGTCCGATAGCTATTGGCGCAATTTTAAATTCCGAATAAACATCTTGAAGAAAAGGAATCTGTAATTCAATTGAGTGTTCATCCATATGAGCTGTATCATCAAAATCTACTAGTTGGGAAAGTTTATCGGATAATCGCTGTTTATTGTTTATTATTCTTGTTAATAGAGACATATTCACAGGAACTTGACCGAGAGGCGTCTCCCACGCATCAAATGGGGCAACAGATATCTCGGGTCCATAATGCGTATGTTTATTACCAAGCAATATTGCAGTATCAATTTCTTTACGATCTTCAGCTAACGCCAAAAAACCATGAGCAGCGGTGGGTGCGGAACATGCGTAACCCGCATGGGGAGAAACTACTCCTAAGATATTTTTTGCATCCTTTCTTTGATCAAAGGGTAAGGGTCTTTTACCTGGTCCAACTTTATGTAGATACATGTTATTAATCTCGGTCATTAAACCATCTTTTTGGCCAGAATACCAACTACCAGCACGAATAGCAGTACGAACTCGCATGTGTTAATTAAACCTCCTTTCTTGAGGAATATTATGCTCTCCAATCATCTTGCCTACTCATTTGGCCTTTCTACGATCTTTGGGGGAGAATGACGGTCTCGGAGTGCTTTTGTACAATTTCCTTCAAAATTTTAGCTATTTTTCCTATTTTAAAGCCCTGCTCCATTAATGGTGTTATTACTAATAGATGTTGTCTCAGAAATGAATGTTAATATTAGAATGATTTATTCAATAATTCGAGTTTCATGTTATGATTTATGTACAACCAATGAGTATTAGATTTTTAAAATGTTGTGAGAATTCTGTTCCTATTTCTTCACGATTAGAAAATGCCTATCCTTCTTGATTCCATATTGTTGAATTAGTTCTTTGTTCTTGGTCTTGAATTTGAAATCTCCAGTATCTTTGCGTAGAAAACCCACATAAAATTCTTTTTGATCTTTTTCTAACCATAGATGTACGAAATTTGCATATTGTGGATCCTCTGATGGTTTGACGCGAAAATTACCTAGAATTTTCCCTTCATTTGTAATTTCTAGGTAGTACTCAATAGCTGGTTTTTCTTCGATTATTTCATCCTGTAACTTTGTCTTGTTTCGTAATTTCTTTTCTTCCTTATTTAAATAATCAATAGCCAATTTTGTTGCTTCCTGAAGAGCTTCATTAGCTAATGAATCATCCTCAACTTCTAGTTCGTATTCTATCCAAATTTCTTCGGGTTCAAACTGCCTTACTTGAATTTTCCGGCTCCTTCCAACGCGTTTGGGCATTACTCGCCATTTATTTCTCATGAAATTCCCACCATAACTTAAGAAATTTTTTTGGTTACTGTTCTTGTTCAGATTGAAAATACACAGTTATTTGATATAATTGTTAATTCTTTCCTCACATATTTATTTAGGTTAATGCTTGTAACTACTTTCTTGTCCCTAGTTATTCTTCTCTAATATCATTTCATGAATTGCTTTAGCTGCTTTTCGGCCAGCTTCCATAGCAAGGATGACTGTAGCGGCTCCAGTGGCAACGTCCCCCCCAGTATAAACTCGTTCTCGTGTTGTTTTTCCTGTCTCTTCTTTGTGAATTAATGTGCCCCACTTAGTGGATTCGAGACCTGGTGTCGTTTGAGCGATCAGCTGATTTGGTTTTTGACCTATAGCAATGATTACCGTGTCTACGGGGAACATAAATTCGGTATTTGGAATTGGGATGGGTCTTCTACGACCAGACTCATCCCTCTCACCCAATTGCATTTGTAAACACTTCAAACCGATGACATTTCCTTTCTTATCTCCAAGAATCTCTACTGGGGATATTAATTCTCCTATTACTACTCCCTCTTCTTTAGCATGAATGATCTCCTCCAATCGTGCTGGACATTCTCCTTCAGTACGGCGATAAATGATATCCACTTCACGGGCTCCTAATCGGAGTGAGGTTCGAGCAGCATCCATTGCAACGTTACCGGCTCCGATAACCGCTACTTTTTCACCTACTGACACGGGAGTGTCATGTTCTGGAAATTTATATCCTTTAAGAAGATTAACACGAGTTAAGAATTCATTGGCTGAGTAAACTCCTTTTAAATTCTCCCCAGGAATTTTTAAAAAGTTTGGTGTTCCTGCTCCAGAAGCTATATACACTGCATCAAATTCATATTCATTTAAAAGTTCATCAATAGTTATGGTCTGTCCAATGAGCATATCTTTTTCTAATCGAACCCCTAAACTTTGTACATACTCAACTTCTTCTTTTACTATCTGTTTAGGCATTCGGAATTCCGGAATTCCATACATTAATACTCCCCCATATTCATGTAATGCCTCGTACAAAACCACATCATGACCAAAATTAGCCAAATCCGCTGCACAAGTCAAACCTGAGGGGCCAGATCCAATAATTGCTACTTTAGTTTGTCTTTTTTTGTTAGCTATGGTTTCAGAACGTTTCCCCTGATCAGCCACGTATCTTTCCAATGCTCCGATACTGATTGCATTGGGGTGAACACAAAACTCTTGACACTGATTTTCTTGTGGACAGACCCGTCCTGTTATAGCAGGTAAACTATTGGTTGAAAGAATTATCTCTTTTGCAGAATTAATATCTCCTTCTCTTAATTTGATAATAAATTCAGGTATCCGTACATTTACAGGACAACCCTGTATACAGCGTGGACGCTTACACTGTAAGCAACGAGAAGCTTCCTCTAAAGCCTCCTCTTCAGTAAATCCAAGAGCCACTTCTTCAAAGTTTCGAATTCGCTCACCTGGTTCTTGAGTTTGCATGCGAATTCTCTGTTTCTTAGTTCTTTTGCGTTTAGCCATTACTTCTGTACCTTCTATGGTTTCTCTCGGGCCATTTTTCCGCTGGAAATTCGCTCCTCATAAAGATACGCCCTTGACCTAAGCGTCAATTCTTCAAAATCCACCTTTAATCCATCAAAATTGGGACCATCAACACAAGCGA
Organism: Candidatus Hodarchaeota archaeon; assembly: GCA_016840285.1. The sequence continues at coordinate 19,077 of JAEOSR010000098.1, read as the reverse complement.
ACTTAACCTCGCCACCAACAGTTACTCGACAAGCACCACACATCCCAGTACCATCAACCATTATAGGAGCCAAACTAACAGTCGTTGGAATGTTATGTTCCTTGGTAAATGCACAGGTAAACTTCATCATAGGAATTGGCCCAACTGCTACTACATGATCAAAATGTCTCCCTTCTTCAACAAAGCGTTTTAAGAGATCAAGTCCAAATCCGTGATGGCCCTTTGTCCCATCATCAGTAGCAATATGAAGCTCATCACTCGCCTCTTCCATCTCTTCTTGGCATATTAAGAGTGGTGATGTTCTAGCTGAAATAATACTTACCACATAATTACCTATCTCTTTCAAAGCTTTAGTTTTAGGTAATACTGGAGCAACACCACACCCACCGCCAAGAACCGCAACAGTTCCCCATTTTTTAATTTCGACAGGTTTTCCTAAGGGGCCTAAGAGATTAAGAATATGATCACCAGCTTTCATATTTCCCATAAGCTTGGTACTCTTCCCAATCTTTTGAAAGATTAGTGTAATTGTCCCTTTTCCCGCGTCACTATCAGCTATTGTTAGAGGGATTCGTTCCCCATTAGGGATTACTCTGAGAATGACAAACTGTCCAGGTTGATTTTTTTTAGCAATTAATGGTGCCTTAACTACCCATTTAACTATCTCTGGAGATAAGTCCTCCTTTCCAATGATGACACATCTCCCTTCAGTGAATCTTTCAATGTGAAGTGGTTCTTCTTTTTTTCCTTTCTCAAGAGTTACTTTCTCTTCAAGCTTAGTAAGATATCTTGAAATCTCTTCTGCTGCTTTAATGCCTTCTGCGGCCCCAACACCAACTATTGAGTCTCCTCTTGTCGCACTACCCGCTGCAAAAACACCAAGAATAGTTGTATCTTGATTGGAAGATTTTACTATAATTCTCCCTTGAGGAGTAGTTTCTAAACCTGCATCTTGAAATAACTCTCGGTTTGTATTCTTGCTACTGAGTATCAACACCATTTCTGTTAAAATTGAAAATTGTTTTCCATCTCTACTTTTAAGACGTGTTTTTGATAACTTATCAGTGCCTTCAAAATATAATGTTTCATGTAAATAAAGAACTTCAACAAAACTTTCATTGAGTTTTCTCATAAGAGCCGGATGAGCATCAAACGAATCTCGGTTAGTAATCAGGTATACGTGTGCTCCCATGGCATCATAATGAAGGGCATTCCGCACAGCCCACGATGTATGTCCTATGATAGCAACATTCTTGTCGGCATAGTCTCCATCAGGAAGAGAATAATATACTCCTTTCCCCTTAAATTTTCCCTCTCCTGGAATATCAAGTTTTCTTGGTTTAAGACCTGTAGCAATTAATATTGCCCTACTATCGTACTTAAATTCTTCAGTAAAGAATTCCCCTCTTGTAATCTGGGTATAAACCCGCTTTATGGGATCTTTTAGTTCAAGCTTACTAACTTTTTCTGCATATTGTATTATTGCATGATACTTCGCTTGTTTGGCCATTTTATCCAAGAGTTCTTGCCGAGTTATAGTGAAGAAGCCAGGATAACCATCTACAGCCATACTACCTGCGGTAGCGGTTCCAGAACGCGCTTCGAGGACAAGAACGTGGAGACCTAGTTCTGCGGCCCGAATAGCACCAGAAAGACCAGCTGGCCCCCCTCCTACAACGACGAGATCCCATATCTCTGAACTCAAAATATTCTTCTCCAGGTATTTGTAGATTATTTGGTTAATTATTTCTATTAGAGTGATTAAATGAGGATATACTAAAAAATTGTGTTTCAAACTAGAATGAATTTTCCAGCGATATTGAATATAATGGTTTGATTTCTTTAGAATGAAACTTGGCTTTTTTTGATGTCGAAAAACTATTTTCTCTAATTTGTGGCTTAGCTTTTATAGAAAAGACAGATACAATTAATAGAACAGTTTAAAGGCAAAAATTAGCTAATAGTCTTATATAAAATACTTACAAAGTATTTGCGAAAACTTTTGAAGTTGGAGGGTGCTGTCACCCTCAACGATAAACTGTTCCAAAAAGATTTATTCTCTACAATAAATTATAATCGTAAGGAGAAACGATGAATAACGACCCCTTCTTTGAAACAACTATCAAAACAACTCCTAATGAGCAAACTTTTGACTCGAAAGCGGGCTTAATAGGTTTTTTTTTGTGTTCTTTTGATACTACTCATGGTTTACAGATTCTCTTTTCATATCCTTCCAAATTACAGCAAGATAAGAACGAAATAAATATTCTGAAGACACATTGTGTATGGAAAATAGAAAATGTTCCTCTCCGAATTGATTTGAAATTTTCCGAATTCGTCTATTCAGCTTTTCAACTTCAAACGACTTCACAAGAGGGGACACCAGCAAAAGATACCCCAATCTATGGTATCGTAATAAAAAAATGGAAAGATATTAATCCCATTCCAAATAAGGCTTTTTCCGATTTTAAAACCACTTTAGAATTGAAAATCGGTTCAGATCTCAAACTGCTCTACAAGCGTGAGAAAATAGAAACAAATCCAATTAGAAAGAGGGAGTACAAAGAACTTGTTACACAAACAATAAAAATCGAACAAAAACTAAAAACTATATGGAAGCAATTTGGAAGATCAATGAGTGAAAAAAACGGGATATTCAAAACGGAGATTACTCTTAGTCCAGTTAGCTCTTCAATGGCTCCAATAGAGACAAGTTATTGCGCTCAGGATATGTTTAAACAGAAAATTATAATGAGAGCTCTACCATCTGAAGATACAGGTGGATTGTTGGTAATTTTAATTAATCAGAGTGAATTTTTGAGGGATGTCCTGATTCAAGTATCAAGAAGAACTGAATTTTTCAGTGAACCTATCTGGGAACAAGAACTTGAAGAATGGCCATTGAAAGAGGATTTAATTCTAGAATTTCCCAAGTCTGAAGACGTCGAAAATTATCTCATCAAAATTAGTAGCAGAAAAGTAACGATAGACATAAAATCTCTTAAGGTTGGGACTGCTATAGCCAGCTAGCTTAGAGATTCTCAATAATGATGAAACCACCATTAAAATGTCCAAAATGGTGGCAAAAACATTTTAGCCTTAAAAAAAATGATGTGTTACATCACATAAATCCCTTAAAGCCGTCTGAAAATAATCTAACCTGGAAAAAAAGGAGAAATATCTAGTTATGACACATGGGGATCATTCCCTAAGCGCAGATGTAGACCAATCAACCACAAATGATTCTTATGGATTTTTTCTCTACTTTTTTGACGAAATTCAAGGACATGTCCCACTTTTTTCTTATCCAGAAGAATTATTGAAGGACAAAGGTGAAAAGGAAATTATTTCGATTCACAGTATTTGGTGGCACCAGGATAAATTTCTAGAGACTGACAAGTTTATTTCAATTGATCTTGATTTGGGAGGTGTCATCTACTGTGGAACACTTATTCTATGTGAAACTAGAAGAATTAAAAGACGTTCTGGAATGGATTCTAAAAAATGGCAGGCGGAGAGATTTGTTTTAATCGTAAGAGCTCCTTCAGCAGTCTCTTTCATTGCTCAAGAAATATTACACGAGTTTAAAACAAGAATACAAGGTTCTAATGGAGAAAATTTATGTTTTTTAGTAGAAAATCACCTTAAAATACAAGATAATTCAGACGTCGAAGAATTTCTGAAGCAGAAATCTAGTGATATTGAACAAGAGCTTATAAGATTATTTATTTCGTTAATTCCTAAAATGCCCATCACTAAACTTGAAGTTCAATTAGAGGAAGGTTCCTTGGGGAAGGTAGATGAAACATCAACTACCTCCATTCCTGAGCCACAAATGTTGGAATCCCCGAAAAAACCCCTATTACGATTTTCAATTCCAGGGGGGCACAAAAATGATATTATAAAAGGTAAATCAGGTGTTTCTCTAGCTCCTGAACCAAAACGTGTAAGAATCGTGAATATAAAACATTCTGAAGATGATGGGTTGGTTCAAGTAACAGTTCGCAATAGTAGTTCAAACGTTATTGTGAATGCCCTTCTTAAAATATATGAGTCGCAGGGATTTTTTGGAAAAGACATTCTTGTTTCGAAAATAAATGAATGGGTACCAAATAAGGATGTTTTGATTGAGTTTGAGCTGGCTAATACTAGTGGAATTATATATTTCCTAAAAGTTGAAGACGAAAAAGGAACAATAAGAGTAAAAAGAATCGTAGGCTAGGGTGTTATAGTGTGTATTCAACCAGAGTTAAGGATCTAATGAAGAAAGAAATTGTAGCCGTGACTGCTAATGACAGTCTTGAAAAAGTTGCGCAATTAATGGCAGAAAATCATATTGGTTCAGTTTTAGTACATCAGGATCAGGAACCAATCGGAATCATTACAAAAAGAGACATTATTGAAAGAGTCATATTAAACTGTCAAGATCCTTGTGAAATAAAAGCAAAGGATGTCGCTACAACAAACCTTATTACGATTACTTCAAAACAAACCATTAAAGATGTCTTAATGTTGATGTATAAACACAATATTAAGAGAGTTCTTGTGAAAAATCCTGATAATTTTGAACTAGTAGGAATAATTACTACACACGATTTAATTGCAGCCTTCAGTTCACTAGAGCCTCTTACATCGTCTACAAAAGAGTCCTCAACTACTTTAACTAGTGATTCTGACACCTAGCAGATGGATGAAAAAAGATGACGAAAATTAACCAAGAAGATGACCAGTTTATCAGTTATCGCTTGTCTAAGCGAAAATTACAAGGGAGTAAGGAGGCAAAATTTGCCACTTTAAAAAAACAAGTCATTGATACCGGATTATGCAGTGCTTGTGGGGCCTGTGTTGCTTCATGTGTTGAAAACGCGTTAGAAATGATTAATGATCGACCACACCTAACAGGAAAATGCACTGCTTGTGGGGTCTGTATACACCAATGTCCTAAAACAAAAACTACTGTTCCTCAGCTAATTGGGAATTTCATTGAAGCTTTTCGTGCAAAAAGTCTTCTCTCGGAAGTGATTGGCCAGGATGGGGGAGTTGTGACTAGCCTTCTGATCTATCTACTACGTGAGGGAATGGTAGACGGAGCAGTAATTACTGCAAAGGATGAAATAGAATATTGGAAACCAAAACCTATCATTGCTACTGAAGAAGATCAAATATTATCTTGTTCAGGATCCATTTACAGTCAAAGTTCGGCAGTGGGAAAACTTCTTGAAGCTATCAAATCTGGAATGAATTCTATCGCTTTTGTCGGATGTCCTTGCAACATTGATGCTGTAAATAAAATGCAAAGTTCTCCATACGGACTTGTCAGATTATTCATGCGTAGCTCGGTTCTTAAGATTGGTCTTTTCTGTATGGATGCTTTCTCTTATGACAGATTGCGCCATTTTGTTGAGGAAGTCGATAAAATCCCCTTAGAAGACATAGAAAAAATGACAATATCTAAGGGTAAATTTCACATGATAAAAGAAGGTGGGGAGACAATCAGTCATCCCGTAAAGGAAATGGATAGATTACGAGCTAGCTCATGTCATTATTGTGTTGACTTCTCAAGCGAAAACGCGGATATTAGCGTTGGATCGGTAGGAGCTCCTGAGGGATACAACACCGTGCTTGTTCGTACAGGACTAGGATTAGAAATTCTTCAAGATGCTGCTGAAAATGGGTATATCGAACTCCAACCAATTACAGACAAGCAACTCAAACCAGTTTTAAGTCTTGCTAATCTAAAAAAGGTCCAATTATATACAGTCAATCGGCGTCGATCATTTGCTTTCCAAGTTCCCTCAACTCTACCTACAGAACGCCAACCCCTTCCATCTAGAGAAATTTTGGTAGAGAAAGGCGTCAGTGGGGTAAGAAAACGTCGAATTGTTCGTATTCAAAGCACAAAACTCATAGATGAAGGCCGTAACATCCAAGTAACACTACAAAATCGTAGTGGTAAGGTTTTAGAACGAGTTCAAGTTCGTATAACTCTATTGGCTGGAGAATTATTTGAATCACATAACTGGGAAACTACAATCCGCGAATGGTTCCCTGCTGAGGCGTTAGACTTCGAGTTTCCACGTTTTGATGACAATAGTGAATATATGGTGAGTCTTACTGATGCTGATGGGAAGCTGCTGACAAAAAAAGTAGCCGTAGCTGAACTCTTAGAAAAATAAACAGAAAATAGAGATAAGAAATTTAGTTTATTCTTCTCTACTAGCATCAATAATCAATTCTGCGAACACCTTCATATCTTTTAACAAAGCATCTATATCTTCTGGGGGATCAATTGCTGCACCTTCATCTACCATAATGAGTACAGCTAGAACAAAACTAAAAATGTGTAATTGTAATTTCTTTTTGTCAGAAATGGCGGAAAAAGAAGCTGAATCACTGGTGAGGAAATTCTCTCGCAGTACATTACAAGAGAGAATATAATCTCGTAAATCTTCACGGAGCTGGATTCCTGTCGAAAACCCCTTGATACTGTGAGTAATAACATTTCCATTTACATCACTCACAATGATCTTCGAATTCAATTTCATAAGGTGCTTTTGGGCGTGTTCAACGCTATCTCTCAATTGATCGAAGTCTGAAATCAGAATTTGTCGAAATACCTCGCTTAATTCTTCTTGCCGATAAATAGATGTTATGAAGGATTCAGGGTCAATCTCACTGATAAATGGTAGTTCTTTGGCTTTGTTTAAATTCTCTTCAAGTTGATCTTTCGGATATTCCTCGGTATCATACTTGTGATAGAAAATTATCATACGGGGCTCTCCCCCGCTTTCTTTAATAGCCGCAAAAACCTCTTTAAAGTAATTATCGGCTTTTTTAAAATCTTCCGGGTGATGAAGATCCAGTACGAAGACCAAAATTGTTGTATTTGCCAAAAGTTTCGGCGTTTCAAGGTAGGATTGCCTGTATTTCTCTTGGCCTCCAAAATCCCATAAGGATATTTGAAGACCTAGATAATTATGGGACTTAACTTCATACATAACAGTTGGTCCTAAGTCCTTAACCTCCATAGGAGCCATTCCACCCAATGTAGTCGAATAAATCGATGTTTTACCACAGCCACTTAGTCCGACAAGCGAGATTTTCATATCAAATTCCTCAATTTGAAAATTGAAATAGACATAATTCTATAAAAGATAATTTGGTTAATAAAACCGTTTACAGACCAGAAGGCACAAAGAATTTTAAATTTTGCTTGATTAAAAATTAGTTGCATTATCAATTACTACTGATTGAAATCAGAGGCTTGTCACTAATTATTTACCTAACAACAGAAATGTGTCTGTGAGAGGACTGCCGCGACATTCGAACTATTGACAGAAGCCCGCCCGATAACAGCTTTACCGAAATTCGATAGGTTACGACTCGCATTAAGATCTGCATTCAGTTCAAATGAGCTAGTCATTGACTTGCATTATGAAGTACATTGAAAATGCAAAAATAATAAAACAAGTAAGAAGAAAATAATATTATAATTTTAAAACCATAAAAAAGACTTTACAGGTTAATCAGATGAAGTACTGATGTTTAAAGGAATATGAAGCCGTGTCACGCCGTTTAATATCAAAATACACCAAGGACACATTGCATTTTATTAGCCAACCGATTTCATTTTTATTACAAAAACAAAGCATGCTTCTTTATATTGCTGTAGCCGTGACAGATTGTGCTTTCTCTTCTGCTGCATGGGGTTTGCCCCTATACCTTGATAAATTGGCTAAACAACCTGGTGGAAGCAGTGGGCTATTTGGTGTACAACTCGCGATTATTACAGCTACCTATTTCTTAGTTTCCTTAACAACTGCGTCATTTTTCGGGTCTTTTAGTGACCGTTTTGGACGACGTCCGTTTTTAATAATAGGAACCGCAATAGCAGGAATTTCTTTCCTCATTTTTCCAATTATGTACCCTATCTATGCTGAGAATCCGTTTAGTTTTCCGATTCTTGTCATTGCAAATGGCATGAAAGGATTAGCTGCAGCTATGATCTCTGGACCAGTTTTAGCAGTGTTTGCTGATTTATCACCAGAAGAACACCATGGAGAGACAATGGGTAAATTCTATCTAGCAAAATCTGCAGGGGGAGCTATTGGGTACCCTTTTGGTTTAATTGTATGGACATACTTTGAGAATGTCTATAAGTCTGGTGAAACAGCCTTCTTTTTCTTTGCGATTGTAATGTTTTTGGCTACCTCAATTTATTTGTTTCGATTCTTTGAACCTCGTAGAGACTTATCTTTGGATGATGAAACTGACATTATGCTAACAGACTTCAATCAAGTTGTAAAAGATTCTGATATCGACATGAATCCTTTTAAAACTATGCTCGAAAGTCTCCAGGACAAACAATTTCGAAAATTCGCTATTGCTTGGTTAGCATATACAACACTCATAGGAGCAAGTGCTTTTGTGGCACCCATCATCATAACAGAACTTGTTAATGAAGTAGGATTCATAATTGCTGTTATTGGTTTTCTAGGGATTTCTACGATGGGAATAATGCAACCTGTACTAGGAAGGCTTTCAGATAATGTGGGAAGAAAACCTTTCTTAGTTATTGGAGTGGTCGGTACTAGTATGCTATTAGTAACACTTATTTCTATTCTTAATTATAAATACATTAATGGGATACAAAAATGGGAACTGTCTGAATTATCTGATCTGATCCGAAATCCCATCTCATTTACTGATACAATCTCCATGAGAGTTATACCTGAGTATCCTTTCCTGATCCCTCACATCATTATAGTTTTAATGATTGTGATATTTGGTCTTAGTGCCTCTTGTTTTGCGTCAGCTGCCTTGGGTTTAATTAGTGACGTAACTAAATCAGAACATCGCGGACGTGAAATGGGGTTGATCCAATCGCTTATGGCTATGGGAAACATTATAGGAGCTATCGTTGGAGGATATTTTGTCAGCCTTGGACCTGAAGGGATTATTGGATTATTTACTTTTTGCTTTGGACTTAGTTTGATTGCTATAGTCATCATTGTTCTGTTTCTATATGAGACAAGTGGCTTTTACCATTTTACCCACAAACTGGTCTAAGTCAATAGTAGCAAGGGGAATCTCACCTTCTAACGTGTACTTCAATGAAATTAATTCTTTAATGTGAATTGAAACCTCAATAGAAGTCTTTGATCTTTAAATTCTTTCGTAATTTTTTATCAAGTAACTTGCGATATTTTAAGGGATCATCCATGTAATCTTTTCTGTAGGGTTTATGAGTCAGTTGAGGCTTTCGATTTTTCATCTTTTGAGAACATGTACCTGTTGATATATCCAAAGCGGGGGGACGAAAAAAGCAAACAGCATATTTACATTTATAGCCAATACATTCATCACCTTCAACCATTCGGCATAATATTTGCTTCTTCCCACGCGTATGTCTGATCATTATGAATTTTTCACTACATCGAAAAAATTTACATGTGATTTCACACAAAAGATCGGTTTTTTGGTATTGCTGCAAAAATTAACCGCTCCAACATTGGGATAAAAAAGAAAAGTGTCTTGAAATTTTTCACTTGTGCGATTTTTTTTGGTATTATAGATTTTCCCCTTGAAAGAAACACACCTGGTCCCATATTTATATGTTTTGCTAGAAAGGAATTTCGTAAGCTTGGTGGGAATTGAGAATAGGGGGATGATTTTTGATTGAATAAATGGATTTCCGAGGATATAAAAACAGTAGTTGCAATTGAAATTTGCAGAGTATATAGAAAGAGATTTATTTTCAGAAATATATGCGAAGTTAGAGAGGTATTCCGCAGTGAGCCACTACTTGAAACAGCTGAAAACACAGAGTGCACGGAAAATAATCCTACTAGGACTGTCCCAAGCGGGAAAAACGTCGATACGTGATGTTGTCTTTGAAGGTAAGGCCCCTGAAGAAACCCAAAATTATGCGGCAACCTTAAATTATGAACGACAGATTGAACAAGTCGCGGATGAACCAATCACAGTTATGGATTTGGGTGGGCAGGAAGTTTTTCTGAAGCGTTTCTTAAGCAGCATGAGTTCATTTATCTTCAGTAACGTCGCGGTATTAGTGTTTATCTGCGATATAGCCACTTCAGAGAAATTCCCTGCTTCGTTAAAAGCATTTGTTGAGGGTGTAAGCAGGCTAGAAGAGATGTCAGATGTCCAACCTGCTATCTATGTTCTTTTACATAAGACTGATCTCATGCCCGATCTTACACAAAGAGCTGAAAGAATGGAATTTCTCATGGAGATGTTTCAAGATGCAGCGCCAGCAAAAAGCATTACGTTTTTACAGACGTCTATTTATGACAATTCAATCCATGAGGCGTTTAAGCGTATAACTGCAGAAGCAAGTGAAGTCATTCCTGAAGCAGAAACCGTTGAAAAAGAAGAAGATTTGCAGGCTATTAAACAGAGGCTTCGACTTCGACCAATTCAACAAGTTCTCCATACTCTTAAATTTATGAATCGTCTTGATGAAGTCATTCTTTTGTCATTAGAAGATCCCAACTTCAAGATTAATGCCTCTGATTTAGAAATAACTGAAATTCAACATGTTTTAACCCTTTTAGACAAATCAAACGATCTAAAATTAGTTTCTGGTTCGAAATCTGAATTACGACGACTCGGACCAGTAATGATGTACAAATCAAAATTACCACCTCATCATTTACTTATATTAATCTCCAGTGATGAGAAATCGATGTTAGAAACCAGAAATCTTCAAGAAATCGAAGAAACTATTAATTTATTATCAAATCAACTTGAAACCATGCTTAAAACACCGATTTAGAGGAGTTTTCTTGCGGCAAAACCTTATTGCGTTTTCAGGAATGTCACATTCTGGAAAAGATCTTCTATTCAACCAAATTCTGAAGCTAGGAAGATCTGAACCTGATCTTAATATATTCCAGAATGTCATTTTTTATGATTGGTTAAACCCCTCTCGTATAAAGAAAGAAGACTCTGACTATATCGCAAATCTACTTCCTCCTATCCGTGAAAAGATCTTAATGAAAATAAATACCCTAGTTTACATCCACGATATTTCATATCAATTGTTGGATGAAATCACAACTGATTTTAAAAATATAACAGCGGATATTACTGCTGTGAACAAGAAATATCAGGTAATTCTTCTATTAAACCGAGGACACTTAATTACTAGTGAAACAGAACGAAATCGAATAAAAAATGAAGTCATTAACCGTTTTAGGCAGTTCTTTCCCGATGAAATTCCTTCATATATTGTTTCACTTAAAGGGCCAGATGAACAGAGGTTAACCAACTTAATTTTCACACAGCTAATTAACAAAGCCTCTGATTTTATTAAAGACCGTCAAGATAAATATCCAGAGGTACAATTGAGTCTCGATCAACAAAAACAACGTCATATTCGTGAATACCTCACGGAAAAAATGAATCTATTTGGCTTTGCAGGAGCATTCCTATTATCGTCAAACCATACAGTTCCTCTAGCAATAGGTAAGAATCAAAGTTGGCAGGAAAAGGTCGGTCCCCAGATTATTAGGATGTTAGATCAATATGAGGCGTTTGACATTCCTCCAAAAGCGAAAACAAATATTCTTCGAATTGAAGATTTTTTAATGATAACTCAATCGGTCAATCAAGGAATAAAATTGATATTTATTGGAATAGAATCAGCATTTAAGTTCAATGCTGAAGCTTATGCCACGATTGAAAAAAAATGTCTCGATATTTCTACTGAAATCAGTTCAATGCTAAAATGAAGGTGATTAATTTGCAAAGGAGAGAAAAATGATGATTTCTGGGTTAATAGTAACCACGATGACCGATATGGGGCCATTTCCACTCTTAAATCTATCTCCAATAGAAGAAGACACAACAGTAAAACTCAGTGTCATTGGTATGACTATTCTTTCTATGGGAGCAGGAACAGTAGCGGAGAAACAACATTACCGATTACATGGATCTATACCTATTCCAGATTCTCCCAACCTAGAAGCTCTAGCTATGTCATTTACTGTTGCCCCAACTCAGACTGATGATGTGCGAATTCACCAACATGGCCGTGAATCAACTATATGGTTGTTATTTGATTCCAAAGATCGTGATCGTATTTTTCTCCTACATACCACGATTGAAAAGGCGTTAAAGGAAGAAATTCGTACAATTCATATTGAAGATAACCTAACTGATCCCACTATCATGGAACGAATTCTGAGTCGCATTAAAAAAATCTCAATCTCAGAAGAAATACCCAGTTATCAAGAAACTCCTTATTATATTCCAGAAAGAGGTGGTCTGGAGTTCTTCACCATAAATACAGAAGGGGAGTTAATTACTTTGAAACAAAGTGATGAGCTCACCGCTTATCCAGTATTGATTTTAATCAACGGAGTTATAAAACGAATACTTCTAATAAAACTTGATGATTCAGCTCCCCAACGACTTATGTTTCTAGCGGGGCGATCCGCATCAAACATAAATTCCAACCGATTTAAAAATTCATTTACAATTCGTGATGTATCAGATCCAATCGAACGTGAAATAATCCTTGAGAAAATCGGAACCATTCAAAAAATCGGCGTTTAAATGAGGTCTGGAAAAAATGTCTTATCTAGCAAGAAAAAAAACTAGCAAAATTTTGATCTTAGGACTAGCGAGATCAGGAAAATCTACTATCATAAGAGTGGTAACTGAAGGAAAAATTCCTTCCAAAGATGAGGCTTACCATGCGACTATTGATTATGAACGAAAACAGAAGGTCATTGCTGGAACTGAACTCACCATATTTGATTTAGGAGGCCAGACTGCTTTTTTAGACCGCTTTACAGGAGAATTATCGGAATTTATTTTCAGTGGAGTCAAATCGCTCGTGTTTGTAGTTGACTCAATGGAAATAAAAGATATTTCCCGAGCGAAATATTATTTAGATCTATCCTTAAAGAAATTAACCCAATTTAGTCCAGATGCTTCCGTCTTTATCTTTCAACATAAAACGGATCTAATCCCAAAAAAACTTAGGGGTGAAGTTAAAAATACGATCAATGATTATCTTTCCTCTGGGGTGACTCAGAATATAAAATCCTATTCGACTTCGGTCTTTACTGACTCTATATTTCGAGCAATGGGAGATGTCTATGCAGAAGCGAGTGGCGCACGGAAAACATTAAGACCTCTATTAGAAACTTTTATTCGTCACAATGGTGCCGATATGGCCCAGATATTCACAAAAGAGGGGGCTCCACTAACAAAGGTAAAAGAAATCTCTAGATTTGAGCACTTAACCCTCTCTGAGGTTAAGGAATTCTTTGATGCAGTAGTAGAGCGATTAGCAGATTCTAAAAACCAAAGTTCAACATCAGTCTTAATCGAGTCAGATCACCGTGTCTTTATCATCAGATTTATGGAGAGTGGGCTTGCTTTATTTTTTGGATTTCTGAAAGATCGTCTTAAAGAAAAGAATGAGCAAATCCCTTCCCTTTACAACAAAGTCCTTGCCTTTAGTTCACAATTAAAAAGTATGATAGAGTCATAAAAAATACAACCAGGACACCTTCTTTTCATTCAGAAACCTGGTCCAATCTTTTTTATTAGAATAGGGAAGAAATCTTTTTATCAAGGTGTTTAGTCTGAATTCGGAGTATAGAAGTGTAAATCCCTGAAATCTCATCTGTAAACCTAGATAGTCATATTATTTCTATATGGTATTTGCGGGAGAATGTATCTATAAATTTCTTAAAATTTGAACATCCTAATTGCTTCAGAAAATACAATGAATTGTAAATTGATTCCGCTGATTTTTGAAAGAAATGAACCGTTTCACTTCTCATTCGATCGTGATGCGCAAATAGAAGCAATTTTAAAACTCGGACGTGTGAAACGAATTAGTATTGACTTTCTTTCTGTAATGTGTCATCATCCCAATCATTCTAATCAGATTTACTGGCGTGAAATTCCAATAGTTCAAATTAGATGTTTTGGTTCACAATGTGCAGTTGAAATCCATAATAATCTACAGGAAATCTTATTCCGTCTAATTCAACCTATTATTCAGCATTCCAAGCTACGGTATATTGCTTTACTAGTCGAGCTTAGTTTACCAGGTTGGGACACCCCTCATGAGTTTATTTTTGTTCTTAATCGAACGGGAAAGTTACTCCTTATTCCAACAGAAACAGCGTTATCACATCTTGAACTTCTCAAAATAAAAAAATATTGGAGCATTCAAGTCAAAAAATGTTTAAAATCAAAAGACAATCTGAAATTGCTTGATATCGTAGCCCCGGAATCCTTTCCGAAGAGTGATTTCCGAATATCCATTCAATGAACATCATCATATTTCATAGTCATATGTATGTCTTCTTAGTCTTCTTCCTTTAATTACAATTAGCATGGTTATTATTTGGCTGAATTCATGTTTCCATATGTTTTAGTTATTGTGAGTCAAGTTATTTTATTGTATATGGATGTTCGCATCAAAGAATTTATCAATCAACCGTTCTGAGGAGTACACGACAATCACATGTTTAACAATACTGGATTCTGGGCCTATTCCCAAATTGATGAAGTCATCAATAATCACTTCACTGTTACAGCCATTTCTTACAAACCCTTACCTCAAACCAATAGGCAACCTCGCAGCCCCCTCCAAATAGAGGTCGTTCCTGCCTATGAAATCCTACGACGGAGTGATCTGACTTCAAACATGCAGATAGTTAACCAAGAACTTATGAAACTTGGTTTTATCCCTCTTCTTCGTCCTCATTCTACTCAAGAATCACGAGCAATGCTATATATTTTTCCTCTCAGTAAAAGAATGCAGGAAACAGAACAAAAACTAACTACTCCACTTATTCTCTTTGGTCTTACCGTTTTATCCGTACTTTTCGTAGGATTTACGAGTTGGGATGTGTTAAGAAGAGTTGAACCTGGGCTTAATCCAATCGTAACAAGCGTTCTGTACGTTATTGGTTTGATTGGCATTGTTGGTATTCATGAACTAGGTCACATGTTCGCATCTAGGAAACATGGTATTAAAGCAAGTTGGCCCTATTTTCTCCCTTTTCCATTTGGTTATGGGACATTTGGAGCCTTTATCTCCCAAAAAACTCCAATTAGATCCAGAAACGATTTATTTGATGTTGGCCTTGCAGGGCCAATCTTTGGATTTATTGCTTCCATTTTTTTCACTATTATAGGATTAATGATCTCCTTCGATGTCAAAAATTCTGCAGTTCCTGCAGATATATTTAATCCTCTTAATCCCATCGATTTTAGATTGGTTAGCGACACACGATTCCGAATTCTCCTATTTGAAACTCTAGCATTCATTATAATACCGAATAAGGGAAGTAATACCCAGATCTTCCTCCATCCTTTGGCTATCGCAGGTTACATAGGTTTATTGTTGACAGGTTTAAATCTCATTCCTGTTGGCCAACTCGATGGTGGACACGTTGCTAGAAGTTTATTTTCAGAAAATAACCACCGAATATTAACTTATATAAGTGCAGCACTAATGGTACTCTTAGGATTTTGGTTTTTCGCAATATTAATTCTTCTAATGTATTCGAGGACGGGTCATGCAGGCCCTCTGGATGATTTGTCTTCAATTACCTTAAGTCGTAAAATCATAGCTTCCTTATCTCTAATCTTAGCGTTGTTATGTCTACCAATTCCTGCGGAAATCTTTAATTTAATCTTTCCTTTCTTTAGCTAAAAGAGGTCACAAATCATAGTAGTAGGCTTCAATTTTTCGCTGCTCACGATCTAAACGGCTCCCTAGCTTATTTAGTCGGGCACGGCCAGTTTCGGGATCTCGTCTGAATGTAATGTTAAGTCCTCTTAAGAAACGATTTAGACCCTCTTTCTTTGAAAGAGGACCAATAGTTCTTCCTGAATATCCAGGTTCGCCTTCAAAAAGCAATATTGTATCAGCTAATGCTTCTGCAATTTGTATATCATGTTCTATAGCAATACAAGCTGCTCTATTCTTAGATACTATATGACGAATAACTCGTGTGGCATTCAATCGTTCTTCAACATCCAAGAAAGCACTTCCTTCATCAATAATGTATAAATCAGCTTTCTTCCCTAAGCTACCTGCTAAAAAGCATCGTTGTAATTCTCCTCCACTCAATGCACTTACTGGTTTTTCTAAGAGATGCGAAATTGAGAAAGGTTTGAGAATATAGAGTTTATAATCTTTAGAATCAATATAAGTATTTGAATAACGGGTAAGAAAGTCACGTACTGTTCCTTGAAATTTTCTATGTAAAAATTGGGGTTTATAGGAAACTTTAGCTGTTTTCAAGGTATTAAACAAGTATTGAGCAAAAGTGGTTTTTCCTAACCCATTTTCTCCTAGAACACCAAGAATCCCACCAAAATGAATGATTCCTTCATTGGCAGTTAACGTGAAAGTTCCTAGCTGTTTAGTGAATGAGGGATAGTCGATACCAGGAATACCTTTCCATAATCGTTCTTTAACTACTCGAGTGAAAATAATTTCTTTCCCGCGAATCCGAATATTTTCATCTTTTAACTTCCCAAGCAGAAAATTGTTAATCCCTTTTTTTACAGTGTAGGCTAAACGAGACATGACACCAAATTTATGTGGTTTACCATAGAAGATATAGATTACATCGCTTTGGAAATCATGAATAGCAATGTCATGTTCAGCAATAAATACAACTTTGCCTGCTTTCGCAATTTTATGAAAAATCTTCGCCATTTTAATTCGTTGACGAAAATCAAGAAATGTACAAGGTTCATCGATCAGATAAATGTCAGCATTTTGCAGGAGTACAATGCCTATTGCTAATCGCTGCAATTCCCCTCCAGATAATTCGGATGGAAGACGGTTTATGATCGGGTTTAATTCCATCATTTTGATTACCTCTTCTTTTGAGAATAAACCTTCTTGATGATTGGAAAAGATAATCTTCTGGACTGAATCTGGTCTTGTTAAAAGCTCGGAAAACACTTGAGGTTTATAAGCAACTGAAAGATTATCAGTAACGAGATCAGCAGAGAATTGGCGAAAACTAGCGACTGATAGTTGGGCATAAAAATCACGATACCCTTTTTCTGGATTCTTAAAATTGCCTCCATTCGGAAGTTGTCTTCCTGCTAAGATTTCGAGTAAGGTAGACTTACCAATACCGTTCACCCCTAGTAAACCAATGACCTTTCCTGAAATAATTTGAGGCACACCAAAAAAACGAAACCCATTTTCACCATAACAATGAACTTGAAGGCCTGCAGTTTCAGTACTGGGAAGATTAACAACACTGATTGCTCCTGGAAAACATTTATTGATACAAACACCACAGGTTCCCTTTTTAGCCATTAAACATTTCCTATTATTGATGATAGGCTTTCCTGTGTCCTTACGAACTGTAATGACATTTTTAACACCCTTTTTGACTAGTGGGCAATATTTGAGACAGGCGTACCCACAGAGATCAGGCTTACATTTATCGAAATTAAGATTAATTATTCGGATGTTAAACCACTCTACCTGACAAAATCTGTATTTTTCTTGGTTTATTTGCTAGAATTTATATAAGTTGGACATTCTTGCTAATTATTTGCAGTTTTATTATTAGTAAAAAGATTGTTTCATTGAATATCTCGAAATACCCAACAGAATGATTCAACAACCTTAAAAGATCTCACTTTATCAGAAGGATTACACTGTCTTAATATTAATAGATGAATAATCCCATTGAAAACAAACACCTACGAACGTTTTAAGACATTTAACGTAGAATTCTCAACACATCTAAAGGAATAATCAGACAAAATAGGAAACATGGAGATCGAACATCCAGTGGAACCAATCGCTCATCTAGAATGGACATTGGGTATAGGTTTAATCTTTCTGGCTATCTGGAATACATCAGTTGACGCATTAGGCCTTTTTTTATTATGTGTAGGATCGGTCTTTCCTGATATTTTTGATTCGGTACTATTTCGTGGAAAACGGTTCATTCGTGGACATCGTGAACTTTCTCACACCATCTTCTTTATATTTAGTCTTATCATTATCAGCTGGATATTTCCCGTCTTAACATTTTTGATGATTGGATCATTCCTCCATATAATAGAAGATATCATCTCTGGTGGAAACCCTGTCTTTCTCTTCTCACCGATTTCCCATCGAGGAAGTATCTTACTTATCAGTAAAGAACAGTCTATTAAAATTGGAGCGTGGTTTAGAAATGTGATTAAAGGATCATATACTGGTTCTGAAAACATTGGAGATGAACTCTCATGGCTGTGGCTCCTAACGATATTAGGATCTTGGATTTTAATGATCGGATTATTCCTGTATTTTGATATAATATTATGAAAGAAGTGATACGAGCCTATGGAAGCTTTGAAACATACTGAATGGACTTTAGGAGTCATATTTTTTTGGTTTGCTTTCCATAACGCTCAACTTACAGCAAGTTGGATTGTTATCATTCTCATTAGCAGCCAGCTCCCGGATTTTGTTTCATTATTCTTACGAAAATTATCACTTCCATCCGATTTAGTTCGAAAAATTACTCATGATTATCTTATTGTTATCATTCTCTGGATCATTATCTTAATTGACGATCCAGGATTATTTTTCTATAACAATCCAGAACTGTGGCTATTAGCAACAGGAATAGCAATTCATTATGGAGTTGACTTGTTCTCGGGATTAGAACCCATCTACATCGGTGGTATTTTCTTGGGTGAACGTACCGCAGCTCTTTATGTAACCGCAGATCATAGAATAGCCATTGGAAAACGAATCGAAGGTTGGGGTTCGAATTACTTAATAACCCATACGGAAAAGCCAACCCCCGAATTAGCGTGGTTTTGGATCATGCAATTATCAGGCACTATTTTTTGTGGCCTAGGATTGATTTATTACCTAATTTAACGGGAATGCAGGATTTGTAAAAGTTCTTGCATTGAGCTTTGTTGTAAAATTGTACCACAAATCTTTTAGTTATCAGTGTTCATAAATTAGAACGGAAAATTATTAGCTGTTCGAAAAAATGACTTCTTTAAGGATGGTGTATGGAGGTAAAAGAAAATGTCATT
>JAEOSR010000097.1 GCA_016840285.1 Candidatus Hodarchaeota archaeon | reverse complement strand
TTAACTGGTTAGATACTCCTCGACAATTTAGAGATTCTCTTACAGGAGTTTTTGATTCCATGTATGGAGAAGTTCGACAAAAAAGGTGTGTATTCGCGAAATGAATAGAAAAAAAGTAGGAAAAAATTGAGAATCCTTTTTCTAAGGAATTCATCCTATAAATGTTGGTACAACTGCATACAAAACTAGTGATACCAATGTAAGAACAATTAATCCTACAATGAACAGTCTTTCATTAGAATCCATAGTAGTACCTGCTTTTCCTGCTGCCTGTGAATTTAATAGGAGAAGAACCATTCCTGCGACTAAACAGAATGCACCTACTAATACTAAATAAAACGCTGTATCAAATAAGACGACAGCCACAAGTGGACCTTCAGATTTTCCGACAATGGAAATAACCATACTTGCTATATATAACGCAAAAGTCGCTCCAAGTAGATAAATTCCTAGTAATCCATCGATTCTTGTTAAATCGAAATTCCTTAAAGCCATGTTGTTTTCACCACTTAAATAGAGGTAGATGATTTTATTTTCTTACGTATTAAATATTTTTACTAGCTTACAAGCAGTCAAATTATACTGGTTCTGTATTTTTGCCTTTCGTCCAAATAATAAGATGTAGCGGAAAACACTAATTTAGAGGAAAACTGATAACAGTAAAAAATAGAAAACCTGACGTAAAACTTCGTTAAAGCGAATTGAGTGTGGAAAATACGCCATCAATAAGCTCTAAAGGTACAATTATTGAAAGAACCCAGAAATTCTGGAGTGAAGAGAGCCTGTGGCAATCTAGCGAGACAGAACAGACTTTTAATAAGATCAGTGAATTTTTAGTAAAAGAATATGAGCTAATCCCCGAGAAAGAAAGAATAGGAAAGGGACGAGTATATATTACCAAAAACATCGTAGAAGGTTGTTTCAACCTCTTAGAAGATAGAGCTAGTATAGATTTTATTGAGTATTGCACAGGAATTTTTAATTATGCTGAATCTAAGGATGATAATTATCTGAGAAATTTTGCCCTTATTCTATTAGCGAAATCATCTTCACTCTCAGAAAAGGCCCTTGAAAGAGGATTGAAGCACATTAAAACAAATTTTGCAAATCATGCAAATTGGGAAATGAGGGAAATTTCTGCGTATACAATTAGAGAAGGATTAAGGATTTTTCCTGAAATCACATTAGCTATATTAAATGAATGGTTAATTAACAATCCGACTGCTAATGTTAGAAGACTGATCACTGAGAGTTTAAGACCGATGGCTGATATAAAGTGGTTAAGAGATCCTGAAAAGAATGATCCTATATTAAATATTCTAATTAAACTTAAAGCAGACGAATCATTATATGTTCGTAAATCTGTTGGAAACAATATCAAAGATCTTTCTAAATACATGCCAGAAAAGATTTTAGATTTAGCAGAAAATCTGATTAGAGAAGCTAACATAACCATGACCAATAATCTTGCATCAAAGACTAAAAGTGAACTGGGAAAAGAAAACTACTTTCTTATCTGGACAATTAAACACGGACTCCGTTGGATCAAAGAAAGAAATCCAGAACATCACAAGAGGATAGAAAAGATACTAGGGGAGAACTATGTTTTATTTTTCGATGAAAAAAGGAACCGAATGGCAAAACCCAGATGAGGGAGGAGACATCCCCCATAAAAATTGATCTTAATGTTTTATTTGCCATTCCGTATAGATTGGAAAGAGATCCCAGATATCCGAATAATTTATTCAGAAAATGTTATCTTTTATTTTTCCTGAGATTGATTAAGATATAAGAATAGGGAT
Source organism: Candidatus Hodarchaeota archaeon (assembly GCA_016840285.1). The sequence goes on along the minus strand of JAEOSR010000097.1, from coordinate 63,859 downwards.
AGAACTATATATTGATTGTTCTTAAGGTTGTGTTAATCGGCGACGGGGGTGTTGGAAAGACAGCAATTCGTGAACGATACCTTGGGCAGGGTTTTGAATCCCAATACGTTATGACCATTGGTGCAGACTTTGCCATGCAGGATGATATTATAAATGGGAAAAAAATAAGATATCAGATCTGGGATTTAGCAGGCCAAGACCGATTTGATGGAGTAAGAAATGTATACTACAGGGGAACACATGGTGCTCTTCTTGTCTTCGATGTCACGAGACCAGATTCATATTTCTCTATTCCAAAATGGGTGAAAGAACTGTGGGGATATAATGGAAACAAAAAAATACCCGTTGTCTTAGTGGCAAACAAGATAGATTTACGTGACTCTTGTAGCGAATCAATTAGCGCTGAACAAGGGAGATTGATGGCGGAAAAACTCACCAAGTTGACATCCAATGAAGGGTTCGCGTGCCACTACATCGAAACGTCCGCTAAAACAGGAGTCAAGATCCAAGATGCTTTTTCACTCCTCAGTGAGAACATTATGAATCTTGCAGAAAAACGAAATAAAATTAGGCAGAAAACTACCCGCTCTAAACAGTTATCATTAGAAGGTCAACCCATAGCCAAACTGCAATGATGATGCCTCAATATATTCAGACGAAGAAACCTTGCGGAAAAACGGGATAATATTATACAGAATATAAGGCGTCCAAAGCAATCCTTGGGACGTCAATCAATAGTCAAACAGCTATTATAAATAGCAATTCTTCTAAAAACCGAAGTATTCTTAACACTTAATATCCTTAAGCATCTGTTTCAGATTAGAAATATAATCCTTGAAAGCTTCAGCCCCTCTATGAGTTATCTCAATAACATTTAGTGGTCGCCACGAAAATTTTTTTCGCATATTAACATAACCTGCTCTTTCTAGTTTTTTAATATGATGATCTAAATTGCCAGGGGTAAGTTTTAACAAACGTTGAAGCTCAGTAAATCCAATTGTTTCGTTGAGATATATTAAAAACATAATTGTGAAACGAGGTTGATCGGAAAAGGCCTCCTTCTTCAGAATGATTTTTGAAGGTTGGATGACGTTTCCAGTCACCCCCTTGTCGTCGACCATCATTTATTCCCACTAAGAATGTCCGTTGCAATTGTAAACGAATAAAAACCACCTGCTAGAAAACTAATTGAATATATAATTACTGTTGCTATTCTTGCCAACTCAACATCAGTCATGACCAATACAGCTAAGGGTATTGAAGATATTAATAATATTACTCCGACAACAATAAGTTCTGGGAAAGTATCATGATATTTCTTCAAAATGAAAAATGAAATAATAATGGAAAATCCAGCAGACCAGACGGTTGAAATCACTGTAAACGGTTCTGGGATAAAACTAGCAAGAAGGAATGATAGACACCACACGAAACAAATAATTATTCCGTGCATGTTACTCGCTTTTGGGGATTCCGCTACTTGATCTCCTCTAGTTTTTAATATTCTTGATGCTGAAACAAAGTTATAGATGGTAAATCCTATCCCGATAAGGATTATTAAAGCTGAAACCAAAAGAGTAAATGTTTCTATACCAATTTCAAGAAAAATAGATAATGTTTGACGATTGAAATACAACGTTAATCCTATTGGTGTCAGGATCCCCCATATAATCAAAGTCTTCCCCCATGCTTTTCGAGCCAAGTAATTTGAATACCTTTCTATAATAAGAAGTGCTTCGTTAACCTTTTGAATCTCTTCCATGATAACCACAATTCAATAGTTCTTTCATCATCATTTAAGCATTTAGCTTTCTCTGTATCACAGAACTTATTTCTGTAACGCAGAAATTACTAGTATTTTATATTAATTACTCCATTTTCTTATCCAAAGGTATTAAGAAATGTGATAAAGATGAAAGCATTAGAAATTCGTGATTTGCACAAAAAGTATAGTGATACAGAAGTTCTAAGAGGGATAACGTTAAAAGTTGATCAAGGAGAAATGTACGCCCTTATGGGCCCAAATGGATCTGGAAAAACCACATTAACATCAATTATTGCTTGTACCAACTCACCCACGAGTGGAACAATAGAAATTTTTGGACACAATACTGTTAAAGACACAAAAAAAGTCAAAGAATTGATCGGTTACGTCCCTCAAGAAAAATTCTCAAGTCCATTAATGACAGGGGAAGAAAATTTGCTCTATTTTATTAGACTCCTTGGAATTCCAAAACAAGAAGCTCAGAAGATGAGTAAGGAATTATTACAGAAAATGGATTTGACAAGACATGCTAATAAAAGAGTTTCTCAATATAGCGGTGGTATGAGGAAAAAGTTGGAAGTAGCAACCGCACTCCTTCCTGGAGTCAAAGTTTTGATCTTAGATGAGCCAACAACAGGATTAGATCCTTCTACTCGGAAAAAATTCCTATCAAAAATTCAAGAGATAAGAAAAGAAGGAGTTACGGTTTTTTATGTCACGCATATAGGAGAAGATGCAGAAATAGCATCCAAAGTAGGACTTATTGATAGAGGTATTCTGATAATCGAAGAGAAACCAGAGATCTTAAGAAAAAAAACTGGATTATTTCATGTCATAAGCATCGAAACATCAACAAAGAATGATCTAGTTTATAGAACCCTTGAAGACACTGTAAATAACGGTAAGCTATTGGAGACAAATAATGGTTACAAGTTTTATTGTAAAGAACCTGAAGAAATTATAGAGGTTATGATTAGAAATCTGGGGAATATTGGGTGCAAAACTACGCGTATTGAGACAACAATTCCTTCTTTGGAAGATGTTTTTTTCAAGCTCACGGAAAAAGAACTGAGGTGATAACATGATAAATCCAATACTGGTAAGTATGAATAGAACTCTTAAAGAATATACAAGAAACAGGATGATAATTGTATCCACTCTAGGAGTACCCTTATTTTTCTTAATATTACTCCCTGTTACTATGATTGATATCCCTGACTTATTGATGCCTCAATTGAAAGGATTTATCACTTTAACAATGATAACTTTGTTAATAATGAGTGCTACTCAATCAAATCTGGCTGGTTTTATAGCAGCTGATAGAGAAAGGGGATTATATAGAAAAATTCTGTCAATGCCAGTCGTTCTTTGGAAAGAAGGTGCTGGTAGAGTATTAGCAGTATGGATCTTCTCATTTGTTTCAATGATTTTATTATTATTATTGGGCTTAATTTACGGAGCAAAGTTCGACTTCGAAATAATTGAAATCATAATGTGTCTAGGATTTTTACTCCTTATAGGACTGGCAGGAGTAGGTACTGGCTTAATTATTGCATCTTTCGTTAAGAATGAATCCGTAGCAACCCATATGGGAGTATCCCTGACGCTGGTTATCTTTTTTCTTGGTGGGATGGCTATTCCTTTTTCAGATCTCCCAAACATAATTCAAGTATTCGCCCAAGTCCATCCAGTATCTTCAGCAACAGCCTCAATTGTCTATCTTCTTATTAATGAAGATTTTGCTGGCTATAACCCGGTAAATATGGGTCAAATAATGTTTACATCAGTATTATCATTGGTACTATTTTTCATTGGAATTATTCTTTACTCTAAATACTCCTGTAAAATGAAGTTTTAATGAAATTCTCGGAGTACGGAATATTTAGCAGATGTTCCCCCCTGAAGTTATGTTAATAGTTCCAATCTCCCCAAATCTTTGAATAGAGATGTAATTACATAATCAGACGAATAGACGGAAACCAAGCCCGATCGTTATTCCAATTACAACTGTTACGGTATAAAACGTGAAAGCAAACGTACTTAGGTTTAAATGCCATGTATTCTGCCTTGTGAGCCCTTTAGTTTTAAGTAATCCCGTTACTCCTGTACCGATCAGTCCTATCATGCTTAATAGAGCTATTATACCATGGAGAGAATAAAATACACTCCCTTTGAGCAAGAATGTCTGAATTATCCAGTAAACGAAAGTTACGAGCGCAGCTATCAAGTAAGCAGTAGTTAGAAAAATATGAAACTTCCTACTCTCAATGAAGTCAGGTAAATCATAACTGTCCATCTTTCCCGCTCTTCTTAGACCTGAAACTATGGAGAATCCCCCCAAGAAAAATGTTATTGAAAACAGAGTAGCGTGAAGAACCCAATCTTTAAGTGAGGTATAGCTTGCATCATCGCTCCATCCACGTGTTTCCCAGAAACCTTGGTAATTATAATTAACGATTTTTATCTCATAAACCCACATGACCCACTTGTACCCAGCGTGTCCTGGAGCAACTACTCTTAAAGGAAAGCCCTGATTAACAGGTAAGGTCTCACCATTCATCTCAAAAGCTAAAAGGACATCACTCTTGGTAGCTTCTTCAATAGTTAACGAAGATGAATACCCATCCCATGCACGGAAAATGACATCCATTGCCCCATCTTCAACTTGAGCTAGCTCTAAAATGTCATGTACTCGTATTCCGCGCCATTCTGCTGTACCTGAATATCCCTCCACACATCGAATGGTAGCTATTTCAAATTTAGACTGTTGAGAAGTGAAGTTTTCATAATCAAATACTAGTGGAGATTTAACATGACCAAAAACACTGAGTGTCCATGCAGTAACATTGATTTCGGGGGGTGGGCTGATTGAATTCGTGAAAAACTCATCATTTGGTGTTATTTGGATTTGCCTACTGACAATATACCCAACAGCAATCAATGGTAGTGAAAAAAGAAATATCAGGAAAAGAGAATTAATGACAACCCTATTCATCATTCTTACCTCTCATTAGCGAGAGGGTTAATAATCAAAGAATTCAAAGCATTTGTCATACGAGAAAGAAAGGGAACGATTTTTATACTATTAGTATTTTTCTTTATTCTTATTCCACCAATCTAACCATTTAATTCTACTTGAATCACGATGCTTCTTTTTCAGACCAGTAACAAAGTACCCACCTTTGCCTAATTCCCGTTTAACTAGGTAAATTTGGCCAGTATGTCCTAAAAAATGAAGTGAAATTCTTTGAATCAATTCGCTTAATGTTTCGTTATTACTTTCAACATTATGTTCAGGTAGTTCTGTGAATTTTTCTTCGGGTAAGTTATACAGATAATTAACACTCCTATCAGAAAATTCCAGGAATATATCGATTAACTCCTTATAAGTTAGAGGAAATTCTTTTTCTTTCTCTCTCTCCAGTCCCGAATTGAAATAGTCTCGAAATTCTTGCCCAAGCTTTCTTTCACCAAGACATAAGTAGTTAAAAATAGAATCCATATGCATAGTAAGATGTCCAATAATCCATCTTATAGGATTAAGATTAGGTGTTAGTTGTATCTCAAAATCTGCAGGTTTCAGTCTAAATATTGCCTTTAAAACGTTCCATTCTGCAATTTCAAAGGTTTCAATAGCAAAAGTCTTGAAGTTCACCTTACTCACTTTTTTTTATTTTTATATTGGTTTCAAATTCAATAATTTTGTGTTTATATTCTAGGGCTTGTTTTTTTGCTCTAGGCGCCTTAAAAAAAAAGGAATAGAGTGAAATTAAGACCATTATCTGAGGTATCAGTTCAAATATAAATTGGGTTCCTAAAAAGAGCCACGAGGAAGCATTGAGAAAATAATCACCAAAAAACATCTGATAAATAAAAGCAATTACCAAAAGACCTAAAACTCTAAAAAGATACTTTAATAATAATTCTCTACTAGTCACTCTTTGAATTATAGCCTCCGAGTAACAGACAGGGCAATAATCTGCGAGCTCTATATCTTTTAGGTTCAAGAAAACTACCCCTGACGGTTTACACGAGTGATTCATACATTCAGAACAAAGTTTTCTCTGGCACTTCTTGCAACTGGCCACTAGATCCAGATTGTGAAACTCACAATTCATTAATGTTCATCTTCAATGCGACAGGTTTGGCTTTTTCCTCAATCAATTCATATTAATCTTGATTAATGTTGTCTAGTCCTTTGTAATAAATATAAAAGAATAGAGATGGTTGAAAGCACAGCAATACCAAATGGCACATTCCACGTGGGAGAATTGTCTAGATATGGAAAACGTTCAGTCGTGGACGTCAATGTCCAGGTTCCAGTAACTGAACCAAGACTAAATTCGAAATTATCTATCTCATACTCACTACTTCTATATATCCAATCCGCTGAAAAACAGAGATTATTAATCGAATCAAAAATGTTAATTGACCGTAGTTCAACTCGGAGAAAGTCATATTGTGGAAAATTCCAAATATTATATTCTAAAATTTCCCCCACATCTATAGGAAAAATAATGTAGATATTAATACGTTCCTCGAGATATTGGGTGAGGGAAGTATCAAAGGAAAAATAATCCCCATAGTCCCCAGTTTCGTCCCAGACAGACATTTCCACTCCCAACTCTATTCTATAGGTATCATTTTCAGTAACATTGATTCCAATGTAAAAGTGAAGCTCCTCAAATTCGTTATCGTTATCAGTATTTTCACCATAATCAAAGAAAATGTTTGTTAAAAAAATTGATGGAGGATCAAATGCATTTGAGCTGTAAGGTTGAGTTTGGAGGGAGGATACTAATCGGTCGAGAAGATATTGATTATAATCAATCATCCTCTTGAGAATTCTAAAATTGTCAATAACAAAGTAAGTGCTACTAAGAAGAGGGGTTATAAACCAAGTATCAATAGAAAAAGAAATATTGTGAATTCCTTCTTGAAAGGTCCTGTAAAATGATTCCCAATTTGAATACTCCCAGTATTGGGAATGAATATTACATTCAAAATAGTAAGATCCTGATTGAGTGACGTTAATCTCTATGTCAATTGTTAATGAATTATATTTACCATCAGCATCAGTGTCAACCCCGTAATCCCAATAGTTTCCTGTCATCACAACTTCTGGAAAATCAAAATCTGAGAATCTATACTGGTGTGTAATATATGGGCGATCAACTCTATCAATTTCTCCCCAATAGTCCTCATCTGAATAAACTGTTATAGATTCGATAACATACGTAGTATCTAATCTTAATGAGTAGGGGAGAGTAACATATAATTGAACTGAGAAATTATGGATACCCAGATCATATTCATTACTGAAAGAAGATCCCCAGAAGTACGAATCCCAGACGGGGATACACGGTCTTAAATTAAGATCGATCCAGTAGTTGCCCTCTTGTGTAACGTTAACCTCTACATCAATAATGATTTCGTCGAATCTCCCATTAAGGTCTGTGTCTACTCCTCTATCCCAATAGTTTCCTGTCAAATAAGCGTTTGGGGGAGTGAACTCTGTATAGTTGAAAGACCTCGTTGTATAGTTAGAATACCCTAGATCAACGGTAAACCAATCGTCATCTGTATGGATAATCCGACACTGGGTTAATATGAAAGGGGTATTCGCCCGATTCTGAAAAATATCAGTTCCATCAATCCTAGAAGAGATCCAATGAAGACCTTCATTCAGATATTCGTTATGCTCTTCCCAGAAATGAAAGTTTCCTGCAACTGATTTTATCTGGATCTCGATTCTATAATTACTAGCTTCAGTAACATTGATTTCTATATCAAATTCGAGTTCTTTAAATTTGTTATCCCCTTCTCTGACAACTGCTTGCCCGCGGAAATTCCCCGTCAAGCTAGCATCTGGAAAATCGAATTCAGTATAATTATAGACACGAGTGGTGTAAGGAGAGGAAGCATAATCCATCATCTCGTAATTCTCGCCTCGAATTTGAAGGTACTCAAGTTTAAAGGAAGTATCATTACGAAGCGAATAAAAAGAGCGAGCATCAAAAGAGAAAGAGACGTTAGTGACTCCTTCACTCCAATCTTGTCTAAGATCCGTCCATTGATTCCAATCGTCCTTATCAGTCCCAAAAGGTTTCAGGAAAAGCTCTATTAAATATGTCCCTGGAAGTATAAAGTTTATTTCAGCCTCAATAACTAATATATCAAATCTGCCGTCAGAATTAGTGTCCACTCCCTTATCCCAAAAATTGCCTACAAATGCTGCCGGAATGTCGAATTCAGTCGAATTGTAGACACGAGTGGTAAATGGAGAGGAAGCAGAATCCATCATCTCGTAGTCTTCATCTCGAATTCGAACGGACTCAACTATAAAGGAAGTATCATAGCGAAGCGAATATACCATCCTAGTATCAAATGAGAGGGTGACGTTATGTACTCCCTCATTCAAATGGTCATCGTGGTATTCCCATTGATTCCAACCTCCCTGATCGTAATCAGGAGTCGTTAAATACATTTCTATTCGATAAATTCCAGCTAGGGAGATGTTTACCTCAACTTGTATAACTAACTCGTTGAATTTCCCATCAAAATCGGTATCCACTCCCCAATCCCGATAATTACCAGTTAAATTAGCATAAGTTAAAGGAGATGCTAAAGAGTAAGAATTGGTTTTATGATTATCAGTCAAAAACTGGATATCAATTCCATATAACTTGAATGTTATATAGCTTACATTTAAAGGGCCCTGAATCTGATAAAACGGGTGATCTTGGATGGGAAATATCACGATAATTGTAGTATCCTCTGGTGTCAAGAATCCCCCCCAGGATCTCACAAAATCTCGGTTTGAGTCTGGAAATGGAGCAGAGGGTCCAAGGTACATCTCAAGATCGTAATAGCCACGATCTTTAACTTCGACTGTTAAATCAAAGATAATCTCTTCAAATGCCCCATCGGTATCGGTATCATTCCCGTAATCTGAAATCTCTGTTATTTTTGCATTGGGGGACTCGAAATCACTTGCATTATAATCAGTGGTTACAAACGACAAAAGCATTTGATAATCTTCTGTATAATACCACCATCCAGTTTGAAATGTTCCAACCCAAACATGATAGGATCCATTTGCACCGTTTGCATTGATGGGTTGGCCTTGAAATGAGAGGAGAAGTTCATTTCCAATCTGCCAGGGATAAAGTTGACAAATTCCTAGTAAATTCCCCTCACTATCATTTAAGATACCATAGACACCTAAATCCTGATCTGATAGTTTAGGAGGACCCAAATTGATGACAAGATGGTCATAATATCCGTTACGATCGTCATCAATGGGGTAATCTGTCCAAGTACTATTATCAGGTAGAAACTCATAACTTTCTTGATTAGTTAATGAGAGAATGTCTGAATTCCCTGAGTCCTTGGAATCAATCCCATTTATCTGAGACAATCCACTTATATTGTTAAGATTCACTCCTAATAACAGAAAAAGACCAACTATTACTCCTATCCGTGTAAAATTACCCATTTATAAGTCACTCGATTCATAGTTTCATTATTATTCTATATTCCTCTTCTTTAACACGTCATGAAGTTCTGGATGTAGCTTAGAACTGGATTCTATCTTTCATAAAATGTTAGGCAGATATTCATTAATTTTCAGGCTTATTTATGTCGCTGGAAATACCAAGAATTTAATTGTATAAATAAATTCCAATGTCTTAAAAACTTCTTTCCAGATGTTTTTGAAAAATTCTGTTTATCCGAAAAATATTCAGAAACTGTATCCTGAAAAGGATTATTTTCATATCGGTGGTTATTCCACTATTTTAGCTAAATCGATCAAACATTTCCGTCTTTCTCTAAGGATACCCTTGATAATTTCTTGAGTTATCTTTTTCGATGTTTCTGCGCTATTAGGCATATTATAAAAGCGATCTAAATCAAGTGGAGATCCAAAATAAATTCGTATTGGAGTGTGGAAGTTCAAACGGAAAAATTTTCCGAAAGGGATAATCTTATTGGTTCCATACACAAAGACAGGTACTACTTTTGTATGAGGACCTGCTAATTTAGCAATCCATCCAGCACCAACTTTGATTTTATCAAATTGAAATTTTCCTGTTCTTGACCTCCCACCTTCGGGATAAATTCCAACCGATTCACCATTCCCTAATAATGTGAGGGATTTACTGATGAACTTTTCTCGTTCTACGGGGCCTCGTCCGACAGGAAAAGCCAACTCGTATTTCGTCCATCGAAACATTATTTTTTTCATAAAATCCGCTGCCCCTGTAAAACGAATGGCACGTTTAACAGGAAACGCCGCCACCGCTGTAAATACAGAGTCAACATGACTCAAATGATTGGAAGTGAGTAATGTTGGTACTCCTTCAAAGGGTAAGTTTTCTTTACCATACGTTTCAAAAGGAATAAACCAGAAAATTAATCTAGCCAAATTTAATAGAAAATAGTGGATAAATCGTCTCCGAAATCCGAGCTTCTTACGAATAACATATGGTTCCACTATCAATTCCTCAAATTTAGTGATATATTCAACATTTCTATAATTATTTTTCGATAAAATGATTAAGAGATGATGTGGATGAAATTAGTAATTCGATATACACATAGTTTATCAATAAATGGGGACACCATAAAGGTTACTGGTGAGGAAATGCTGAAGCGAGACTTTCGAAAAGCTATTCAAATTACAAGATTACCCGTCATCTCTTCGGTAATCGTTGCTGTAATAGCCTTTCTTGTAGAATTTTAATTTAGAGGATTAAATTATCTATTGAATGGATTAGGGATCAATACAGGAGTCTTTTTTTTGTATTCCTCGTAATCTTCTTGACCCTCCCACTTTTCATCAGCACGTTTCTCAAGTAAAGGAACACCACTTACTTTGGTCAAAAGTAATGTAACAAAAACAGGAGAAATTAATGTCATCCATCTCCAACCCTGAAGTGTTGGAAGTGCAATTATTGCTATACCTATCCAAAGAAGAATCTCTCCAAAATAATTTGGATGGCGCGATACTGACCATAATCCAGTATTAATGAATTTTCCTTTGTTTTCTGGAACAGACCTGAATTTACTCTTTTGATAATCTGCAAAAGCTTCAAATCCAAAGCCTATGATCCAAACAAGAAGTCCACTTAATCCAATGATACCAAATTCCACTCTGTGTTCTCCTGTTATCGCTGCTAATGCAGCTGCTAATGTAAAGCTAACCCATAGACCTTGGAGAGTCCAAGTCAGTAGAAAAGATGGACCAGATTGTTTGATCTCCTTGAAGCGTTTATCTTCACCCTCTTTCATAATTCTCCTGAACAAGAACATCCCAAGACGAATCGCCCATATCAAGACCAATATCATCAGTAAAATAGATCGTGTATCGACTTCAGGACTCATCACAACTGATAAAATAATTACTGTACTGTAAGCTAAGGAGCCAGTCAGATCATAGAATTTCTCTGTTCTTTTGATATAAGCAGGTATGAAAGCAATCCATTGAATTATAAAGGCAATAGCAACACCAAATGCAAATAACGGTATTCCACCAAGAATGGTCACGCTTCCCTGGCTTCCAGCGAGTGCAAGACATGTAGCAATGAATAAAATGATGAGTATAGCAGCCAGTGACTTGATATCTTTCTCATTCATTTTCAAATCTCCTATGTTTCAGAATTATTATGGCAGTTCTATTTTCTCCTCCATATAAAAGGATATTTTTGCTAGACATAACATTATTCTTTCTTTTGGAATTCTAGATAGCTTTTTAACTGGCTATCGGGAACACTGACTAATTTCCTCTGAATTTTTCTGGTTTTTTTGATTGTGGCCTCTGTTAGAGTATCAGGATGAATAGTTGATCCCAATAAATACTCAAGAAATTGGAGAAAATATTGCTCTGTTGAAATCAAGAGATCTCGAATGTTATACATGATTTGATTAACAATCTCCCGAGCTATAGTATAAAACTCTTCATTCTCCATCCACCCTATTTCTTTGGAATACTGTTGAAAAGTCATTGCTTTCCCAAAAACAATCTTGACTTTAGCCTTATATTTGGGAATACTTTGGCCTACCCCTAACGCCTCTGCTGACCCCTTTATATAGACAGGGATAACTGGTACTGCTCCGTTCATCCTTAGTATCAGCCGACCGACTCCTGTTCTCCCTTCTTCATGTAAATTCAGATAGTCTTCAAGTGTACTTCGAGCTCTTCGGCCTCCCTGTGGACTTATGTATAAAGCTAAACCAGATTTCAAAGATTGTAATGCATACTCCAAAGCAGGTTCTGGATTTTCTGGAAACACAGGAAAAGCGCCTAGATAACGTAGCAAACCAAAAAAAGGATTTTCATTCATTGTTCTTCCCAAAGCCATAAAAGCCATATACCGTCTTTTCCAATTAGGTTTCGCTAATGCACAGCCAAATATGATAGAATCTAAATGTGAACGATGGTTAGCGCAAAAAATAACAGGCGTCCCTTCAGGTGCTACATCAACATTTTCAAGACCAATGTATTCAAAATCGAAATAATTATTCAGAATAGTAGGAGCTAAGGATAAAAATAGTCTGTAAAAGGCTCTTATTGGAAACGACCATCGATTGAAAGAATTTGTCATGTCAATATTTATATGCGATACAGAATGAATTTAAGATTTTTACCGTTGGAATCAACTTCCTGAAAAGGATCGATTCGCAACCCTTACGAATCCTAGATGAAAGAATATATATATTAAACTGTTTTAATTTTAATCATCATATCCATTGATTAGATACTGAAGGGAGCTGGGTTTTAACTTGAGCCTTTTGAACCCTAATAAACTAAATGTAACGATTTTACCCCCAACAACCGCCAATTCCCCCCTAATTCCTCGCTGTTATACATTGACACATTCAGATCGGACTGGTGATCTATTTTTAACCATTGCACATGAATTTAACAAAAAACAGCTGAAAGGATGGCAAACACGAATAATGCGCGATGAGGTATTGGCAGAATGGCTGAAAACCGAAGAAGTATATTCACTCCACGTCTATTGTCAAATAAGTGGTGGAATTGGTACCCTAAAGTTTCGAGATAAAATTTTTCGTAAAGAGTTACCATTAGTGCTAGAAGCTTTTCGATATGGTGATCAGAAGTATTTTCTTGCTCACCCGTTTCTTGACAGGACACAGATTTGGGTACACTTCCGATCAAAAAAGGAAAAGTTCAATAAAATCGAAGAATGGGGATTTCCTGAAAATTATAGATTTTAAGATCAAGCTTTAACAGATTGACGAATTAATCTCTCATTTATTTCTAATTTATCTTATTGCACTTCAAATGCTACTAAAACACGATTTCAGCTAATGAGGTAACCACCAAAAAAATTGTGAAAAAATGATACGAAAATATTAATGCAAAAATCAATCTGCCTTAAAATATATTTAAAATAAGGTTTGAGGAAAATGAGTGAATTTACGTTTAAAAGTGGGGAAACGTCCTCTATTAGTACAACTTATTTGAAAAAGTTCAATATTGCTATGGCGATATTACATTTAGTACAAAGTATATTAATTTTTGGTTTCAGCTTCTTCATAGACGAAATTAAAAATTTTTCTGTTGACATCTATATATCAAAATTAGTGATCAAAGAGTTAACTGGAACGAAACCGATCTTTGGTCCAAAACCTGAAGTGTTCTTTGCGTTTGAAAACGTTGCTGGAATATTATTAGCAAGCTTCCTTCTAATGTCCGCAATTGCGCATTTTCTGATTGCATATCCGTTAAATGATTCGTATGTTAAAAATCTACAGAAAAAGATGAATCCAATCCGCTGGTGGGAATATTCATTTAGTTCTTCCGTGATGATCATTTTCATTTCATTGGCATTCGGAATTTTAGATTTCTGGGTTCTAAGCTTAGTATTCGTTTTAAACTTCTTGATGAATATGTTTGGCTTACTAATGGAAAAATACAATCAATATACTGAAAAGACAAGTTGGCTGCCTTATAACCTTGGTTGGATTGCTGGAATCATGCCATGGATTGTGATACTTGGAACTTTTCTAAGTTTTGATTTAGGAGTTGATCAGGCTATTCCAACATTCGTGTATGTAGCAATTGTGATGTATTTTATCTTTTTCAACAGTTTTGCTCTTAACATGTTCCTTCAATATAAAAGAATCGGACCCTGGAAAGATTACTTGTTTGGTGAAAGAGGGTATCAGATCTTGAGCTTAGTAGCAAAATCAGCTTTAGCCTGGCTCGTGTTTATGGGTTTAATTTTCGCTTAATCCCTCTCCTTTTTTTCAAAATTCAGGTTATTTCTTTCCTTTCTTCAAAATAGTACTTAATCACTTGTGATTTACGGAAACCTGACATCTTTAGATTCTTGCATGATTCACAATCAAATTAAGATTGTTACTTAGGAATTCATCTCAACCTAGTACAATAAAAGCTCTCAATTTTCTGATCGTAATAATTTTCGATCAATCTTCCCTATTCCTGTCTTTGGTAGTGGAGATGATCGAAATTCAATATATTTCGGAATTTTATACTTTGCAACTTTATTTTGAAGTAAATTTATCATTTTCTCTTCACTCAGTGTTTGCCCCTCCTTTAAAACCGCAAGTAGTTTTACAGACTCGCCTTGATATTCATCTGGTACACCAATCACGGCAACCTCCTCTATTTGAGGAAAAATTTTCTCAACCATGGATTCTAATTCAGGTGGAAACACTTTGTATGCAGAAACGATTATCATATCTTTTGTACGGCTACGAACAAAGAAAAAACCAGACTCATCCATAAATCCAACATCACCAGTATGAAGGAATCCATTTTCATCAATAGTTAATTTTGTTTCGTCAGGTTTATTCCAGTAGCCTTTCATGACTTGGGGTCCCCGTATACAGATTTCTCCTGTTTCGCCTTGAGGTAGATCTTCTCCAGTATTGATATCAACAATTTTCATTTCAGTATCCACAATGGGAATACCTATACTGCCAAATTTTCGATTATTACGTTCAAGAGGATTTGCTGAAACCATTGGAGAGAGCTCAGTCATCCCATATGCTTCAACCACAATAGCACTAGGAAAAGTTAGTTCTATTTCCTCAGCAAGTTCAGCTGGTAAGGGAGCTCCTCCGGAAAAAATGATATCTAAGGAACTCATATCATATTTTGTAAATTTAGGATGCTTCATCAAAGCTTTAAACAGTGTGGGTACTCCATGAAAGTAATTAATTCTCTCTCTATCTATAGTTTTCAGTATAGATTCAAATTCACGAGGATTGGGAATTAAATAGACTGTACTCTCGAACTGCGCAGTTGCAAGGAACACTGTTGTTAACCCAATTAAATGGAAAAATGGAACAGCTCCCATAAATTTTTTATGAATCCCCTCCGGATGTGATGTAATCGCCCACTCACGAGCTTGAAACATATTTGAAACAATATTACGATGTGTGAGCATAGCCCCCTTTGGGGTTCCTGTTGTTCCACCCGTATATGCCAATACTGCTACTTCATCAGGATCACATTCTATTGAAGCAAGAAGGGGTTCATGTTGCTCAATTAATTGATGCATATTTAGAGCATCTTCAGGTAAGGGAGGACTAGGGGGAAGTTTTCGAACAAGTTTAGCTAAAAAACGTTTAACTGGAGTTAATAAATCTCCTAGAGAGGTAATTATGATATTTTTCATTGCAGGACAATCAATACACACTTCTTTCAATGAAGGATATAATAAATCCAATGCAACCATCATTCTTATCTCAGAATCTTGAATTGTATGTCTTAAATCCTCACTTCCTAAGAGGGGAGAGATAGGAACAACTGTTGCACCAGCTTTTAAAATACCAAAGAATGCAATCGGCCATTGAGGAATATTTGGGCTAAATAGGCCAATCTTATCACCTCTCTTAACACCAAGACCAATTAAGGCATTAGCAAATTTATTTGCTGATTCATCTACTTTTGCATATGAATAATTCATTCCTAGAATTGATAAAAAGGGATAATCAGCATTCTTTTCCACAATTTCTTCAAAATGCTTGTGGAGTGTAATAGAGGGATAATCTATTACTTTCTTTACATTTTTAGGCCAGGATTTATACCATTGGAACTCATTTTTCAATTTTGAACCTCACTTTCCTAAGCCATTTTTCAACTTAGACGGTTTTAAACATTATTTTTGCTTTTTCACGCATTATTGCATGGTCTACAATTGGATTTGGATAATCCTTCAAGTTCTGTGGGTGTGTTTTAAAGAGATTGTGGATAATTTTAGGATCGTAATCTCGTAATTCAGGAATAGAACTTTTAATATAGTCACATTGCGGGTCAAATTTCTTTTGTTGCAACCAAGGATTAAAAATTCTAAAGTAGGGTACTGGATCGCAACCAGTACTCGCTGCCCACTGCCAATTACCATTATTTACTGAAATATCATAATCTACTAATTTTTCTTTAAAATATTTTTCTCCCCATTGCCAATCAATTAGTAAATCTTTTGTCAAAAAGGATGCAACAATCATCCTTACACGGTTATGCATCCATCCAGTGGAATTTAATTGTCTCATCCCTGCATCAACAATAGGAAATCCGGTCCTCCCCTCACACCAGAATTGAAATAAGTCTTTATCATAATTCCAGTCCAATTTATCATACTTTGGTCGAAAAGATCCTTTGAACACATGAGGGAAGTGAAATCCAATATGAATGTAGAAATCTCGCCAAAATAGCTGTCTTAAAAGTGTAAAATTTTCTGTTTGTTTAATAGAATGATAAACTTCACGAATAGATACTGTACCAAATTTAAGATGAGCTGATAAATTTGTAGTTCCTTTGATTGCAGGAAAATCCCGTTCTTTATCGTAATTTTTATAAACATGAAGCTGATTGAGAATTTCCAATCCTTTTGATCTTCCCCCCTCAACATGAATATTTGGATTATTAAAATCTAGAATATTCCTTAACTTCTCCAGGGAAATCCTGTTAGACAGTTCATCTGTATAATAGTTAATATTACCCGTTTTTTCAGGTTTATTTACCAAGAAATTCCGAGATTTATTAAAAAAGGGAGTAAATACAGTGTACGGAGTTCCATCACCTTTTTTCACAACCTCGGGTTCATTTAGAAGTAAATCTGCTGTAAATATGAGCTTTATACTGGAATCTTCACAAACATTCTTGATTTTAGTATCTCGGATTTGTGAATATGGAGTATAATCACGATTCATAATTATTTTACCAATACTTAGTTCTTCCCTATTCAACAAATCATTAATTATAATATCTGGTTCTCCGTAGTAAAAAAATAACTGAGCTTTATTCAGGGTGAATCTATGTACAAGATCAAGTAATGATTCTTTTAGAAATTGTTTAGCGTTAGAGCTAAGATTTTTATTGCTAAGAAGATACTCATCCAGAATAAAAATAGGTATAACTCTTTCAGATGTATTGAGCGCATAAATTAGTCCAGAATTATCTTCTATTCTTAAATCACGTCGAAAAATAAATAGAGAATTCTGATCTGCTTTCATATCAAATTCACTCACTATCTCGCAACACTTTGATCGCTTTTAAAGCGCTTTGCTCTTTATCTCGTATTTCCAGCATTATGTCGAAATTAAATCCTTTGGTACTCTGGATAAATGCACGAAATTCTTTTATATCAATAGTATTGGCGTGTTTACCAAGTTTAGCTTCAGGTTGTTGGGAACTCCAATCTAACATCAAAATTCCATCAATATTTTCTGTCCATGTCTCCAGTGCCAGTTGTATAGCTTGAACTACATTTTCGTTGTTATTTTTAATTGAATGATGAAATACATCAAAGATAACTGGAATCTCAATTTCTTTATGGATAGTTAGACAATCCTGCAGATCAAATAATCGATCATCATTTTCTATAGCTAGTCTATCCTTAATATTGTCAGGTAATTTCATATAATTCTGAATAAATCTTCGAATAGCCGCAATTTTATCCCCATATACCCCACCAACATGTATTTGAACCTTTGCTGTGGAATTAAGGCCCATTTTGTCAAGAACAAGAGTATCACAGAGCAATTCCTGTATAGCTTTGTCAACAACATCTTCTTTAGGTGAATTAATGATTGCATACTGCCCTGGATGCATCGATATCCTAAAATTGTGTTTCTGTATATATGCACCAATATCTTCCAGTTCATCCTGAAAAAAATCCAAAATCTCTTTAAGTGGTAACGAAACAGGATGAGACACAAATGGTATGAAATCAGCAATTCGGTAGAAGAGTAATTTGTGTTTTTGATTGAATTGAAGCGTTTTTTTAATACATTCTAAATTTGATTTCATCGTTGAGAAGAGCTTTTCTCTGTTATATGATGATAAACGAAAATTATTGTCTGGTTTGCACCCCGTGGAGGTAAATGCATTTCCAACATAACCCAAGTTCAAATTTTCACATCATGAAGAAAAAACTCTTCTTTCAAGATTAATTCAATTATTGTTGTATAATATATCCTAGGATCGTGATAATAACTGTTACAACAACCCCAATGAGGATTGATTGTATTGAAATTATTATGGCTTTATTCCGATCTTTCTTCCGCTCTGCCTCATCCTCTATTTTCATTGTCCTTCCAAGTTGAACTGAAACATTAGCAACTGAAGAAAATCCATATGCTGCACAAAATTTTTGTCTTGCTTGAATAAATCCAATTGCTGCTATAGTTCCAGGAAAAATAAAAAGAACTCCAAGGAGTGGGCTGATATTCAATGAGAATACACTGAAGATATATATTATGAATCCAAAGCCAATAACTGCTAAACCAATATATCCTATCCTTCTTCGTTGGGAAATTTCAGCCCCACCAATATTACAACTTCCTGCGACATATTCTGTATTTCTAGTCAATCTTATCACATCTTAATAGTTCATTCACTTTTTTGGAAACCAAGGAATAAGGAGAGAAGTCTTTTTTTGATAGTCAGAATACTCTGAGTTATCCTCAAATCTACGCTTTAATAAAGGAATCCCAGATACTCTTAATAAAGAAAGTGCGATAAGTATTGGCCCAATTATTGAAAAAATTGCCCATAGAATTTGTTCAGAGGGCACACCAAATAATGCAATTATCCAAAATCCAATCCATACAAGGATCTCAAAGAAATAATTCGGGTGTTGACTATATTTCCATAATCCACCAGTATATACTTTCCCTTTATTTATTGGTTTAGATTTAAAATGATTCATCTGATAATCACTAATTGCTTCTAGGGTGATTGAAAAGAATACAATTAGTAATCCTACACTATCGATCATGTTAAGTGGTTGATTGCCGTAAGTATTTATCACTAGGACAGGAAATCCAACAATTAAGACGAAAAATACTTGTGGGAGAAATAGGAAGAAATAGCCTCTCCAAACTGCAGATGATCCCCAATTATCGCGGAAATTTTTGAATCGTTTATCTTCATTTGTAAACTCATCTTTCCCATACTTGCGAATCGTGAGGAAATAGGCTATTCGAATGCCCCAGAGGATCACTAAACTGGTAACAATTAATCCGCGTAAATTAGATGGATTGTCACTTAAAAAAAGCGCAATCAGCGTCATTAAAATGAACCCAGTACCATAAGCAATATCAACAGTATTCCAAATACCTTGAATTAAAGCTATAACATAAAAAATTGTAAATAGAATGACTAAAGCAACCAAACAATATATTAATACTTCCAACATATTTTTCACCAAATTAATTGTTGATTTATAAAAAAATCTGGGTAAAGATCCTTCTAATATCTCAGTTAACCTTCTTGAATTCTCCCTGAGGTTAAATTATAAGTAATTTCAACTGATCAAATTATTATCAGGACAAGGATATATTTTTCGTTGTTGATCCATCGAATCCTTCATTCGGTCTGTAAAGTTCCATTTAAAGATATTTATCGGTGTCAATTCGATAGCAACCTCTATCACATTTCTACTTAGTAATTTTTTAGCTAATGGTGTATCAACACTCCCTAAATATCGTTTTAGTAGTGTTTCAAGTATTTCTAAACCTCTTTCATTGACGATTTTTACTTCAGCTTGACCTCTTATACCACAGTAGGGGGGTTGATCGCTTGCTACTTCGAACGCGCATCTTGGCTCCTTTCTAAGGTATCTGACGATTTTCGCACTATTCGGAGTTGCAAGGTAGAACTTACTTTCTTCAAAGACATACCACATAGATAATACAACAGGCCAACCTTTCTCACTTACTGTTGCCAATCGTAAAGGAATTTTAGCATCTTTAAGATATTTAATAATTTTTTCTGTCCACATTTTTATGCACCTTTTCATTATCCAGAAATCTTTACTAAATCTCATTTTAAAATTAGGATTTTGTTGTATTCAGTATCAAATTATATCTTCAGTAACTATCATAAATACAAACTTTGAAACACTCCCCACAACCCTCAATAATTTTTCTGTTAACTTAACAACATTAAATGTTCCTATAATATTATTTTTTTGGGAAGATATCGTTTTAAATTACGATCCTTTTTTGGAGAACGTTTTCAGTAATTTGATGGAGTTGAGAATAATAAGAAATAAACCCATAATCAACCAAATAACATATGGCGCAAGCGGATGGATTATAGCAGGTCCAAAGAATATTATTTCAGCAAAATTCTGGAGAAACAAAGGAAAATTGTTAATAGGATCCTCATTAAAAGCAGCATTACGTATCCCCCAATCACCACTAAATTCTGCAAGATCAACCATACCTATGCCGACATAATTAAAGACGACTAGATAAATAACAAAAAGTCCAACTAACAAGACAAAAGCATGAGCTATTCTTCTTTGATACAATGGACGAGGTTCTTTTTGAGACATAAGTCTTCCCAATTTTTTTTTATTTATTGATATTTTAGTAAATGTTTCTGACGTATCATTAGAACAATAAATAGTGTTAAATTACAATTCTGATATTTATTACAGATTAATTCATATATTTATAAAAAGTCAACCGTTATGTTGGTCAGCAATAAGTAATATTTGGTGTTCTGGTACAACAGGTTCATTGATTCCAAGATAAGTGGCTTTAATCAGATCAAATCCATGTGATTCCAGAATTTTTTCCCAACCTTTCACCCGAAGAAAGTTAAGAGGGACATATATATCTTCGTCTCCAAGTAGAACCATTAGTACTAGTAATAGAAAGAGGGCCTCTGAAATCTTCAGAATTTTCATCCTTAATCCTTCTTTTGAGAGATGCAATAAAATGGTATTCAAAAATATTGTGTTTAATGGGTTCTTTTATACAGTAATTGGTGTTGGTTATCTTTTAATTCTTATGATTGTTTTTAATCCCCGTATCTGGGGTTATCAGGATTATCCAGAGAGAGTAAAGGAAAAAGTACCCTCCCAAACTCGAAAAGAAAGGATTATTGCAGGTTTGGTTTGTTTGCCCTGGTTTTTTTTCATTTTTGGATATCCTTTGGTTTCTACTGCTTTCTTGGAAGCAGAGCTTGGTGGTGAGGTTCCATTCGAAATAGCTTTCTTTAATATATTTTTTATGGTTTTTTTGTTTTTTCTGGCTGACTTAGTGATTCTAGATTGGTTGATCATTAGCAAAATTACACCTAAGTTTGTCATCATTGATGGTACAGCTCCTGAAGATTATAAGGACTTTTCTCATCATTACAAGGGCCATTTGATTGCTTCTATTCCTCTGACTATAATTTGTGTAATATTCTCTGCAATTATTGTATTCTATTAGTTCCGTTCCGTGATACCTTTGTTATTATATTGGCAGATTTTTCAAATTATATTGGGATGATCCATTAAATCTTCATGTTGTCAATTCGTTTCTTCCCCTCACAGTGATTGGTTCCCAATCTAGACTTTGATGCTCATAATACTGCTTATACAACTGGCTATATTTACCTTCTTGAGCAAGTAAAGACTCATGTGTCCCCTCTTCAATAATTTGCCCCTTTTCCATTATAATGATTCGATCTGCATTCAGAATAGTGGAAAGTCTGTGAGCAATAATGATTGATGTCCGATTCTCAAGCAGTGCCTCAAGTGCTTCTTGAATGATCGCTTCTGTGTAAGCGTCCACTGATGACGTTGCTTCATCGAGGATGAGAATTCTAGGATCAGTCAAAAGTGCTCGTGCGAAACTGATAAGTTGTTTTTGACCTGCGGAAAGTCCTCCTCCTCTTTCACCGACTGGGGATTGAAGGCCGTCATGTAGATATTCAATAAGTTCATCAGCGTGGACGGCTCGAATAGCTTTCCTAATATCCTCTTCTGATGCTTCTCGTCTTCCATACCGAATGTTTTCCTCTATTGTCCCTGAAAAAAGAAATACATCTTGTTGTACCATCCCCAAGTTTCTTCGGTACGAATCCAACTTCATATCCCGAATATCAATTCCATCAATCCTAATCGCCCCACCTTGAAATTCATAAAAACGAGCTAGAACTTTGACTAAGCTGGATTTTCCTGCTCCAGTGTGGCCGACAATCGCAAGCTTTTCCCCTTTTGCTATTCTAAGATTAAATCCTTTAAAGACCCATTCACCATCTCTATAACTGAAGTCAACGTCCTCAAAAACAATCTCTCCTGCTAATTCATCAACATTACCAGCCTCTGGATTCTGTTGAACTTTAGGTTCTGAGTCTAGAATGTCAAGAATCCTTTCATATGCCGCCATACCAGCACTAAGTTCAGGAAAAAACGTAGCAAGTATCATGATTGGACGGAAAAATCGTTGGATGTAAAGAATAAACATCAAAATGATCGCGGTAGATGATGTCCCCTGAACTATAAGTTGACCCCCCAAATATACAATTGTCACAAGTATAATAGCAGTAATTGTCTCAAGGATAGCTCTCCAGACATGAGTTACTGCTGTCAATCGATAAGCTGTTCCGAAGTACTCTTTGTTTGTCTCATGAAACTGTTCAGAAACTGTAGCTTCTTGTCCATAGCTTTTACATACCTGAATGCCTTCGATTGATTCAACCATTGCGTTATTCACATTCCCTATTGACTTTCTATAAGCTCGACTAACAATTCTAGCCAGCTTCCTCAGAGAAAACATTAAGAAAAAGAGGAAGGGAACACCTGCTAAAGTTATCAGGGCCAAGATAGGATTCAACCAGAAAAGAATTACGAAGGTCAGTATACTCACAAGAAAATTTCCCATAGTGTCTGCTAATAGGATGGTGGTATTTCCAAAATCTAAGGCATCGTTTGAGATTCTTGAATTCAGACTCCCACTCAGATGTTTATCGTAAAAACTCATATCTTGTTCTTGTAATTTATCAAAGATATCCATACGAAGGTTTTCCAGAAAATAAGGCATGAAATTCCCTACTTCCATTCGACGTAGGCTAAACATGATCCATATTGCAGCAGATAGGACAAGATAGACTACTCCAAGCCCAATGGCTAATGAAAAATCACTATCTGGATGTTCGAGCTCCTCAACAGCAAAACCAACGATAAGGGGAATGATAATATCGGCTGCTGTTGAAATCAAGATAAAAAGGGAGATTAGTGAAACACTTTTCTTAAACGGAACGATTCTTCGAGCATATCGAGTTAATAACTCTCGATCTGAGTACTCTCGTTCCCGTTTTTCACTGAATAGTCCTCTATAAAGTCCCATACTAATCTCACATCAATCTCTTACTGTTAGATCTGGTAAGACCAGATGTTTCCCAAAAATCCGTCTGTAATCCTCTGAACTTTGTAATAATTCATTGTGATTACCTTCAGCAATATTTCTTCCACGCTTAAGTACGATGATTTTATCAGAATGCCTGATTGTGTGCAATCGATGAGTTATGATTAAAGTTGTTCTATTCCTAATAATATTCTCCATCGCAAGCGTAATCTTCTCTTCTGTTTCACTATCAACCGCAGAGACAGAATCATCAAGAATGAGAATTTCAGGATCAGTTAAAAAAGCACGAGCTATTGCGATGCGCTGTTTTTCTCCACCAGAGAGACGTGTTCCTCTTTCTCCGACAATGGTGTTGTATTCTTCTGGAAACTCTAGGGTAAATTCTTCAACTTGGGCAAGTTTTGCGGCATCCATTATCGCTTCGTGTGGAGCATTTGGTCTACCAAAGGCGATATTATCACTGATTGTACGAGAAAAAAGATAGATATCTTGCTCAATATACCCAATATGCCGTCTCAATTCATCAAGAGGGTAATTTCGAATATCTATCCCATCTAATAGGATTGTTCCCTCTTGTGGCTCATAAAGACGTAAGAGTAATTTCACCAGTGTTGTTTTACCGCATCCTGTTGGACCTACAAGTGCTACTCGCTGAGATGGCTCAACAATGAAGGAGAGATTTTTTAGAATAGGAGTGTTTTTTGTTCCATCATCTCCATAAGCAAAAGTGACATTTCTAAATTCAATTCTTCCATTAAAATTCTCTGGCCAGTCTGTAAGACTTTCTTGTTGTTCTTCTTCTTCCAATGATAAACTTGTGTATAGTCGTGAACATGCAGCAAAACCACTCATCATATCATTAGTGGCCCAAAAGATCATATTAGTAGGATCTATAAGGGTAATTAAGAGTAAATTTGCGGCAGTTAATGCACCTATCGTTAACGTACCCTGGAACACAAACACACAACTCGCAAGAAATGCGACTCCAATTGCCATATAGAGAATCAACAATGGATAAAATCTGGCTTGAACTCTAGTCTCTCCAATTCGATTATCACGAAATCCAATTACTGCCTTGTGGAATTTTTCGCGTTCCAACTCTTCTGCAGTAAAAGATCGTACAATCGCAGCACCACTAATACTGTCTTGTAAGACCACAGCCACATTTGAATGGGTAACCATCCGGCCAGCAGCCCATGGAGTAATTTTTTTTCGGTAGTCTAAAACAAAAAATATGTAGAGAAGGATAAAGGGAGTACAAACCAAGGCCAATCTGAGATCAAGGGTTACAATCAACAGAAAAGCAGCCATTATAACTTGAAAAAATGGATAAATGTAAAAAGCTCCATGAGAGATCATTGTATTGATGACACGCAAATCATTTGTCGCTAGAGCTTGTAAGTCACCTGTTCGTGCCTTATCATGATACTGCAATGGTTTGTACTGAAGTGTATCAAAAAATTCTTGTCGCATATTCTGTTCCGTCTTTAAACCAAGGTAATGTCCCACCATCATTGTTATATAATCCATGGCATTCCGAGTAACATAAACAGTAAGTGCTATGAGGAGTAGTAACATTAAATTAGCTAAGTCACGAGTTATGAGAGTGGTATCTATGATATATCCAATAATAACTGGAATGATGACTCTTGAGAAGGTAACAATGAAAATACCAACAAGGACACCCACAACTAAGAGTTTTTGCCTCGCAAGATGGTATAAAAACCACTTTTTATAGCTCGATATTTTTGTTAGATCCAAACTCATGTTATTTTCGCAATCCTCGGGCAAATTCTTTACTAATAAATGGAAAAACGATAAATTAATTTATTTATTCCGAAATAATATGGCGTTTATACTATTAGCTACAAAGTGATCATTCGTGGTTCTTCATACAAGATCAAAAATAAGCTAGTAATTATTTCTTCGAAAATATGCGCTTCTTGAAAGTTAAAATGAATCCAATCCAGGAAAAATACAGGTGAGGTAACTTTAAGAATAACAGAAAGCAGATATGAACATTTAATAAAATCCATTCATATTCACTAATGAAAAATTTTATGTAGGTAAGTAATAATTATCTAAGTTAAATATGGTATTTTGAAGTTGTACTAAGAAATGAAGGGGTGAATATTTTAATCAAAGGGAAATTTAAATCAATATTTATTATTGCTATTATTTTTTTCATGATTTTTTCAGTAGTAAACGGCGTTGAGAGTACCTCTCAATTGATTACCGAGGGATTTGAAAATGGATTGCCAGATGATTGGATATATGCCCATCCGAATCTGTGGTCAACTACAACAGAAATGGTGAGAGATGGATTTTATTCATTAAAACTCAATGGAACAGGGGGGATGGAATTTGAGGGTGTGCAAATACCAATAAATATCTCAAATGGAACCATAGAGGCCTGGGTTTATCCTCAATCATCAAATACCCTTGAGCCAATGCTCTATCTTCGTACCTCACAAAATAATGGCACTGATATCCTCACTATCAAATCTGGTTATGGAATTAGGATTTATGATACCAACGCCGTCCTGTTCAGAATAACAGATTATTCTTTACATCTTCTAGATAATACATCCCTTGGAGAATATATTGGTAATAAATGGTGGTATATGAAGCTCAAAGTGGAAAACTTTCTTCTCAACGCATGGGTGAATACCTCGTCAACACATAATTCCACACCGCTTCTTTCTTATGACATTAGTTATGACCTTGAACAATATCACAGTGGATATCCCGCAATATCAGGAAGAGCCACTCTAGGAGCAAGCTATACAACTCATTTCGACTCAATAAGAGTTGTCTGGGAATTGAACTCCTCTCCCACCTCCTCTACTACTTCTGTGGATTCTTCTTTTACTTCAACATCAACTTCTACTAACATAACTATGAAAAGTACGACAGACAAAGTTATTACCAATTCTTCTAAAGATACACTAGCCCCTAGTTTAATTTCGATTACTGAAGGATATTCATTTTTGACCACCCTGATAATCGGTCTAGTTTTGATCTATAACCGAAAACTACGAAAATAGCTCTCAAACAGACGTTATTTACTAATCATCATTCTTAGGAGTATAAGTAAAACTAGAAGCTCTTATCAGTTAAGTTGTGAATACTAGAGAGGAGAAATAAACAATTCAAGAGGAGATCAAGTAGAAAATCAACAACCTCAACATAGAGCTAGCTAAGAATCCAAAAAATATTAATCAAAAAGAAGATGAAGGAAAACAGTAAAATCAATTACCTTGGAGTATATAATTGTTTATATTCCTCTTTTTCTGAATTATAATCAAATAAATTAAACCAATCCCAAATTTGAAGCGCAAAATCAGTGAATGCAAAACCTTTGGCCGTAATGATGTTTCCATCTTGAACAACCCTAGTATCAACATAAGTTTCTCTGGGAAAAGGATCTATTTCATTATTATCTATGTAGTGGCTAGGTTTTCTTGACGTGGTGAATGTTATTCCCTTTAAAATCCCTATTTTGGCTAAAAACTCTGGTCCCGCGCATATTGCTGCGATCAACTTCTTTTCTTGATTCAATTGCGAAATTAATTCTCTCAATTCTGGTTTTAATACTCGCTTAGATCCGCCTGGGATTATAATTCCCTCAATATCTTTCGTTTGAGAAACCTCGGATACATATTTATCAGGAATGATTCTTATATTTCCTCCACTTATGACAGGTGTTTTGTTATAAGCAATATAAATTATTTCATAACCCTCAGTCTCGTTGAGGAACGAACATGTCAGGGTTATTTCAAAGTCAGCAAAACCTTCGTAGATAAAGCATAATATGATTTTCATTCATCTCAGCTATAGGATAGACTCTAATATCTGGCGGACTTTTTGTAGTAAACGATTTAGTGAGTCACTAAATTGTAAGGTTATAAATGTTTTTGGCTTGTGTTATTCATCTTAAGTAAGTTGTCAGTAAGGGAGTCTTTTGATGATTTTCTATGAACTTCGCGATATTTACGCCAAGTAATGAAAAAGCTTGAGGGATATTTACCCCTGTTTTAGCAGAAGTCTCAATGAAATGACAATCAAACCCATCGGATTCAGTAAGATTACTAAGATTGTTAGTAAAAGCCCAACCTTGATTTCGAGAGATGGTGTTATCTACTCTGTTACACAAGTCGATTTTGTTCGCGACAACAACAATAGGTACTCGACCTCGTCCGTTATTTGTCCACAGCTCGTTAATCCATTTGGGCATGTTGTAGAATGAATCAGGACGAGTGATATCATACACCAATAAAGCTCCAACACAGCCATTGTAATAGGCTTCTCTGACACCATTAAAGCGATTTTGACCAGCTAAATCCCAAATCTGGTATCGGACTGAAAATCCATTGATATTATCGTCACGCATTGCGAAATCAGCGCCAACAGTGAGAAGATATTGAGCCTTAAATTCGTTACCAAAATAACGCTCACGGATAGATGTTTTACCGACCCCACCATCACCAATTAGTGCGATCTTAAATACAGTCATTCTTAACCTCTCTTCTTAATACATTAGATTTTCGTCGGGAAGAAATAAGAAGAAGACATAGTTTTTCCCAGCAAATACTTATTGTAAACATGATTTAATAAGGAATTAGGATACCTAAATATGACAGATTCAATTAATAAGTGACTTAATCGATTTTTTAATGCTATCACATCTGATGCTTAAGATAATCCCATCAAGAATAATGGAAGCTTATCTATCTTCTCCTCATCAAGACTGCTTACCTCGAACTAAAGGGTAATATAAAGGGTAAACCTCCTAAAAATGGGTGATACGATCTTCCTGCCAGAATGGAAAGACAATCCACCTTCTAACCATCCTGATATACTGATGATCCCCACAGGAGGCCAGATGACAATGGATCCAGAAGAGGCATCAGAATTTGTAAAAATAGTTCAACCAAAAGTTGTAATTCCTTGCCACTATCAATGGCACATTCTTTTCTATAAGAGAAAGAGTGATGTCTCGTCTCTGAGAAAAACATGTAAGGAAAAAAAGATAATCTTTAAAGAAATGATGCCAGGTGAAAAATGGGTTTATTAATGTTAATCTCTTATTATAGGAAGAAAAGGTCTTAATCTTTTGACAATCGAATTATGGAACTGAGAGAGGGAACAACTCCTTCAAAATCGACTATTCCTTTTTCTTTCATGGTTTTAAGCCGTAAACGAATGCCTTCAAACTTATCAGCAAGAGTCTCGTTCAAAGTTCTATAGTCTAGCTCACCCCCATGCTCTTGTAGAACTTTCACGATTTCCTCATATTCGGATTCATAATCAATTGGTTCCGTTTCCACCGGCTCTGTGTAAGATCGATTATTAGTGTTTAGTTTTCTACACTTCTTAAGTCAAATGTATGAAATCTGTAATTTCCTTTTTGGTCAAACAAAAAATATAATTCTATTCTTAAAACCATGAAAAAATACTATTTGATATTATATTTCAATTTTTTGGGCGTTATTTTATGGAAGAAAAGGCCAGTGTTCTTAGACTTCGGATACTAGCTTATTTCATTGATTTTTTCCTCATTTTATTATTGGGTTCAATTGGTTTGGTGCCCATTGTTCTCTTCTTGGCCCTTGCAGGGTTTCCAAGCTATTATGTACAGCCTTTTTTTCAATATTATTCTCAAATCAATATCTTTCTATTTCCCCTGCCTTATTTCATAATTCAAGAAAGAGTAATTTCAACTACTCTTGGAAAGAAACTTTGCGACCTTGAAACACTCTCCGAAACAGGAACTAAAATAACTTATAAAGAGTCTTTCATTCGTAATCTTTCAAGAATCCGACCTGAACTCGTAATCATTGATTTAATAATAGGGTTTCTGATTAGTCCGACAAAACAGCGCTTTTTAGAAATCGTTTCAACAACAACCGTGATAAATGCGAATAAGCTGAAGGATTTTACAAAGAAAGAACAATCAACCCTGAAAGTTTTTAAAATCGTTCTATCGATCCTTGGTTTCCTATTTATACTCCTCATGATGTTTGGTACATATTTGTGGCCCCTGCTTGTGAACGAAAGTTAATGGTTATGGTTTCAACACAGAGTACTCACCTGATAACCATTCCTTGAAAAGTGATTTATAATATTTGGAAAATCTACGGTCGGAAGGCCCACCTGCGATATTAGTTAGCAATTCATCCTTACTAAAATCACAGATCATACGATATGAAGGTACAAAGCTCGATTCTCTGCCTGCTGATTTAAATATTTGACCTTGGTGTGGGGTTGCCCGACCCCCTGGTAATTCAATTGGGCCATAGTCGAATCCAAAGAATTTAGGGAAGGATCCTCCAAAGAATATATTGATGGCATAAGTCTTATGCGTTTTTCCATAGGGTTTTGCTTTTTCTTTCAAGCCTCGTTCGATCGATTTGCGAAAAATGTTCTCTTGAGTTTGCCCTCCAAACCAACTAGATTCCTTTTTTAACAAGATTTTATCAAAATGACCGTGGGTTCCTGCAATGAGTGCTGTTTCATCAATAATATACTGCATTACATCTGTTCCAAGTCCATTTTCACCAAACACAAGCATGAGTAATTCGTGATAAATTCTTTCAAAGAGCGTTGCCCCTAGGGAGGAAGGGTCATAGCACAAATCCCATGATGCGAGTATCCTACCATTCTCAGTTGCAGGAAGATGTTGACGAATAATTCCCATAAAATGCTCTGCTTGAAGCGAATAATAATCATAGTGAATTCGCTTCATATCGTCAGGAGTGAATTTCTTTTCTTGGGATAAAATACGAGCAATTCTTTCAGCGCGATAGCTGGATTGAACATTCGTTATCGGTTGAACCTCACCTAAATGATTTGTATCCTGGTTCGCTGTTACGAGATACCCTTCCTCTGGATTATAAGCTTGTGGGTATTTTCGTGGATCTATCATTTCTTGCCAATGATGGCTTTCATCCCATCCATAATACGGGAGAAGCCCTGAAGTGTTCTCTGCTTTTTTTGGATATAATCCTCCCATTTGAAACCCAATATTTCCTTCTTCATCCGCTAACGCCCAGTAGAATGGAGCAAAAGTTAACCCAGCAAATAGCTCCATTGCTTCTTTGACACTTTTCATGTTTTGGATTTTGACTATATTCGTTATTGATTCAAGAACAAGGGTTGCACTCTGGGCAGACCAAGCATAATTTAGATAGTATCCATTTTCGCTTGGCTCTCCTTCAATGATTCCTTGGTCATTTTCAAAGAATCGGAGAGTGATGGGATCTTTCTTCTTAGGCCTTAATATTTCTTCACGAATACTAAAAGGAATCCAAGTATCCCCTCTACGGTATTTCCCATCCTTGACCTCTTCAATAAAATAATCAATCTGATTCATGGGAGCATAGGTTGCGGACCAAGCAACAAATCGATTGCGTCCACAAATAATTCCAGGTACTCCTGGAAGTGTGGCCCCCATACCATAATAGTCGCCAGACTTTAATATGGTGGTGTACCAAATCGAAGGGATTCGTAGTTCTAAATGGGGGTCTCCACACATGATTGCTTTTCCAGAAGCACTTTTATTTGGACTTATTGCCCAATTATTACTTGCTGAAAGATTAGGAAGGATAGTAAGCCATTTTGTTTCTGGATCAATCATGGGATAATGGATGTGGACTTTTTTAAGAATGGAGATTAATTCATCAGAAATATCTTCTTTAATATAGGGGAATAGTTCTTTTATTTTACCAAGATCGCAATCATTTCGGAGAAGCTGAATGATGAATTTTTCTAATTCCCCTTGAGATTGAGATAGACCAATATACCCTATCATTCTTCCGATAAGTAAAATATCTGCAATGGTCCAGTCATCAGGTTTGTACCCAACAAGTCGGAATTCAAATGGCAGGCGATCTTTTACCGCATCATTAACTCCTTTACAATAAGCATCAAGAATAGTAAAGACATCAGGAGGTAAATTCTGAATAACAATGTCTAAATTTCCTGCTAAATTGATCCATCGCATGAACTTATCTGTTTCGATTAGTTCATTGTCCGCTCGTAAGTTCTCCGACGCTCTCCCAGAGCCAATTAATTTTAAAAGCCACATGTAGAGTTGACGATCAATACCATGCATATATCCTAATCCATAATGAACATCTAACTCATCATCTGCTGAGATGTGGGGGATTCCTCCCTTTATTCGCTTTATCATGATTTTGCCATTAATGCCTTGAATTTCGACTGCTTTTTCACCAATTTTCACTGTAAGTCCCTCAATTGTAACAAACGGAATAATCTCTCCCACGGACGAGCATATTTAATACTTTTTTTGATAATTCTCAGATGGAATAAATTACTTACAGAAAAAAAAACCTTCCCTATTGTTGAAAAATTTACTTTCTGTGAAATGTCAGGAGGAATTTCTTAGACTTTTTCATTAGATTGATTATTTTCCTCCTCATAAGTCCTAGAATACCACTGGGGCGCTAACACTAGTTGACCATCATACTTTAGGAATTCTAGTATTTTGCGTACTTGTTTCCTTCTTTCAACAGACACTACGGTTTCCTCTTCCATTGTCATGATTAATCACATTTTTAATGATCTAAATCAACCGTATCCTTATGCCAAGTAATTATCACGGATTTTCATTCTTAAAAAACCCTGAATAAATTATCCGAAAAATCATAACAACGATCTCTATAGAACAGCACTATCAGAAAAAACCAGTATACAAAGGAAACTAGTGAATACTATGAAAACTCATTGAGAGGGTGCAAAAAATTAGTAATTTAAAATTCAAGATACAGATGAATAGAATAGGATTAGATACTCCCCAATTATCCTTCGAATCTGTTTACAACGTAGACGGTAATTATTTATACTTATTTATTTTATTATCTATCTGGGATTCAGAATATCTGGAACTGATCTCCTTAAAATCATTGAATAGTTGAGAAAAAAATGAGCAAATATAATGCAGGCCGAATACCTTTGGGAGTATTTTATTTAGTTGCAGGTGTGTCCAATCTCTTCCACACCATACATAACACCCATTATTTATGGAGTGTGTGCCTCGCAAATGTGCACTTCTCATTTTATAAGGATTTTCTTGAACAGATTGTCATCCCGAATGAACAGTTGATTATTTTGATAGTTGTTGTCTTTGAATTCATAGTAGGGGTACTTATTCTTAGTAAAGAGACTTTTGTAAAGATTGGGTTATTATTCGCAATACTATGGGTTCTAATTATCACTCCATTCCTACCATGGGTTGATATCTTTGGTCATCTACTCTTAGGAACATTCCAAGCACTGTTACTTATGGGAAACTATGATACGACTGTCTGGGAAATTTTACACTCAAAAATACGATCGAATTAATATTATTAGTTTATTGCAGAAAGGATAGATCGGAATAAACTATCTAATACTGAATTATTCGGAATATTCGCTGTAAAAACAACCACCATGTCATTCTCAGGGACAACATATATTCTTTGACCATTCATGCCATCTGCATAGTATATGTTACTCTGTGGTAATGTCCACCATTGATATCCGTATCCGTTGTCTTCTTGGAAGAAATTGTAAGTTTGAGTTGATTTTTGAACCCAGTCTGTTGATATTATCTGTTTTCCATTCCACATACCATTATTTAGATACAGATAACCAAATTTAGCTATATCACGCGATGTTAAAGATATACCATGACCACCGTGAAAAATACTTTGTTGATCATAGGTCCATTGGACTTCAGAAATTCCCAGTGGTCGAAAGAGGTATTTACGTGCAAATTCAAGAGTTGTGTATCCTGTGGTCTTGTGTATAATTGCAGATAATAGATGGGAAGCCCCAGTACAATATGTCAGTACAGTTCCAGGATCATATTTCATAGGTAAATTAAGCATGTATTCAACTGGATTAGCGCTCCTCAACATCTTTGAAGCACTATCACTTGTCCATTCATCCCATTCAAACCCAGTAGTCATGGTTAATAGGTGTTCAAGGGTCATATTTTTCTTTTGAGAGCCTAAATTCTTAATTATTTTTTCAGGAAAAAAATCCATCACTTTTACACTTACATTATTAATGTAACCTTCTTCTATCGCTATCCCGATAAGCGCTGACGTGAAGCTCTTTGTAGCTGAATAGAGAGAATGCATATTGTCCATGTTAGACTGTGTATGGCTGAGATACTCTTCTAAATTTATGTATTCTTCAATTATAATAGCCCCATGACGGATTATTAACAAAGAGTCAATAGCTATCCGTTGTTGTGTAATATTTTTGATTAATTGTTCAAGCTTTGCTGAATCCATCCCCTGGTCCTCTGGTGTTGAGCTTAACCAGGTTTTTTCTTGAATCTGGTCAGAATACAGATCTATCCATAAGATCCCACTAGTAAATCCCCAAAGTATTATTACAATCGATGCGACAACACTAAGTAATTTTGTACTTCTATTCAACTCACATCACCACTTTCTTTCAATTCATAATGATCAGCGTCTAATCTATTCCTCATTGAATCTTCACGAAGGTTTTTAAAACAAAATCCAAGAAATACTATATGAAATAAAAGAGTGACTACAATAGGGGCATGTTCAGCAAGTAGGCCTAGGAATACCACAATATTGATTATTATTCCCCAGAAAATTACAAAAAATCCAGCTAACCCACGGTTGATGTCTGTTGATGACTTTTTCTTTAGGATAGTTATCCATTCAGTTTGAGATGAAAGGTTAAAAGAAGTGTAAAGGATGTATAATCCAATGAAAAGGCCTGAAATGTTCATTACAATAATTAATAGAATAATAAGTGAATTGATAAGAATATTATTATAAAATAATTCTATTAAGTAGTATGGAAGGATTCCAAGGCAGTGTATAATAACTGAAAATATTATATTTCTTGTTAGAATGTATGAAATTCCACAAGCTAATCCAAGAGCAAATGTAGTCATAAAAAGGTTTAATGAATAAAAAAGAGAGTTCTGTAAGTCATATCTACTAAGATATATATTCAATAGATTAGATCCTTCAAGGATTGTAATCTGGAAGCCGAGATTAAAGAGAATATTTACCAAAGCAAAACCAAGACTTGAGGTCAGAACTGCAAAGAAAGGAGACATACCACGCTTTTCTAACAAAGGAATCAAAGTTCTTCGATATAAATATTCCATAAAAATCGCAATACCAAGAGTACCTGCTATTAACCAAAGAATAATCGAGAATGGATTCCCAAAATGATCTTTTGACAAAAAAATCGTGTTTTTAAAGATTTCAACTTCATTATCAAATAATTTTGAAATAACTGAAAGACCTAAGGTAATTAGTATCAGGATAGTCCAGAATAGACAAAAAATGGTTAAAAATTTGAAAAAACCAGTATAATCAATAGAATTGAACTCAACATCTCTGATATTTAGGAAAGGAATGATAAAAAAGATAAATATCGCGGTACAAATCGCCTGACTAATCAATAATACTAAAATTCTACTAATCACAATATCAATAGGCAATTGAAGTAAATGAATCAGAAAAGCAACTGGAAATTCAATCAAAAATTGTAATGAAAGATAAAATGCTGCAATAATCGCTGGTGTGGAGAAATTTAACCAAATACTCCCTTTCTTATGATTTTCCATAAAAATCACTGGAAAAACCTTTTTTTTCATTGTATTAGATGGACATAAAAAGGTTAACCAGGCAGTATCAAGATAAAATCTCCCTCTAGGAGTTATCTGAGTTTGTTTAACAACCTATTGACTGGTTTACTAATGAAAGAACCTTTGATGCGTTTGATTACATCCCCCAAGTTGATAATGCAGAAGAAAAATTTCTCACAGCGTTCTAAATCCGCGTTATGTATAATTATAGGATTTTTTATACTTCTTCCGTTTCCAGGATCTATCTTCCCAGTTTCTAGCTCCAAATTAAACACTATTGCGGAATCCACTTCTTCTAATCTCAATGGGTTGTCAGTGCCGATATTCGTATGGGGTGAAAGTCTGAACGCGATCTCTAACACCACCATTGATAATACCCAGATTTATGCTCTGATGAAGAATCTTATCTTGCCACATGATCGAGGAAAACCAGCAATCACGATAGTCCATCCAGAAAACAAGACTTATAATATATGAAGGATCATTTTATCTATTAGCTCAAATGAAACTCTTCCATGGGATGTGTATTCTCTCAATAACGATCCAAATGCCACAATCCCTTTATTGACAAAATCATTCAACCTTTCTGATGGAATTCATTCATTTAGAATATATGGGAATGATACAATGGGCAATGTAGGCAGCACAGAGGTCTATTTCACAATTAAGACGTCACTAGATGCTACATCGTCTACCACTTTCGTAAGCTCATCGATCGGATTTACTTGGATTTTTCCAATCCTTCTCTTTCTAATCCCAATCATTCGTAAGAAAAGGACATCACGATAGATGATAACATACTCCAAATTCTTATTCTAGGTTTCCCTCAATCTTTCCAACAAATACCTTTAATTGAGCTAATGTATTATTGTAGACCTGAATTCCATTTGGTGTAATATCAACAAGCGCTCTTGGCCCTTTGAGGGTTAGAACATGTCTTTGTTCGATGTATTGAGCTTTCTGTAACTGTTTGATGTGTGCAGTTAGAGCTCCCCATGTTAATTGACATTTTTTTAGGAGATCTCCTTGAGTCAGGGGGCCAAGTGCGACAAGTAAACTGATAATAAGCAAACGTTTGGCATTAAAAAGTACGGGATCAATTTCCCGAAAATTATTGACCCAATCAGTCACTTACTTACGACCTTCTTCTCAGCTTGATACATCGAATAAGAGGTGCTCAGAGAAGCTAAGATTAATGCTATTCCTGGAGTTATGAATAGATTTGGTTCACCTGGTTGTAAGAGGAGAACGAAGAAAATTATGGGGGAAGAAACCAGTAATGCTACACCAAGCAATAAGATAGGTCTTGAAAAAAGCATATCGTTAGAGAAATAATTTTGTTCTGTAGTTATACCAACAATTAAACTCGCAAGACCAAGGAGGGGAAACCAAAGAAAATTAGTTGAAATTGGATTATTTAAGAGAAAATTGATAATGTAACCGATGACAATTATCGCAGGATAAGCTATCACCCAGAGACCCATCCTGATTCTTCTTAACACATGTCTATATACGAATAGATGGAGAGATACAGCACCAATTGAGACAATAACCCAAAAAAATAGAAATATCCAGAATGGTTCAAATAATGACTGCACAATAATTAAACTGCTACTGAGGATTGTCATGATAACTAAATTACCTAAAGCATAAGCAAGAGTTTGACGATAGACTGATAAATCAACAGATACCTGCATCAATTGTGTAACATTGACAATATCCTTTTCTTCCACATCTAATTGCTCCTTATTAATTCAATTCATTAAAACAAATGAGCGTTAAAAGATTTCTAAAAAAAATGGGAGGGGATGGGTATAAGACTACACTGTTTTTTTCTGGAATAGCTTGATACCGATGAAAATAGTCCCTAATAAGATGAAGAGAATGATGATTAACGATCCCCAAAGAGGAAGAATGCTAAATTCTGCTTGAAATATATTCTGAGAATTTAGTCTCAAAGTATCACTCCATAAATCATCGCCTAGTATTATTACCTGTTGATATAATTGATTTACCCAGAACGGAGGACAGAGGTACACAATGGGACTTTCAAAGGGGATCAATGATCCACTGAGAAAAATAATAGGCATAACATACATCATGGAGAAACTAACAGCCGCATTTGCTGTTTTAGCATAAGCTGAAATAATGATTCCAATTCCCAAGGTTGAGAGGCCAAAAATAAAGATAATCAGAAAACCCAGGAAAAGAAGATTGAGGTTGTTTTTGTACCACTGAGCTCCAAGTATGCCATAACTAATTGTAAACATCAAAACAAGTTGTACAATAAGGAAAACGGATTCACTTAATAATGTGCCAATGAATATCCTAGCTCGTCCAACTGGGGTTGTATCTAGCCTAGTTAACGTTAAACGTTCTTTCTCAATAGTGAGCGAAGTTGCTGCATTTATTGTACCAAAAGAGGCGGTATATATCAACATACCAGAAACAGCCATGTCAAAAACGGTTATTCCACTAATTGTCACTGTAATTGGCTTAAATATAAAATAAAACAGGATAGTAAACAATAATGGAAAACCAAACGAATAAAGATACGTTTGACGATTCCTCAGTTTGATTTTAAGATTTTTTGCAGCGATTGCGTTAATAATCTGGAAATCCTGTTGTAAGAAACTCATTCTCTTAACCTCCGACCAGTCAAATGTAAGAATACATCTTCCAAAGTAGTCTGTCGTAAGCTTATACTTTCAAGTTCAGTAACATCATTAATTAATTCTTTTTGCAGAATTTTGATGAAATTAATAATTCCACCATTAAAATATATGTTCACTTTTTTCTCACCTTCAATAAATACTTGTTTTAGAAAGTCTAGAAGCTCAACCGATTTTTTGAATTCATGAGCTTTTTCTTTATGCCCAAAAACGACCTCTAGAATGTTTTCGTCACTATATTTCTCTTTTAATGCTTTTGGGGCACCTTCAGCGATGATTTTACCATTATCGATAACCAATACACGATCACTAAGCATTTCAGCTTCATTCATATCATGGGTAGTTAAAACAATCGTTTTACCGTCTTCTCTCAGCTCTTTTATATAATCCCAGACAATATGTTTCGCTTGGGGATCTAATCCTGCTGTAGGTTCATCAAGGAATAATATATCGGGCTGCATAACAAAGGCAATCGCAATGTTAAGACGACGCTTCATCCCACCAGAGAAATTTTTCGCCTTATCTTTTCGATTACCCAAACCTAGCTTTTCTAGGATTTGATCAGCCTCAGATTTTAATTGAGTTTTAGAAAAACCATGCATCGTACCAAAAAATACTAAATTTTCTTTAGCTGATAATTCCTCATAAAAGACATAATCTTGAGGAACCGTACCAATTATCGTTTTAATGTTTGGCGCATCTTTGAGAACATCTTTTCCATTAATTAAGGCCATCCCTTCATCGGGTTTTAGAATAGTAGTTAAGATCTTGATTAGTGTTGTTTTTCCAGCACCGTTCGGACCTAAAATACTAACTAGTTCGCCTTTGTTTACAGTAATTCCAAGATGATCTACAACAACGTTATTGTCATAAATTTTAGTTAAATTGTTTGTTTCAATAGCTAGATCCATCATCTTTTACACATCTTTGAGTATGATAGTCAATCTTACTCAAAATTCCCTTCTTAATAAACCCGGAAGAGACTTTGTTCCGAAAAGTGCTCATATCAGAATGCAATAAACTTGGATAATCGATTTACATGAGAAAAAATTCCAATTTTACAGTATTCTTTTTTCCAAGTATATTTATGTCCTCTAACTCTTGATCCTTTCGTTTTCAACCAATTTTGAGGTGATATTAGCTGGTACTACTCCGCCTACATCTTTATCCACTAAAAGTACTAATATAAAAAGATCCACTCTGGTTGGTCTATATTAGTGAAATAAAAAGTCAAAAGCTAAGTTGTGGATATGGTTATAGATCTCCTCTGTTGGTTCATGCAAGCTATCAATTGTTTCCATATAGATTAAATTGGGGAAGATTTCTTTCGCACGAGGAATTACTCTCGAAGCAGGAAATAGAATATCTTTAGCTGCTGCAACAATTATAGTAGGAGCCGTTAAATCATCTAATTCACCATCATATGCGGGACGAGGCATCTTGGGATTGATTTTCACATGTTGAAAGATTGTCTGAAGCATTTCTATTCTTTCTTCATCAAATCTCGTCATTAACGAACTAGATAATTTGATCATATTCTGATTAGTAGGTCGTAATTTATATCTAAGATAAGGAATCATCAATTTGAGCTGGTCTTTAACTGATCCGTTAGCAATTCCAGAGGGGATAAATAATGACAGTTTATTAATTCTTTTTGGAGCTACAGTTGCCAATCTAATAGCGATACCCGCTCCAAAGGATCCTGAATAAATATTAATCATATTTAACTGTAATTCATCAATCACATCTAGTAACCAATAACCATAACTCAAATCATTTGAAGAAAGCTGGGTTTCATCACTTTTCCCTGGATGACCAATAGTGTCAACAATAAATGCGTTAAATTTTCTCAACAATGGTAAATCACTCTTTAACATATCAGGAGTGAATGAATTTCCTCCGTGTAAGCATATTAAAGGGATTGATCCCTTTTTACCCAGATTAACGATATGTGTTTTCCCAAATCTGGTCTGAACATAAATATCTTCATATGGAGTGTTTAAATTCCTCATATGCTTGTCATAGATCTTTAATAGATGATCTTTTCCTTCGGAAGAGCGATAAATTGATTCAGGAGTCATGTAACCACTTATTCGTTAAAGCGTCAATCTCTTTCTGAATAAGGAAAAAAATTTTCCCTCAAATTAAATCTTATCATTATGGAAGAACTGATCTGGGAAAATTCTAGACCAAGAAAGAAATCTCAAGAAGTCCTATCCATAGCCTGTATCAGGGCTAATAAAGAAAAAGAGCCATTAAAAAACAAAGTATAATCCCAATTCCCGTAGATCCTATGATTACGAAATTTTGGGGGGAAAAAAATACTAATGTATCATCTTCTTCTTCTTGTTTATACGATGACTCAATGATACCAGTGAAAATCCAACATAAAACTGATAATACAAATCCAACTTTAAAAAGATTAAAAAGAATCCCCAATACTAATGAAGAAAATCCTATCAGACAGAAATAAATAATAATTCTCGATTTTTGATCAGTTCGTAATGTTTTGATTGATTGGGTCAATTATTTTCACCATAATTTTAATTAAAAAAGAAAGAGGAAAAAGAGGTTCAATCTGACTATAACTCTTCACGATTAAAACGCCATAGGGCAATCATTGTAAATATGATGATACCTAGAATGGTTATAAAGAGCGGAATCAACGAACCTACTGGTTCTCCTAGTACAACAGCACCAAAGAAAGAATTGTTTGCATTCCCGGAAGGAAAAAACATAGATATTGGATGAAACTCTGATATGATAGGCATGGCATAAAATAATGAGTATCCAGGACCAAGTAACATTGGAATCCCAATGACTCCTCCTCTAGAATCAAAGATTGTACCTAACATTAGTGTCAAAGTCAGAAAGAAGATCAAGTTGAGAGCAAGAATTGCGATACCAGCAAAGAAAGCACCAGGGGGTAAAAGCACTCCTTTCAATAAGAAAATGGTCGCATAAGCAACAATTCCTGGGACTAAAGCTAGACTTACTACAATCCCTACAACATTACCAATTATTTTTGACAGAATATATGCAGGACGAGAAACAGGTTTAGAGAGGATCCATGCAGCGGTTCCAGTTTCTTTTTCTCCAATAATAACATCCTGTAAAACTATGACGACATTGATTACTGGAAACATTCCAGCAAGTAATCCTAATAACACAATTGCTGATGCTACGTCATCACTTCCAGAAAGCACTCCTAGCAAAGATGCATTAATAATAGCCAACCAAATGGCCATCATAATGTACCAATCCATTGTCCCCCATCGGCCAAATTCAGCTGATAATAAGTTGCTTAATCCACTTCTCCAACCTTGAACATTTCTTAAATTAAATTCTGAGTTTATTACCATTTTTTTAACCTTCCACTAAATTCAGAAAAACATCTTCTAATTCAAAGCTTTTCTGTTGAAATTCAATGACTCTTAATTGTTCATCCTTAAGCAATATTCGGAGTAATTGTTGTTCAGCAAGATTTGAATCATTCACTCCAACCTGCAAAGTTGTATAGCCATTCTTCTCAAGAATATTGATATCTGTGATCCAAGTCTTTTCAGAGATGTAGTTGTAAGCTTTAGTAGTGTCACCTTTGATCTTGATATTGTAGATTAAACCCTCACTTCCAGCTAATAACTCCTCAATAGACCCTTGGGCAATTAATTCCCCTTTATTAAGAATAGCAACACTATCACTAACTTTCTGCACATCATCGAGAATGTGAGTGCTGTAGAAAATTGTGGTATATTTTCGAAGTCTTTCCATCACTTCAAGTACATCGCGACGACCAATAGGGTCAAGCGAAGCAGCGGGTTCATCCAAGATTAGCAGATCAGGATAATTGATCTGAGCTTGAGCAATCCCCAATCTTTGAGATTCACCACCAGAATAACCTGCGATTGGTCTATCAGCTTTTTCCGATAGACTTACAAGATCAAGCATTTCTTGAACTCGATCTTCGATCAGTTGTTTAGGCCCCTTAAAGTAAAAACGAGCGGCAAAACGCAACAATTCGCGTGCAGTCAGGTGTTCAAGTGTTTTAATGTCGAGGTCCTGTGGTAAGTAACCAATACGAGCTCTAATATTGATATTATCTTGTACAATATCATGACCAAAGATAGTACCACTACCATTTGAAGGTCTGATAAGTCCAAGTAATAATTTCATCGTGGTGGTCTTACCAGCACCGTTTGGACCAAGAAACCCATAAATTGAGTTTTTTCGTACCTTTAAACTTAATGGTTTCAGGGCTTGGACACCATTGAAGGTTTTACTAAGCCCGTTTGTTTCGATAATTACTGACATTTGTTTCATTTCCATTTTTCGTTTCATCTTTTCTAATTGTTTAATCTGATTAGTACTAATTTTTCCCTCCTTAAAAGATGGTAATTCTAGCCGTAACGCCAAGAGGTTTGAATACCAAGCCACTTTGTCGTTCAAAGTTAGTTGTCACTATATAAATGACTATTGAATAAATGTAATTATGGAAGCTAGTACAATTTCACCTGCAGATATCAAACAATTACTCTATTATATGAACCGGGTAAAATCTTTTGAAAAAACGTTTATGATTCAAAAGGATAGTATGTCTCGCCTTATCTGGGGGCTACTTTTAATAGGTGCAGGGATTTTAGATGGTGTGTTTTCAAGCTTACGATTCTTTGGAATTATGAGTATTACCCCTTGGGTACTAGCGATGGTTTCTGGGTTGATAATCCAAGGGTTTGCTGATCGACATCTGATAAACATTTATAGTCGAAAAACAAAAGAAAAGGATCTTGACAGTGGTAGCCTCTTTTTGATTGGTACTTTTATAATAATAGGAATAGCTGTAGTTTTTTTTAATTTTGCTGAATTACACTACCTAACTTTCCCAACCATTGCCCTAATTAGTGGATTTACAGCGCTAGTGGTAGATAGAAAGTATTATTCGAAAAGCGAAGAAATTTTACCTAAAATGGCTTATCTCGTGACTCCAATCGTATCGTTTAGTGCTGCAATTATTATGTTACTGGGGAATATTATTAACTCTGAATTTTTCCTGATTAGCGGGTTTATTTTTGGTTTTACCTTCGGGGCAAGCTTTTTTTTCGTTGCTTTTTGGAATCGAAGATATATCGATAGATATATTGAGAAGATAGAAATTACTGAATGAACTACCACCCGTAAATAATGTGGTTTTTCTCTCTGGAGGTTGGATTAGGGGTAAGAAGAAGTGTCTTGGGGGATTTATCAAAAAATTAGAGTGATTTGCTTAAAGAGTCCAAAAACATAAAAATAGTTCTATCCTAAACCTCACGATCCAGTTGAATGCTGCAGATCCTCAGAAGGATGATATCCAAACCGTTTTGGACTTAGATATAGATCTCCATAATCCAACACGACTTTCTATTCTTATGTTTCTCCTACCACGGGGTAGGGCCCCTTTCACCATAATACAAAAGGCATTAGGTTTGACAAGTGGAAATTTATCATCTCACATTAAGAAACTCCAGAATAAAGGATTTATTGAGGTTAGAAAGAAGTTCATTGATCTAAAGCCCACAACTGTCTTATATTTAAGCATTGAGGGAAGGAAATCTATTGTTGAGTATGCCTCTAGTCTTTCTTCAGTCTTACAAAATATGCTCATTGATGAGGATTAACAAATCAAGATATCATTTAAAGCGAATTTAAGCAGTATCAAGGGTTCTTAACCACTGTCGCAACCGTGTCCATCGCCAACTAGCTCTACTAATCATAAAGGGAAAATATAAGATAACATAAACAACAATGAGGTCGATATTAATAGCACCTACAAAAACAAATCCATTATAGCATAGTAGAACATAAGGAATGCGGTAAATCACTCGTACAATTTGATATAATACAGGACTGCCAAAATAAGCAGGACTATCCTGATATTCTTTGGGGAGAAGGTAATAACCATGACCTTCAAAGAACAATGCCATCCCGAATAATACTCCACTGACTAGAGTGGTAAAAAAGAATTCGAAAGAATCAAACTCCATGAATAAGGTACTAAGTAACAAAATTACCCCTATTATGAGACACGATAATCCAAAAGCAATGAAGAGGATTTGAAATCGAGTTCTCTCTACCTCAGTATCTTCTTCTTCATTTTCATTGTCTGTGATCATTAATACACCATCTCAGGTATGTAGAAAATTAAAAATGGATAATAATAAAATCTCTTAGATGTATGCAAGAAATATCTTTCAATCAATACTGAGAAAATTCACTTTTTTCTTTTCCACCTTCTCACTGGGAGTATGATAATGAAAGAAAGAATGAAAAGCAAAAAGTCCCAGCTCGGTGTTGTAGAAGGGATTATAGATGAAGTCGTTGTTATTGAAACAGTAGAAGAAGAATAACTTGTTTCCGTAGACTGAGAAGTCACGTGTACAATGACAGTATGGATTGCTTTGTCTTTGAGTATATCCTCGACTACAATTGTGTAATTATAAATCCCTGCATCAAGAGCGTTCAGGTCTTGTACAATAATATTACCAGTACCAGTAGCAATATTGGATCCATTACGATAAATCGTATAGTTGCATGCTTGCCAATCAGCAGCAGTTACTGACCAAAGAATATTTTGATTGGTCTTTCCTTCATCGAACTCGAGTGTTTCAGGCCCAGTGACTTCTAAATACCATGAATGGAGTTTTTCCATTGCTGTCAATGCCGATAAACTCAAAAACATGAAACTGATATTTCCTGATCCTTCATCCCGAAAAGTAATTCGAATATCGGTTTCTCCTGACTTATCACGAAAAACTAGGTCCTCTACTTCTACAAA
Source organism: Candidatus Hodarchaeota archaeon (assembly GCA_016840285.1). The sequence continues at coordinate 19,313 of JAEOSR010000097.1, read as the reverse complement.
ACTCATCCCATCGATGGATAAATAATTTGATCTAACAAGTAAGGAATTATCTTCCATTGCATCGATTTGTGTGATAATGTTTCCACATATTGAGATTTCTGATTCATCCAGATCCGCGTATGGCTTTCTAGTTGGAAGATAGTAACCTTCAAACAATGAAAAAGGTGGTAGATAGCAGAATTACTCCTATAATGAGACACGATATCCCAATAGCAAAGAGGAGACTGGGGAGTCGATTTCTCTTCACATCAGTATCTTTTTCTTCATTTTCATCCTCTATGTCCATTACATCATCATCTCATGTACTTAGAAAATCAAAGAAGGTGGGTTTTTAAAATCCCTTAGATAGATGCAAGAAACGCGATTCACAAAGTAATGAAAGCAAACTAGGAGGGATTGATTAATTCAAAATCAAGTTAAAGGACATCACAGATATTTTGGTGAAATAGACATGTACGATTGTAAAATAACTGTAATAAAAAGAACAGTAAATGAAGATATTATTAGTGAGTACCTCAAAGATGAGTTCCAAGAAGTTAAGGCATGTGGACGTTATAAAGACGGTCAGGAATTCATAATTACCAAGGAAAATCGATATAGACCTCCTGAAGGCTTCTGCGAATGGGCCTGGGGTGATATACGCCATGATATCCTGACACTCATTTATGGTGGGACTATTCCTCATATGAAGAATGAACATGCTAATATTGTTGGTTGTACTGATTGGTATCGTCCTGTTTACTTCAAAATTGAAAGAATAGACTAAATCAAGAGAGAAAATGCCAGTCTTGGTAAAAAATCTATCTTATAACTATCTCTTTTTAATAAAATTCTCAACCTGTCCTTCTCGTAACCAATCCCAGTGCATTATTTCCCCCCTAAACTCATTTCTGAAAGTAAAAATTTTCCTAATTTCGTTAATGATATCTTGCTTGGAGTAATTCATTTCACTTAAGTGATCCACTGATATGGATAACAGCCCTCCAGACTTAAGTACCCTAGACAATTCTGTTAACAATGATTGAAGAGGGGTAAGAGTGCCATCAATACCTATGAGTATATGGATAATATCATACAAAAGGACACCATCAATACTGGCGTCCTCTAGGGATAGATTCATCTCTCCTGAAGTTTTAATCGGAATGATGTATTTGTCTAAATCTAGTTTTTTCGCATTTTCTAATAAAAACTCTATAGAATTGTGGTCTTTGTCAAGAGCATAGACTCGTCCAGCTGGCCCCACAACGACAGCAGTAGGTATAACATAATGACCGATGCGACAGCCAAAATCAAGTATTGATTGGCCCTCTAATATTCCCAACCTCCTGATAAAACGCTCTCCTCTTCCTTGAAACCATGTTTTGGCATCAGTGGAATAGTTAAGGGAGGCAAGAACTGATTTATGAAGATTAATCATCGTCCTTCATATTCAAGAACGATTTTTAAATGAAATTGTTTACTCCATTGAAATAGTGCTTAGTAAAGTATATGGGCTATATCGACCGTTGGTTCATATGCATTCGTTCAACATCCAATGTATCTATGGAATATTTTGTTCGTACTAAGCTTACCCATTGCTTTGGGGTCGTATATGGCATTAATCTCTGCATCATTATTTCTAATTTATTTTATCTCAAGAATTTTGTTTGAAGAGAAGATTCTCGTCAAAGAACTGGATGGTTATCAAGAATATATGCAGAAAGTGCGTTATCGAGTAATCCCAAAAATTTGGTAGGAATTATTCGTCTTTTTCAAGAATAAAAATTTCCTCAATTGGTGTTTCAAAGACCTTAGCTATATTGTATGCCAATTTAAGAGAAGGATTATACTTGCCCTTCTCTAAGAACACAATAGTTTCCCTTCTCACACCTACTTTGTCCGCGAGTTCTTTCTGAGTCAAGTCAAACCTTGCTCTATACTCTTTAATCCTGGTTTTCATGAGAGTTCCACTTACCCTCTCTGCTCAAACCAGTAATAACCAAGATAGTACACCGTAACTCCTATCGCAATGATAGGTCCAGTTACAGCAACAAATATAATTTCATTTATCACCTTCAGAGCATTTAAAAGAATCAGGATGAGTAGAGAGACGAAAAGAAATCTAAATCCCACATCTGCAGCTTGTAATCTGTTTCGTTCAGATCGCTCATCGTGTTTGATACCACGTCTTTCTCCCTGACGATGTTTGAACTCCCGAATGGAATACAGTAAGATTAATGTACCAGGCAAGATGAGGAATCCACTCAAAACTTGATACAATAGTTCTCCCAGTAAAAACAATCCGAAAATCCCCACCAGAATATTAGAAATCCCAATTAAGGCAGGAATTAGTAAGAATAAGGATTTGTGTTTCTGAGTTTCAGCTGACATATTTTCAACCTCTTATGTGCTAAGGACTAATTTCTCCCTATTAAACCATCTCTTTGCCAAAAAATAGGTCACACACACCAGGGTCGCAAGAATCAATGATAAAATACTATAGACAAAGACCGTGCTCATGTGAAGAAATCCGAATAATAAAAGAAATAGTGAGAAAATGATTATCAATCCACCCATGGGCATTAAAATGGCTCCACCTCCCTCTGCAATTGCTGGGAACCTTGATGTTCCTATAATAAAGACAAATGTAGTGAAAATCACAGAAAGGGGGCCAATTGCGATAAATAAGATTATTGACTCATCTACCGAGTTGAGAGAAAAAAGTATCAATCCAGACAGGAAAGCTTCCGTAACTAATCCTACACCGATACATGCCATACTCTTACCTAGAAGTATCTCTCCCTCAGAAATGGGGGTAACAAGTAGAGGTTTAATTGTTTTCCACCTTATTTCGTTGATGAAAGTATTGATCCCAACAAGAGTTGTCACCATCACTGGGAGGATTAAGAAAAACATAAAGCGAAGATATTCATTTTCAGGTGTGTTGTGAGAAAAAGCTTCAAGTAATCTAGGGATAAATACGAGCATCGGTAGTCCAATGGAGAATAACATTGGTATTAACACCCGTTTTGAACCAAAGCGGATTTTTAATTCCTTTTTACAGATTGCTGCTGCCAAATTAGTCATGATTGTCACCTATTACGGCGAAATAAACATCCTCTAATGAAGAGGTTTTTAATTTGGTCTTGATTTGGGAAATTTTGCCTTCACAAAGAACCTCTCCTTTGTAAATAAGCGCAATAGAATCACACACTTTTTCCGCCCGAGTAAGAAGATGTGTTGTCATTAGGATTGTTTTCCCTTCTTTTTTCAGTTTGGAGATCATATTTAGCACTTCTTTTGCCATGAGAGGGTCAAGACCTGAAGTAGGTTCATCTAAAAAAAGAATCTCGGGATCATGTATCATGGATCGAGCTAAGCTTACTTTTTGTTTCGTACCTTTAGAGAGAGCTGAAACAGGAACGTCTTTCTTTTCCCGTAGATCGAAAAAATCAATCAATTCCTCAATTTTTACTTTTCGTTCATTTCTACATATTTTATACAGACTTCCTGTAAAATGAAGATTTTCACTAATTGTTAAACTAGGATAAAGCCCGAAGTCCTCGGGTACGTAACCTATCAATGGTCTGATTTTTATCCCCTCAGTCGCAACGTCATAGCCCGCAACGGTCGCTTGGCCATGTGTAGGTGCTAATAATGTCGCTAAGATATTGATAGTAGTAGTTTTCCCAGCACCATTAGGGCCAAGGTAAGCAAAAACTTCCCCTGCATCAACATGAAAGTTTACATGCTTTAGGGCAGTGAAACCATTAAAATTTCGTGTTAAGTTTCTGGTTTCTATCAACTAATAGTTCACCTGAATATTGTTAACTATTTCTAACACCATGTTAAATATTTCTAACATCCCCTTAAAAAGCTTAACATAGAGGAAACAAAATACGTTTTCGATCAGAATTTAAGTTATAAATCAGATCAATTAATCTATCGGTGTCATCTATAGAGCTGGTGAATTATTTATGACTCAAACAGGAGTAAACTAACTAGATGACTCGTTCCATATCAATAACCTTTACAGTTATATCCGTAGCTACTACTTGAGTCATAAATATCCCAAAAATTTCGTTCAAAGGGTAAATCCAATAGTAAGTCAGCTTTCTTCGTTTAAATTAGTTTTGAACCATTTTGTAACTTCAGTTATTGCTTTAAGCTTATTTTTTGTTTTTGAGAAACCATGGCCTTCATCAGGGAATAGAATATATTCTGTTTTTATTCCTCTTTTTCTAAGGTTATCCACCACTTGCTCAGCTTCTATAACGGGGACATTTGTATCATTTTTTCCATGAAGAACTATCGTTGCTGCTTTTATTCGATGAATTTTATGGATCGGTGACAGCTGACGTAACAGATCAAACTGGGTTTCTGGGTCACCATACTGAATTTTGGAGATTTCAGCCATCCAAGGTTCTGTATGTTCAAAGAATGTTTCAAAATTAACGACTCCAAATAGATTTGCACCAGCAGCGAATAGATCAGGATATTCCGTTAAACCAGCCATGGTCATAAATCCTCCATAAGAAGCTCCCATTATTCCTAAATTGTTTGAATCAGCAATTCTTGAATTCACAAGATATTCGACACAACTCTTGATATCTTTCACTGCATTAAAACGTAAGGGACCATTGTCTAAATTTTCGAAAGTTTTTCCAAAACCAGATGATCCTCTTACATTTGGAGCAAACACTGCAATATCTTGAGAAAGTAATGCTTGATAATAGGTGTTAAAAATTGGTTTTTCTTGAGCCTCTGGTCCCCCATGAAAGTTTATGACAACTGGCCCAGGTGTTATAAAATTATGTGGTTTGTAAAGCCAGCCACTTAAGTCAAGGCCATCATGTGCTTTGAAAAAAACGAGATTAGGGGAGACAAAATCTTTTAAATCGATTCCTGCATGGGGACTATCTGTAACCTGCCATAACTTCCTAGTATTAACGTTATACACCCAAATATTGGTGGGAGAAGTAGATCCAGAAAGAGTTAAAGCTAGATGTGCATTATCTCTTGCAAAAGTTAATTCTTCAACTATTTCTGTAGGTAGCGTTAATTCTGTGACTTTTGTTAATGGTTTTAGGGTGTATAACTCAATTTTGTTTTTCCCCGCTTCATTCCATACGAAAGCAGCCTGATTTCCATCATAAGTAATTTGAAACATCTGTAACTCCGAACTAGGTTTCTCAATAAGAATCTCAATTGGCCCTGGAGTTTTGTCAATATTTAGGTCAATTTTGCCAAAAGTAAGTCTTTCACGATTTTGATTTGAAATGAGATAGATTTGACTTGTATCAGGGGAAAACCTAGCATTATAGAAAGTACCGTATCCCTCATGGGGAGTTAACAAGATTTCTATTTTCCTCTCAATGTCTATCAAATAGAGATTATTGTCACTTCGATTTACCATCCGCATCAATATAGCAAGCTTGTTATCTCGACTAAGATCGGTGAAGTAACCAAAACCCTTGTTTTCAGCGATTAATTCTTGCGTGTGAGTTTCAACATCAAATAAGTAAGCATCCATAGCTTCGGGGGTTCGAATATTTGAAGACATACCAAGTTTTTTCCCGTCATATGACCACCTACCGAGCCAATTATTTTCTTTACCCCCTTTTGTTAAGAGTTTAGACTGTGTACCATTTGGTTTGACCAAATAAATTTGGGTGTTCATTCCTCCTCCTGGAGCTAAGGAATATGATAACCATTCGTCAGTTGGAGCCCAACTAACAGCATAGATTTGATCATTGGTACTAGTAGCTAGCTTTGGCCACCCACCAGTTGTTGAGACAGTCCAGACTTGGGGAATTCCATTTAAGTTACTGATAAAGGCAATATATTTTCCATCAGGTGAAAAACTAGGCGACCAACAGGCACAAATTTTAGCCATAAGTGAAACATCAGTTTCAAGGTTCTGCATAAAGATACACTCCTTAATAACTCAATCCGAGATCGTTTTCAATTGTACAAAAATTGTTAATAATATTTTTCTGATTTGAGGATTCTATAGACCGGAAAAAATTAGACGATATTTTCAGGAAATGAGATTTTGATGAAGACGATATTCTAACCTTTGGATATCAATCTTCCGAGAAGAGCTGTTGAAACCACTGATGGTAAAACAGATGAATCCTACAATCTTAATCAACAAAATTTCATATCTACCAGCCCTTCTCGCTCAAAGACTTTCGAAGCAGTCACCACACAAAGTACAGTTAATATAAGATTCCATCTCAATCTCACAGCTAATCAACTTAGGTAACTTTCAAGTTATTATAGTTTTTCAACTATTGTCTAGGATTTTACAAAGGATCTATTTCTGGCGAGTAAACTATGATTTAGAGCTCGATAAAGAAGTTCAACAATAAACAAGATTTTTTAAAAAGATTACCAATAGTTGACTCTTTTGGAGGCTTTTCTGGCTCATCCTAGTAACTCTTTGGCCAAAGCAACTTGGGAGGTTATAAATGAATAATGGTTTCCCAAACTTGACCTTCAAATTTCACCTGAGAAAACCAATCATCTGAAATAGAAAGGCGAAGTAGGTAACAAGAAATAATTCCCAGATTCGTCGCTGAGAGTTCCCCAGAGACGTTAAACGCTTGTGGAGAGTTGGTAAGACCTGGTACTCCTGGGCACGACTCTATGAATCAGGAATAAGCTGTATTTATCGTTCGCAATAAAAGCCTAGGTATCACGGAACGGTTCAATGTTTGAGGAATAGGAGTGTGAAACTCAATAAACATCTAACAATATATTAGTTCTATTTACAAGAAGAAAATTCTAAAAGATTCACAAAAGCTTTTTATTTTAATGAATTATAACAGTACCTACTCCATAATTTCATGAATGTGAACTATACAATATTATGATGATCATCCAACTGGATTGACTCACACGATTTGTTAATTCTATTCGTGGAATTATGGATACCCCTTTGGGAGAGACTACAATGGTCAAGGACTCTCTATATTCAGAAAAACAGAATTTTCCAGCAAAGGCTGCCGTAGTGGTTGATGGAGGATACTGGAGAAAAATAATGGCAGAAATGGAAATGCACTCGGTAGATTTGGTGTCTCTAACAGATTTGATTTGTAATCCTGCTTTTAGGATACGAACTTATTTTTTTGATGGAAAGACCCGAGAATCGCAGTCATTTCATGATAGTCTCCAATTATTGGATCGCTTTGAAGTCTATTTAGGAGAAGTTGTAACAAGATCCTTTTTTTGTCCTTCTTGTCAGGAAACGGTTGAAATTCAAGCTCAAAAAAGAGTTGATGTAGCCCTGGCGGTCGAACTAGTCCACTTAGCGACCACTAAAAGTGTTGATCTTATAGTTCTATTAGCAGGGGATCGTGATTTCATTCCAGCTATTGAAACAGCAAAACATGCTGGTGTAATTATACGATTAGTTCATGGACATCCGAAAACAGTCTCAGATACCTTATTCAAGCTTGTTGACGAAAAGATGGAATTATCTTTGGACTTGTTCAAACAAAATAAGATCAATTATGAAAGAAAAGAAATAAGTTATGCAGCAAGAAAAAAACACGATGAAAAAGAGAAAAAAACGGTAAAATCGGAAATCGATACGATAACAAAGAGAATAGAATCAATGTTGGTTGCTCTAATTTCTAAAACCTCAGAAAATTATATTCCCCTTAGTCGAATAGGAATTGAACTCAATAAAATTGAACCTAGTTGGAAAGAAAAAACCAATATTAAGCATCTTAAAGACCTCATCGAAATTACTGAAAAGAGATTTAAAATTGAAAAACGAGAAAATCATTATTATATTTCAACCACAAAGAGAGTCTCACCAAAAAAAATACCCACAAAGAAAGAACCAGACTCACTGGAAACATTCATTATAGAAACGATAACAGAATATTTCACAAACAGTCAAACCAAAACAATATCAATAATGCGAGTAGGTACTTTACTACATAAGAAGAATCCGAATTGGAAGAAAAAATATGAAGTAAAACAACTCAAAGATGCTTTAGAGTCCCTAGGAGATAATATTAAAATTTCAGGAGAACGAAACGCGCTCAAAATAGAATTACTTTAACTTAGTGCTGTGTGATCTAAACGATAGTTCGACCGATAGTAAAAGTGATTTCAATTTGGATTGGTGACATTTCTCACAGCTTCTTCAGCTTTTGACCAAGAGCCTAGTTGGTTAATGAATACTCAATTTATTAAGGATAACGGAACACGGATAAATACAGATTTACGAGAAATAATTGCTATAAAAATTAGTAAAAACAGAATCATTCAATAAGACCACAGAAAAAGAAAAACACCTCAGAAACAAGGAGATACAAACACTCATGACAGAGGAAAATATAATATTTATCGGAAATAAACCTGCAACAGCGTATGTTATGGCTTGCGTGACACAATTCAACAGTGGAGCGAAGACGATTGTCCTGAAAGCACGAGGACGAGCAATAAGTCGCACTGTCGATGTGGCAGAAATCTTGTGTAAACGATTTATGAAGGATTTAGTTAAGACTACAGACATCCAAATAAACACAGAACAATTAGAAAACAGTGAAGGAAATTTATTGAACCTCAGTGCGATCGAAATCACTATCAGTAAGATTTAGAGTTTTCTTACCTTAATCCAATTACTCATCAGAGCTTCCCCTCTCTCTTTCAGAAAACAAAATTGTCCTTTTCGGTTTAATCTACTTCCGAACTAGAACTTTTGGCACCAGTACCGTTGAATATAGTATGTTTTAAAGCTTCAAGGGTAAGCCCTGCTCTATGATTAAGCCTCCATTGGAATGTTATTTTTCTGATTTCCTCTTCTGGATTTCCATAGATGGTTTTAATCCGAAATTCAGGATATTATTGGAGAATGGAATCATCAAGATTAATTAATCCTTTACTAGCCAAAATCAGAGAAGTTGTAACAGTGAAACATTTCCCCATTGAATGGCTACTGAATAAAGTTTCAGGAGAGACTCGCTCTTTTCTAGTTTGATCAGTAAAACCAAACCCTTGTGCCCAGATTTCTCTATCATTTGTTAGTGCTATTGATAAGCCAAGAAGATCCTCTCGCTCATTGAGCACTCCTTCGATATAGTATGTAAGCTCTTCAACAACGCGGTGGAATTGATTTTGAGGTTTGTTCACAGGAATCCCACTTTCATTGAAAACTAGGATCTTTCCCTTTCAATCAATTATTCCATGTATTTTTAATTTCATTATTTGATCCAATTCAAGATCCTGCAAACCTTTATCTCTTAGACGTTGGATGTAGGAAGGAGTGACATTATGTATTGCCATTTTCAGTAGATAATCTATTGAAATGTCTTGAAATCCCATTTCATGAAACTGACGAATAGTATCAGTAGTTACACCGTGAATGTTCATCTTTTTAACTTTAGAAAACTCAATGTCAGAATATCCCAATTCATTAAGTCTTTTAACAAAATCAGGGGTTACACCATGGATTTTCGCATCCTTAATCTTTTCTAATGTTAAAGAATCATAACCTACGTCTTTGAAGCTAGTAATATAGCTAATACTTATGTCATGAGTGGCTAAACTGATAACGAGACTAATCGGGACGTTAAATCCAAGCGTTTGTAATCTGGATATAAACTCGGGAGTGACTCCGTGGATACGACATTTAATGACTTTATTTGCCGATATATTACTATATCCAAGGGATTTTATTCTTGTGATGTACTCAGAATCGATTTCATGAATACGGAGCTTTATAAGTTGCCCTGGGGGAATATCAGGGAATTCGTCTCTCATTTTATCAATAAATTCTAGAGAGACATTGTGAATTCCAAATTGACGAATTTGATTAGGAGTGAGATCAATGAGATGTCGCTCAACTAATCCTTCAACAAATCCTGGACTAATGTTGTGAATGGCAAATTTCACTAATTGATTAATTGACAGATCCATTTTTAACTCTTGGAATTGTTTAATAAAACCAATAGAAACATTATGAACCTGGAGTTTTACTAACTGATTAATTGACAAGTTTTCATAACCAATTTCCTTCAGTTGGTCTATAAATTCTGGAGTAACATCATGGATTCGTAATTTAACCAATTGACCGACTTCTAAGTTCGCATATTCATTTCCTTTCTGGGCTAAGTTTTGAATGAAGTGGGGAGTTACTCCATGAATTCTCATCTTGATCAATTGGTTCACGGCTAAATTTGAATAACCAAGCTCCTGTAACTCAAGGATGAAATCAACTACTACATCATGTATTTTCATCTTTATTAGGTGTTCAGGTGGTAAATCCTCATATTGTAAATCTTTTAAACTCTGAATGTATTCAGCTTCAACTCCATGAATAAGAAATTTGGCTAAATGATCATCTGAAAGATCTCCATATCCAAATTCTGATAGAGAAGATAGATATTCTGGATTAACATATTTCAAGACTAATTTCTTTAGATCCTTATATGTAACAGAGCCATTAAATGTTTGTAACTCCTCTAAAAACCCAGAGGAAACATTTGGTAGAATTCGAGAAATTATCCTCTCTAATTCACGAGAAGGAATAATTCCAGGAATATAAAGACTGGTATCGCTATAGAAAAGTTTTCTTGACTCTTCATTGTCAATTTCTCCAAGCAATTCCTCCCCCTTTTCAGGAGATAATTCTCCTGTAGCAATTCGGTTTAAAATATCTATTCGTTTTTCACTCAATCTAACAACCTCGTTATTTTTTTCGATTAGCGCCCTTTCAAAGAAGTACGACTGCCTTCAGTTACGATTATCCAATCTTCCATGTATCAGAGGTTGCAGATACTTGAAATATTGAGCAATCAAGAAGAACACTAAACTAATTAATCCGTAAGACTGTTTCTTAAAAAATATTTGATTCTGACAATGTGTTCTTTATCTTCAACGCCCCGTCTAATCTGTGATATTCTAAACAAAACTAAGTTGATTATTAAAAATGTGAATTATTTCCTCGTTAAGATTAAATGCTAATATGTCCTTCTGGGATATTAAAAACATGATGTTCTTCAGGAGTAAGATTCCGTAAACCTCCCTCATTGTGTAGCTTCTCCAAGAAAAGTATGGCATCAGTTAACGTTATTCCTTGCGCTGTAAGAGAAGATATTAAAGTTAAAGCATAGAAAATCTGCAGCCCCTCAATGAAAGAAGGAACATCACCGATTATTTGATAGATTTTCTTTTCTGTTTTCTTGAAGGTATTTAATTTTGTTCTCAGAACTGTATTCTCTACTATTAATGGTTTAAGGAGTCCTAAAGGAAGATTGTCATAAACAATTTTTTCTACTTCTGCTTTTATATCTCCATTTAATATTGAATTTAATTCATCGGGACTAAAGCGGCTTTCTATCTGTTCGTGAATTGTAACAAGCTTATCGAGAGTGTATTTACTTAGTTTTCCAGAGGAAACCAAGCTTAGGACAGTGAACTTTCCCTGGTGTGAAAAAATACCAAAATTGCCGCGTTCCAGAATATCAAATTCTCCTTCCTTTAAAGAATGCTCAGATACCTGATCGACAAAGGTTGACATAGCAGTGGTTATTCCAGCAATTAAATCACCATCTTGATCTTTAAACCTGAAATTTTCCCCATAGAGTAAAATACCGTGGTTATTTCGACATAAAATTCCTCTTAAATTTAAAAGATCTTTAAATCTATATTCAATTTCATTTTGAATGTCCTTTTGAGATTTTTTATGATTTTGATAACTCTTTAAAGATATAAGAGTGATACTAACGAGAACTAGTAAAATAATAGAAATTATAATCAGGATTGGATCAATAACTATCGGATCTTCCACACTTCCTTTTTTGAATTGATAAGTTTCTAGATAATCGTCAGGTGTTGTACTAAATCCTGCTTGGCCTGAAGCTGTTTCAGAAGAATAAACTGTAATACGATTAATCCCCTCAGCACCAACAGTATACTCTCCTCTGATTATGAATTGAGCAATTCCTTTCGAATTTCCTAATAACTGAGCATGAGTTGTGTTGTAAAGAGTCTTAATGTTTCCATTTTCATATAGTATTTCGACTTCAAAGTTTACTTCAACCCCTTCTAAAGATTTTAGTGATAATCCTGCTCCAGAACCAGATACATTGTTTATTAGGGATTCATATTCGAGTATAGCTTCGACCTTAAACTCTCTTCCTTGAACTATCTCTTCAGGAACTACTTCTATTGATATTATTATTTTTCTACCGATCATGTTTAATGAGATATCTATGGATTGGTTTTCATATCCATAGCAGAGCAATTGGAGATGTAGATTTTGTTCTCCTTTGTTAAAATCTTCAGTTGTGACGATAACTGTAAATCTATCTTCTGCAAAATCCATTATGGTATAAGGAATTAGTTCACTTCCGTTCAAGATTCTCATTTGCTGATCTAGATTCGAGATAGGGACTCTATCATGGTTAATAGTGAACCATTCTTCTACTGAGATGGATAATTGTTCTCCTACGATTAGTTCGGATGGATAATCAATATTAGGTTTTATAGTTTTCATAGGACTAACATTTATAATCAGAAAATATAGTGAGGCCTGATAGTTGGCCATATTAAATATGATCTTCACTTGAAATATCCCAATTTTGTCAGCTCTAATATTAAAAACATGCGTTCCATTAGGAAACCAATCTACTAAAACAAGAAACTCAGTTCCATTTCCATTATATTCTGGTTCAGTATCAACTAAACTATTACCATTTATTGTTTCAATCCAGCCAATAGTAATATTTTGAGACTCTGTAAAGTGAAAGGGTTCATCCAAATAACTATTATTTTCTGGATCCGTAAAACTAAAATTGGTTGTTCCAAGAAGAATGAGTATCTCTATTTGTATTGATGCATTTTTGAATCCTTCTGCATTGAAGTTAAGCACAACAGTAAAGGTTACAACTTTATTTGCGAGAATGAAGAAAGAATAGTTTCCATTAATGCAATTTTGGAAGAAAAAGTGTTCCGCACATTCCGAAGAAGAGAATTGGATGTCTAAATTACTAGTATTAATAAATAAAACTTGACTGGTATTTAATGAAGGATTTGGTATGCTTTGCCAAATTAAAAAGAATTCTTTATTTAATGAATAAGTGGTTGAAATACTTAGTGATTGAGAAACAACTTCAGAACTAGCCTCTGTTACAGAAAAGATTATTAGATAAAATAGACTATTATAATTATTCAACGAAAATATGATATTAGCTGCATCAGGCTGCAATTCCCATGCTTGAAACCTAAACCAGTGGAATCCATTTGAGATATTTACTAAGAACAAATTTTCAGTATTTTCAATAGGATTTGTTATAATCAGCGGAACTCCTGTTTCATTGTCTCTGATATAAATCTTGAAAAAATAAATGTCACCATATTGTAAATTAACAGCTGCAGGGGTGGGTTGAGTTGATAGATTTAGATCAAAAACCATTATTCTAGAAAAAATATTGAAACTGATAAAATATGTAAGATTAAAATAATTGGATTTAACGAAAACAATACTTAGATTTAATTGTTGTCCTATGGCTCCAGCAAAATAACTAAATGAGTGATTACCGCTAAATATCATCGGATATTCAGTTATATTTTCGTGCACTATTACTATTGAGGCATTCACAGGATTCTGTGTTTTTTGATCTCGTAGAAATACGTTGAAATTATAAGTATTATTATATTTGACCTGAACTGGAACAGAAGCATTATCTAAAGTTGATAAAGTAGTATCGAAGAAGAATTTTCTTTTGTCAACGATAAATGTAATTGTATAACAGTAATCAAAATAGTTATTCAGGCTAAAAGTAATGTTGAGAGATGAAAAAATTCCAATTTCAAAAGCTTCATAATAAAAAGAGTGATTCCCTGCGCTTACACTACTAAATGTAATATTTTCCGGTAATGGACTGATTGGATTGGCTGTAACAGGTATACCAGTTTCACTATCGTTGAGAAAGATCACTAGATGATAAATATCACCATACATCAGCGTTGATACGTTCGTTCCTGTATTGTGAGATGATAACGAACCATCCAATACCATTAACCTGTTGATTACATTGAATCGTACAATAAAACTAGTTTTAGTATAATTTTCAGTTTCAAAAGTTAGGTTGTAAATATACATTCCTACATCGGTTTTAATGAATCGGAACGTATGATTACCGTTAATAGGGTCGGTGTTAATAAGGAAAATATTAGTACTATTTATCAATACACCATTTGAATCATTTATGCATTCATTATATTCATTTTGCCATTCTATCCAAAATTCAAATACATTATTTGATGTTACATTATTTTGAGAGGGAGTAGGATTTATAGAGGATTTGGATATCTTTGTATCTGCTTTTTGTATTGTATAGAAGACTATGAACTTACAGGTAGAATAATTATCTAAACTAAAGGTAATTATAATCGTAAAAGTTCCAATAATTGAGGCATCAAACAGAAGTGACCAGTTATAACTTATATCATCCCTTATTGGTGTGTCGATGTAAATGGAGCTATCCGTTTCGATCAAAGAGATTGATGGTACAATAAGTGTTTGACCAGTAAAGAGATCATAATATCTGAGCCAAATACTAAAATTATCAAGCGAACTGGGTGAAAAATGACGATAAAATATTCTCGAGTTATTCTCAAGAATTGAGCCATCTAGAGCGTCAGAACCTGTAATATTAGTTAGACGCGGAATTATATTGAATAAAACCGTGATTAAGCTAGCAGTATATAATTTAGTATCTTCTAGAGTTATTGTAATATTATAACTGGCTACTGATAGCGGTGTAGGAGAAAATCGAAATATCGTATAATTACCTGACCAATATAGGAATTCTACCTTAGTTTTATTATCGACAATAATCCCTATATCTTCTACAAGTCCAGTAATATTTTCATTGTAGTCAGAATTAACATACAGTAATGAGAAATCAAAACTTTCATTATAAAAAACATTAGTCCCATTTACAACTTCGTTATATATTGTTGTAGCTGCTTTTTTAACGTTTAAATGAAAAATAAATTTACTACTTTTGTAATTCGGTAAGGAGAACGTAATATTAATAATAAAACTACCAGTTGTATTTGGATTTAACATGATTGTCCAATTGCTATTAATTTCGTTCAGTGAAAAAGGAAAAAAAGATTCAACTATGGGAGTTCCTACATCTAAGATATCGTTAGTTAAAATATGATAATAAGAAAGGCTAATATTTAATTCATCAGCTAAACTGCTAGCAAATGGCTGTTCTATAACAGTTGTATCGTTATAAACTTCTATACTATCCGAAAAACAACTAATAGATGTATTTCCTGGCAATATAATAAGATCAAAGAAGATAGTTTGATTTTGGTGGAAAAAATACGAAGCAAATATTTCAATACTCGAATAAGTGCCAATTGTTAAGTATTTAGTCGAGTTCAGTTTGTAATAATAAGCTTCTGAATCCACATCAAATAATGCTGGGTTTTGGTGATCTGCGTCAACAATAATAGTAGCTCCAGTAATAGGTGAACCAGCAGAATTATTGTACCATATTTGTATTGTTGTGTTCTTTCTCCATTCCAATACTAATGTTGTTATATTAATAGAGGCACTTGTAGTCTCTATACTGGTTATATTGATATTAAAGGTTGTAGCGGTATAATTAGCAGTTTCAAAAGTCAGTGTAATATTAATGGATCCAGTTATGGTTGGTGTAAATTTAAAAGTATGATTACCTGTAACTTCATCTGTAGAATTGAGAACTACATATATCGGATTACTAATATCGATGTTTGGATCAATAATTGGTTCATTATAATCACTTATCCAAGTAACCCAGAAGTAAAAGTCGCTGCCATTAGTAATTTCAATTGGATATAGACTGGAATTTACTGATTGATTTCCGATTGAAGAATTGGTTTCTTTCAATATAAGTGTAACGATAAAAGTTGAATTTCTATAATTTTCAAGAGTAAATGTAATCTGAATTTGATATGTTCCTAAAAGTGAGCCGTCTAGTATAAATGTCCAGTTATTTGATCCATCTATTGTATAATTCGCGTCAATCGATGAATGTGATAAGATATTGATGTTATCTTCAAGCACAACTAATGTTTGATCCGTAAGAGCATCGTAATAACGAAGTGAGAACGAAAAATTATCATATGAACGCGGTGAATAATAACGAGTATATGAACTCGTACCATTAATTAGACTTGTTCCATTTAGCGCGTCAGCTCCTTCAATACCTGTAAGCCGTAACATTACATTAAATGTAAGAATTAAAGAACTTGTATTATAGTAAATGTGATCAAAAGTAATATTAATCACATGGATACCTGATGCTAGAGGAGAAGGTGCGAATTTAAACCAGTAACGATCTCCTGTGGAATTTAGATAAAGAACTTTAGATGTATTATCAATTATAATACCTGATATATTAGTAAGTCCTGTAATATTTTCATTATAATCGATATTATTATACACCAAAAAAAAGTCATTATCTTCATTATAATAGATGTCTACTGGTGTAGAAAGCTCGCTATAAATTATAGTTTCACCTTTTTCCACAGCAAGATGAAAACAAAAGACACTAGTATTGTAATTTATAAGAGAGAAAGTAATGTTAATTATAAAAGTCCCAGTTTGGTTCGGATTGAATATTAACGTCCATGTGTCGTTTATTTCTTGAAATGGGGCGTAATAGGGCAATAATGATGCAACCACTGGTGATGAAGTGCTTAATGTCTCATTCATTACAATAGAATAATAACGGAGATTAATTGATACATTATCATTTGAACTACTTGCATAAATCCGAGTATATCCAGAAGTATTGTTCATAATGGGTTGGCTTTTACTCCAGGTGTTTATACTAGTATTTCCAGGGGTAATCGTAACAGAAAAATTTACTTGACTTGATATATAATTTGAATGTGTTGCAAGAATCAGATTATCTGGGTAAAATCCCACTCCTGGAAAATTTGTAGAATTTAATGTATAAAAATAAGCGCCACCATTATATGAAACGTTTTCTGAATCTCCAGTGACGGATATTTCTGCACCCGGGATTGGATCACCAGAAGAATCATTATAATATATTATAAGGGTTGTATTTTCTCTCCATTGTAGCTTAAAAACCGAATTATTTAAGCTAAGTGTTGCGTTATCAATTACCTTTATAGTAATTACTGTAGAATGGTTTACATACCAAGCAAGTTGACAGGTAATCATAATTGAAATAAGGTCACCTGGGTTATGTTGGGAGTCATTAATATCAAAAGAAAGCTTGTAGGGCCCATAAGATGCCATTTGTGTAAATTTTTCTGATTTTTGAGATCCCCATGAAGGCTTACCAGTTACATTCACTCCATTAATCGCTGTATTATTGTGAGTTGTATTGAATTTTACTGTAATATTAATAGAATTATTGATTATAATTTCTGATGGAGCTTCTACATTAAATGTTGTATTAATAAAAACCTTGATATTCCTTGTAAAGAATCCAATTTGATTAGAAGTACTATTAATCCAAAAAGCTACGCTGTAATACGTTCCATTCGCTTCTGGTAAAGATAATGTAGATTGATAAATATTCCAATCATCTAGTATAGGAGCCGATATATTTCTGTTTGTGTTATTATAAATCTGTGAACCTAGATTGGTTTCTATAAACACCGAAAGATTTTTACCTCCTATTCCCCTTAGATCGAAATAAATATTAGGTATTAGAGTATCAGTAACATTCGCAGAGGTAACTGGATAAGTATTCAACATCCAATTAAAATCTAGAATATAATTTGGTGCTTCAAATGTAATATTCCATTCTTTTGCATCTGAAAGACTTGATGAGTTAATGAACATTACACTGGAGCTATTTACATAAGTTATAGAAGCATTTAGCCCTCCTGAGTTTGTTAAATTGTAAACGTAAGATCCATTATGAAAAATGGCTGATCCATTCCAATCTACATTGAGATTTTGAATGGTTATGGTACGATTACGAACTGAGTATGTTTTATTGAGACTTGTAGTGGAAAAGATAACATTCCATTTACTAATTGTTTCATTATAGACAAAATAATTAATTGCATCATTTATTGGATCAGAAGAGTATGTATAATTTGCTATAAAATCAAGAGTGAAAGACAGGGAGATATTTGAATAGAATTTATGAGTTTCTGTGTCATTCCATTCAAACCAAACGGGTGATGAGAGTGTGGTATTGTCTACAGAAGTGTTATAAGATAATGATAATTCTCGCAGATTATTATAAGTCTTCGTTTGGTAGATAGATCCATTAAATTCTGTAGGAAGAACTTCTATTATAAGAGGAAGATCTGCAGCATCCCAAAAAGTCCAGTCATTTTGAGTATGAGAAGCTTTTTTGTAATATACATCGCCTTCATCTACCCCATCGTCCTGTGTGTCATTCTGGTAGTACCACTCCCAAATTTTATTTGTACTAGTGGAATTCATGACGATAAAATATTGTATTCCTCCTTTGAGGATAATTGGTTCATTGAATTCGTATTCATTCCATTGAGGATTATTGGTTGGGATCAATGATAATTTTGATGAAAGAACCTTTGTATCATCAGGTTCTCCTAAGGTAGAATTGACAACATATATCAATCCTGAAGGATTTGCCGATTCAGATGTATAAGTATAAATTTTGGTTAAATTAGCAAAATCTTCTGAAATCGAAAACGACATAGCAATCTCATAAAAAGCGTCTTCACTTGTTTTTGAATTTACAAAACCACGGTCATATTCATAATCTTCTATTAACCGATAATCTTTTTCTGCCATGACATTGGAAATATTAAACCATCCATTCTGGCGATCATAGTCACTAGAATGGGAAATTGTTACAGAATCGTTGTGATTTGTAGGAAGACCAGTTACTGGATTAATATCATTTGATGTATTGATTATTTCTGTTCCAGTCCAATTATAGGAGTCTTTAATACTAATGTTTCCGTTTGTTGATCCTGATTGACTATCAATAGACAATTTCGATTTATTGTTCTGCATATTTTCATCTAAAATTGGATTTGAAACAATGGTACTGCAATTATCTTCTGTCTCTATTTTCATTAATCTAGGCCGATATGAGGTTTTTTTAAAATTTTGTTCATTTTGAATATCAATTTTCTTGTTAAAATTTCCATTAGGGAGTTGAGATAAGATTTCTACTGGTAGTATACATAGAAGTAAAGAAATTGTGATCCCAATTGATAGGATTGAACGTCCTTTTGTTGTGATCATATGAGATATGATTTCCAATTTAACTCCCAATTGAATACTCTTGAAATGAACATATATTTATAATAAACTAATTATACTT
>JAEOSR010000096.1 GCA_016840285.1 Candidatus Hodarchaeota archaeon | reverse complement strand
TGATGTGAACTCTTATAAATTCTCAGTTATTATAAGTTCTTTGGAACTCAATATTAAAATAGCTTGATCTAAAAAACCAGAGAATTATTCAATGTCATTGAATTATCCTTTTTGTAAATTAAGTTTCACAAGGTGTTATTTACTCAAAACAAACGATAGATATCTTTTGATAGATACCAGTTATCCTAAAGAGTACAATTTATTTAAAAAACAGCTAATAAAGCTAAATATTAGGTTAGAAGACATTCACTATGTTTTTGTTACTCATCATCATGATGATCATGTTGGTTTTTTAGCTTATTTTCGCGATGAGTACGATATAAGGATCATTATTCACCAAAATGCAGTACAATATTTAGCAAAAGGAGAACCCGAGAATACATCACAACCACTAAATAAAAGGATAAAGATTGGTTATTGGTTCATGAGTAGATTTCATAAATTCACCTTTCCAAAAATAAAGATTGATTCCAGAGACATTATTATTACAGGGGACAATGATAATGTTTTAAGATCTATAGGTATTAATGGAACCATACTTTGTACCCCTGGTCATACTGATGATTCACTATCCATTGTTCTTGACAATCATGACGCCTTTGTGGGAGACTTAGCTATGAATTTCATGAAAATTGCTGGTATTAACTATCGACCCATATTTTTCCAAGATTTCGAAGAAGTTCTCAGCCAATGGAAAAAATTACTGGAATTAAGGGTTCAACAAATATATCCTGCTCATGGAGATCCATTTAGTGCAAAGCAATTGCACAATGCTTATCAGAAATTTAAGTAAGAGGATCTGATGTCATGAATACATTCAATGGAAGCTTATTATTCCCAGTTCCTCTCCTCAGAGGCAATGAATCTCTAAAATCAGAAATAAATCCCTCCCTTTTTTTCTCTACTTGAAGCTTTTTTGAAAACCTCTATTGTTAAGGATTGAGACTTTTTCGTCAGGTTTAATATCCATGTCTATTACACTCAATAAAGGGATCTTTACTAGGATCATCATCAAGCGTTTGGATTTCTAGATGTTTCTATTGTCAGGGCGGTGAAATAACTAGATAAAAAACCATTAAAAGAATAAGCGAAATGACTAAGGAACTGAATGTATCAGAGAGGAGACATTGACACTCGAAGTATTGTTTCTTAGTAAGATTGCTTTTTATGACATACAGTTAGAGTGTTTGACACAATCTCGGTCTTCGAACTGATACAGGAATTTTCGTATGATGAATTGATTATTTTGCTTAAATTCTTACACATTGGGGCAATATCCTAGGAGTTGTTCATGGAACAGTAATTAAATCTTAAATTTCTTACATTCTTATTCACCTTATTGATTAGCAGACGGTATAGCAAAATTTTTATTTTGTTTGGGCGATTTTTATACATTTTAGAGGAATAATAATCATAAGACTCATCCCAAACGCCCTGATCCAGAATTACTGCATCCATTTGTACAAATTGTTCTTCTTCGATATTGAAAGATGCGCTAGAAACACCTTTTTCACATGAAATCGAAAAACCAGTCTTCCAACCATATTCTTTCAGCTTTTCTTTTCCAGCACGATAAAGAACCTCATCATTGATATAAGAATCAATTTTCCTCCATTTTCCATCAATATATACTTCTATCCATCCATGAGAAAGCTCTTTCGGAAGTAATTTGTATAAGATCCCTGTCCAAATTCCTTTTTGAATCTCTCTTTTAATCAAAGAAAAATGTACACGTGATGGTACATCAATAGCTTTACAGAGGGCTAAAAATAGAGTTGTCTTTGTATTACACTGACCAATCCCATATTTTATTGTGTCAGATGCTTTTGTTAAGTCTCCTTCTTTTGGAAACCCAAACTTAATTTCATCTTTTACAAAAGAAAATATTTTCTTTGTCTTCTCTACTACTTCAATTTCGTTTTCTGTTAATTCTAAGGCAGTTTTCTTCACTAATGGGTGATTATAATCAGCTAGAATGTATTTATTCTCCAATTTACTTCACCTTGTTAATTTTCACTGTAAAGATTTAAATGTCGGAACCTTCAGTGTAAATTCTGTTAAAAATTCTATTAGCTCCGAATCACTCTCAAAGATCCTTTCATAGACAATGTGATGGTGTACCAGTATATCTATGACTTTCAATAGTAGGATTTCTGTCTTAGCACTGACTGGATCTTTATACAATCCTAGTTCTTTCATCGCAAGAAATAATCTTGTCACCTGATCAAATTCCGTCTGATTGAGAAAAGGAAAGTCTTTGAAGATTTCTTCATTTGTAAGAAATACAATTGACATTGCGATGAGGATAGATTCATTTTCTCTATGTTGAGAAACAAATTTAGTCAGTATTCGTTTAATAAAAGGGAGAAAGGTATCCTCATTCAAACTGGATATTAATTTATCATCAATTTGTTCAATAATCCCTTCCCTAAAAATTTCTTTTGCTATAGCTGGTTTACCTTCGGGAAAATAGCTATATATAATTCCAACACTGATATCAGCTTCCTTCGCTATTTTGGTTGTGGTTATCGCATTATAACCATCTCTAAGGATCATCATTTTTGTTGTACGAACTATTTTTTGAATTGTTGATTTCTTACTCTCTTGACGAGTTTTTTTGGGGTTCATTTTCCAGAATCACCAGTTTAAGATGGATAATATAAGATCTTCATTTATGATCACCGCAAAACATAGGGTTATAAATAATTATTGAAAGATATTCATTGAATAAGGTTCACCGAAACTTATTCACTTAAAACTAGTATTGGAGAATTTGAGAAAAGTGATGAAGTATAAAGAACACCAGTTTCCTATTGGTATTGCAAACTTACATCCAGATGGACATCTGAATATGCATCTTAACTGGGCCCTTGCAGTGGGTCTAATTAAAAAAGAGGACATCGAAAAAGTTGTACCACGAATTAAGAACGTTAATGATGGCAAAATAGCCATGCTTGAATGCGCAGAAGAAGCACTTAAAGAGCATCGAATTGAGGAAGCAGCTTATTTTCATCGCTTTGCAGAATTTTTCACATCTGCAAAGGATGTCGATAAAGGGAAAAATTTCAGTAAATTCATTGAGTTTTTTTACTCGATAGAAGCTAGTAAGGAAATAGAAACTTTTGAGATCCCCTATGAAGATTATCATCTTCGAGCAGTCCATCTGAAACCAGAGATAGACGTTAAAGGCAAAATTGTCTATTTTGGAGGATCGGATTCCGTCCTAGAAGATTTTTTGGCCATAACTTTCTATTTAGTGAAAGCTGGCTATGAAGTATTTTTGTTTGAAGGCCCAGGCCAAGGTGAGGCTTTGTTTAAATATGGGAAGCCATTCATTGTTGAATGGGAAAAACCAGTCAAAGCAGTTCTCGATTTTTTTGATCTTGACGATGTTACTCTTATTGGAACCTCCTTCGGAGGATGGTTAGTTCTCCGAGCAGCAGCCTTTGAATCTCGTGTATCACGAGTCATCGCGTTTGACATCTTTTATGACTATTATGAGTGCTTCTTTTCAGAGAAAAACTTCATTACACGTTTGATCTTTAAATCACTACTTAAAATTAGAGCAAGCTTTCTTCTCAATGCTCTTGTAAAACGTCAAATGAGAAAAGATTTCACGATCGATTGGTTGGTAAATTTTGGTGCTTATATAAATGGAGTAAATACCCCATATGAATATTTCAAACAAACAGAAAGATATAATGTCAAAAATCACAAACCATCACAAATCACTCAAGATGTACTACTTTTAGCAGGAGAGGAGGACCATTTCATCCCTCCACACTTGTTAAAGAAACAAAAAGAGGTTCTGACGAATGCAAGGTCAGTAACTTGTCGCCTTTTTACAAAAGAGGAACATGCAGAACTGCATTGTCAAGTTGGGAACATGAAACTAGCTCTAGATGTGATAAAGGACTGGATTGAAGAAAAAACATCACCAAAATCCTAAGGAGGTAATTAGAGAAAGTCAGAAGATTGATTTTCTGAGATTAGTTATCCTCTTCCCTTCTTTCTCCAAGCAAAGCATATGTAGATATATTAAACCCAGCTTATCACATGTATTGATTAAAGAGAAGTAATAATTATGAATTATCCTGCGGTAGAATATTGGATATTCAATCTCATGCTTCAATATATTCCACTTCCGAAGAATGTAGGGAGCAATGTAAGGATTAAGAGCATTTGTAGTAAAGAGATCGATCTGCGCGTTTAATGAGACTTCGAGAAAATAGTATAAGTCTAACCGCTTTTCAAATGATTCTTCATCTTTTCTTAAGGAAATAAGTATATCTATATCCCCAGTTGTTTAGTGGAGCGTAAGTTTCCTGATCCTGTATATATGTTCAATGTACCCTACAATTCGTCCCGTGAGAGGAGTGTATTCGTGAAAGTGGAAGAAAAAAAGTAAGAGAGAAAGGATGGCTTAATAAGTGAATTTCGACACAAAGGTTTGCACTGTCTTCTGATATCAAGTGAAAATTTATCAAGAATTATAAATTGTTTATTTGATCGAATCTTCATTTTTGAGGTAAGAATATGCGTCTTCAAAGAATTATCCTTTTACTTAATGCATGCAATCTCAAGACTGCTTTAACTTATCCTTATGCTTTTGTGCAAGTGTCAGAAATTGCAGCTAGATATGGTATTCATACTGTCCCTAAGGATATGTATGGGATTTCAGAAAACCAATGGGAGGCATTTCTCCAGAAATTGATTCAAAAAAAACCTTTTGATATGATACTAATTACCCTGAGAAACACAGACGCTGTAGACGTAAATGACTACCGTAATCAGGCAACGAACAATAACTACAACCAAACCGTTGTTTCTCAGCCACAGGAACCGCCTTACTATTATCCAATCGAAGCCACAAAACGATTGATTCAAACTCTTCGAAAATTGACTGATGTTCCCATTGTTATTGGGGGATTCGCTTTTTCATTTATGCCGGAAAAATTAATGAAACATCTTCAACCCAATTACGGTGTTATTGGCGGTCCAGATGGTTTTTTTGATCATTTTGAAGACATCTTAGCTGGACAAAACTTGGATCAGATCCCCAATCTCTTATTTTTTCACGCAGGGACTCTCGAGATAGGACCAAAGTATTTTTACCCTCCATCTTCGCGTCAAGAATATACTGAATCAATCATTATGGATCGACAAGCTTTCTATTCTCAGTTTTCAGGGGAGAACGTAGAACTTAGTGTTCCCATAGAAGTATCTCGGGGTTGTCCAGGGAATTGTACACTATGTTCGGAACCTTTGGTTGAGGGGAAAAAAGTACAGTACCGGGATTTGGATGTAATTGAGGCTGAAATCACCTTTCTCAGGAAATATCAGCTCAATCAGTTGTTTTTCATATGTTCTGAAATCAATAATGGGGGGAATGCGTTTTTTATGAATCTTGCAGATCGGATACTGAAAATTAACGAAAATAGGGAGGATTATGAGAAAATATCATGGGATGCCTTGTATCTGATGACCCTCTCTGAGGAAGAACTGAAATTCGCTAGAAAAGCAGGTTTTTGTGGAGCACCTAATCCTCTAACTATTCTTTCGCTTGATGATCAAAATCTTGCAGCAGGTATAGCTCCTCATACGAGTACAGATATTATCAAATTTGTCACTAATGCGAAAAAGGTTGTCAAAGATGATTTCAGACACAATAAGAAGAAATATTTTTCCTTGGAAGAGCGTCTATTCCGAGCTCCCCAATCTTTGAACTCTGATGATTTTATGAATGCTTGGAACATCTTTCTAGGAAACATTGAAGCTACTCCTGAGACAATTCGTAACACACTGAAACGTGCTGATGATGCTGGTCTTCATCAAATCTTTGATTCTTGTTATGTCAACAAAGCAACAAGAATTTACGATTTTATGCATCCTACAGAGGAAGTGTTAAGACATACTTGGTCCTCAGTTAATGGGGTAATCAAAAATTCTTATAATGAACTTTGGCCTTCATTTACATATCCTCCCGCTCTTTTACGTCACTTTGGGAATGCAGAGATTTTAGATGAGTTCTTAGTATTAGTGGGTGATACATATCTCTCTCAAAAACACCTTTTCAAAAAGGATTGGAATGGGTTTCTTGCCTCCAATACGGATCCTAAAACATTCTTATCTTGGTGGGTTTCTGCAATCAAAACTAAGCAAGCTTTCGGTCACTTTACGAAAATCCCCGAGGTTCTAAAATTTCTTACGTTCCTACGGAACAACCCTTCAATAAGTAATATTAAACTACTTTTTAATCCAACTCCAGGTAGAAAAAACCTAATAAACTTTGCAACCAATTTAGTTATTCAACTCGTCTTATTTTCCCAAGAAAAAGACCTTTCTCCAACTATGGAACGTCTTGGCTTACCACCCCTTCAATATACTCTGGGCCTTTCCCCCTACAAATTTGCGGTAAAAGTTTTTGACCATTATTCAAACAAGGAAGAAATATTTGCTTCTATAAGTGATAGCTCATTCAACGGTGCTCTCTCTAGCTTTTTTATTGAATATTTACTCTATCTCAAGAACACTCCTCTGTCTAATGAATTTCAAGTATTTTTTAAATAGAAAATTGGGAGTCTTATTTTTATTGAGTTTAATATTCATTATTCTCGATAAATACTCTATCTATGCCTTGTGGTTCATCAGAATGAACTCCCCTTCTTTTTTCTGTCTAATTTTGCTCATCGATTCCCATTATATCGTTTGATAATAAGAGAGATTATGAAATTGTCATCTAGATAAGAATCTATAGCAGTATCGACTTTTACTGTTTAATTAACCATTTTTCATTGTTTCTTGGATAAAATACAAGTTTTACGACAACATATATATGAAATTATATAAGAATATACTTTTATCCAGCCTTTTATGACAAAGTGAGTCTAAGAAAAAGCTTAAAAATAGTGAATTCACATAAGTATGTGATAACAATGGCAAATATTACTCTTTCTCTACCAGAAGAATTATACCAGAAACTTAAGGATCATCCCGAAATTCGATGGAGTGAGGTTGCTCGAAAAGCAATCCAGCAATACCTAGATGAGTTAGAATTATTAGATAAATTAACAACAAAAAGTCAATTAACGGATGATGATGTAAGAGAGTTAAGTGATCTGATCGATACTAAGGTAATAGAAAAGTTATCCAAGTATCAATCAGAATAGGATGTCAATAAACAGATGAAACTAGTCATTGACACAAATATCATAATTTCGGCGCTTATTCGTAAAGGAATTACTCGCAAAATGCTATTATTACCAGGACTCAAGCTTGTTACACCCGAAATTACCTTCAAAGAAATTGAAAATCATATAGAACTTATAGCTACTAAAAGTAAACTCTCTAAGGACAATGTTCTACGAATACTTGATATTCTAAAGAAAAATATAAAAACAATACCTGAATCACGGTGGTGGAATCACTATAATCAAGCAGAGAATATAATTGGAAAAAAGGATCCAAAAGATGTCCCTTTCATCGCTGTTGCCTTAGCATTAACTGTTGATGGTATTTGGTCGAACGATCGTGATTTTGAATCATAGTCAAAATTTAAAACCTGGAAAACAGCCGAATTAGCACAAATGATAGGTCTCATAAACGAAATGAAAAAAGAAACAGCCATTAAAGAGAAGATCTAAATAGCTTTCTTGTTTCTGATATCTGATATTCTGATTTGGCTGGATTGTCACCAATAATCTACTAATAAAAGCACCTTAAGGAAAAATGTTGTAGCATCTTTTATTGAAGGGATCCAAAAATTTAGTGTCCCTGAGAATCGAAAAGCCTTTGAATTACTCCAGACTTATAATTGGAGAGATTTTTACTCGGTTTACTCGTCTTTTTGGGATTACTATTTCTTCATGACCATTCCTAATTTACATGAGAATTTAGGAAAATGTTTTTCTGAGTGATTAATCATCTGATCCTAGAACTCAATAAAGACCGATAAAAACAATTGAGCTCGATTTTCTATATTCCTTTTCTTACTTCGTAATAGGCTGGATTAACACAACATCTTACAATTATTGTGCTAGTTTTCTCTTCCTTATCAGTGCAAATACAGCTATAATTATGGGAATAGTTATGAAAATATCCCAACTGGCTGATTTAGTGGTAATTATCGAATAAAACCGTATTTCAGATGTATCTGACTCGAATTTAAGAATTGAGAATTGCGTATGGTGCCCTACAAGGTAGGCATAAGTTCCATCATAGTACAAGCCATGAGAGCTAAAATCTTCAGGAGTCATCTTAAGAAGACTAGGTTGAGCGGGATTACTGACATTAAGAACTTCAATTCTACCAAAAAAATTACCTACATAAAGAATTTCATGATCACCAGCGAGTGCCATTACATCGCCATCACTTTGGTATGTACCGATAATATTCGGGGTAATAGGGTTGGTAATATTTATGATCCTGACACCATTCGAATGACATCCTAGATAAAGAAGGTTATTTACTCGCCATATATCCCAGGCTCCTGTAATTGGTAAAGTGTTTATGATTTGAGGATTAGATGGATTTGTTCCATTAACTACTTCCAACCCTCGATCTGGATCTGCTAGATAAAGTGTGGTGCCGACCACCTCGACATCCAAATCACGATTTCCAAGGTTGAACTGACCAATAAGAATGGGATCCATTGGATCTTGGACATCGATGATTTCTAAACCACCATTCATGAATGTAAGGAATGCAAAACTATTATTGAGGGCTATTTGATTGCCTCCTCCCTTATTATACTCTCCAATGAGAGTTGGATTTTCCGGATCATCACTTAAATCAAATATTTTCATCCCAAATCCCCCGCTCACGTAGAGAAAATCTTTATCAATACTTACACCGAATGCCGTTTCATCAAGTTTGATCTGCTTTAATTTTCTGGAGTTTAGTTCAGGGAGAATTCTGAATATTGCTAAACCCCTGGTATTTGGAACATAGGCAATTTCATCCTTTATAGCCACATCGGAACTTGGAATTGCCTTATTTTCTGAAAATAGAAGGTTTAAGACGAAAATGGATGAGATTAGAGTCACTATGATAACTAATACCGCTGTAATTTTCTTAGTATTCATTTTATTCCACAGAATAATCAATTCATGGGAGTGATTTTTATTAACATCTCTTCCTGCAACAAATAAATTCTCAACTCACACTAATAACAAAAGAAGAGGAAGAATGCACAAGAATTGCTTAAGAGGGAAACAGTAATGCTCCTGATGGCTCGATAACAAACAACAGAAAAATTTGTTGAATAATTGACTAATTCTGATTTATCTACTTAATTCGGGATTTTATTAAAGAATTCCCCAAATTCTAGTTAACTCTATTCCTTGTGTCTCCTGTACCAATAAACAGGAAGAATTAATCCAACAACAAGAGTAACTAAAATTAAAAATAGCTGTAGACTTATATCACGCGGAACACCAGTAAATAAGGGTTTTAAATGTTCATCAAGGATGATCAATCGCTTGTCTTGATCTGCAAGAAAAATTTTCTTATCATTCCAAAAAATATCGTGTGGAGCTGCGTTACTATATTCTGAAATTTCTTTTGGGTGCGAGGGGTCTGTAATATTTAGGATATACACTCCTTTTTGTAAATCAGCAACGTAAAGATGAGTAGTGTTTCCAGTAACACCATAAGCTTCCCCTCCAAGTTTGTAATATTTTCCAAGCTGAATAGGTGAATGGGGAGTGGAAATATCAAAAATATAGACTCCATGTCCATGACATCCTAAGAAAAGCAAATCATTATGAATATCAACATCAATCGCGCCATGTGTTAATAGAGAAGTCGATACTAATTTAGGCGAGGATGGATCTGTTACATTAAGTACTTTAAGGCCCCTACCTGAATCTGGAAGGTAGATGAAGTTATTCTTTATCGCGACACCACGAAATACTCCTCCATCATCGTATTCTGTGACTTTACTAATATCATCAGGGGTAGAAATATCAAATATTTCCATACCTTGAGGATATTCAGTTACATACGCATAAGAACCATTAGTACATACTGAATGGGCACTTCCGCCATCATTATATTGATCTGTGATCAAAGGATTCTCTGGATCACTTATATTAGCAATGATAAAGCCATTACTATCGCTTGCAATATATGCGAGGTCGTCCTTTACTGTTACACCAAACGCACCGTCACTAGTAGCAACAATCCCAATTTTTCTAGGATTTCTAGGATTACTGATATCTAGAATCACTGTTCCGTCGTTAGTTGTAACAAAAGCATGATTACCTTCAACACACACACTATACGCTACATTAGCCCCTAGACCAACTTGTGGTAAAAAGAAAACAACCAAAATATCCAGAAATATTAGAGTTACAAGAACCAAGAAATAGATTACTTTTAGAGTTCTATTTATTTTAGTATTAATGAACAGTTTATTCAAATGAACCACCT
>JAEOSR010000095.1 GCA_016840285.1 Candidatus Hodarchaeota archaeon | reverse complement strand
TAATCCCTTCTTGTTTAAGACAGTCTATTATAAGCTCTCCACCAGTCATTTGAACCATGAATTAAAACACACCTTCAATAATTTTGCAGAAATCTCTTCTATAATGAGTAGGGTAATCGAATATATATAAATTGCGTCAAATTTTCAAAAATTAAATAGCTATCCAAATGGTTAATAAATATCAGAATTAGTAAAAGAACGAAAAATGTCTTATAGGATTTTCGCTTAAAATAACGATAGTTAAATAAGCCTAACAAGGATATTCTCATGATATTCAAAATTTGATAATTTTACTTCTACCTTATTGAAAGATAAAGTACTAAAACTAATTCTTACTGATGATGATATTCACAGACGTAGATCATGTCTATTGAACTTGAAGGATCAAAGAGAGTTTTTCGATAGTCACCGAATACTTTGATATTCTTAAAATTATATTTTTCCAAAAGGGAAGTCATTTCTCCTTGATTAATGCGAGGTATGTTGGCTTTGCCTGTAGATGTCATCTCCCACTTAATTTCATCCTTTAGCTTATAAAGAGTAAGAATCTCTGGATGGATAAATTTCTCTGTAGTTGAAAATCCTCTTAAAAATATGAATTCGCCTTCTGTTGTACTGATAGAGCGAGGAGTCGACCATCCCTGACGTTCTTGACTAGTGTTTAACAAGTGAAAAATCAAAAGACCCTTTGGTTTTCTTAATAACTGAGAGAATCTATCGATTATTACTTCAAAATTAGATGTTGCTGAAATTAACCCTACTGAGTTTCCTAGGCTAATTATAGCATCGAATAACCGTTGATTCAGAATTTTAGGGTCTAGAAAGTCATGAACAAGCATCTCCGCTTCTGGTACTCTTTTCTTAGCCTCCTCAATCATAGTTTCCTCAATGTCAATACCAGTTAGATGATATCCTAGGTTGTTCTGCAAAATTTCTGCATGACGACCTGTACCACATCCAACTTCCAGAACAGTTCTTATTGGAGGTTGAATATCTTTAAGGAAATCTGTTAAGAAGGGAATTTCGAGTAATAATCTCTTATCCCAATTGATTAGGAGTTCATAATGTTTTCCACCTGATAATAAAGATGATATTTCCAACTTGTAACCGCCCATCAGATTCAGTAATTGATTAATATATATTCTAGGATTTATATTAGAACATATTATTTATGTTGGTTGAAAATTTTTATATGATGAAACACCAATTAAGATTCAATTATTTAGATAAATCTTCATAGATCAACCTAGAAATAGCTTGTAGTGAATTAGTTTTTGAGTTTGAGTTAAATGAAAAATAAATTTCTTAATATAGCGATTGAAGCATCGCGCATGGCAGGTAAATTGATCCTTGATCTTTTTCACAGGGATATAGAGATTGCAATCAAATTAGATCAGAGTATTGTAACAGATGCTGACCTGAAAGCTGACTCTTTAATAAAAAGCATTATCAATGAGAATTTTCCTACTCACGATATTCTATCAGAGGAAAGTGGGAGAGACAGTTATTCTTCAGATTATTTGTGGGTTATCGATCCATTAGATGGGTCATCCAATTTTTCTGTTCGGAATCCATTCTTTGCAGTTTCAATTGGATTACTACGAGAAGATCAGCCTCTTTTAGGAGTTGTTTACTCCCCATTTCAAGATGAACTCTTTTACGCTGAAAGTAATAACGGAGCTTATCTGAATGAGGAAATCATTTCAGTTGATGAAAAGGCAACGCTTGAAACATCATTTCTAGCTTTTTGTAATGGCCGCGATTTAAAATCACGAAAACAAATAATAAAAATATACAGAGAACTTAAATTACAGAATAACCGATTCCGTCAAATAGGTGCTGCTGCTCTTGAACTCTGTTATGTTGCCGCGGGACGTTTTGGTGCTTTTATTATGCCAGGATTGAAATCTTGGGATGTTTTTGCAGGGGCGCTTATTGTAAAAGAGGCTAATGGAATAACAACCGATTTTAACAATAAATCATTCGATCTAACATCTTTAAATATCATTGCTTCCTCTCCCTCACTTCATCCAATTTTATTAGATTTTGTAAAAGTTACGTCAAATAAAGGTTGATTATTGTAAAATTAGTTGATATTCATTGTTAAAAACTTTATTCATCAAACTGGTATATTCCTTACCATAGTTGATCTTTTTACGTATTAAATTTGCTAGAAAGAGTAAAAAGGATTTTTTTTCCGTAACTTATGTAGATGCTTTCTCCATACAAGGTAATACGTGGTTAGTACGTTCTCTTATAAGTTCTCTTAGAAGACGGGAATATTATAAGCCGACAATATTAATAAAGACGAACTCATTGCAACTTAGCAATCACTTTTGGTTTAATACACAAGTGTGTGTCCTTCTTATGTATTGGGATTCGTTTTTCAGACAATTAAAATCTGAAAATTCACAGGAGGATAAATCTGTTCTATGCACCTGTCGTGAATCTGGTAAGGGCTGTTTGATTCACGAACCGGGAAGAAGTTTACGTTTCATTGGACAATGTTCTCAAGATAAAGCGTGTTTTAAAATTCGTTTTGATTCTAAACGAAGTCTAACCAGAAAGTTGCAGATCGTCACTAAACCAAAAAAACGGAAAGAAGAGGAGAAAAAGGATGCACGTCTTACGTTAGATGCATTTCTCAGTCCTTCTTATAGCTCCATAGACCCTAAAGGGGACGCAGCTGAATAGTTGAGATTAAATCTTCAGACATCGCGAGATAATAAGAGAGACATCCCCAATCCACCCCCACCGCAGAGTGTGCTTAGCCCTAGGGAATTCTGCCGTTTCTGCATCTCATGAAGTAATGTAACCACTATTCGTGCCCCTGTACATCCTACAGGGTGTCCTAAGCCGACACCTGAGCCGTTGACATTAGTAATGGTTCGGTCCAAGTTAAGTTCTCGCTCTGCAGCCAAATAAGTGGCAGCGAAGGCCTCATTAACTTCGATCAATGAGACATCGTCAAGACTGTATTCTGTTATCTTAGAAAACAGATTGTTCGTGGCAGGAATTGGGCCTAATCCCATTCGATCTGGTTCAACCCCACCAATCCCATATCCAACAATTTTGGCTAATGGGTTGATTCCAAGCTCATCTGCTTGTGTCTGACTCATAATTATTACTGCAGCTGCTCCATCATTGATACCAGAAGAATTACCTGCAGTTACGACCCCACCATCGGATTTAAACACAGGTTTCATCTTTGATAAATCTTCCATTGAGTATTCCCGAGGATGTTCATCAGTATCAAAGATTAAATGGCCTTTTCTCGTTTTTAATTCAATAGGAACAATTTCATTCTTAAATCGTCCTGATTCATTTGCTTTGAGAGCATTGGTGTGAGATCGTAAAGCTACTTCATCTAATTCTTCGCGTTTAAGTTTAAACTCTTCAGCTAAAATTTCAGCAGTCATACCCATTAATTTATCTCCTCCCGCTTTTAGTCCTTCCATCACACCATCAACCATTTTTTTATCAAAGTATCTTGAACCCCAGCGCATGTCATAGGAGAGATAAGGGATTGTTGACATGCTTTCAACTCCCCCAGCTAAAACAGTTTCGCATTTGTCTTCTGCTTGAATTTGATGCATACCTGAGACGATAGCTTCCATAGCAGATGTACATACACGATTCATTGTAACTGCAGGAACTTCTTTAGGGATATCAGCTCTTAAAGCTGCGATCCGCGTTACGTTCATGTATCGATTATCTTCTACACAGCAACCAAACCGCACATCATTAATTTGTTTCATCAATTCTGGGATTCCAACACGATCAATAGCTGCTTTCATTGCTACTGCCGCTAAGTCGGGTGCGTGAAGATTTTTAAGAGCTCCACCAAAATCACCAATAGCAGTTCTAGCCGCAGAAACTATTACTACATCATCTAATTGAGTCATAACGTTAACAACCAACAGACAAAATAAAAAGAAAATGTAACCAAAAATTTAGTTACATTATCTTGACAATGCTTTATTACTTACTCCAAGTAACGCGGCAATGGTGGGAGCTAAAGCCCAGAAAAGACCAACGAAAAACTGATTTAATAGAAGGTCTAGGTCAATAGTTGCGGCACCCCCTTCAAGAAGTATTTTAACAATGTTAGCTATTACAATTGCAAGAGTGGAGATAAACCAAAGAATAAAGAAGAATAAAGACATAATGCCAAGCTTCTCACCTTCCTCAAGCCAACGTGTTGACCCAAAATAGGTAAGAAAACAAACAATGAACCAACCAATAGCAAAGACCAACCAATATGATCGCGTTTGGCCAGGAATGATTTCGTGTGTTAGTATTTCCAATCCAAGATTATCAAAAACATCATATAAAATGTCAGATACTATTAGTGAAACTAAACATCCTACAATTACAAAAACAAATGTACCTAGATAAACTGCTACTTTTTCGTTACCTTTCATTTTATTTCACCTTTCTAAAGAATTATATTTCTTTGAATAATGTGAATCGCTCCTAAACAAGGTAATTTATTAATATTTTCAGTACAATAACTCGTACATCGAAATATTTGAGACATTACGAAGAAGTAAATATTTTTTTTGCTCAGAAAAGTGATTATATCGTGCAATATGATTTATCTACATTAACCTATCGAAACAACAAACCCACTCCTATAATCATCATTGAAATAATATGTTTTTATTGTTAAATCTAGGAAAATAACCAAGAAAGAAGGGTGTTCTTATATTATTAGAACCAGAAACATCTATATTGATGTAAAATACCTATGTTTTATTTTAATATAAGTTTGGTCTATTGAAAGCATTATTCAAGACAGAATAATAGAATAGCGAATATTAAGCATAATTTTTAAGTGGCAAAAACTTATAATAGAATACAGGCTATTTGATAAGAAATTCATAAGAAGATGTAAAGAATGTTAGAAGACGACGCTGAGATCATGGATCGTTTGCAGCAAATTGAGCGAATACTTCGGGAGGTCCAAAGCAGAATCCCTGATCTTGAAGGATTAGCAGTTGTTACTAGAGATGGACTCCCAATAGCTAGTGCACTCTACACCAATACTGATGAAGATCGAATTTCTGCTATGACTGCCGCAAGTCTTTCTCTTTCAGAACGTGTTGTACTGGAATTAGAGAGGGGAATCATGGAACAATTAATAATAACAGGTTCCAATGGACTAGTAATTATCCGTGACGCTGGTGAACACGCAGTTTTAGTGGGGATTGCTCGCGTCGATGCAAAATTGGGATTAGTCTTACTTGATATGAAAAGAGCTGCTAAGAAACTTTCTAACATGATTTAATGCTTAGATTTATTCTTCCATTAGTTTTTTTTTAACTATCTATGTCTAAACCATAACTATCCTGGCTCGTATATTCTGGGATACCTAGGTTTTTAGCTATCTGAGCTACGCAGGATTCAAATGTTATTGAAGTAACATATTCGAATACTGGGAGATACATCATACGTTGTCTTAACTGAAGGTTTTGTGGACTTGTTTTTTCTTCTCTCCCTTGTATGACCATGAATTCATCTGATTCTTTTGCCAGTTGGGATTGAGAAAAGGAAGTAATACTAAATACATTCATTTGACTTGCTTTTGCACCTTCTACAATCTTCAACGCTATTGATGAAGCACCGCTGCCAGATAAAGCTACTAGTAAGTCTTCTTCACGACGGAATCGCCAATCATCTATCGAATGAACCTTCATTCCTAGAGATTGAAATCTCATCGAACTCATTAATGCAACAAAACTGTCTATTTCACTGCCATAAAAAAAGACTTTGGATTCTGTTTTATTGCAATATTCACTTAGAGACCCTATAAAATCAGAGAGCTTGGGATTCTCTTCCAAATCATTAAAAGTATTTTCCGCTGCTCTTAAGATTTCTGTAGTAGCTTCATTAAATCCTTTCGTACAAGAACCCTTATGGATACCATTAATGACCCCTAATCCAGCAACCATTGTAGTTAATTCGAAAATAGTTCCTAACGGAGATAAAGGATCATGTTTTCTTGTGAATAAAAAAATATGATCTTGGGAGTGATATCCCATAGGAATTTGAATTACTCCATCTGATAATTTTGCAGCTTTGGAATCTAATGCTCCTGTAAATGTTAATACTTTACACTTTTTCTGAACAACTTCCTCAAGAACCATAGTTGTAAGCTTGGTCCAACCAGATCCAGTGATTGCAATGACGACATCGTTTTTCTTAACATGTTGGGTAATATTTTCACCTAGATACGATATCCGACTTGAGAAACCAATATTTTTCAAACATTCACCAAGAATCATTCCAATTAATCTCGATCGTCCTACTGCTACTATATGGATTTGTCTATCTTCACTTTCAAGAGCATCAGAGAGTGTTCGGCAAAAAATCGCGAGATTATGAGGATCTTGATTGATTGTATTAACTGACCGTTTAGCTGTTTTCATTAATAATTGATAAGCTGACATAAAAGCAGAGGTTTCGCTTTTAGGGGAAGGATTCATTTTTTTTTCTACTCACTCTTTCTATAATAGGGGTATTATATATCAAACTACACGTTCTAGGAGTACTGACTCGATTATAACTGGTCTCAATTTTACAATCAATCCTCTAACCTCATTGAGCTTGGATTCTGAAGAAGTATACACCCGAAAAACTACTTCTCCCTTCTTTACGGATTCTTTCTTAGCTAAAATTTCTATACCCGCACATGGATCGTTAGGTGCTCCTGCTGCTCGAGCAATTTCTTTTAGCGCGTAATTTGACCAAGTATGAGGCCAACCATCACAAGGAGCTTTATATTCTAGAACAGGACGATTTTCTAGCTTTTGAGTCAGAGTTTCTGGAGTTATGCTGGGGTCTCCACCTTGAGCTTCGATTATTTCACGCATCTTTGTCAATGCTTTTCCATTATTCAATAATTCCCCTGCATATTGTTTCCCAAAACCTCGGGGTGTCATACCAGCCATTTCAAACACTATTCCAGCTAATTCACAGCTTTTTTCTATTAAAGATGTTGGACCCTTTCCTTCTAATGCTTCTAGAGCCTCCCGTGCCTCAAGCAATGGACCAATAGTGTGACCAACAGGAACAGCTGCATACGTTAAAGCTGCTTCTGTTTTAATACCCAGACGATCTGCTAAATCTACGAATTGTCTAGCCAAAATACGTCCTTCCTCTTCAGTAGCTACTTTTTCTGTCCCAACAGGCACGTCTAACACTAGAAAATCAATACCCATTGCTAATTTTTTAGCTAAAATTCCTGCGAAAATCAAGCTTATAGGATCAATACCGAGAGGATAAGCAGCATTTTGTATAATTTTATCAACAACAGGTGCTATACCCATCTCTCTCCCTGTTACTATACAACCCTTTGTTTCATTAACGATTTCAATAACTTTATCTGCTTTAATCTCTACTGGAGCTAAGACACCCATAGTATCAGCAGTACCACTTGCAGAGGTAATTGCATGAGTGGAAGTCTTTGGAATTAAAAGGCCAGCAGCAGCTAAGATTGGTACAATCAATAGGGTGATTTTATTACCAGGGACACCACCGAGACTGTGTTTCGCAAATGTAGGGCCTGGAAAATCAAAAACTCTTCCTGACTCTGCAAATGATCGTGCCATCGCTTCTATCTCTTCAAGAGAATATTTGGTGAAAAATTGGGATAATACAAAAGCACTACCATGATGATTGGAAATTCTTGAATCCATAAAGCCTTGACTGATCTGATCGATATCTTCTTTATTGAGAAGTTTAGTATGATCTTTGACCTTACTAATAATAAGTCGGTGAGCATCAGTATTAAATGCCTGTTTTATGTGGTTAATATTTGATTTCATCACATCACATCATATAATCCATTCAGACAAGTTACTCACAATAATTTCAACATGAATAAGAAATAATTCTGGATAAGTTGTACCTATGGTTTTAGTTATGTCTTTTGAAGTTGTAGGTTTATTATTAATCCATCCCCACATATATTTATATGTGTATATACTAAGAAAAATGATTTAATACTTACAGACAAAAAAAAATCTATAACTTCGGTAAAATGTTACAGAAACACTATCTAGACTTTAAAATATGTCCAAATAGGATTTAATATGTTAAAAAAAAGTAGATGGAAATACAGGCTCTACTGGATTAAACCCGACCTATAAGCATCCCTTCAATAGTGATTGGATTTAATTTCGCGAATTTTCCTTCTGCTGCCGATAAACGGGATTCTGATGATGAATGAATACGAATAAGTGATTCTCCACGTTTAACTGCGTCTTTTTTCTTCAAAAAATATATTCCTGCACCTTTATCTTTAGGACACCCAGCAGTTCGTGCAATCTCGGCAATTTTTAAATTATCAATCTCCACAATCCAGCCTGATGAGGGGGATAAAATTTCACAGGAGTGTTCTCCAACATGTATATCATCAGGTCTTAAGTTCTTTTCCCCACCTTGGGCGTCAAGAATCTCACGAAACTTTTCTAAGGCTTGACCTTTGTAAAGAATTTGCTTAGCAAGCTCTCGTCCTTGACCTCGAAGAGCTTTGCCAGACATCTCAAGTAAAATGCCTGATAGTTCACAAGATTTCTCTACAAGGGAGGAGGGTCCTTCTGTAGGATTCATCAATGTTCCGAGCGCTTCACGCGCTTCCAATCCTGACCCAACACTATGACCGACTGGATGCGCTCCAAAAGTGATCCCAGATTCGACTCGAATCCCTAACCTGCGTCCCAGCTCAGCAAAGTCACGGCCAAGGGCTTGCGCTGTCCCTATATCTGCGATTTTCGTTCCATGTCCAGTTGGTAAATCCATTACTAGAAAATCAATGCCTGTAGCCAATTTCTTAGACATAATAGAGGCAAGCATCATCGACGTTGGGTTAACTCCTAATGGAAATTCAACATCCCTGATTAAAATATCATCTGCGGGCGCCAAATTGAATCCACCACCCCAAACGATCATACCTCGTGTTTTTTGGGAAATTTCTACTAATTCTTCTGCAGTAAAAATTACATCACACCCAAAGGATTCCATAGTATCAGCAGTCCCAGAAGGACTAGTTATTGCACGGCTACTAGTCTTAGGTATTAATAATCCAGCAGCTGCAATTATTGGAACGATGAGAAGTGAAACTTTATTACCAGGTACTCCCCCTGTTGAGTGCTTTCCGAAACATGTCTCCTGTCCAAAATCTATCATCTCACCTGTTTGCGCCATTGCCCTCGAAAATTCCTCTATCTCATCCATGTTAAAGGGGTCAAAAACTTGGGATAGAACAAATGCAGTTTTTTCTAATTGGCTGAGACGATGATGAGCGATATCATTGACTATCATAGTAATTTCATTTAACTTAAAAGGACGTTTCTGGATCATACGTTTCCTAAGTAGCCAATAACTGTCTGGTGGTGTTCGACTAAGTGGTAAAACTTGAATTTTAACCCCTTCCTCAATTTCGAGTTCAGCTAGCATTTCATCTGAAACCCAAATTTCTTCAAGTGGGACGTGATCTGACAACACAAGATTTTCAGTGAAAATAGTATGTGAATCACTTATCAATTGAACCTGTGGATTTTTAAAAGCCCCTTTGAATAATCCCGCGTCTGGAGAAAGGATGACAGTATTTTTAGGGAAGATCTGAGCTTTTTCAACAATAAATTCACGTATGTCTGCAGGCTTTTTTATTGGGGGAAGGGACATTATGGGCACTTTCTTAATTGATTTGTCTATATCTTAAACATTAGTAGCACTCTTGCAAAGGCCTAAAAAATTATTTGTAATAAGAAGACATTTAGCATTTAAATCCTTTCTAAAAAAATTATTTGGCGAAAAAACTTGATTAATCTTTCAAACATCACCACATTGCTGTTTGATATTGATAACACACTCCTTTTATTTGATGATCATGAATTTATTCGGATGTATATCACTTTAATTCATAAACATTTTAAAGAAGAACAACCGGTTCTAGAAAAGTTTATGAGCATTTTTTTAACTTCTACCAATAAGATGACGAAAAAAAATCAATCTGATCTTGATAACCTCTCAAAATTTGCTATTGATTTTGAATCAAGAATTAATATTTCACAATCTGAGATTATAAAGCGATTTAAGGACTTTTATCAAACTAATTTTGCAGAAGTATGTCAAATAATGATTGTTCACCCCATTGCAAAAGAACTTCTCAACCTAGCATCAGAGCGCTTTCAGATTGTTGCAGCTACCAATCCTCTCTTTCCATTAGTTGCAAATGAAACACGGTTCTCTCAAACAGGTTTAGATATATTTCCTTGGGTGGAAATTACTTCAGCCGAAGACTATCACTTTGCAAAGCCTCATATCGAATTTTATGAAGAACTTTTAGATAAAATCAAGAAGAAACCTTCTGAATGTATGATTATTGGTGATGATCCGATAAATGATATGGTAGCTGGGGGACTTGGCATAAAGACTTTTTTAGTCAAATCTGATCGTCGTGCTTTTTCTGATATAATAAAAACTGATCCAAATTATGAGAATGTTGATTTTCCAGTAGATCATACGGGAACTCTTGAAGATTTATTCACATTAATACAATTAAAATAGTCGATTGAATTTATATTGCTAAGATTAATAATTATATTTGATTTTTAAGAAGAGAAATGCGTTTTTCATTATATATAAGTTCCCACAACACCCCTAACAAGAAATAGTAACCACTCGAACTTCCTATTGTTCTAATCTTGCGAACTTCAAGTTCAAATTGAACTTTGACTTGATCATCTTCCAGTTGAATTTTCAGTAATTCAATAAATGGAATTAATTCTAAAGGAAAATTCTGAGTCAAAAAACTACGAATTAATTTAGCTGATTTAGAAGTTGTGTATCTCTCAAAAGGGAATTTAGTCAAATGGTCAAATTGGTCATTTACATCTTTATTTAAACAAAATTTTGCAGTTAAAACTCCTAAAAATAAATCATCGGATTCAGGTGTACTTCCTAAGCCATACCCCAAAATTTGGGATAAATTTCTTAATATATTTTTTATTTTTTTCTCTCTTAGACTTATAAAATCTTTTTGAAATTCTTCTAAAGGACGCATAACTTCTTGGATTAAATTTAATTTATTGTGAAGATTTATTCGGGGACTTATCAGAGGATTGAAAGAAGATTCCCTAGTTAAAGGATCTAAAACTTTCTCTAGGCACTGAATATGTTGATTTTTCAATTCTGGATCCTCAATTACTTGCTAACTTCTTTTACGATTTTAAAATTTTTATATTAATAATCTTATTTCATTGTTTTATATCGAGATTTAAAGAGATCGAAAAGTAAGTGTTAAATTTAATATGTTAATGAGAGTTTACTTGGTTTTCAGCGGTAGATGAGAAATGACCGAAAGAATAGCAGAGTTTTTTAACAGTTTTTCCGACTATTACCAAAAAACTCTTCTTAGGCGCTTGATAGTTGGTTCAGTGGTTGGGAGTTTGTTTTGGTTTTCCATCTTTTTATTTTCAAATATACTATATTTCTTCCAAAATGATGATATTTGGTTGGGAACATTCCAACACGATCTTCCTCTTGTCGGAGCAATTTTAGCATTACTTGTTTCTTTGCAGATTTGGGGATTATTACCCCAACCAGTCAATAATGAAGATGAACACATATTTACAGGGAATAGAGAGAACATGGGAAATGAAGACCCCCACAAAAAGGGAACTGATTCAGAAGAAATAGAGCTAGAAGATTAGGCATAGTAGAATCAATTAAACGTGTATAATCCCCTTACTACCCTTAATCAACAGGACTCTCTCGTTCTTCTTGTTCATATTCTTTTGTATTGATATAAGAAAGAGTTGTAACAACCCCAAAGAGAATTAGAGCACCTATAATCTGTGTTAAAGAAAGTCCAAAACCTAAGAAAATGAAATTAATAAAAATTGCTAAAAGTGGAAAAGCAAGCTCTGCTAATCCCGCCACTGAAGCTTTGGACCATCTAAGACCAAAGTAATAAAGGGCTAAGGGAATGATTCCACCAGTTAAAATTGTTGAATAAATAATACATATGATTCCAAGCATAGGTATTCCAAGATCACTTTCAAAAAATTTTGGAAAAGTAGTGAATGATTCACTAAGGGCATTGAAATTATCAGGTGTGTAAGCAAAAACGAGTAAATTAAAGAATATTAAGATTACTGCTCCACCTATATATCGGAAGGTCGTTATATCCCAATAATCAGCTTTTTCTGTTAATATTCGTCCAAAAACAGTGTTTGATCCCCAAAATACAGCTGCAATTATTGAACATAGAGCAGCCAGAGTTTCAAAGCTAAATGTGATTTGAAAGGGATCTTCGAAAGCGATTAGAAATATCCCCAAAATAGAAAAAATTATCGCAATATAGTAAAACTTTGTAGGTCTTTCTTTCAATATTATCATTGCTACTAACAATGTAATCAAAGGTTGACTTTTTTGAAGTAGTATTGCTACCGTTGGATTTCCTAAAGCGAACGAAATGAGAAAAAAATATAATCCTAACCCTGAGCCTAACGAAACAAAAGCAATACTCGCCCATTCTCTTTTTTGAAAATCCTTCAGTAACAAAACAAAATGTGATTTACCACGACGTAGTAAGATAATCGGAGTAATGATTAAAACACCAATAATGTGTTCAACTGTTACGATAAAGGAGGAGAAACTACTTAATCGCAAAGCGCTATCAATATCTTGTATCCAAGTATATCGACTTAACAATAAAGGATAGCGGACAGGAGCATCGAGTGCTCGCATCGCATTAGCTGTAGCCACAATGGTTGGCCCTATAAAAATCTCTTTTCGTTTTTCAGGATCCAAAGAAACCCCTTCTTTCTTTCGAACATCTATTTGAAAAGAATACATACATAATTAAGGCATATAAAGACATTTCTACACTTAGTTTAATATCTACTATAAATGTTGTGATTAAGGAGGAACTCCTCCAAAAATGAGTATTGTCACATAGATTTCTTATTACTTTTAATATAGGCTTTTTTGAATAGAATGAACTCTGTGAAATACTAAGATATTCTAAGTTTTTTCAATTTATAATAAAAACCTAGTTATTTAATAATAACACCCCTCTAAACAAACGAATGTTGAATGACTCTTTGAGAGAATAAGATAATATTTGAAAAATCAGAATATTAATAAAAAACACACTTTTTTTCAGTAAAGTGTTCTTTAAAACTGGTATTAGAAGCTAAATAGTGAAGATCCTAGAATAATTCAATTAGAACATCAATTCAATTAAGATATGGGTGAACAAAGTATTGCCATCAAACGAATTAACATTCAAAGCTCCTTCTTGGGACAATATCGAATCAATAACTGTTGAACTTTATAAATTGGTTAGAAATGATGGATATTCTCCTGACATTATAGCTGGAATAAGTCGTGGAGGATTAGTTCCAGCAAGAATTATTAGTGATCTCTTTCTATGTGAGTCTGAGAAACCTACATTAGCAATTATGCAGATTGGTTTTTACTCAGGAGTGGGAAAGACACAAAAAGAACCGATTATATATCAAGATCTCCCAGGACACATCCATGGGAAGAAAATTTTACTTATTGATGATGTTGCTGATAGTGGGATTTCTCTCGAATTCGCGATGAAATATTTGAATATGAAAAAACCTCTAGAAGTAAGAATAGGGACTCTATACTATAAACCATGGTCAATAATTAAACCTCAATATTTTGTGGAGGAAACAGAGAGCTGGATTATTTTCCCTCATGAAAGATACGAATTCATGACTGAACAACTTAGAACTAGAGATATGGATGCTGTTGAAGCAAAAAGATTTTTCACGGAAGAGGCTGGTATTCCAGATTACTCAATTAAACAGTTTCTTAAACTTATAAAAGGTAAATAAAATCAGACATTATTTACTTATTTTTTCCTCAATTTTTTCTACTACCTGATCTACAAGCTCTGGTGCTAAACCGATATACTTCAGTGGATCTAGGATTTCATCTATTTCTCTTTCCGTAAATATTGTTTTGATTTGTGGGTGATTTTTTACTGTACTAATAAAGTCGTCTTCTTTCGTAAGTTCACGTAAAAGTACATGAGATTTTTGCCTACCTATTGAGCTAGTCAGTTCTACAAGTAAATTTTCGCTACATTGGCGGCCTTTTAGTAGAAACAGATTTCTTTCAACGTTTTCTTCATTAATTATCAATCCACTGAGAATTTCTTTCATTTCTAACAGAATAAAATCAGTCAGAGTGATAAGCTGTGGGAGAATTATTCGTTCTGCACTAGAATTGGACATGTCTCTTTCATGTTCTAATGAAACATTTTCTAAAGCTGACGGTAGTAGCGAACGAAGGTACCGGGTAATTCCATTGATTCTTTCTAGTCTCCAAGGATTTTGTTTTTGTGGCATTGTAGAAGATCCAACTTGTTTTTGTCCAAACTTCTCGCTAACTTCCCCAATTTCAGTACGTTGTAAATTTCTCAATTCTCTTGCTAATTTATCGAGTATAGCACCAACTTCTATTACAGAGGAGACAAATTGAAAATATATAATTCTGGGAACAACTTGGGTTGTAATCATTGATGATTCTAGTCCTA
Source organism: Candidatus Hodarchaeota archaeon (assembly GCA_016840285.1). The sequence continues at coordinate 55,655 of JAEOSR010000095.1, read as the reverse complement.
ATTTTCGCATAACATCTTTCTCAATCTCATTTGTCCCATGTGCTGCATAGGTGCCTACAGCCCCAGAGAGTTTTCCATAAATCTTGGTTTTCATTATGCTTTCTTTAGTGATATGAAGCTCATTAAGAAAATTAGCAAATTTAAAACCATAAGTTATCGGAATCGCATGTTTTCCGTGTGTTCGGCCAATACATACAAGATCTCGGTATTTCTTGGCCAATTGAATTAAAATCAGCAATAAATCATCAATACGGTCGAGAAGAGCTTTTTTTGCCTCATTAAGTTGTAACGCGGTGACTGTATCTTGAATATCACTGGATGTTGCACCTAAATGAATGTATTGACCATAATTTGGACAAGCTGCTGTAGCAGCAATTACCATACTAAAAACGTCATGATGAGTTTCTTTTTCTATTTCCTTTACTCTCTCTAGTGATATATATTCTAGTCTGACAAATTTTTCAATTTCTTTAGCAGCCTCTTGTGGAATTTTGCCATAATCAGCATTAGCCTCAGCAAGTTTGCGTTCAACAAGAAGTTGGAGTTTTAGCTGCTTTTCTTCTTCAAAAATATCAGCAATAGGTGTTTTATAACGCTTATAAGGAAAAAATGTCATGATAAATGCCACAGAAATGACTATTCAGAGATCTTGTCAATAATCTCATATATTTGGTTCCCATTTAAGATATGATGAAATAACACATAAATTTTTTTATGAAAAAGATGGAATACAGAATAAAAACAATAAGGTAATATAATTAAAATATCTCTGAAATGATTCCTCCTTGACATATAATCTTAAAAAAGTAAATAAACGGAGTTCGGTATAAAATGACATGTGATATCGTGTGTGGTGGGTTTTGGGGTGATGAGGGCAAGGGAAAAATTATTAGTTACCTTGTAAACAAACGCAAAGCTAAGATAGTAGCTAAAGGAGGTGTAGGGCCGAATGCTGGCCACACAATAGTCATTAAGAATAAAGAGTATAAACTAAGGATGGTTCCTTCTGGTATTGGGGGTTCACATGTTGAGAAGTTACTTATTGGTCCTGGGGTATTAGTAAATCCTGATGTTTTTTTAGATGAAGTTAAATTAACCGAAACGGAGGGAATATCATTTCTTGATCCACACTGTGGCATAATATCTCCTAAACACATTAAGATTGATACAACTGACAAACATTTAACTCAAACCGTTGGAACTTCTGGAGCAGGAACAGGTCCAGCCAATCAGGATCGAATACGTCGGGTTTTAGATTTAGCACAAGATATCAAAAGATTAAAATCCTTTCTATTAGATGTTCCTCAAGAAGTAAATAAAACTATTGATAATAATGAACCTGTATTAATTGAAGGAACCCAAGCGACTCATTTATCTCTATTTCACGGCACATATCCTTTTGTAACCTCAAAAGACGTGACTGCTTCATCTATTTGTGCAGATGTAGGAATAGGTCCCACTAAAATTACTGATGTAGTTCTCGTTTTCAAGGCATATGTCACTCGAGTTGGCGAAGGGCCTTTACCTAATCAATTATCTGAAGAGGAAACTCGGAAAAGAGGTTGGATCGAATATGGAACGGTTACACGACGTCTTCGTAGAGCTGCACCTTTTAATGTAGATCTCGCAAAAAGGAGTATCATGCTAAACGGCGCTACAAAACTTGCTTTAACAAAATTGGATATTATTTATCCCAATGAGGCGGGTAAACGTCACTATGATGATTTAGAAACCAATACAAAGAAGTGGATAAATGGAATCGAAGATAAATTAAATTTTAAATTTCATTTTATTGGAACTGGGCCTGCTGACGTTGATATCATAGATCGTGAATAACTGATGATAATAAATATTACCATTTTCGATGGACATTTATTAGAATTTTTATAAAACTCGTTAAGAAAGTTGAAGTAAAATGAACGAAGAACTAGTTGAAGTAGTGGCGGTAGGCCCACATCCTGACGATGTTGAACTAGGAATTGGGGGTACAATAGCAAAATTATCTAAAAACGGTGTCAAAACTGGTATTATCGATTTAACTACTGCAGAACCAACACCTAAAAATGAAAAATATCGCTCTCCTGATGATTATGACCCTGATTACGCTGAAAGAAGATTAAATGAGGCTAAAGAAGCAGCTCGCATCTTGGGAGCAGAGAGAATCACATTAGATCTCCCAAATCGACGACTTTTTGATACATTTGAGGCACGCTGTAAATTAGCTACAGTATTTCGAAGATGGTGTCCTAAAGTAGTTATTTCAATGTATGGAAGAACTTTAATGGCATCTCCTGATCATTATCAAGCACAACAAATAGTAGAGGCAGCAATATTCTATTCTAGACTTACTAAATGGGATAAATATTTTGATAATCTACCTGTTCACCGTATCAATTCCTTATTATATTTTCCTGTACGTTTTATTGATTTACATCCAGAAGGATACACCTCTTTTTTCATAGACATTACTAACTACGTTGATCTTAAGGAAAAGGCAATATTAGTTTACAAATCTCAGGGTTTTGTACCGAGCAAAACTACTCAGATTTCACATTTTCCCTCAATGCTACTGACTTGGAATAAGACCCTTGGATCACGTATTGGAGTAGAATATGCAGAGCATCTTGTATCTCCCGCTCCTTTACGTTGTGATGACTTTACTTACTTTATGAACAAGTAAATTTTTACCAACACTATTTTCAGGTAGAGAAAGACTCCCAAAGACTTTCTGCTCTGTAAACTATTTTATTTTCTATACCTTCTTTAAAGATGACAACTATCATTGTTTGTGAATATTTAGAGTTAGTTTGTGTTAGAGATAAACTTCCATTGACACTATCTAAATAATACCACTGACCATCATCCAATTGTATAAACCCCTTCATCCTTCTAGTTTCTTTTGCTAATTCAGAAAAGTAATTTCGTACCTTAAGGGGGTCTAATCCATGATCAGCAGTCAAGGAAATGTCAATAGTACTTTTTGTAGTTGTAAATATGCTTGGAATATCTTTCTGTGACATAGCTCTTTCTGAATATAAATCCATTAATTGATTTGGTGAAAGATCACCAAAACTTGTTTTTATGAGCTTAATTCTTGGATTAATTGTGAGAAGCTTATCTCTTATACCCAAAAGTCTCTCTGGTGTCACTAAATCAATTTTATTTATTATAGCTAACGATGCATACTCAATTTGTTTTTCGATAGTCTGAACTACATTAACTAAATCTAGAAAATGAAGTGAATCAATCAGACAAATACTTCCAGAATAAACATAAATTTCCCCAATTTTCTTTTTAACTATCTGTAAATCTTTATCCATCGTAACCGGATCTGCAAGACCAGAAGCTTCAATGAACAAAATATCAATTGGAATGGTTGAAAATTGGAGTAATCCTTCAATAAATATTTCGTGTCGACATTGGCAAAAAATTGATCCCCCATTAACCTCTATTAGTTCCAAGTCTTTTTGAGGCAATAACAATCCATCAATACCGATTTCACCAAATTCATTCATCAAAACTCCACACTTTTGGGGGGAAAAAAGAGACAGTAACTTTAAAAGAAATGTTGTCTTTCCTGAACCTAGAAAGCCATTAATTAAAAAGAGCTGAATCTGTTTAGTTCGCATTAAAGGACTCTCTTTATTTCATTTAACAATTCTTCTTTGTTAGGAATGATAGAGGACCATTTTAGCTCACCATTAATTAATATACAGGGAAGGTGTTGGATATTCAATTTTTTTGCTCGTGCAACACTCTCTCGTTTAATAAATCTATATTCTGCAAGTTCTATTCTATCACCAAATTCTTTCTTGGCATCGAGGGCGGTTGCGAGCATATATCCGCAAGCTGCACAAGTAGCGGAGTCAATGGTAAAAACTTCAATAAGGGGTTTGGAGAGTCTCTTGTAATCCGGTAGTTCAATATTAATATCTATTTCAGGTATTTCATAATTTGCTAGTGATTTTTTAATTAGTTCAGGTTCTTTTATTGCTTGAAACGCTCCAATAACATTATCAGGTGGAACATCATAAGGCATGTCGCATCCAGGAGCAATTATCAAATTGTCCTTGCCTACATCATCAATTAATTTGATAACATATTTCATATTATCCTGTTGAGAGCCGAATAACATTACTGTTGTGAGAGGAATATTCCCACCTAGTACAATATTTTTTGGTTTGACTATATTCATGGCTTTTACCATATCAATATTTTCATCTACAAACATAGAATCAGGATTTGTCTCTGCAATTAATGATAAGTTTTTAGTAGCATCTCCACAAACAAAAAAAGATGAAAAATGGTTTTTTCTCTTAATTTCGTCGAATATATTCTGAAAAAGTTTAGTCAAATACTCCTCAAATGTTTGCGGTGAAATTTGCGACACAACTGGATCTACAATAGCAATAACGTCCATTCCCGCTGTAATATAAAGATCATTCATTTTTTGACAAACTAGAGTCGTGTACTCAAGTAATTCATGTACAAATTCCTTATTTTGAAATAAATCCAAATATAAACTTGTTCCACGAAGATGGGATGCTAAAGTCAAAGGACCTGTAGTTAACCCAAACAGTGCTGTTCTGTAAGGTCCAACCTTTCTTTTTACTTGCTCCGTCACTTTGAGAATCAGCGGAAGTCTTCCATCTGTAGCTTCAGGTAATTTCGTTGGAATGACGGTTGTGTCTTCTAAAGGATGAGAAATAACCATTGGAGGATTCTTATCACTCCACTTTAATCCACAACCCAGAATCTCGGCCTCAATTTGTAAATCAAATAGAATTGGCTGTCCATCGGGATGATACAATTTATTAACTTCAATTAAGCACTCGTACAATCTATTTGCATTAGTTAGCATATCTGTAGCAGTATATTTCTTTAAAAAACCTGAATGTATTCCTGCGAATGGAACCCAAGGGATATGATCCACCTTTTGATGCTTAAATACTTTAAAAAGCAGCTCTTTACCCCTTTCTTGATTATGAGTGTGATTATACACTATCCTTTACCTCTTAATCCATAAAAAAGCTTTGATTATTGATTCAAAGTAATTTTAAATTCCTGCTTATTTGGATTATTATCAAAGGTAAAATTGGTGTACATTCATGCCTTTAAAAACACCTGAAGAATATGTTGAAAGTATCAAAAGAGAAGTAAATCTGTATATGTTTGGTGAAAAGATTAAAGAATATTGGAAACACCCTTATTTTAGAATAATTGAGCCCTCAATTAATACAGTAGGAAAGATTTATGAACTTGCTCAAATGGATGAATACAAGCATCTTATGACAGCCACATCACATCTGACAGGTGAAACAGTTAATCGTTTTACTCACATTCATCAGTCTGTTGAAGATCTTATTAACAAAATAAAAATGCAGAGACTCGTTGGGCAACAAACTGCATGCTGTTTTCAACGATGTGTTGGATTTGATACTGCAAATGCACTCTACAGTGTCACATGGGAGATGGACAAGAAATATGACACTAATTATCATGAACGCTTCAAGAACTATTGGATCGCGGTTCAAAAACAAGATTTAATGGTGTCTGGAACAATGACAGACACAAAAGGTGATCGTAGTAAAAGACCGAATAAACAGTCCGATCCAGATCAGTTTTTACACATTATTGATGAAGACAATAATGGAATTGTGGTACGAGGGGCAAAAATACACCAGACAGGTTTCCTAAACTCTCATAAAGCGATTATAATGCCTACTCTTTCCTTAAGACCTGGGGAAGAAGAATATGCTGTCAGTTTTGGCATTGATACTAATGAAAAAGGAATTACAATGGTTTATGGTAGACAGTCATGTGATACTCGTAAAATGGAAGAGGGGAAGTTTGATATTGGAAATTGGAAATACGGTGGTCAGGAAGTTTTTGTGATCTTTAATGATGTGTTTGTTCCCAACGAGCGAATTTTCATGAAGGGAGAAATAGAGTTTTCGGGAGAATTAGTCAATAGATTTGCAGGTTTCCATCGTCAATCTTATGGTGGATGTAAAGTTGGAGTAGGTGACGTTCTAATCGGTGCAACGGCATTAATAGCGCGGTATAATGGTGTTGAAAAAGCATCACATCTTAGAGATAAAATAGTTGAAATGTTACATTTAAATGAGACACTATACTGTTGTGGAATTGCCTGTAGCTCCTTAGGTTTTCAAAGAGAAGCAGGAAATTATGAAATGGATATGCTTCTGGCTAATATTTGCAAACAGAATGTCACAAGATTTCCTTATGAGATTGGTCGTTTAGCTGAAGATGTAGCTGGAGGAATAATTTGTACAATGCCGTCTCAAGCAGATTTTGATTCTCAAGAAGTTGGGCATTTATTAAAAAAATATCTCTCAACATGTGAGGGTGTGCCAGTTGAAGCACGATATAAGCTTCTCAGATTCATTGAAAACTTATCGATGGGTGTAGCTTCTCTGAGTTATAAAACAGAATCACTGCATGGGGCTGGTTCTCCACAAGCCCAAAGGATAATGATCAGTAGGCAGGGGAATCTAGAAGAGAAAATTCATCTTGTGAAAGAAATTCTTGATATTAATTAATCCAAAAACCATTAATATCCTTTTATTTTTTTCAAGAAGGATTGAAACTGGTTTTGGGTTAAAAACGCACCACATGCTTTAGGATGACCACCTCCAAACCCAGAAAACATGGGTATGAAATCTATATCACTATCTGAAGGCGCTCTTGCCGATACTCGACAAAATTTCTTACATGAATATGCTATCACTGGATTACCTATCAATTCTGCTATTGTTCTCCCAATAACTCCATTACTTATCGGAGAGGTGTTTTTTATTAACCATATACCAGATTTGGTAATCTCAGTTGGTTTTTTTGGGACTTGTTGGATTACGTTGAAAAACTCATCATTATTCTTTGTCAGGATTCTTTTCACGAGTTTTTGTGCAGAGAGTAAATCATTTATTTCATTAATAAATCGGAGATATAATTCTTTCCACCCTTCTTCTGCTCCTTCAAAGCTTAATGCTTCAATAGTTTCTTTAAAATGGGGATAAAATAATCCATCAAATTCTTTCTGTTCAAAAAGATAGTCAAATTGGTTAAAGCTTTTCTCAAAAATATCCTTGAGTCTAGGATCATAAAAATATTGTATAGTAGTATTTTCAACTTTGAAATTAATCCCAGCGTCCGCTAAAACCCCTAACAAATTCAAATATTCATTTAATGGAGTTGTTTCTAGGCCCAACTCTGAAATAACTTCATGAACCAAGAAAGTAGCTGGAAGGTAACAATGACCGTCTTTACATGGATTATACATTGTGACATGTTGAGGGAATCCTTTTATGCTTGTCACATGATGATCGATTGCGAATGACTGACCTGCTTGATTCGCTGCTCTACGATAGTTTGGTGTATTGTCAAAAGCTAAATCTACCATTATTAAAATATCGAATTTTTGATCGATTGGAATCTCCCATCGTAATTCATCTCGAAAATACGTGTCTACTTCGATTTCAAACAAATTATAGAGACCTATGTCGAGTAAAATTGCCCCGAATACTCCATCGAGATCATTGTCAGCTGCTATGGCAACTGAAGGATTGTTGGCACTTAAGGCTGACTTTAAAGAAGTAGTGAAATCATTAAGTTCTAAGAACATTATTTCCACCTTTGATAATCGAACTAGTTTAAGGATTCTGCAGGTTTTTTCAAAAACATAATCTCATTAGTCTATAAAATCAGTCAATTTAGGAGCTTTGAGATCCCTTTTAAATTCACTAATACGTCTTTCAGCTAACGCTACATATTCTTCTTCGATTTCATAACCAATATAATAACGGTTTGTTTTAATAGCTGCTATGGCTGTTTGCCCACTTCCTATGAAAGGATCAAGGACTATATCGTTTTCATGTGAATAAAGCTGGATTATTCTATACGGTAACTCAACTGGAAAAGGTGCTGGATGACCAATTTTTTTTGCGGATTCAGTTGGAAATTTCCACACGCTTTTAGTTAATTCTAAAAATTCATCCCTAGTAATGGTACTTTTACGTTCATCGATTGTGTCTCTTTTATACTGTTTTTTGGAAAATATAAGAATGTACTCATGAATATCTCTTAACGAAGGATTAGAGGAAGACATCCAACTACCCCAGGCCGTAGAGGTTCCAGCACTTGCAGATTTATCCCAAATAATTTCCCCTCTCATCAAAAAACCCATTTCTAACATAGTATTAATGATGAACGAATGTAAAGGAATGTAAGGTTTTCTTCCTAGATTTGCAATATTAATACAAACCCTACCACTTGGTACAAGTACTCTTTTTACTTCTTTCCAAACTTGTTTGAGAAACGATAGATATTCATTTAGCGTGAGATTAGTATCATATTCTTTACCTACATTATAAGGTGGTGATGTAACCATTAGATGGATACTATTATCTGGAAGCTCTTCCATATTTTCTGAGCTAGATGTAAAAATTTTATTTTGATATCTTGAGGGAATTGGATTTTCTATATATTCAACACTCTCTTCCCTTGGGAGATTGCTATACAACCTGCTTCCATAAAATATAGACGAATCATGACCTTCTCTGCCAGAGGACCCGAAAGAACTAGTTTTAGTTCTTTTCCCTCTTTTCTTTTCCTCCATTTAAATTCTCCATTTAGTAATTAATCTATTCAATAGAGCTGTGCTAGAGTTTATTCTCGCTTTTATTTTTCATTTTTCAATAGTGTGGCGGAAGACACCTTGAACTTATAGTACATACACAACTAGGTCTATTAGTTTAAAGAGATCTCCTTTATTCAAATGAAATCGAAAGAGTTTTTACGTGCAATTCAAATTAGTACAATATTAGGAAGTGTATTATTTCTCCTTGGAGCTTTTTTTTCCTACTACTATCAAGAATCCTCCCATGGTATGCTACCAGTGATTCATTATCCATTCCGTGAAATTAGTGGTACTTTCTTAATAGTTTCCATATTTCTTATGATTTTATTTTTGGCTATCACATTATTTTATGAAATAACTAAGTGATACTAAAGTATGGGATTATCTCTTTTTCATTAACTGTTTGATTTAGCGATTGCGTTCAAAATAATATCGAGATTAGCTTTTGACCATTCTGCGAAAAGATGTAACGCAAATTCTTTTCGAACCTTATCTAAGGATCCCTTATAAAGAAAGCACGCAACCTTATCAAACATTTCTTCTTCAGGAGATCTTCCATCTGACATAATCTTTAACACTCACTTGCACTACAGCGAATTTACATATAAAATAATATCCTTGATTGCATGTGAAAAAAATAGACTGATAATTGACTTGTAATTTATTTCTTTTAGATAAAAGAAAGTGTGAAAATGGAACAATTCACGAAATTTTTACCCCAAGCTAGGAAAGATATCGATAATAGTCTTGATGTCTGGAAAATCATCTTGCTCCGTGAGTTTGACGAAAAAATCAAATTCATTTATGCCAAAGGATCAGCAGTAAAACCATGGAATTCACCACTAGATTATGTACCAATCCTGAGTGACCTTGATATTCATATCAAGCTGACTAAGAATTCTAAAATGTTTCAAAACATTTCAGATCCAATTTGTAAATCACTTGAGATTTCAAAGAGGTATGAACAAATATTCACAAACAAATTCCCTAAATCTCTTCATTTACCCCGTACTCAGCTTGTAACAATCAAAAAATTACTAGAATTAACACAATACGTTCCTCCTAGATTAAATGACGTGAGAATTATTTATGGCGAGCCAGTCATCCCATCTAAGCCTGAACCACAAAGAATACGCAAAATTGATTATAATCATCTCATTAAAACTAAAGAAATCCTTGAAAAAGCCCCTATGAGTCTTATCGATCGGAGTGGTCTAGATTATTGGGTCATAATTCGAAGAATTAACTGGCAAGTGTCTCCTACTCCTTTTCGATTACTCACACAAGTATCTGATATTGCACCTATTGAGATCTGGAGTTGGAACCGTACAAAGATAATAATCGAACTAAAAAACCATGGTTTTGAGGAAATAGTTGATCATTATAAACAATTTTACCTCAAAGGATGGGAAGCATTTTTAGCTCAATATCAAAGTACTCACGCCCTACGTCAAATAATTTTTCATGGTTATAATGTTCTTCATTCATCACTACAAATTCTTCAGGAACTGAAATAAAACAACATGAGACTAATCAATTTACTTAGGAGATTTTTGTTATGGTTTCTCAAGCGGAGTTACTCAAGATAGATACAATAATCTTCGATTTTGATGGTACATTACATATAGGGGACAAGTTAAGTCTCCCTATTTTCCATGAATGCCTTCAATCCCTTTATAAAGAATTTCAAATTGATCTAAAATATCCATCGGACGAAACGATCCTCTCACAGTTCGGTAAACAAGCTGATGATATATATCCATCACTCTTAAAGACTACTGACCCAAAAATCATCTCCAGGTTCGAAAAATGCGTGGAAGAAGCTGAACTACTCGCATTTAAAGAAGGAAAAGGAGAACTTTATCAAAACGTGGAAACAACTCTAGCTACTTTAAAAAACCATGGATTCAAGTTAGCGCTTTGTACTAACGCCCGAGTCGATTATTTTGAAGTAGCTATTGAACGATTTAAGTTGAATGAGTATTTTGATGAGATGATGGCTGCTGGTCAGAATCCAGGAAAAGATAAAACTTGGATGGTAGGTAAAATTATTAGAAAGTTAAGATCAAGTCATTTCGTAGTAGTAGGAGATAGAATCCACGATATTCAGGCTGCCAAAAACAATGGAGGGATTGCAATAGGATGTAAATATGGATTTGGGAGAAAAGAAGTAAAAAAGGCTGATCTTCAAATTACACATTTTGAAGAGTTACTTGCTATTTTTCATAGGTGAATTCCCAAAATTAAATCAGGTTATATTGTAATTCTAATATAAGCACAATTTTCTTAAATAGGACTCCATGAAGACCGTTTAGTATAAGAAATTGGGTTAAGACTAAAATCATAAGGTTAACCTGTTATTCTTATCTTAATAGAAATACTTTAACTAAAAAAAAATGACGTGATAATTATGGGTGCTGGAAAAGACGCAGTAGTAGAATTTGTAAAGGCTATAAATGCTAATGATGAAGTACAAGGAATGTTAAAAAATTGGGTTAAAAACTCATGTTATAAACTTGAAGGTGAAGATGGACCATTCTGGGTGGAACATAAAGCTGATGGTTCTGCAGAATTTCATGATGGAGAACCCGACAAAGCACACTTCACATTCATTGGACCAACTCAAATCTGGGCAGATATCTCTACTGGAAAAGAAGATGCTCAAAAAGCCTTCTTTGCGAAAAAATACAAGATCGAGGGAGATGTGATGGGAACAATGAAGTTACTGCCTGTTATTAAGAAGCTTCAATAATAACCACCAATTTTTTCTCTTCTATTTTTCTTTTTCTTTAATTTTTTTTATATGCTTTGTTTAATTGGATTTTTTGTGTTCTATCCTATTAACAACTAATTATCATAGAGTTTCGACACTTGCTAGCAAATTTTTATAATTCTGTAATCACAAAATAGCAGTAATAAAGCCGTAGAGCAAAAAAAAAGCGCAAATATTTTTAATTAAACCCTTATTGTCTGAATCAATTCCATTTACTATAGCTATAGAAGGAGTACCCTTCAAAATTCCTCTCACTCGGGAAAGAAGAGATAAATTTTGAAATTCCCTCCTTTTCTGTGGACATCATAAAAAATTAATCCAAAATCAGATAAAACAAGTACAAAGGGTGAAAAAGTATATGCGTGAAGTTGTTATCGCTGATTATTTACGTACACCTTTCTCAAGATCAAGACCGAATGTTCCTGAAAGAGATAAACTGAATGATTTTCGTATGGATATTCTTGCAGCAAAGCTCATCAGAACCATGGTCGATCGAAAAGGAATTGACCCCAAAGAGATAGGTGACGTAGCCGTAGGAGCAGCCTTTCCAGTTATGGAACAATGGCTTTATGGAGCACGACCAATTATAGCATTAGCAGGACTGCCAGAAACTGTTCCTGGATGTGGAATTGATCGTCAATGTGGATCCTCAATGACTACTATCCATTGGGGAGCAATGCAGATTATGACTGGTTATTCTGAGATCACTGTTTCCGCTGGATTAGAACATATGACTCATATTCCAATGGCGAATAACCCATACATAGATCCTCCAACTGCAGAGCTAACTGCAGATAAATTTGAAAAATATGACTTTGCTACTGGATTTGTGATGGGATTAACAGCAGAAAAGTTACTAAAAAGTGCAACAGAGAAATTCGGAGTGACAAGAAAAGATATTGACCGTTATAGCCTTGAATCACATGAGCTCGCTGCAAAAGCTCAAGATGAGGATTTTTTCAAGGACGAATTAATGCCAATTGAGCTACCAAACGGGGAGATCTTTGATCTAGATGCATCTGTGAGAAGAGGAAGTACGATGGAGAAAATGGCGTCGTTACCGCCTTCATTCGATTTTGAGGGTCAAATTACACCTGGAAATTCTTCTCCGTTAAATGCAGGGGCAACAGCAATGATTTTAATGTCGAAAGATAAAGCTAAAGAATATGGAATCGATCCATTAGCCACATTTCGATCATTTGGTTGGGCTGCAGTAAATCCCGGTGTTATGGGTCGAGGTCCTGTACCAGCAAGTAAGATGGCGTTAAAACATGCTGGTTTAGAAGTAAAAGACATCGACTTCTGGGAAATTAACGAAGCTTTCTCAATTGTTGCTTTAAATTGCATTAAAGAACTGGGCATTGAAAGGGACAAAGTAAATGTCAAAGGTGGAGCTGTAGCCATTGGTCATCCTCTTGGTGCATCAGGAACTAGACTAGTTGGAACTCTTGCACGAATTTTAAATTGGGAAGATGGTCAATATGGGTTAGCAAACGCCTGTGTAGGCGGTGGTCAGGGAGTCGCAACTATTATTGAGAAAGGAGGCTAAATTTTAGCCTAATTTAATTATATCGAAATAATATATGTAAAAGGTGAATAAATCATGAAAATTGATGATATTAAACACGTTGCAGTCATAGGGGCTGGTGACATGGGCCATGGCATCGCAGAAGTAGCTCTCATGACTGGATATACAGTTAGTATGTATGATATCGCCGATGAATTTGTTGAAAAAGGAAAGGGTCGAATCGACTGGAGCCTTCAGAAGCTCGCCGAAAAAGCCCGAATATCTGAAGGTGACCACAAGAAGTTCATGGGTAATCTTACTACAACTACAAATCTAGAAGAAGCCGTGAAAAATGCAGATCTCTGCATTGAAGCAGCTCCTGAAATACTAGATTTGAAGAAAGAAATTTTCGGTAATTTGGACAAATTTGCTCCAAAGCATGCAATTCTAGCATCGAATACTTCAAGCATGAGTATTGATGAAATTGGAGCTGCCACTGAAAGACCCGAAAAAGTAGCTGGATTGCATTACTTCAATCCACCTGTGATGATGCAGTTAATTGAGATTACCAAGGGTGCGAAAACCTCTGATGAGACAATAAAAATTTTGGGTGAATTTTCGAAAAAAGCTCATAAGGATCCAGTTGTATGTACGAAAGATAGTCCAGGTTTTATTGCGAATCGTGTTAATGCTCCTGCCATGTTATGGATGTATCTCATGTATGATAACAAGGAATATGATCCTGCTGAAGTTGATAGAGCTTGTATGAACATGGGCATGAGAATGGGGATATATGAATTAGCTGACTTCACTGGCTTAGACATATCCTATCACCTCTTAAATTACTTTGGGGATCGTCTTCACAAAGATTATTTGCCTCCCACTAGCCTTAAAAATCTAGTGAATGATAAAAATCTGGGTAAAAAGACAGGATCAGGTATTTATACATGGCCAGAGGTCGGGAGACCTGAGATTGGTGATAAAGCAGCTGATTTTGATTTAATGAATATGATGAGGATCCAAATCAATGAATCTGCCAAAGTTTTAGAAGAAGGCCTGACTACAGCTAAAGAAATCGATACAGCCATGAAAAAAGGGTTTAATAATCCTTTTGGACCTATTGAAATGGCTGAGACTACTGATTTAAAGGAATTAACCGAATTCTTAGATGGTCTAGCAGATAAATACGGAAAAGAGATTTATCGAGCCCATGATTGGATTCGTGATGGATCATTACCTGATCGCGCTAAAGGTGTAGCTAAAGAGGAAAAGAAATCTCCCTATGAATTTGATAATGTTATCATTGAGAAAGATCTAGAGAATTTTGTATCAACGATTTACCTGAACAATCCTCCTCTCAACTTAATCAGTCGAGGTGTATTAACAGATCTAAGCGCTGCGATTGATCTCCTTTGGGACGATATTGAGACACGCGTCATTGTTTTGAAAGGAACAGCAAATTGTTTCTCCGCAGGTGTTGATTTAGCTGGAGGAATACCAGATAGTCCTTGGGCTATGAAGCAGTTTGTACGATTAGGACAACGTACGTTCAAAAAACTCCGCGATATTCCTAAACCAGTTATCGCAGCTATCGAAAGATATGCTTATGGTGGTGGTCTAGAGGTTTCTATGAGTTGCGACTTACGCTATGCTAAAAAATCCGTTAAACTGGGACTCACCGAAGTAACTCTCGGACTGATTCCAGGATGGGGTGGAACCCAGCTTATGGTTCGACATCTTGGTGTAGGTAAGACAATGGAATTAATTCTTACGGGCGCACGAATAGAAGCCAAAAGAGCATTCAAAATGGGAGTTATTAATGGCTACTTTGATGACGATGATTTTGATGAAGAAGTATACAAGATTGCCAAACAAATAGCTACGAGATGCTCTCCAATTGCAACAGGTATTGTCAAACAAATGGTACTTGCTGCTGAGCAGATTCCCTTAGATGTCGGTTTGGAAATGGAATCTTACGGTTCAGGTCTTGCATTTTCTACTGAAGATGTGCAAGAAGGTGTCATGGCCTTCATGCAAAAGCGAAAACCTGAATTTAAAAATAGATAGCTTTTCTTCCATTTCTTCCATTTCTTTTTTTTGTAATTTCTGAAAAATTAGGGGAACAAGTCCTTTGGAAACATTCTTTTCATTCTTCTAGAAGAATAGATTATTGTAGATATTGCATACTTGATCGATTGATGGAACAATTACGGAACACACCGAAATACAAGAGTAAATTATGGAATCATTACAACGTATTCATAAAGAGATAATCTATCTTGTTATCATTTAATACAAAACATGAAAAAGCACCATACCGATAATTCTTAACTTATTTGGGGTGAATTTTATGGATATCTACGTCTTCCTCCTTTTATTAATTATCTGTTCGTGTATAGGTGTAATTGGGGTTATTGGTGGATTCGGTGGTGGAGTTTTCATTGTTCCTATTCTGATATTGGTTTTTGTGTACCCTATTGAGGAAGCAGTAGCCAATTCGTTGGTAGCTCTTTTTTTACCTTCAATCCTAGCTACATTTCGAAACTATCGTCGAAAAGAAGTAAATTTCAAACTAGGATTAATATTTGAGATTCCAACCGCAATAGGGGCATTCATAGGTGCAAATTTAACTGTAATTCTTCCCTCAGATTTGTTCAAGATAATTTTTGGATTAATTGCATCTTTGATGGCAATATTCATGTTGAAAGACTATAGAGCGCAGGATTTACCTTCAAAAACCAGAGGAAAATGGATTAAGCAACTCCTTCAAATTGGCCCGCAATTGACATCAAATACAGATGGAGAGTCATATCGCGTCAGTTTCTTCACCCTTGCATTAACGGGTTTATTTATTGGTGTAAGTGCTGGTATGTTGGGTATTGGAGGCGGGTGGATAAAAACACCACTGATGATTCTAGGTTTTGGTATTCCCCCACACATTGCTACTGCTACTGCTACATTTATGATTGTCATCACATCAGCTGTAGGGGGTATAACACACATTTTATTTGGACATGTTACGATTCTCTTTATTCCGCTAACAATAGGTTTGTTAATTGGGAGTGAAATAGGGTCTAGAATTCGGCCCCGTATTCGTTCTGAGCAAATATCTTTAGTTGTAATAATATCTCTTTTCATTATAGGTTTTATTATGATAGGGCCAATTCTTATTACATAATATAAAATCTTAATTCATCTTTTTTGCAAAAATCAATGGCTTAACTTCAGAAGCATCAGGCCACATCCCATAGCCACTTGGCCCTTCATAAATCACTTTGAAGTTTAGTTTTCTATAGAATTGAACAGCTTTGATATTCCTTTCACTTGTTCCAAGATGAACACCTTTAACGTTGTGATCTTTCAGATGATTTTCAAGTGTTTCCATTAATTGGGTACCAATACCTTGTCTATGGTAGTCAGGAACGATATCAATGTGAAGGTGTGCAGGATAAGGTGCTAGAAGAATTTCATCATTATGAATCTTCGGCTCCTTCTCCCAATTCTTCTTGAAGTGCCAAAAGACACGAAACGTTCTTGGATGACGCCAAATAGTGTATATAAAAGCCCTTAGAGCGATTCTTCGAATCATAAATTTTCGAAACTGTTCTTCTTGCTTTTTTGAATCCAAACTACTTAGAATATAGCCTATCACTTGTCCAGTTTTTTCATCTTCGGCAATAAAACAGTTCTCAGGTTCGTAATCAATGTAGTACACACAAAATAATAACCCAAAAAGATATGAGTCGTCAAAATGTCCAGCTGCGCTCTCTCCCATGTAACCTGTACACCAGCATACATTGATTACCGCATTTCGATCTTGTGGCTCGTAGCTTCGAATTAGAACCATACCTTGGTTCTCCTTCTCATTCTGAAATTTGATCTATTTCTGATACTATTGCCTTTACTGTTCGCCAAATTAAATCCACTGATGTAATATAGACCCTTTCTTGAGGTGAATGAGCATCTTTAATCGTTGGGCCAATAGAAACGATATGTAATTCAGGATCTATTCCTTTAAACAGACCAGTCTCTAATCCTCCATGGATAGCTTTTAATTTAACTTCCTTACCATACTCACTCTCATATTCTTGTTTTATTAACTTGAGAAATGGTGAATCTAATTCTGGTTGCCATCCAGGATATGATGGTGCCTGAATAACTTCAACCCCAACTCTCTCGCCTAACTCTTGCAATTCATTTCTAACACGTTTTAGTTCTTCATTATATGAACTACGGGTACTTGCAATAATTTTAATTGAATCCGAAGCTGTTTCAATAAGAGCAAGATTGTTGGAAGTTTCTACTAGATCAGGCATTACTTTTGAATATGTCAAAGCACCGTGAGGGATCTCATATAACAAGGTAATCAGTGTGTTTGTATGAGTCATAAAAGCATCCAATGGTGTTTCTTGTAGTCCTACGTTTATCTTTGGCTCATTATTCTTATAAGATTTAATTTGGCGTCTCCATTCGATGAATATCTCTCGGACTCCTGTTGGATTGTCAACGAGGAATTCACAGTAAGCGTCTCGAGGAATGGCATTATGAGCACTTCCACCACCAATAGAACAAATGTGGAAGTTAGCGACTTTCTGGCGCATATTGATCAACCCCTCAGTCAATATCTTGATAGCATTGAGACGTGACCTGTGAATATCGACACCAGAATGCCCGCCCATCAAGCCCCCAACTGTGAGCTTAAATCCAGTCAATGATGGTTTATTCTCCCAATTAACTGGGAGAACGAATCTAGTGTCCCCTCCTCCAGCACTAGAGACTGTAATTTTCCCTTCCTCCTCAGAATCAAGGTTGAGAAGAAACTGATAATTTAAGAATTCTCTTCTTAACGCAAAAGCACCAGTTAATCCCGTTTCTTCATCTACAGTTAATAATACGTCAATGGGGCCATGCTTGAGGTTGGGATCACTGATTGCTGCAAGAGCTATCGCAATTCCAATACCATTATCGGCTCCTAGAGTAGTTCCATCAGCTGTTACATAGTCTTCTACAATTACTAATGGAATCGGATCATTATCAAAATCATGGGAGCTTTCAGGAGTCTTTTGAGCAACCATATCAAGATGAGCTTGTAAAATTACGCCAGGATGATTTTCACATCCATTTGATGCATAGGCTGATAATAAAAGATTTCCAGTAGGATCTTCCTTAAACATCATCTGTCGGTTTTGTGCCCAATTCTTTATCCACTTTCTTATTTTTTCCTCTTTTTTTGACTCACGAGGGATCTGGGAAATCTCCTCAAACAGATTCCAAACAATCTGTGGTTCTAAATTCCTTAGTATCCGTTTTACCAACGTAAAATGCCTCTCTAATCATCATTAAGTTATGAATTCAACCATGAGTTTTTAAGCTGATCTTCTGGAGTAAATAGTTCCCTGACAAACAAGAACCCAATCAGTATTTCACCAATAAACCCTGCTGACAATATCATTAGGAAAATAATCACCTGATAAACAGAAGCAATCACTGGATTCACCCCTCCTATAATCATACCACTCATCAATCCTGGGATTGTGACGATCCCTAAAACAGCAACACGATTAGTTGTAGGAAGAAGCCCAGCTCGAAACGATTCTTTTAATATTGGTTTAACTGAATTCCAAGTAGTATCACCTAATGATAATGCTGCCTCGATTGCTCCTCTGGACTTCTTAATATCAGCAATCAATCTTTCAAGTACAATCGTGGTCATAACCATAACGTTAGCTATGACCATTCCTCCCATTGGAATTATATATGTTCCCTGTCTCTCAATTATAGATATTGGTGTTGAATTAATTGTATGTATTGGGATTGTAACTATCACCATTACAAATATACTAGCAGTTGTAATCGCTATTAATTCTAGCCTGAAAATATTTGGATAGGGAAATCGATTCTTCGCAGTATATGCCGCAAATACACACATAAGTATGAGAACTCCAAAGAGTATTAATAAATCTCTTAATTCAAAGATGATTATTAAAATAGAAGCCATTAGAAGAATCTGTATAAATCCACGGGCAAAACTCCAAATGAATGTTTTTTCTAAGTTGATTTCTTGCCAATAAGCCAATAATACTATTAATGTTAAAAGAAGAATTGAAAACAATATTCTAAATAGCATTTCCATAATTTCAGTTTCAGTTGGTATACTCAATTCTTATCTAATCTCCTTCTTTTTTCTTTTTGAAAAAACCCCTAATCTCCTCTTCGTTATATTTTTTAAAGAATTCTTTTGTTGAAGTTTTCTCAATGAATTTACCATCTTTTAAAAAAAGCAGTTGGTCAGTTAATCTTTCTGTTTGTTCTAAGGAGTGAGTGACAATAATTATCTTTATTCCTTCTTGAGATAATCTCATCAGTGTGTTTTCTAAGATCTCTTCAGAAATAATATCTAAACCACTGGTTGGTTCATCTAAAAGCAGAATATCAGGATTATTTGCTAAGCTTCGGGCGACAGATACACGTTGTTGCTCCCCCCCAGATAAATTATCGACATCACGGTCTAGAAATTCATGAGGAAGCGCAACTTTATCCAAAAGTTCAGTAAGATCGTTTTTTGAAAGACTAATACCCCAAATTCTAGGACCATAGGTTAAATTATCGTGAACAGTTTCAGGAAAAAGGTATGGTCTTTGTTGGACTAACCCTATTCTCTTCCGTAGCTCACGGACGGGAATTTTATCATAATATTCTCCATCAAGACTAATTTTCCCCGTTGTAGCTGAAATTAATCGATTCACCAGACGTAGGAATGTGCTTTTACCAGAACCAGATGGACCGATTATTCCAGTGATTCCTTTTCTATCAATCTTGACTGAGATATTTTTTATGATTTGAGTTGAATTTATTCCAAAACTTACATTTTGAAAACAAATTGGACAATCTTTACCATTTATATTCTGTGTTTGACCAATAGTTGATTGATTTTCCTTCAACAAAATTCATCCTTTAAGATCAAATTAAGTAGAATTATCATTATTTAGAGATTGGTAAAAGAAGCCAAAAAAAAAGATACTAAATTTTTTTTCGAGGCTTCTCTTTTTATAGATTAATCTATATCATATAGGTAAATCTATATCACCTTTTTATGAATCACAAACAATTAAACTTAATCAAAAATCATATAGAATGATCTATTAAGTAATATTACTAATATGACCTTTTTAGTCGGGTTAATTCTTTTTAGTTGGAAGGAATCCTCTTTTTTGTCGGATTATTCAGCCCAGATATTATTATAGGATAAACTATATAATCTAGTATTTTTGTGTTAAAATTGAACCCCATAGTGGTAAAAATAATACGTGGATAGTGGATCGATAGATGCCAAAAGGGAACCGTCATGAGACAGATCGGGAATTAGAGCGAAGAATTTCACTTTTTGATCGACCTGTGGCACTTAAAGAACTATCAGAAGTTCTCAAATGGAACCCAGGGAAAATTGATGGTGCAATTAATCGTTTACAGGAAGAAGGGAGAGTTGCCACCGTTAAAGTAGTTCCTCCTAAAGGACATCGTCAGCGATGGGTTGGATTACCATCAAGAAAATATTATTGGAATGTTTTCTTCCAGAAAAAAGTTGTCAAAGATCAGAATATTATAGTAGATGATCCATTAAAACTTTTTGACGGTCTTGTGTCACACACAATTGATACAAAGAACTTCGAGAGAATAAGTCAATTTAATCTTGATCTTTTAGAAGTACTGTATGAATTCCAAACGAAAATAGTTGAAACTGCTGAGAAACTTGGGACTAGCAGCAGTGAATTATTCCGTACTATACTTACTGATGGGTTAAATGAAAGTAATCCCTTCTTCAAAGAATTGATAAAAGTTTTTACCCAAGTATATAGAGAAACAGAGAACCCAATCCTTCGAGATATGATTTTTAGGGCTCAACAATCGGTTAATACGGGATAATAAATGTCAGATGATTTCTTATCTTCCATTAGCTTGTTAGCTGATCTTGAGCTTAAGGAATGTTCCAAGTGTAAGAAACCCACAGAAACTACAAAGTTAGTTGATGGACTATGTCCAGAGTGTAAGAAAAGAACTAGGAAACGTTCAACTCCAAGTATATCAGATAGAAAAAAAATTCAATCAAAGACAAGAAAAGTAGCATCAACAAAGGCTTTGAAAGAATTTGAAACTAGAATTTCAGAGCAACAAACCTTAATTGACCGCTTAACCTCAAAAAATGAAGAATTAAAATCCCAGACTGATCAATTGATTGAGAGAATTCACATCCTGGAAAATAAACTCATGGAAAATGGTGTCAAACCAGGGACAAAGGAACCAATTGAAACATTGAGTATTGAAAAAGAGTGTATCCAAAAAGATGAACAAGAAGAGATAGTAATAGCCTTTTATTCATATGAAAAGACAAACCATGAATTCTTTACTGTTAACCAAATCACTGACCAATTAATCCTAAAAATGATCTTATTAATTGAGACATTTCTAAATAGTGCGGAACAAATTCATGCGTTGGAAATCATTGGTGATAACTTTCACGATGGAAAAAGTACTCCCATTGATGATATAAGGAACTACATTCGTGTTTCAGCTGCTTCATTCAACAAAA
The DNA here is from genome assembly GCA_016840285.1 of Candidatus Hodarchaeota archaeon. Next base: position 34,129 of record JAEOSR010000095.1, on the reverse strand, counting down.
CTTTTTTTCCGTTGAGTAATGAGAGAATCAAAAAATTGGGTACAAGATCATTTCATTGTGAAATATTGACAGAAACTTACAATGACGATTTAATTCCTGTATATAAACCAACTTCGCTCGGAGAACGATTCTTCACAATTAGATCAAATTACTTCGATGAAACGCAAGTAATTCAAAGGATAAAAATCCTTTTTGGAAGAAATCTAATAACTAGAAAGGGAGAAGAATTATATAAAGTGATTTTCAATCATTACAATAAGCATAACAGACCAGTCACACGTCAAGAACTATTTAATCGTTACAATCTTGGAAAATACGAGATAGACACTTTTAAACATAATCTAATCAAAGTAGGACTAATCAAAAAGGTTCCACTCCCATTTATTGAGAGATATAATCAAAATCGGCGAATTCCACGAAGTGAGACTCCTCTGCAACCTCGTCATCTTACAATAGCTCCGAAGGATCTGAGAGAATTTCTTCAATAGTTACAACTTTTTCTTGACAGTTCTTTTTCTTATTGTGTTTATTCCAATTAGGACGATTAGAACAAGAATCCCAGAAAAATTGGTAGAAGCTGGATCTGAAGTGCTAATAGTGGTTGAATTTGACGCTGTTTCTAATATCCCATGACTATAATAAATATCCATTTCATTGTCTCGGCCATCACTCCATACAACGTGTGGAATGTCTTTTGAGTCAACTTTTATGGTGAAATAATCCCCTGGTCTCGTAAAACTGCTCGATGTATTAGCGCTTGCGATCGCTACTGGACTACTATAGACATTTTCTTCTCCTTCTTCTTCTGGGAAAGTGATGGTGCGATAATAAGGCCCATATGTATCTTTATGTTCATCATACCAGACTATATGGCACCGACCTTTAGAGTCAATATCCATTTCAGGTTGCCATTGATTTCCTGCCCATTTAGGATTTACTTGAAAACGATCACTCCAATTTAAACCATAATCTTCAGAATAACGTATGAATATATCCCATTCCCCACCTTCGATGTGTCTATCCGCCCATAATACATATAATCGATCATTCTGGTCAAATCGGACGACTGGTAAAGTAGCACGTGATGCCCTTTGATCTGGAGATGTCTCGAATGTAGCATTTTCACTAAAAGGATTGATGTCAATTTCATCCGAAAAGGTTTCCCCTTGATCTTGGGATGCAGAGAGGTAAACATCGCCCCATTCATTATTTGAAAACCAAACCCAAGCAACATAAACATCGTTATGTCCATCTGTAATCACATAAGGACCCAGATGATCCTCAGGATGTGTTGTTGAGTCTGCAATTACTCCAACCTCACTGAAACTATCCCCATTATCCGTTGAACGAGTTAAACGAACAGAGGTGATATTCGCATTATAGACAAGATCATCATATGCCACATAAACAGTTCCGTCACTGCTAACGGTCATTGTTTCTTTATCTGCGAAACCATTTCCATCTGAGGCTGTAACTGGAGTCCAGGTATCGCCGAAATCAATACTTTTTGCAACAGTTATTTGCGACAACTGATCAGTATTGATAGAATATTCTAGGTAAGCATAATATAAAAACTGATTGTGCCATACTAACCATGGATCTGATTGTCCAGTATTTAAACCTTCAAACATAGGCATATCAAATGACTTTGACCAACTTTTACCATAATTAGTAGATCTTGAAAAGCTAACCCGCACACCAGGCCCATTATGACTAAAAGCATTTTTCCATCCTGCAAAAATCACATCATTCTCACCAATAGCTAGTGTGGGTTCAACATGATGTGGATACGGAGTATCGCTTGTCGAAAGAAGAATATTTTTTGAGAAGCTAGAAATAGATGTCTCATCGCTCTGTTTAAATCCATATGATGGGTGGAATTTAATAATGAACAATAAAGTAATAAGTAACAATATTCTGATTTTCATAAGGAACAGCTTTTCCTCTTGTTATTTAAAAATCTAGAGGTAGATGCATGTAATGAGATGCCTATGAACCTTAATCATAGCCAATTCTATTGATATATTCATTCTGATTTTCTATCTTTTTTCTTAAAGTGGATAGTTGAATAGAATATTATTCCGAGGCAACTTAAAAAAGTCAATCCTGTGGTAGACTTACTAGAATTTGTTTGAGAACTTAAGCTAATATTTTGACTAGTAGTTGTTGGTACTATTGATTCAATTGAAAAGCCTGCTGCATTTCTTACGACCTCAATACATTCATCCTCGTTAATGACTTCGATGATGATGATGTATTCACCAATTTCCATATCTGTGAAATTCCCAAGATAGATATTATTAGAGGAGATAAGTTCAACTTCTTCTACTAAGGTCAAATTTTCATGTATTCGATAGATATCAACACTTACTTGGCTAATCCCAGAAGAGTTCATATTAAGCGGTAAATTGGTTAAATTTGTTGTTTCAACACTGATCATAAAAATTGTTTTAAAAACTCCAGATACAGGTGTAAGAGAAGTATTGAGAACATAGGAGTATCCCAATAATTCTTTAGCGATAGCAACGCATAATTCAGAGGTAGGCGCAGCAAGATCACCTCCTCCAGTGGGACCACCACCCCTTCCACCAGTAATGATACGCCCATCAGAAACAACCTCAGCTTGTAACTCAAAAATCCCCCCTGCTTCTACAATATCATTGTAATAGAGAGGAGCTCCGACAACTTTTATTCCATTAATGATGTCTGCATCAGCTAATATAACAGTACTCACGCAGAGCGTAGATATTACTAACCCTTCATTATATGAAGTATTAATGAAATCTAACACCGATTGGTCATCTCTAAGGATGTGATGTTGGGCACCACTAGCAATGAAGACACAATCATATTGAGAAATATTATCAATCTCAGAAATTAAAATATCTGAAGGTATAACAATGGGATCCTTATTCGGGCATCCTGTATGATTGTTTGTTAATCCCGCAGTTGTAACATTCCATCCCCATTCTTCAAATTGATCTTTAACAGTAAAATAAGTATTACCAATCCCATCAGCTATCAAAGTAAGGATATTAACATCGTGAGTGTTCTGAATTAGAGCTTGATGGGGATTAAAGGATCCAATACCGATGATTAATGGAATTAAGCATGAACTAATTAAAAGAATACTGGTTTTAGACATTACTATCGTTTTTGTTGAAAAAATTCTTGGCCTTAAAAACTCCTATAAAAATGCAATTTAATAATTATTCTTGAATTTCAAGTTTTTTTTGCTATTATAAATCGTAGGGGGAAGAAAGATTTTTCTAAAACGAAAGTCTAACTATTTAAAAAGAATATGAGATATATAAAAACTGATCCTAACATGGTTCTGTTGTATGTTTCACTAAGGCTTCAAACATATACCTCTATCTTAGGTATTTTAATACATAATACTTATACATAATTGTGTAATAAGTGCAATCAATAAGGGTATAGAATTGATAAAAAGTGTTTATATAATTCATGAATCGGGGATTTGTCTATTTGAAAAAGTATATTCCCAAGATCCTGTTAATAAGGATTTATTTAGTGGATACATCAAAGCAATGATCAGTTTTGCACGTGAAATCACAAACGATGTGATCACAGAAGTAAAAATGGAAAAACGTAATATTTATTATGAATTAAAAGGAGACATTTTAGTTACAATTGTAACAATCCCGAATATTCCCCGAAAAAAACTCAAATTTGTCTTTCAATGTATCCTAGAGCATTTCACTTCTCGATATCAGAGTTTTCTAAATCATAACATTCTCACACGAGAACCATTCAATTCATTTTCAAAAGATTTAGATACTCTTTTATTACAATACGGATTATTAGAAAATTACATCATAGTCCCAGCTCCTCCAAGACAAAGTACACCAATGAAAACTGGCTTTTAATGAGAAGCTTTAATCACTGTTCCAAGATCAATATTTATCTTTATTACTCGAAGTAAAAATATATCATTTTCTAAAAATAAACCGAAATAAAACTTATTAACTTAGAAAAATGAGAAATGTTCCATTCTATCGATAGCTTGAAAAGGGTTGTAATGAAACTAAGAGGTTAATAGTTTGCAGTCTTTATCAGAGATGGCTGATAATGCCATAGAAGTCAAGGGTTTGAAGAAAACTTTTGGGAAAGGAGAACAAGAAGTAGAAGCTGTGAAAAGTATATCACTCTCAGTCAATAAAGGAGAGATCTTTGGATTTTTAGGTCCAAATGGTGCTGGAAAGACCACAAGCCTCCGAATGATGGTAGGCCTTCTATTACCAGATGAGGGAACAGTCACGATCTTTGGTAAGAATCCAAAAGACAGGAAATATCAGAAGGACCTAAAAAAATTATTTGGGATAATTCCCCAAGAAATAAGTCTTTACGAAGAACTAACAGTTGAAGAGAATTTATGGTTTATGGCTAAAGCATATCGCATTCCAAAAGAAATAGCAGAGGATAGAATTAATAGCTTAATTAATAAGATGGGGTTGGACGATAAACGAAAAGCTTATGTTAAAAACCTATCAGGGGGACTGAAAAGAAGAGCAAACTTAATAATGGGATTAGTTCATGACCCTATACTTGTTCTGTGTGATGAACCTACACCTGGCTTAGATCCGCAATCACGAGTTGTAGTATGGGAATTCATTCAAAACTTACCCAAAGAAGGAAAGACAGTCATTTTAACAACTCATTTTATGGAAGAAGCAGATCGGTTATCTGATCGAGTAGCCATCATTGATCACGGTGAGATTCTAGTTTTAAATACTCCTAAAAAATTGAAAGCTTCTATCGGACAAGGAGATCTGGTTGAATTAGATCTAGCTGATGATTCAAAAGAGCATTTAGAACAGATGGTTGATCTTTTAAATGGATTTACCACGACAAAAGGGTTAACGGTCGAAGATGCTTATGTTTCTGAAAAACGGGTTGTTCTGAGAGCTTTGAATGTGATCCCAAATCTAGCGCAGATACTGAATCGAATAGAAGAGCGTGGAGCTGTGGTAGAAAACATGGCTATTAGAAATACTACACTTGAAGATGTATTCATCAGCCTAACTGGCCGAGCTCTTCGAAATTAAAAAAGACGGGTTTTTCATGCTCATACTTGATATTGCAATACGTTTTCTAAGAGAAGTACTTAGACTTAAGATTACTATCGCAGTACTCTTAGGAATGCCTGCTTTCATGGGATTCATGTTTGCTTTTGCTTTTGGTGCATCGGGATTAGGTGAGGCTGAGACTTACACAATAGGCATTATCAACAATGATGATGGTATAGGAGATGAGTTAGCCAATTATCTTAGCAGTGATTCCGCTTTGTTAAGTAATCTACCTTTTAATGAATCAACTATTAATTATGGATTTGCAACTGACTTTATAAATATTTTAAACACATCAAATTATCAAACTAGCGAAGGAAAATCGGAAAGACGAATTTTTATTGTTCTGGAGTATGATGATCAGGAAATAGGACAAAAGGCTGTAGAGGATCGCCAATTAGATGCTTTGATTATTTTTCCAGAAAATTACTCGAATACTACATTATCAGCATTTAATAGTGCATTCTATTTTCAAAATAACATATACATCCACAATTTGAGTTTTCCCCCTTGGTCCTATACTGGTCCTCCATTTCCCATTGATGAAAATAGTGAGATCAATGTCATTGGTGATGAAGGTTATTCACGATATCAAGTAGCTAAAATTATTCTTGATAATATCTTTACCATTTTTAATGAAGAAATCAAAGCTCTAAATTATTCAGGGGGAAATCTTGAATTTAATCTCGAACCTATTACTGTAAAAAACTATAGTCTCTTTGATATGATTTTCCCTGGTATTTTAGTCTTTGCTGCATTAACCCAGGCAGGCATGTTAGCAGCCTTCTTAGTTGGGGAATTTTCTGAGACAAAAACTATTGCTAGAGTACGATTATCTTTGATTAAACCTTACGAATATATTGCAGGAGTAACACTCTATGCATTCTTAATCTCTGTTATTCAATTGAGTATTCTAATGGTTTTTGCGATAGTGGCTTTGGGTTTTAACCCTGCAGGTAATATTATTGAAGCAATGATTGTATTATTATTTACAACTTTGTTCACAACAGCGTTTGGATTTCTTTTGGCTGGAGTTTTCGAATCATCAGATACAGCTGGGCAATCAGCTGGATTTCTCATGACACCATTAGCATTTATGTCTGGAGCATTCATGGAAACGCCAACTATAACTATTTTACCAAAAGTTTTCCCAACAGCTTCAGGTTTGCCGAGAGATTTTATATTGTGGGATATTTTACCATCTACTCATGCGGTAAATGCATTAAGGTCCATATTATTGTATGAATTTTCAATTATTGATGTCTGGGCTGATATCCTCTTTATTATTATTCCAAGCTTAGTATTATTAGCTTTTAGTATGATTTTCTATACTAAGAGACGATTCATGGGAGATATTCCAAACTAAAGGTGATTATTCATGCTTTTTTTCAGTACTTTCATACGAACAATAAAACAAACTTTGAGAAGCCCTTCACGTTTGGTTTTAATTGTTGGATTTCCGATAGGGTTCACGCTTGTTTTTGCATTTATCTTTGGAGGGGTAGATATAGTAGGTGGGGATTCAACTCTTTCAATAGGTATCATAAATCAAGATAATGGTGAAAATATCACTATTGGCGGATGGGAAGATGATTTTGAGGATTATTCAGAAGATTGGTTTGAAAATGCTTCTTTAAATCCCTTCTTTACTGGTTTCGGCCAACTATATATCAATAGCTTAAAAGGAGAAACACCCATAATAATTTCCAATAAATCGTTCCATATTACAACATTTAGCTCAGTGAAAGATGCAGAGTCCGCTGTACAATCCAGAGCGATTACAATTGCTTTAAATATTCCCAATGACTTTTCATATGGAATTTTATCAGGAATTAATTCTCATGAGGAGATCATTAATGGTGTACCTTTAGTTGATAACCCTGAGATCCAGAATGTGAATATTACAATTGAGCTGTTAGGAGATCCTAGTTATCTAGCTTTTCAGACAGCACAAACAGAAATTGAAGATACAATAAAAAATTTTAAGTCCTTTTTTTATGAAGTCGATCTAGACGCTGGAAATTTCGACACAAACTTCCAAAATGTGATAAGTTATGAATTAACCCAGTTTGATTATTTCATCAGTGGTTTCTTAACATTTGGTTTAGTATTATCCTCCAGCAGTATTGCTGGGATTCTTGGTGATGAGCGAGAATATAGAACATTGGATCGTCTAAAAATCTCCAGTATGCATCCAATTGAATTGCTGGGAGGTGTTTCCCTCACCCAAATTGTGACAGGTGGAGTACAAGTAGCGATAATGATGCTTACAGCTTATCTACTTGGGTTCCGTGGTCAGGGTAATCCATTTAATGCTTTTATTGTAGCAATGCTTACCATCATTCCAATTTTAGGATTAGGCTTTTTTGTAAGCGCATTTGTACCAAATGGACGGGATGCAACAGGTGTTGTAGCGATATTATCTGCCCCAATTGGATTTGTTTCAGGTGCGTTTCTTCCTGTACCAGAAGTTCCTTTGATGCCTGATCTAATACCAACTGCTTCTGGGAGTCTTCGTGCGTTACAATTGTGGGACTTCTTCCCTTTCTATTCGAGTACAACAGCGATACGAAATATCCTGTTATTTGATCATGATCTTATGCAGGTTTTCCCTGAACTAGTCTTTTTAATTGTTAGTGGACTTTTTTTCTTCATCTTTGGGATGATATTTTTTGTTTGGCGAGTTTTTAGACCCGAAAAGTAGAAGGTTTCCACTTTCACAGTAAGGATTCAAATAAAGATCGAATAAGGACATCTACCCAGGTATCAGTTAGTTTACTGAAGATCAGAATTCAAGAATTTTCTTCCAGAATTCTCCTGGCATCTTCCAAATATCGGTAAACGGACATTTCTTTAGCACGAGTAGCACGTAGTTGTTGTCCTTCCTGTTCGATTAAAGAAATACCTTCTAAAGCTTTATTTTTCTGTCTGTATAAGTGATAGGTGTCCGCATCTCTTATGATTTCAGAGTATAGCTGATAGGCTTTGTCATAATTAGAATGGACTCTAGCTAGGTGAGCTCTCAACAGGCTGCATTCCAATATGAAAGCAGATATCTTCTTCTTTTTAATCTCAGTTTCCAGTTCAGATAAAAGGGATTCTGCTTCACTCGCGGCTTTTTGATTACCTGTTTTTGACATTTCTATAAGTAATTCAATGTATAATAATTCATCAGATAAAGAAGAGGCTCCAATCTCTTTAGTTATCTCCAAGGACGATCTGAATGCTTCTTTAGCCAGCCCGAAATTCATTTCATGCTTCTCAATCAAGCCAAGTAAACGATAATAAGCAGCTTTTTGCCAATTAGATTTACAATTATCATACTGTTCCAATAACTTCTTCTTTGCTTCTTCTGCTTTATCTAACGCTAATAGAACATTAATCTCGTAACGTATGATTTTCATCTCATTGACAGTCTCTTTTTGTTGAGATTCTAAAGATGCATTGATTCGTCTGGCCTCTGCTATCGCTTGTGAGGCCTTCTCAAAATCTTCTTGCTGATAATGTAAATCACTATACAATAAATGGAGATGTGAGTTATGCCAACCAGCATGTTTATGCCTTGATTCTTGAGCGAGAGTCAAAGCTTTATCCATGATTTTCTCAGCTTCTTTAAATTTACCATAAAGTTGAAGGGTATGAGCGTATTCAGTATAAGCAGTAATTCGCATTAAGGAAGGAGGTTTTCCTGTTTTTTTTGTAATTGCTTTATCATCAGGTAGCTTTTCATAAAAAACTATAAGCTTTCTCCAAATCTGAATAGCTTTATCCCATTCCCCAGTTAAATGTCTTAATTTACCTATTCCCCAGAGAGCGTTATAGTAACCTAACTCCTCTTTCGCTTCATGAAATTCCTTTTGAGCATCCCCAAACCATCTAAGAGCCTTTTGATATGCACCCTGTCCTCTATAAGCGATAGCAAGTGCTCGTTTAATTTCTGCAGATTGTTCTAGTTTTCTTTCATTTTCAGGTAAAGAAGTCTCATATTTTAAAGTGTCTTTAAGGAGACTAACAGCCTGGCTGAATTCTGCTTTTTGTGTCAACATGTAACTTTTCTCAATTTGAGAGTCAATATAGGTTGTACTATCATAATCTTCTTCTACACAACAAGAGTCAATTACCTGGATTGCTTCGTCAATTTTTCCCTTCATCATAAGAGTAGTGTGTAATTCTTTTAGTAATGATGCTTTGATGGACTTTTTGTCTTTATCTGACAGATGAGACTCAATTGCAGGTAATAGTTTCTTTTCCACGTCGTGAAGAATTTGTATTGCCTCATCAAAAGCTTGTTCATCCCGTGCATTAACTCCAATCCCTCTTATTGACTTTAGTATGGATTTTACTCCTGCTTGATCAAGGATTTTTTCCTTTAAAACTAATTGATTTGCTTTCAGAACTTTCTCCTTCACCTCAGGAATTTTTAAATCTAATATTGCCAATTCTTTTTCAATTGTTTTATCTATCTCATCAGTCCAAACTTTATTTCCAAAAATTTCTTCTAATATGTGACCAATAGCTTCATCTAAGCCTTTTAATGATAGTTGTAACCCTTGAGATGGATCTGGATCTCTTCGTAATTCCTTATTAAAATCCTGTTTCAAATCCTCTCTTAACGAAAGAATCTTCTTGCTTGATCTAAGCAGTTTTTCTTGATAGTCAGTGTTTGATGATAGATCTTTAGGATTTTTCTTATCTATTCTATCTTTACCAGGTTTAGGTATAATAATAACCTCCAAAAAGAAAATAATAATAAAGTAATGGCATTTTGTCAAAAATAGAGGAATTATAAAAAAAATACTCTCTATCACATTGACACGAGTATGAGGACACCTATATTTTCAATCAAGAGAATAAATATTTTATCGTCTGGGCAAGAAAGAAAGAGTTATAGAATATATTATATGTAGTTTAATATTTTTAATTATATATTATATGATAAAAATCAACTATTTTGGTTCTTTGAGTCCCAAATCGACTAACTGGCCATATACGACGGCAACAACGTACTTAGAGTGCAATTCCTTATAATAAACATCAGCTCTTTCTTTCATTTCTTGTTCAATAAATTCTTCTACCACATATCTTGTTTCTCCCTTCTCATTGAATTTATTTTTGACAAAGTCACGAAAAAAGAATGAAAAATCTACATGCTCCTCTAGCACTTGCTTTACTCCTTCATGACCTTTAACTGCCCCAGCATGCGCATATCCGACATTAAGGGGTTCCAAGTCAATTATTTTCCTTAGGCTTTGTAAATATAAATTAAAATTAAAATCTGGAGGCATTGAACTAGGAACCGTTATTAATTTGTGTGAATGCAATAATCCTCCGGCACATTCACTGAGATATACGAACTCTGTTTCTCCATTATTTGATAATGTTGGACAGACATGATCGTAAGTGTGACCAGGAGTTGATACAAGTTTAAATTGTTTCTCAAGTCCAGGAATCTGAATCACTTTATCTTGCTCTACAATTTTATAAGCAATATCAGGTGAAGGTTTCATTATTCCAATACGTTCACCAAAGGTTCTTTTTGCGCGATTTAGATGTTCGGTGGAATGTTGTATTAGCTCCTTAGTCTTTTCTGTTGTTAAAATTTTCACATCGGGATTAAATTCCCTGATTCTCTCCCATAATTTCCATCCTCCGCCAAAGTGATCAAAATGATGGTGAGATGGAATAAGATATTTGATTTTTTTAAGTGAAATATTATTTTCCTTTAAAAAAGAGAGAACAACGTTCACATCATCCGAAGTTCCAACATCCATAACAACAACTGATTCTGGGGTCAGTACCAAATATATTGAGCAAGATCGTGGGATATTATATTGTTTAATGTCAAAGTGGTAAATTTCCTTTGTTATCTGACCAGACTTTGTTATCCTTGGATTATAATCAGACAAATATAGCCTCCTAATTGTATTCTGCGATCATTGATCTTGATATAAGAGGATTTAACTTTGGATTAAAAAAGAAAATCAGATCTTATTTGAGTAAAAAAAAAACAGACGAACTGAAAAGCCTCACTTTGTTCGCCATTTTTCACCTGATTTTATTGTTTTTCGCTCAGGAGCTTGAGGAGACCGAATCGTATCTTCACTCGATTGATATTTTCTCTGCCATCTCTTTAATACATTCAAGTCTTTCAATAACGTCGCCAAGACATTCTTTTAAGTGTGCTATTTTTTCTGAGTGGCTCATTTCTTCATGATGACCTTCCTTGTGCTTCCAACAGGAGCAATCTTTCTTTTGTGACATTTTTCTTCACTTTTAACTTTTTTTTCTCCACTTTAGTAAAGTGATTAACATCAAAAACTAAAGCTTCAAAAATCTGTAACTAAACACTTTGTTAGTTGCTACGGTGGAATTAAGAATTGGAAACTCAGCTAGAAATGATGCAAAAATGCTTACCAATTGAAATAAATGGAATTTGCTTGAAACCCCTGACTAAATACCTGAAATCAATTAGTAAAAAATGGATGATTTTTATCATTATGATTTTTCCCATAGAACAAGATGAATTTAAAGGTTCAATTAAAAGATTGAGATATTCAGCAATCAAAACACGAATTAAAGGAATAACCTCAGAAATAATTAGTGATACAACATTATCTTCACGCTTGAAAGAGCTAGAAGGAATTAACATCCTAAATAAAGAGCATTTTGCAGAAATCCCCCCTCGTGTTGAATATCATTTAACACCAAAGGGTATTCAATTGCGGAATAGTCTTCTACCACTTATTGAGTGGGCTATCCAAGCATGTCACGAAACCTAATCTCCGATTAAACTCGTTGGAAGATCTTATTAAGTATACCGATTTCATTGCTATGCTTTACTGTTAATTGCTCCCATTTAAAGCGCCATTCCCAATTATCATTTTCAGTTCCAGGATAATTCATTCGTCCCTCATTTCCTAATCGAAGTAGATCCTGTAATGGAATGATGCTAATTTTTGCGACCGAACTCCACGCTAGACGAATTAAATCTCCAGCAATATCCTCACCATCTGAGTTCAGATATTCTAAAACTTCACTTTGAACTTCCGGGGTAGCAGTCTTGAACCAGCCCAGAGTTGTATCATTATCGTGAGTACCAGTATATACAACAGTATTTGGAATATGATTGTGAGGAAGATAATTATTTTTGATACCTTCCTCTTCTTCAAGGCCAAATGCAAATTGTAATACTCGCATACCTGGAAAACCAGTTTGCAGTAGTAATTCGTCAACTGCAGGTGTAATAACCCCCAAGTTTTCAGCAATAATTGGTAAAAATCCGCATGCTTTTTTCAATGTAATAAAGAGATCAATTCCTGGACCTTTTACCCATTTTCCATTAATAGCTGTCGACTCATCAGCAGGTATCTGCCAATATGCCTCAAATCCTCTAAAATGATCAATTCTTAGAATATCAACAAGGGTAAAACTGTGATTTATTCTCTGAATCCACCAATTATACCCATTTTTCTTCATAAAATCCCAACGATAAATTGGATTTCCCCAACGTTGACCTGTTTCCGAAAAATAGTCTGGTGGCACCCCCGCAACGTATGTTAATTCACCATGCTTATCTAGGTAAAATAGATGCGGATTTGCCCAAACATCTGCAGAGTCATATGCCACAAATATTGGAATGTCTCCAATTATTTTCACCATCTTTTTATGGGCATAATTCCTGGCCTCATTCCATTGATAGAAGAAAAGAAATTGTATAAATTTATGAAATTCTATTCTTTCTTCATGATTTCTCTTCCAAGATGAAATGGCAGAAGATTTTCGTTTTTTCAATGACTCCTCCCATGTATTCCATGCTTGTAGGTCATACACTTCTTTAATTGACATGAAAAGTGCGTAATCATCTAACCAATAATTGTGGTGTTCTAAAAATAAATTGTATTGTGTTTGTAAGGATGAGAAGCCTTTTTTGGTAAAATTTATAAATACTTGATCCATTAATTCGGATTTAAAATCCATAACTTTACTAAAATTCACTTTGGTTTCAAGGAATCTAGGGAAAATTATTTCATCAAAAGTGAGTAATCCAATATCAATGAGTTTTTCAGGACTTATTAACAATGGATTTCCAGCAAAAGCAGAGAAAGATTGATAAGGTGAGTTTCCATAACCTGTGGGACCTAGTGGTAAAATCTGCAGCAAATTTAGTTGGCTTGAATGTAAAAAATCAATAAATTGATAGAATTTTGATCCAAGATCTCCAATACCATACATCCCTGGTAAACTTGTAGGATGTAATAAAATTCCTCCTTGACGAAATTTCAAGAAGGAAGCTTCTATGGAAAGTTTATCAACAGATCTGGATGATTTCATAACCTCAGTTCTCCAAGATAAAGAGATTAATTTAATCTTTTATGGAATTCTGGAATAATCTCGTCTATTTAAGGAAACTTGTACTTTATTTTCGCTGTTTCTTTATGACAATTAGCGTTAGACCAAATAATTGAATCACAAATGTGAATTCAAAAGCAGGTGTGGTCGTTGAGTGCGTTGAAGAAGTAGAGGTTTGTTCGGTCGATGATAGTTCTGTAGTGTTTGATGTTGTAATTGGTTTAACAAAGGGTCCAGTTTCATAGAGATAACCAGTATCCTTCCATGCATCAAATCCACCATTCATGTTATATACTTGGGTATAATTTAATGAGTCAAGAGTGTTACTGGCAGCAGCAGAACGAGTACCAGATCTGCAATAAACAAGGATAGGTCTTGACTTATTATTTGGGAGTTCATCTTGACGCGTACTTATTTCAGTATGAGGAATTAGATATGCTTCAGGGATATGGCCATCATTAAACTCATCATTTGTCCGTACATCAAGAATAAATAATTCATCATTACTCACTATCAGATCTTTAGATTCGGAAACAGAGATTGTAGTATAATTCCCTCTTGAAATTATTCCAGTTGTTAAAAAGCCTCCATTAGATAATAAAAAAAAGATGACAAAAAATTTAACTCCCAAAAAATAATTTTTACTTACTAGGGGTTTCGTTGACATTTCTATCAGTTCAAGGAGTCATAAAAGATTTCTTAAAGAATTTTCTTCTGAATTCTACATTAAAGCCACTAAGTTTTTTTTCCTGATAAGAGGAATTAATGGAAATATTTCATATGAGCTCTATAACGAATTTCACTATTGAACTTTTTAGGACATAATTTACATCGAAATTTACTACAGCTATTTTTTCTTTCATGTAATCGAAGATCAACCAAACGGTCGAATTTTTGCCCACATTTTATGCATTTTAAATTTCGATGCTGTTTCACTTTTTTCTTGATTTGCGGTGGTTTAGAATCGGATTTCTTCCTATAGATCCTGTGCCTTAGCGAATAAACGTCAAAACTTTCTCTAAAAGATTGAGAAAGTATTTCAGTCCTACCTAAAATTAAAAAACCATTAGGTACCAACAGGTTGTAGAATTTTCTAAAAATCTCATTTTGAATATCTTTTGAGAAATAGATTATTACATTTCGACAAAAGATTATATCTAATTTTGGGAATCTATATTGATCTTTTAATAGATTTACAAACGAATAATCAACCATTCTCCTAATATTATATTTTACTCGTTTTCCTTTTGCAAATGGTTCAAAATAATTTATTAAAAATTCTTTAGGAACATTTTCCAAGATTTCTCCTTCATAAATACCTCGTCTAGCAATCTGGAGAAGTTCCTCATTAAAATCTGAGGCGTAGATTTTGACATTAAGTTTCCGAAACTGATTTCCTAAAGCGTGATGAATAATACACGCAATACTGTAAGGTTCAGATCCTACAGCACAACCAGCACTCCAGATCCGAAGAGAAGGTGAAATTTTTATTTCATTCCTTTCCTTTATGTAGGATTTCATAATACTTTGGAACTCTTCCCATGTATCTGGATCTCGAAAAAACTTGGTCACATTAATTGAAAGACTCTTCTTTAGTAAGTTAATTTCCTTATCATTCTGAACTAGAATATCATAATAATCCTCATACGTTTTACAATTCCGTCCTCTCATCCGAATGGCTAATCGTCGACTTAGATATTTATCTTTATAAGAACTGATATCACAAAAGCCCCTTTTATAGAGATATTGTTTAATTAAGTTAAAACTTTGGGGATCAGGAAGCATAAATCCTCTTCTCACTATCTAAGATGGAGAGGTATGAAAGATCATCATTCTCAAAATTGACCAAAAATGAACAAACGCCCTTCACATTAAAATGTCAGCATTTAAACTTATAGGTAAAAAATGAAAAGTAGCATATAAATCTATGAACTGATATGAAAGGTGAAATGTATGTCTAAAATTGAGGAATTTAATTCTTATAGAGAAAAAATGAATGAATTAATTCTGGAAGACGCAAATCTGGGGATTAAGAGGTTTTTTTCGTTGGATTCTCGCGCTTATGATACAGGAGTACTCTCTTCTAAGGTTAAAGAATTACTAGGATTAGTAGCCAGTCTTGTCTTGCGATGTAATGACTGTATTACTTATCACATTCTACAGTGTTATGAACTAGGTGTCTCTAAAGAGGAATTTTATGAAGCTTTTAACGTAGCTCTGGTTGTTGGAGGATCAATTGTAATTCCACATTTGAGAAAAGCAGTTGAAATCTTAGAAGAATGTATTCAATGAAATCCCCCATGCCCCTATTAAAGAACAAAGCCTAGGATTCAAAAGCTCATTCTAAAAATCTACTCTAAAGTAATATCTTTTTCTTGTACCAATATTTCTACATTCTTTAAGAAAAGTATAACCCTTTTTTTGAAGATTAATACAGATTAGATCATACAATTTAGGAAACGTCAATTGAAAGTAAAAACTTGGGGATTTTGAAAAATAATTAATCTCTTCAATCAACTTTAAAATAAACTCATGGCCTTCTTTTCCCCCAACTAACTCTAATTCCTGTCCAACAAACCCTTTTTTTAATGATCGCTTCTTGAAATAATTTTGATCATATTGTGGTGGATTACAGACCACTAAATCAAAATTTCTTAGAGATTCATAGCAATTTATCAGAATATGTTCTTCATCCTCAATTTTTTTCAAAGTAATTCGTGAATCCAAGCCGTTCAGATTGATGTTATGCTGAGCACTTTGACATGCCATTTCATCGATCTCTGTTACCTCCACATGACAACCAATTTTCGCAAACATCATTGCTAGAATAGCTGAAGCTCCTGTGCCAATTTCTAAAACTTTTAAGGGGATTTTCTCACGAATAATCCAAGAAACAAACTGCCATCTACTGCAAACAGTTGGAATAAGGTATCCTGGTGGAACATTGAAATCCAGAGACATAAAATCATTTAGAACTAACTGATTATATAATAGTAAAGCTTCACTATTCCCTAAATCAATCTTCCCTTTGGTTGCATATTTTCCCAAGGTTGGACAACGTTGGATAGCCTCTTTGAAAGGAAGTCCACATGGTTTTTGAGGATAAAAAAAGGAATTCATACGAATAAATTACCACTCTCTTGAAGACTAAAAACTTAAGGTAGAATAAAATGACTGTAAATAAAATTCTGAATTAATGACAAAAATACTGGATATGAGATCATGAGAACAAAAATAAACCTTAACTGGAAGATATCAACACTAGCTCTCCATGCAGGCGACGATGAAAAATATTCTGATTCTCTTATTACTCCAATATTCGCTACATCAACGTTTAGCTTTCCTAATGTTGAAAGAGGCCGCAATCGCTTCAGCGGGGAGGAACCAGGATATATTTACTCCAGACTCGGAAACCCAACCGTAAAAGCATCTGAAGAAAGTTTGGCTATTCTTGAAGGAGCAAATCTAATCAAAAAGGGTATTGATGTTGAAGGACATGCCTTTGCAACAGGGATGGCTGCTATTTCAACCGTAATAATGGCATTGACAAAAAGTGGGGACACGATTCTAGCTACAAATCCTGTTTATGGTGGAACAAATTACTTTTTCGACGGAATAATGAGTTCTTATTTTGTCAATACTGACTACGTTGACACTGCAGGGAGGGAAGGAGTAGAACATGTAATAGAAGCAATTGATTCTAGAACCAATCTAATCTATCTTGAAAGCCCTACGAATCCTAATTTGGTCATTTGTGACATCAATGAGATATGTAAAATAGGTCAGGAAAATGAGATCCCTGTAGTTGTCGACAATACATTTGCAACGCCCTTAATCCAAAGGCCCTTAGAATTAGGAGCCGATATCTCATTACATTCATCCACAAAATACTTGAATGGTCATGGAACAACATGTTCGGGCATTTTAGCCTCTAGATTAACTGGTGAAAGAAGAGAAAGACTTCAATTTGTTAAAAAGAATCTTGGTGTAACACAATCTCCCTTCGACGCGTTTCTAGTCTTAAATGGGATGAAAACATTACCTTTAAGGATGGATAGTCATTGTTCAAATGCTATGGCTCTAGCGGAATATTTAACAGACCACTCTAAAGTTAAAGAAGTCTTTTATCCAGGTTTAACAACCCATCCTCAACATGAACTCGCTAAAAAGCAAATGAAAGGAAAATTTGGTGGGATGATTGCTTTTGAGTTAAAAGGAGGACTAGAAGCTGGAGAATCATTGATGAATAATGTTAAGGTTATTACATTAGCACCTTCTTTAGGATGTTGTAAAAGTCTTATTCAACACCCTGCTAGTATGAGTCATGTAAAAGTTCCACGAGAAAAGCGTATTGAAAGCGGAATTTCGGATGGTTTAGTAAGATTCTCTGTTGGGCTTGAAGATGTTGACGATCTAATTGAGGACCTAGCACAAGCACTTTCTCAAATTATTTAAAAGAAACAACTGAAATATTATTCTTTTGTTGAGATCTTGTGAACAATCCACCATCTGTTGTCAATTTTCATTAGATTAAAGTAGTCAATATACTGCACATTTTGATTTCCAATTTTGATTTTAGCGGAACCAATCTTTCCTTTTGTTACATCAACATAAAAGAAGTTAGTTTTCCACTTAAGACTTGGATCAACTTTTTTTGGGTCATACCAGGAATAATATTCATCTTTATCTACAGTTCTCATTAGTCCTTGGTCATCATGATGAAAAAATTTCCATTCTTCATGTAAAACCTTTTCATAAAGTGCTGGGTCTGCTTTGACATGGCCCTCATGATAATAATCCATAATTGCTTTCTTTATCGCTTCTATATCTTCCGTTTCTGTCATTTCTGTTTCTTTCCTTTTATAGAAAGAGAGAATTTAATTAGAATCTCTTTTAGTGAATAAATTAAGCTTTAAATAAAATAGATAAAGTTAGAAGGAACAAAAATACGTTGTCTTACCATTAGTTTGTTTCATTCCTACAAATCCCATATTCTGAAGAATTTTTATATTCTTTTCAGTTTTTGTGATTTTTTCACCACTTTCTTGTGCAATAGCTATTATTGTTCCTTTCTCTAGTGATATTAAAGCCAGTGCTGTTGATTGTAAATGGTTTGGTAAACTAAAAATCTCTGCAGTTCTGAGCTTTAAAGCAGGTTTAATCGATCTTGATTCATCAATGACTGTTTTTTCTCGCAATATTTCATGAATTTCTTTTTTGAAAGGTTTAAAAATATCTAGATTAAAATCTCTTTGTATTAATACATCCCCAAACTCTTTGATGAACCTTAATCCAATAGTCTGAATGATATCTTCTGGATTGTCAGGCACATCATTAACTATTACAATACGAATGGAACCAAATGATCTAGTATGATAAGAAAGGCCCTCAACCTCAATAGAATAGATTTCATCATCACTATTGGTCATAACACCAGTTATATACTGAAGTGCGGTGAACAATCCACCAAATAAGATACTATCCTTGACACCCTCAATAGATTGAAATTGTTCTGAAAGTATTGTTCTGCCATCATCCATTATTATAAAAATAGCGTAAATTATCATTCATTTCGATTCCCTAAATTCATACCAATGAATAGCATTTTATGAAATAAAAAAGTATCTCATAATTTGCTTAAATAGATAAGAAATACATTGCAATGCAATAAAGAAAAGTATTTTATTTGGAATTCTTTTAGAAAATACCGTAAATTAGATAGAAATAATTCAATCTTATGTTATCATTGAGCTTTTTCTTATTCTCAACACCGATAATAAAGCTAATCATGAGTATTCAGAAGCTGAATAAACTCATTTCGCCCTCAATCCCAAAAATCGAAAGAAATATATATACCATCAATGAAATGATATAAAAAACAAATAGTTTAAATATAATGTATAATATATGAGTATATAATTTAGATGGGATTCATAATGTCAAAATCACAAAATCAAGATAGATTAAAATTAGTAGAAATTACTCCCACACCTCCCACTATACCTTTCGTTATTAGCCTTTTTATGGTTACTGGAAGATTTAGAGGGAGGAGAAGGAAAAAGTATTAACTAAATCCAAATCCCCCCTCAATCTTTTACTACTAATAAAATTTTACTTTTTTATTTGGATTTCATGTCTCTCTGCTAGCAAATTCTTAATAAGAAATCATGGGTAGAGCTGATTTCCATAAGAGGTGATTTTTTGGTTGGCATTTCTAACTTGAAGACCCTATTAAGGTCAATAAATCCAAAATTAGTCGATGATGAATTTGTTTTTTGTACAATTTCGGATACTCACTTTTCTAAACTAAAAATCACACCCCTTTTGATGTTTAACGAAGAAGAAGGAATTACACTTATTATTAAGAGAGAAATCGCAGAGCTCAATTCTCTTGATTATAAAGAAATCTGGAAATGGCTTATACTTACAGTTCATTCTAATCTGTCAGCAATAGGTTTTTTAGCTGCAATAACTAATAAACTCGCAGAATCAGGAATCAGTGTGAACGTGGTTTCAGCTTATTATCATGATCACCTTTTTGTTCCAAAAACACAAGCAGATCAAGCAATGATACTTTTAGAGGAATTATCATCTTAAAGAGTGTTGAAAAATTTTTTGTCATAGAAATAAACATCTTATTAAAAACCCTAAAGCTGTACCAATAAACTATATGACTTCCTCTTTCAATTGATACTTAAGGAGCTTATCTTGTGGTACCACTTGTACCTAGCGATTTGGTAGAGTATCCAATTATAAACTATCTTAAATACAGAAATAAAGGAAAAATAAAAGATGAGGACCTATCTTCATCATTAATTTCGAGATACACTCAATATTATCGTAGGGATCCCCGAGACTTTTTCCTTGAGGACTTTAAGGCAGATTCATTTGATATTAAATGGAATAAACCAGTTTCAGTAGGTAGATTTCTTCGATTTAGTGGGCAAATTCCAAGCCCGTTCCGCCCATTATCGCTGATTTTACAACAACAAAAATATCATCGCAATCTCCGTATGATAGCTTACCACTATAGAGTTAAAAAGAACAGGAATAGCAAAAATAAAAAAACGGTCGTTCTTTTCATTCATGGATTCGCTGAGACAACTTTTTCGCTCCATGAAATGAGCTATTTTCGATTATTTGACCAAATTTTCCATAGTGATATATTTGCTTTTGAATTACCCTATCATTTCCATCGTCAACCAAACGATTCGCCTTTTTCTGGAGCTTATTATCTCAATGGTAATCCAATTCGAATGTTAGAAGCCATTCGGCAGTCTATTCAAGAGATTCTTTTCATAATCCAGTATTATTTAAAGGAAAAATATGAAAGAGTTATTATGTTTGGTATTTCTTTAGGAGGACATTTAGCGGCACTAACTACTCAATTTCTCACTGATGTGGACATTATTTGTGCTCTTGCTAGTCCTTTTATCTTCAGGCTGAATTCTAAAATTGTACCTATTTCTACTGATATTGTCTCTCAGTTAAAAAGGAGAGGACGAACCAATTGGTATAAAATCCTTTATGCTTGTAACTTGAAGTATTTTGCTCCTTATACCACTAATCCTCACACTGCGATTATTGGAGGGCATTATGATCGAATTGTCCAATTTGATAGAGTTCAAAATCTTGCTAGAATGTTGAAAAAACCACTTTATTCATATCCAGGAGGACACTTGTCCCTAATTTTCTGGCTTCGGTCACTACTCCGCAAAATAAATGAGAATTATTCTTGACTAAATTGCCTAACTTTGAGATGTTATTATGTCTGAGATTAGTACAAAAAAATTCACATATAATTTTGGTACAATATCGTATTATCGGACAGTCAAGGTGAAGCTAGATTATGATATCTTGTTTATTCATGGATTGGGAGGAAACAAAAAATGGTTTTTAAGTCAGTTTGAGAGATATAACCTAGATTATTTCTCGTGGATAATACCTGATCTATGTGGGTATGGTGAGTCATCTAAACCATTTGAAATAGAAATTTATTCTATGGATAACCAAGCTTCAACTTTGTTGAATCTACTAGTTTCTGAGAATGTTGAATCTCTAGTGATTCTTGCTCACTCTATGGGAGGTCCGATCGCGATTTCTCTTATTGAACAATTAAAACAAACAGATTGCAATATTAACGTTTTAAGATTATTTTATATGGAAGGAAATTTGGATGTAAATGACGCCTTTTTTTCTTCTAAAATTGCAAAATACTCACTTAAAGAGTTTAAAGAGAACTTTAAGACTTGGCTTGGTAATCTCAATGAGAATGCTGATGATAAACTAAGAGAATTCTTCAAGGAACTTGATAAAATAGGCCCAATACCGCTTTGGGCTTCGAGTATTGATTTGGTTTCTATTTCAGAAAGTAATCAGCTTCTCCCTCGATTACAAGCAGCGACTCAAGCGCATAATAATTGCTTAGTTCATTTTATATTTGGAGAGGGAAATAAGGGGCTTTTCACGTCAGAAAAACTAGTTGAAAAATCACAATTACCCCTAATATATATTCCTAAAGCTGGTCATACAATGCATCAGGATAATCCAAATGCATTCTGGACAAGAATTAAGCAATTACTTCCTTAAATCTTTTATCTCTCCTCAATCCAATAGACCAATTGTATGAAGATAGGAAAATAATCACGTCATGATTTGCAGTGTGCATCTAATTGTGAATGGGTTTTTTTATCGAAATTACCACTTTCAGATAGTTAAAAAATATTGACAAAATGATCCAATGTACAAAGAACTAAAATTCCTAGATAATGAAATAAAGAAGATTAGTCTGTGGTAATGAAACTGTGAAAATCCAAATAGAAGGTGCGAATGAGAACAACCTTCAAAACATCAATGTTGAATTTGAAGATGGTTTAACTGTTGTAACTGGAATTTCTGGCAGTGGGAAGAGTTCTCTTGTATTTTCAACCCTTTATCATGAAGCCCGACGACGTTTTTCGGAAATATTTACACGAGGATCTAAGCCCCGATTAGCTCCTGCTCGTGTCCACCGAATCTCAGAATTAGGGCCAACAATCGCAATTGAACAAAATGTTCTCAATCGTAATCCTCTTTCTACATTAGCATCTGCGTCTGGAATACACCCCTTTCTAAGAATTTTCTACATCAATTATGGCCAGCGTCATTGCCCTGGTTGTGGATCAAACATTAGAGTTTTTTCTGAGGATGAGATAATTGATATAATATCCCTTTTTACTGAAACTAACTCAATAAGTCTTTACGCTCCTTTAGTAAAAGGAGTAAAAGGGAGTCATAGGTCTTTACTCCATAGTCTTGTTAGAGAGTTTGGGAGAGAGGTTCTTCTTGTAGATGGACAATGGTATCTATCAGAAGAATTAAGTCCACAAAAGCCACACAACATCGAAATTAAAATTAAAAAAATAAATAAATCACTATCATCAAATGAAATCCGAAAAGAAGTTCAAAAAATCACAGCGCTGGGAGTAAATGCAATAAATATTAGGTTTGAAACTCAAGATCAAAAGCTTGCAACATTTCCTGTAACAAATATATGCCCAATTTGTAACCAGTGGATTAAAGAAGTAAGATCATCTATCTTCAACATCCCTTGTCCATTTTGTAAAAGAAAAGGTTGTGATAACTGTCAAGGAACAGGTATACACCCAGATGCCTTGTCAATTACATGGAAGGGATTAAGCCTACTAGATCTTCTAAACTTGTCAATCGCTGAAACTAATACCCTTTTCAAAGATCCAAAGCTTCCACCATCTGCAGATCGTTTAATTTCTGAAATAAAAAGACGATTAAAAGCCTTACTAACGGTTGGATTAGGATATATCACCTTGAATCGTTCTTCCCCAACATTATCTAGAGGGGAATCTCAGAGAGTACGTTTAGCTGTAGCATTATTAAGTCGACTAGAAGATATGGTTTATGTGTTGGATGAACCCACAATTGGGTTAAGTATAACAGATGTCACTAAACTACTTCCAGCATTTCAGCAGCTTAATGGACCAATAATATTTGTTGAGCATGATAGAATCGCAGCAGCCTCAGCAGATCGGGCAGTTGATCTTGGACCAGGTGCGGGTATAAAAGGTGGAAATGTAGTATTTACTGGAACATTACCTTCCTTATGGAAAACAAATGGTTACACTGGTCGTTTCTTCAGCCTGCAAGAAAGGGTGACTATTCCAAAACATCGTTCTTCTCCAACTCAGTTCTTAGAGATAATTGAAGCAAATCAACACAATTTAAAAAGAATTAATGTCAAAATACCAATTGGTCGTTTTACTATAATAACAGGGCCTAGTGGAAGTGGTAAGAGTACTTTTATAGAAGAAGTCCTACACGAATCATTGAAAAATGATAAACCGATTGGATGTAAACAAATCAAAGGACTAAAGCTAAAACCTGTTCTAGTGGATCAATCACCTATTGGTAAAAACCCGCGGTCGAATCCAGCAACGTACACCAATTTAGCAGCTGTAATTCGGGATATTTTTGCTAAATTCACGAAGCTCTCCTCTTCTCACTTTTCATTTAATCGTGAGGAAGGATGGTGTATGAACTGTAAGGGAATGGGAGCAAATGAAGTTAAAATGCGCTTCTTACCGTCAGCTTGGATTCGATGTGATCTTTGTGAAGGAAAACGATTCTCTGCTGAAGTTCTTGCATCAACAGTAGAATTTAAAGATCAATCACTATCTATAGCAGATTTTTATGAGCTTTCAGTTGATGAAGCATATGAATGGTTCACTAAAGTGGCGTTAACACCAAAACATCGAAGTACAGCAAAACGAATACTTGAAGCGCTCCGAGACGTTGGTTTAGGTTATCTTCCTCTGGGACAGTCATCCCCAAGCCTCTCTGGAGGAGAAGCTCAACGAGTAAAGTTAGCAAAATACTTGGGAAGGAAATCGCTAAAGGATCAACTGATTTTACTTGACGAGCCTTCAATTGGGCTCCACCCACATGATGTATCATGTCTATTGGTTGTCTTAGATAAATTAGTTCGCAGTGGAGCAACAATAGTAGTTGTGGAACATAACTCAGATTTTATTCGGGCAGCGGATTGGATTGTAGATCTTGGACTTGGAGCAGGACCCGATGGAGGTCAATTAATTTTCAATGGCATTCCCCAAGGATTATTAGATATAAGTAAATCGTTAACAACCCAAGGACTTCAGTATGAGGAAACAATACATCCCAAATTAAAGGAAACTCGACCTGTCAGGAAGTCAGGGACAATCAAAATTGAAAATGCCTATGCTAATAACTTGAAAAATATTACAACTGAATTTCCAAAAAGAGCATTAACAGTAGTTACAGGAGTATCAGGTTCAGGAAAATCAAGTTTAATTAATGATGTTTTGAAAGCTGAAGCAGAAAGACGATATCTCGAGACACTTTCCCTTTACGAACGTCAGGGTTTACGGGAAGGCCCTGAAGCACCCGTTAAATCAGTATCAGGGCTTGGTGTGACTATTAGTATTGACCCTCGCCGAATAGGTAGATGGTATAATTATCGTTCAACTGTGGGTTTAATAATTGAAATTTCTCATCATTTAGCAATTCTCATTTCGCATTTTGGAGAATTTTTGTGTTCTAAATGTAATGTTTCATGCCAGAGACATCAAGAGGATTGGATTTGTCCTAAATGCAAAAAGAATTATCCTATTCCTAAACCAAAGTACTTCTCGCCATCAAACTATGCATCTGCTTGTATTAAATGTCAAGGAATAGGAACACTCCAAGTTCCTAAACCAGAAAAGTTAATAATTCATCCTGAGAAGCCTCTGTGCAAAGGAGCAATGTATTCTCCTGGATTCTTCCCAAAGGGGTATCTTTGCAAGCGATATAATGGAGGATATTATGTTGTTCAAGCTTTAGCTAATCGTTATCATTTCGATCCCATATCTACTCCATGGAATGAAATGAGTACTGAAGCCCAACAGGCATTCCTATTCGGAGTAAAGGAACCTTTAGAAGTTGCATTTGAAAGCAGGAGCAAAAAAAATGAGAACTATACAAGAACAATTGATTTTCGAGGTTTCTATGGGTGGATAGGGGATTGGGACGTAGGTGGCACCTACACCACCTCAGAAATATGTTCTGAATGTAATGGGACAAGATTTAGACCTGAATATCTAAAGGTGACTTTAAATTCATATAATATTCATGAATTAAATGAGATGCCCTTTAACCACCTCTTAAAGGTATTACAAAATCTTTCGATACCAGATATACACACACACATTGCAAAGTATAGTTTGGAGACAGTAGTTCATCGTTTAAAATTTTTAAACCAAGTTGGATTAGGTTATATCGAAGCATCACGAGTAATTATGACTTTAAGTGCAGGTGAAGCACAGCGTATAAGATTAGCAGGATTATTAGGGAGTAGTTTAACCTCTCTCACTGTATTAGTGGATGAGCCGACCAGAGGACTTCATCCAAGTGAAATTGATGGATTACTTAACGCTCTAAGTAACCTTCGAGAGAGTAA
Organism: Candidatus Hodarchaeota archaeon; assembly: GCA_016840285.1. The sequence continues at coordinate 8,200 of JAEOSR010000095.1, read as the reverse complement.
TACGCTTATTGTAGTGGAACACGATCCTCAAGTGATAATGGCTGCTGATTATATAATAGATATTGGGCCTGGACCAGGGGAATCTGGTGGTACAATTGTAGCACAAGGTACAGTTGAAGAAGTTTCAAATACTAATACAGTGACAGGAATGTGGCTACAAGGAAAACGACGATTTAAACGTCCTAAAAAGTATGAAACTTACAGAAAACCTCAAGGATGGTTAAAACTATACGGTGCAGCTCAAAATAACCTTAAGGGAGATCTTATAGAAATTCCATTAGGTACTCTTGCAACTGTATGTGGTGTCTCTGGTTCAGGAAAAAGCACCCTCTTGATTGATACTCTAGGTCGTATAATGTCCCCTAAAAAACATACAACATCAGTTGCATACGAACCAATAGAACCAGGAAAATATGGTTCCATTGAAGGAGCACCCTCAAGAGCTATTATCATTGATCAATCAAAACAAGAAGTAACCAGTCCTTTTACCTATTTAAGTTTAAAAAAGCCACTTATTTCCTTATTTATGGAAAGTGACGATGCTAAAGCTATCGAATTAGATGAAAAAAATTTATACCGACAATGTTCTGCATGTAAGGGGAGGGGGAGAATTCGAATGGACATGGGGTTCCTACCGGATGTGTTCACTCATTGTGATATTTGTCAGGGAACAGGTCTCACAGCAGAAGCATGGATGGTTCGACTACATGGATATACATTGCCTGATTTATATAATTTAACACTTAATCAAATATATGATCTGTTTAAGTATGACCAGAGAATTTCTCGTCCATTAAACGCAGTAAAAAAAGTTGGACTTGGATATTTAGTTTTATGTCAACCAAGAATCCACCTTTCGGGAGGAGAATGTCAACGATTAAAAATTGCTAAAGAGCTCTGTAAAAAGAAATCAAAATCAGAAACATCGACTTTGTACATTTTCGACGAGCCCACGGTTGGACTTCACTTAAAAGATGTTTCTCAGTTATTAGAGGTTCTTCATGAATTGGTCGATGAAGGAAACACTGTTTTAGTAATTGAACACCACCTACATGTTCTTGCAGCAAGCGATTGGCTCATAGAAATGGGGCCTGTGGGGGGACCTGAAGGAGGGTACATTATTGCGAAGGGTACACCTGAGGAAGTAGCTAAGGGGGATACACCTACAGCTCCATACCTTTCCACTGCAATGGAGGGACATTTGTGAACTGGATTCCATTACTTTTAGCAGACCCATCTCCATGCTTACGTTTACAGGTTTTAAGGGAACTCTTACATAAACCAGAATCAGATTCAGAAATCCAAGAATTAATAGAGATGCTAGACTCAGATCCCCTGATTACAAATCTAATTTCGTTTCAGCAGTCTGACGGTTCATGGCAAGGGGTTGATTTTCCAAGTTTATTTAGTTATTCAGATAAAATCACGTCAACTTCGATGGTATTGTTAAGATTTGGATTCTTAGGATTTTCATCAGATCATCCCTCCGTTCAGAATGGGATTGAGTTTCTATTTACAAAACAGTTTGAAGATGGTTCTTGGCCACTTCCTCTTAAGAGACAGACAATTGACGGAGGATATGATATGATTCCTTTACAAACAGCGTTTCCCTTACGGGCTATAGCAGCATGCGGATATTCTCATGATAAACGAGCTGAACGTGGTTATGAATGGCTAATGACTCATCGATTAGAAGATGGATCATGGCCAGCAGGAACGAAAGCTGGGATAAAAGGTTTCATTGCAGGATATCGGAAACTCGCTCATTCCCGTTGGGGATGTCGCACAAATACAACCGCAGTATTGCACTGTTTAGCCTTACATCCTCAACGTAGAACTAGTAGAGCAGCTCGTAAAGCTTTGAACTTACTCCTTGCTCGTGAAACTCGGGAAAAACATACTCTTGGTTTCGAAGTCGCTCGCATAATTGGATTGGAACCAATGAGGGGGTATTTCACCCATTTTGCGAAATTTGATGTGGCTTTTCTACTTCAATTATGTTGGCGGATAAGAGCAAGTCTTGAGGATGAAAGAATAGCTAATCTTTTAGATTTCATTTTTGACCTACAAAAGCCATATGGATTGTGGGAATATTTACCTCATCCTCAAGCCTCTCGCTGGGTAACCTTTGATTTATTACGTTCTCTTTCTCAATTAGATGACACTACAGATTGGTTAAATCTTGAACCGCGAACTCCATTCAAAGCATATCCTAAGAGGAAAAAACGATTTTGATGAATTTGGGATTAAAATCATTCCATAGCTGACTTAGTAACAGGATTAGCAATTTCTTTAACAATTTGTTGAAGCTGAAGAATCTGGGATTTAGTGTGAGCCATAGATAATGATCCCAAACCATGTAATCCCATAATATTGCGATTGAATAATGCTAACTGGAGCAATGATTCACGCTTTCGGTCAGTTAATTCAATGATTTCCTTGATTGTCGGTTCTTCGACCCATTTTGACATTACATGAAGCATAATTATTGAGTTCAATCCTGCTGCTACAATTGGGAACTTTTCTTCTTTAAAGAATCGATTTAAATCATGTTGAAGTTTTGTTCCTTCTGTATTAATCCGTTCATATTCTTTATTTGATTCTTTTAATAATTCTAAAGTTTTCAATCCGCTAGCCATACTTAGGGGATAACCAGAAAAAGTGCCACCTCCAATCAACACTTGATTCTTTGTTTGAGGAGTGGCTAGTGCAATAATTTCATCTCGACCTCCAACTGCTCCAATGGGTAATCCTCCTCCAATAATTTTCCCCATGGTTGTTAGATCAGGAAAGATTCGTAGATCGTTCTGAAGCAATCCATAAGAAAAGCGATATCCTGTAATAACTTCATCTAAGATTAGTAAAGCATCACATTTTTCAGTTTCTTCCCTCAATCTTCTTATAAAATCAATATCGACTGGAAAACCGCCTCCACCTCCCAGTACGGGTTCTAAAATCACTGCAGAAAGATCAGCAGCATTTTTTCGAATGAAATCAAAGATTTCATCACTGTTAATTGGGAAAGTTACCACTCCCGCTTGATCTTGCTCTAAGATACCTGGAGTATCTTTACCGACAATTAGACCACCTACATCGTAAAATAATGTATCATTTGCTCCATGCCATCCAAGTTTGGCCTTCGCTATGAGTCTTTTTTTAGTAAATGCTCGTGCTAAACGTGAGGCATACATGGTTGCTTCAGTTCCACTAGTACAAAACCTAATCTTCTCAATACTTGTATTATCTTGAATAAGTGTTTCTGCCAATTTAACCTGGTTCTCTGTATTAGTTCCAAAGTGCCATCCGAATTTTAAACGCTTCTCAATAACTTTTTGAACTTCTGGCTGATTATGGCCTAAGATCATGGCGAAATGACCGTTCCAACAGTCAATATATTCAATTCCATCCACATCTGTGATCTTAGCCCCTTCAGCAGAATGAATGAAGGAAGGAAAGGCACCAACCGAGGGTAGACCAAAATTCCTTATATTATGAGAAACTCCTCCCGCTAATGATTGTTGAGACTTTTCCCATAATTGTTTGGATCTGGGTCGTTTTCTTTGATAAGTTTCAAGTTCCTCTCTTATAAACATGAAAATAACCTTCAAATATTAAAATCGAATTTGATTGAATACATTCCTTTCAATTTAACCTATCACAATTATCATCCTAACAGAAAAAATTCGTAAATATTAATTTAAAGAGTGTTATGATACAGAATAGAACTAAGAAGGATTGTAGAAATGATCCCAATAATTGAAATTGATGATGAGATAAAGAAAATAAAGAAGCCTTGGAGTCCAATTGTGATTGCTAGGGTTAATGATCAAGTTATACGACTAGCAATGTTTAAGCGTACTTATCCGATGCATAAACATTCAAATGAGGATGAATTGTTTTATGTATTGAAAGGAAAAATAACAATACAAATAAAAAACAAACAAAAAAGGATCGTACTCAATCAGGGTGAAATGGCTGTCATTCCAAAAGATATTGAACATAGTCCAACTAGTGAATCAGAAAGTTTTGTTCTAATGTTTGAACCTTCTTCTCTTCAAAGTAGTGGAGATTAGTACATAGATTTTTTCATAACCAGATGAATTGTGAAATACAATGGACTTAGAAAATACTTTTTTTGAATTAATCGATAGAGTAAATAATGCTTTGGATAATACAACGGAAATTTATGCAAGAAAAAATGCCCTTGAACTAATAACCAATCAAAAAAACTACTCTCTCGAAAAAATTCCTAAAGACGAATTAAAAGAGAAACTGCGACGAATTAAAGAAATATGGCTTGATAGATTTCCAGAATTAGCAAATCAAGCAATGCAAGGATTAACATCAGTTGGATGTGAAGTTTATTACGCTAAGACTCCGATTGAAGCACTTCAATACATAGATAAAATTGTGGGAATTAATAAATCAATTGTGAAATCAAAAACCAACGCGGGGTCGGAAATAGGTCTAGTAAAACATCTGGAATTAAAAGGAAATAAGGTTATCGAAACTGATCTGGGTGATAGGATTGTTCAGATGAGGAAGGAAAGAGGGTCTCATCCCATTGCACCAGCTATTCATATCTCCAGAGAAAATATTGCTGAGATTTTTGGCTTACCCTTGACTGCAACCGTTGATGAAATAATAGCCAAGGCAAGAGGTGAAATCCGCAAATATATTATTGAAGCTGATATTGGGATATCTGGATGCAATGTCCTTGCAGCAGAAGAAGGTGCAATATTCCTTTGTGAAAATGAAGGAAATATCCGATTTATATCGAATGCTCCACCGATTCACATAGCTATCTGTCCATTAAGTAAAATCGTTCCTGATATTGATATAGCCTTTATTCAAATCAGATTGCTCTCTGTATATGCAACTGGTCAAATCACTCCAGTTTATTTGTCCATGATTTCTGGGCCGAGTAAAACAGGTGATATTGAGTTTGATGTCAGAAATGGTATGCATGGGCCGAAAGAAGTACATGTCATATTGGTGGACAATCATCGAATAGAAGCAAGTAAAAGTCCTCTTAGAGAGTCTCTACTATGTTTAGGGTGTGGTTCTTGTATTAATGAATGTCCTGTCTATGAACAGTTAGGAATTGCTTTCGGAGGCCCTACATATGTTGGGCCTATAGGTATTATTCTCACAGCAGTTTTAAATGGGATTCAGACAGCTGTGGAATCGGGTCTCAATTTTTGCACCATGTGTAAGAGATGTGCTGATGTTTGTCCCGTGGATATTCCTATTCCTGATCTCATCAAGTATATAAGGGAATGTGCGACAAAAGAAGGATTTCTTCTACCTCCGCTAGCGGATATTGAAGAGAGAATCATAAAAACAGGAAATCCGTTTGGTAAAGAAGGGTGATATAATGAGGAAAATTCTTCTCTTTCATGGTTGTATGAACCGTTTTTATACTTCTCGGATCTCAGAAGTAACGGAGAAAATTTTAAAGGAAGCAGAGGTTGAATATACCAATCTGGACCATGAAGAATGTTGTGGATTTATTTTATATGAGAATGGACAAGAGGAAGCAGCTAAAAATCTAATGAAGAAAAATCACAAGATTTTTTCAGGATTAAAAGACATTGATACTATCCTTACCAGTTGTCCAACATGCGCTTATATCTTCAAGATTCATTATCCTAAGTATCTTCCAGATTTTAACTATAAAGTTATGCACGTTACAGAGTTGTTTGCAAAGTTAATTAAAGAGAAAAAAATCGTTATCCACAAGAAGAAAGACATTAGTGTTACTTTTCATGATCCTTGCCATCTCTTACGAGGCCTTAAGATTACTGAAGAACCCAGAAAAATCCTAAATGCAATTCTCGAGCAAAATATTGTTGAAATGAAACATTCTCGTGAAGCAGCAAAGTGTTGTGGTGCAGGAAGTGGAGTACGTCTTTCATTCAGTCGTATCGCACAAACTCTTGCCCGAGATCGTATTTCAGAAGCTAAAAGCACTGGTGCTTCGGTGCTAGTAACTTCTTGTCCTACCTGCATGCTTCATCTTCAAGAAAACGCTATAAAAATTAACGTGGTAGATATTGCTGAAGTTTTTGATCTGTAACTCCCTTCTTATCTGAATCAGCTCTAGAAATTATAGGGGTTTCATCTTCCATATCTTATATGTCTCAAATACAAAAATTCCAGCTGCGCTCATTGAAAAAAGAAGAAATAAGAATTCGACCGCTGTGATGCTTCCTTGAAAAAGAATGATTAATACTGATAATAGAGACCCAATAGAAAAGAATGATAAATACAATAACATTCGTGGTATCATTCTACGACCAATTTTAACATATAATCCCATTATGCCATTTTTCACTTCTGATTTTACAAGATACTTTCCAGTTTTTTCAGATTGAATAACAAGTTCAGCCTGAACAAGTTTGTTTATATGATAAGAAACTGTAGAAGGAGAAGGAATTTTCAGTTCTTTCTGTATCTCACGAATTCCAGAACTACCGTGAGTAAGAAGGTACCAATATATTTGAAGGGTTTTCCCTCTAAGAAGATCCTCTGTTTCGACGCTCATAGAATCATGCAATGATAAATTCATGTACACAAAAATGTTTTGTTATAGGAATAAGATAAAAAAAAGGGGTGTTTTAAGAAACAATATCCTTTAAAAAGTTAAACTGGAAATGTTTCATAAATTAATTCTTCAAAACTCTGAATAGCTGTCAAAAAGAGCTGTACTTCGGAGATTGGTAGAAAAACTAGATCGTCATAGTTGTAAGCAACATTCACAGTATTTATCCCAAAATGTGTATGTTGGGATAACTCCCATGTACCATTTAATACACTGAGGACGCTGTGTTCTTTTGAAAAAACAAGTGATAATGAAGTTCCGTCTTCATATGCAATATCACAAATGAAAGAGGGAGGCCAAATGTCCATTATATCAGTAAGAGACTGACTCGTATCATTTAAAACCTCAATAGCTCCACGAAAATTGACCATGACATCATTCAGATCTTGTTGGTTAATATCAGCTAATTCTGCTACTGGTTCATGAATCAAAGCCATTCTTGGAGTATTGTTAACTAATCCAACTCGTACTCCATCTATAAATAGTGGACCATAATGAGTCGAAAGGTTAAGATTCACCCATGTATTGTTATAACACCAAACATAGGAAATGTTATCTTCAGATGCAGCCATTCTAGCAGCAATTTGGGCACCTATTCCTCCCTGTGGTGTTTCACCATTACCATTATTATTGCCATTTCCATTTTCATGATTCGGATCTTCGCTGTTTAACAAATTATAAGCAACAATAAAAGCACTAGTCGCAATAATACCTCCAATTACAACCGCTATTATACCGTATTTTAGAATATTGCCATTTATAGCCATCATTCATAGCTTCCTTTAGTAAGAATCTAAGATGCAATATAAAAAGATCACTTAAAAGGTTGTACAATGGAACAAGTTGTTTCTAATTTAGAACAAGGTGTACCAATGTAAGAACAAGTCATTTAAATGACACTTAAAGCTAATTACTCCAGTAAAATTCACAAAAAATCATGAAATATCTAGCTTGGGATTAAAGATGAATCAGGAAACGCAACTAAAAAGAATTGGTCCATTATTGTCAAAAGAATTTCAAAATAGCTGGAACATGTTACGAGAAGCAATTGAAAATATTGCTGAAGAATTTTGGTCAACAACAATCAATGATTGGTCGTTTTCATGGACTATATACCATATAATTGAAACTGCTGAGTTTTATAATCGAAATACGCCTTTAGGAATGGAATGGGGAAAACGTGTGGGTATTAATTGGGAAACGGATTCAGAAGAAGTAATTTCCAACAGAAAATTAAATATCACGAAAGAAACTCTAGTAGATTACCTTAAGGAAATTGAGACGCAAATCGCTGATAATTTAATCAATTTCAATGATGAGGATTTATTTAACACGGATGGATTTGATAATGGTAATCTTTATGTCTTAGAAAAGATCATATATTTATTAAGACATAATATGCACCATATTGGGGAATTGAATAAGGTACTACGAGATTCAAATTGTCAACGAATAAATTGGCGTTAATTACACATTTATCAGACAGATGATAAGATAAAAAGTGAAATAAGATGTCTTGGTCAATGGAGGATCTGAAGTCCTTTCAACAGCAACATAAGACTATTGAAGTAGTTATCAATAACATGAAATGGAGAT
>JAEOSR010000006.1 GCA_016840285.1 Candidatus Hodarchaeota archaeon | reverse complement strand
TACTTGTAATCCTTTTAATTTTATGTCTCGTCTGTTCAAATGTAAATTTAATGACTCCAATCATTGATTACAAAGATTTTCAAGTAGCAAAAATTCATTATGGCTTTTTAACTGACAATATTAAATTTAAAGGCACGGAAATTAATTCAAATATTACATTCTCTGGTTTTTACGATTTTCTCAAGCAGTACAACAATTCCACGGAAACAGAAAAAGCAACAATCATAGATAATTATATTTCTTGGCAAGAAACAGATGGTGGTGGTTTCCCCGCAACTCAGAATGATTCTCATGTTGTATTTATTTATTATAACACAACCACATTGATTGAATCCTGTGCGATTGTCGGGGATTTTTCTGCTTACAATGCAATCAATATGACCAGATTAGATGCCAATTTTTCTTTATTCTATTATTCACTTTCTAATAATGTTTTACAGTTTCCCCACACATCTTTCGAATTCATTGTTGAACCAACAACTCGTATTGATTATTTCTTTATTATAAATGGAGAGGAGGACTGGCAAACAGATCCACGAAATCCACATCAATCCCCTCTTACTTTTAACCAAAATGCCTCTGAATTAGCAATGCCTCACTTTCAACAACCACTTGATATTATTCATCGCCCAGATATTCCTCATGGAACTCTCACGACTCTTCGAACACCCTGGCAAAATCCAATTGTCCAAGTTTACCTTCCCCCAAATTATGACTCACTTGGAAATTACCCAACGATGTACACTGGTGATGGGTCTTATTATATTGCATTAATGTCAGCTACAGATATTCTAGATAATATGATAGCAGACCATCGGATCGAACCAATAATAGCAGTCTTTATAGACCATAAAGATTCTGATCCCAGTAATCCAGATGATGTTTTTTCTCGTATTGACTGGTATAATTGTAATCCTGAATATTTGACCTATTTGGATAGTTTAGTTACTTATATTGATGAAAATTATGCCACAATTCCTTCACCTTATGCTCGATTACATCTAGGATTTTCAATTAGCGCTCTAGCCTCAGCCTATGTTATTCTAGAACGTCCAAAAACATTTAAATTATTAGCGTCTCAATCCGGTAGTTATTCTAAAGGGGAAGCAATATATGAATTAATGACTAAGTTTACACATGCTCCCATATCTCTGGATTTGAAAACATGGTTCTCTGTTGGTACTTATGAAAATAATAATAACTTCAACACACCAATGGTAGATGATACAAAATACATGGTTTCAATCTGTACTGCTAAAGGATGGCCTACAGAAGCTATTTATAACCCTGAATGTCACAGTTTTGGTGCTTGGAGACATATCTTAGATGATATGTTGGAATATTTCTTCTCCGATCCGATAACTAGAACACAGCTAACTAGTTCGCAGATTCCAACCACAACAAATACTTCAGTAACTCAGATAACAACGACAGCCACAACTACCGCTATTATTCAAGAAAGAACAATTATTCCAGTTATTTTTGTCTTGTTACCACTAATAGTTCTAATATATTCTCGTAAAAGAAAATCCATGTAATTCTTCTTTGACTCAATCCTATCATTAGATCACCAGTTAAATTATTCATAGTGATTCAAAGAAGAGGAGATAACAAAAATACTCCGTTACAAAAACGTCTTTGTAAAGAATAGTGGAAAATAATGAAATTAGAACCGATGATTTATACAAAGAATATTGAGAAATCGATTAAATTCTACCACGAAATTTTAGAGTTTGAAATCGTTGAATATTATCCAAACCAAGAAAGTCCCACATGGGTTTGTATTCGTATTGGAAACGATCGTTTTAGTATTGGCAAGACATTCTCAGACATTAACCACAAGTTACACCCCCGAGGAGTTGATGGTTCGGGAGTTCAATTTTATATTCAAGTCACAAATGTGGACACAATATATGAAAAATATCGAAATAAAGTCGATATTATAGATGATATTGAAAATAAGGCATGGGGAGATAGAGAATTTACATTCAAAGATCCAGATGGGTATTTGATTTCCTTTTATTCAAAATGGAGATAGTAATCTGATTTTTTTCCAATATCAGCAATGTGGCCTTTCTTCATATCAATAATATAATTAGTTATCAATAATGAAGTTTTCAAATTCCTTTATTATAATAGAATCTCTAATTGAAAGATGTTTTGTATCCTCCTAAATCTGGCTCATATGGGGGAGGCAAAAGCTTTTCATACTGTACGTGGAGTTCTATTTCATTTTCAGAAAGTAAAATGGTCCTTTTCTATAACTAAATCCAGTAGTAACTGTTCAACAGATAAATTTCTACATAGTAAAGCCATTTAGAGTAGCATGCAGTTCATTTTTTCTCATATAAGGAGGAGTAAATGGAGGATCATATTGAGCTAATTTAATCTGTTTATATACCAGATTGTAGTGCTCTAATAACCGAATGAAACTCTCCTGTTTTGCTTTTACCCTTTTTTCGGTGGCCCATCCTTTAAAAGTATATACTGCTCTAATTTCTTTCTCAATTTCCTTAATTTTTACTCTTGGATCAATTGGTTGAGGCAAAGTACTTAATGTGTGTTTTTGAGGCATAATAAATGCTATTCGATAGGAGTTCTCTCTCTTCTCTTGAATAACAGGAGCAGTCATCTCAATTTTTTCAGAAGTGGGTTCTTGAATAACTGGTGCTGTCATTTTAATTTTATTGGAACTCTTATTTCCTCCAAAGATATAATTAGCTAATATACGAAACCCTGAGTTAGAAGATCCATTAAAAGTGTTAACAACATCTGTATACGCAATAATATATGGGAAATATTCTCGTATTTCAAATTCTGAATATTTTTTTATCAAGTTATAGCTTGGTTCTTCTATCCCTCTCGTAGTGAAATACGATAATGAGGTCCAAGCAATGATAAGAACACCAATTATAAATACGATGGGAACTATAATATTTAAAACCATAGATACCACATTCGGGTTTGCTTCACATCTATTAAAACGGATATATTTAACTTAATATGCGAATAATGCTAGGATCTCCTTATAAAAAAATCATAGCCAAAAAAAGAGAGGATCTTGAGCTGCCCCCTTAAACTTCACTTAGCACAACCTCTGGTTGAACAAAGTAGTCTTGTATTTTTTCGTAAAATCGTAGTAAGATAATGTCATTGAATTAAATTTAAGGAAGGAATTCTTCGGTTAATTGTATAAGCTCCGTGATAGGCCTACTAACTAAAAAAACTCATAATCGAATGAAAAAAAAATTCTTCAAAGTATGGTAAATCTATGGATAATTAGAATTTCCGTTAGATTTTTCAAACAAATACATTATGCAATTAATCTTCGTGAAATATAGTCACTAAGCTTCCTATTACGAGGAATACGAGAAACAAAAGCATCCATACCACATTCAGAACACCTTAGCCGAAGCATAAGATGATTAACAATAGCAGAGATGCTATGAATATGACACCAGGGGCACACTAACTCTATTTTTGCTCGTGATTGAACCTCTGAATCTTCTACTAATTCAATGGCCATAGAGATAACCTCCTTTTATTTTTCAATTGGTGAGAATCGACGGAAAATTTCTCTAGTTTAGGTAAATACTAAACATTGATATTGAATAAATCAGCTATGAGATATGTTCGTAAATTCGCTCCATTTTAAGTAATTTGGAGACTTCTAAGACACCCTTGAATTTTATTAGTTGTGAAATAAAATTGTTTAAGTCTTGTAAGCTCAAAGAAAGAACCTCAATCATAAACAAATTTTCATTATTGATTCGATAGAGAGAGAGAAGTTTACTGTTACTTTTCTCTGCTATTGTCGGTAAATGCTCTATTTGGATATAATTCTCATAACTAGGTTTAAGTTGAAATGTTATTATCGCCTGAGCTTCATATCCAAGATTTTCGGGGAATGTAACAACTCTGAAACCATTGATTATCCCTTTCTTCTGTAATCGTTTAATACGATTCCTAACTGTACCCTCAGATTTTTGAATAGACTTAGCTATATCAGTATATTTAGTTCTACCGTTCTGATCCAAAATTTCTAGAATTTTCCTATCAATTTCATCATAATTCATAGAGTTTCCTCCATAACTCTTTCACAATTTTTTCTCTATGATTAGAAGTAAAACTAGAATGAGCTCTCTTAAGTTATTATGTTAATTACGATTAACAAAATATTGTATTCATGAGGAACAACTCAAATTAAATTGAGATAAAATAGATCAACTCACATAAGAGTTTCATTATCAAAGCAACACTTCGAACGATATTCGACTGAAATATGATATTAATAGGATCAAAAAGTGATAACTACATTTAATTCGAATTAGATTCATGACTCGAAGTTCCTTGTAAAGATTTGACTACTAAAAAAACCATATTTATATTTTCTTTTTATAAAATTGAAAAAACAGATGAAATGAACCTGAATTACTCTTACAAGAGGATAATATTATTATGAGGATATTAATTGTTGACGATAATACAACTTTCTTGGAAACATTAGGCAAGATTTTACTTTTAGATCAGCATGAAGTTTCTACTGCAACTTCAGCGGAGGAAGCTTTAAAGTTGATTATGAAAGAGAATTTTGATTTACTTTTAACTGATTTAAAGATGGGAGAATTATCAGGTATTGATTTAATTAAAGAGATAAGCAAAAAAGGTATTAATTTAATAAGCCTAGTAATAACTGGATACGGAAGCATCGATTCAGCAGTAGAGGCAATGAAATCTGGTGCTTATGATTATATTTTGAAACCATTTGAAGTTTCACCTTTAAGAAAAAAAATAGAAGAAATACAAGAAGAATTGAAACTAAGGAACATGTTTTCCTTTTCTCCTCTTGCGAATAAACAAATGTTGCCTGATTATTCAATAGAGAGTACACTTGATGAGTGTGAACAACCTTTCTTAGTCATTTCTAATGAAGATCCCCAAGAGATTATTCATGAATATAAAATTAAAAATACGTCAAATTTTCGTTTAGGCTTCACTGAGGGAGCCAATGAGATTCCTCCAACAAAGTTACACCTTTTGCAACAGCAAATTGAAGAATTTATAAGATTAAAAGAAAAAGGAACCATTATTTTTAAGGGGATAGAAGAACTTTATCGAGTTCACAATTGGAGTCACTTTAAAGGATTCATAGAAGAAATAAGCCATCAAATACTTATATCAAATTTCTCTCTAATATTTTTGATTGATGAAAAAAATCATAATAATGCAGTATATCAACCATTGATTCATGATACACTCTCATTACTTTCAATTCACACATTCAATAGTATCATTAGACTTATTTCACATCCTTTAAGGAAAGATATTATAAATCTATTAAAATCTCATACTAAGTTAAATTTTAACAAAATTGTTGAAGAATTACAGATCAAAAGTTCATCCTCCTTTGCCTTTCACTTAAAGAAATTGGTTGAGGAGAATATTTTAGAAAAAGATGATAATCTATATTATCTGACGTCACGAGGGAATTTTTTTGCTGAAATTATATTCATCCTAGAAAAAATTGGATTTACCGACCCAGGATCAAGAATAAAAATTTTTGATCATATTAGAAGTACAACAAAGTTCGATTCCTCTAAAGAATCATAATTTAAACCTAGTAACTCTTTTTTTAGATAAAATCATTATTGCTTATTTGTCCATATTATTGAATTAGACAGATGTGAAGTTTAAAAACCCTTGATTTTTGATAAACCTCAGAAGAATAACATTCTGATTATAGAAAAAATTGGAGGAGTAAAACCTGACAAGGGATAAAATGAATGCAAAATTGATAGATTCTCTTAGCTATCCTTTTTATGTGATTGATGCCTCTGACTACACCCTTAAACTATGTAATTCGGCAGTTATAACGATTTTTGGCAATTATAAATCCACGGATACATGTTATTCTCTCACCCATGGGAGAAAAACACCATGTACAGGCGAAGAACACCCTTGTCCCCTTGAAATGGTAAAAAAAAAGAAAAAACCAATTATCATTGAGCATATTCACCTAGATTCTGAGAAAAATTCGAGAGTCTATGAAATACATTGCCATCCAATATTTGATAAAAATAATACTGTTAAACAAGTAATTGAATATATGATGGACATTACTGAACGAAAAAAATCAGAGATATCTTTACAGAAATCAAAGGAGAATTTATATCAAACAAATCAGTTACTTGATCAAATTTTAAACACCACAGATATATTAATAGGCTTTATGGATCCACAATTCAATTTTATTAAGGTAAATCGTGCATATGCTCGAGCTGATGATCGAGAACCTGAATTTTTTCCTGGTCGAAATCACTTTGATTTGTATCCCAATAAAGAGAATGAGGAGATCTTCAATCGGGTAGTTAAGCACAAAAAACCATATTTTACCAATGCAAAAGCTTTTAGCTATGCAGAACATCCAGAGCGTGGAATCTCTTATTGGGATTGGAGTCTAATCCCAATTTTTGACTTTAAAAATGTAGTAGTGGGATTAGTTTTGACCTTACAAGATGTTACTGATCGTGTGAGAATGGAAAAGGCATTAAAAGAGTCAGAGAAGAAATTCAAGAGTATAACAGAACTAGCGCACGAAATTATTATGAGGATTAAACCTGATGGAAAGTGTACTTATATTAATAGATCAGGAATAGAATTCTTTGGAAAACATAAGAATGAGATGTTACAAGAAAATATTTCAAATTTCGTGCATGCTAATGATCTTAAGAAGTTAAAGCTGTTTCTAAAACGATTTACAAAGGATAAAGACAACATTGAGGAAACAGTAATCAACTTTATAGTGCCTCTAGGAATAAGAGCAATTAAATGGAACGCTTCCCCAATTATTGATGATTCTAGGAATGTAGTTGAAGTTCAGTTAAGTGGTAGGGACATTACAGAACTTCAAGAAGAATTAGTTGAAAAAAATAAGCTTGCGGCCGTAGGACAGCTCGCTGCAGGAGTTGCTCATGAAATAAATTCACCTTTAGCAAACATTACTCTTAAAGCTGAATATTTGTTGAATGTTATTAACCAAGACGCTTCAACTCTCGAAAACAGCTTATTAGAAAAGGAACTCATGAATATAAAGAAGGAAGTAAAAATATGCTCTAAAATTGTAACAGAACTTCTACAATTCTCAAGGAAGATACACCTCACTTCAAATAAATTTAAAGTAAAATTTCTTATATCAAAGCTTCTCAGTTCTCCATCCATAGACTCTAGGTTAATCGAAAAGAAAATAAGTGTTGATTTACAAATCAAAGAAGATCTTCAAGCAGTTGGCGATGAAAATTTACTATCTCAAGTATTTCAAAATATAATCAACAATTCAATTGATGCGATGGAGAATATCAAAGCCAAGCCTCGAATTACTATCGCAGCTGACAAGAAAGGGAATAATATTGAAATTAAAGTGAC
Organism: Candidatus Hodarchaeota archaeon; assembly: GCA_016840285.1. The sequence goes on along the minus strand of JAEOSR010000006.1, from coordinate 3,240 downwards.
AGATAATGGGATAGGAATTAAAAAAACAAATTTAACCAGAGTTTTTGAACCTTTCTTTTCAACCAAACCGATAGGAAAAGGTACAGGTCTGGGTTTATCCATTTGTAAGGGGATAATAGAAAAACATAAAGGAAAAATCAAGATTAACAGTACCTATGAGCATGGAACCGAAATTCTAATAACAATACCAATTAGCTGATCCTCGGTAAGCTACATCAATAGGAAAAGCTCCTTGACCAGAGAAGGAAAAAATAGATCTTTTTTATCTTTCATTGGGAGTAATGAACTTCTTCCAATACTAACCAAATCTTAATAACTACCAAAATCTTAACCAGAGTACTATCCAGCCTCCTGAACCTTGGTGAGGAGACAAAAGGATAGTTATACAAATCAGTGGTTAATTTCTATCTGTTATAGAAAATTTTTAAACCTAATTTCACAAAAGATTTAATTACAGGAAGAAACAAACTCTTCAACCATGCTAGGGATTACTCTCATGGCTATTATTACGACTTGCCTAGCTCTTGGTCTCATCGGGGGAATAATTACTTTTAAATCACCTAACAGAATTAAATTAGTACTGTTTCTCTTATTTTTGGCAAATATCCCCATTTTTTTCTTTGCATACTTCGGATTACGATTACCCTTAGATGATATTATGCGGTCTATAATTACCAATAATGATATATACAGATTCATTAAGAATTTCTACGCTCCAGTAACTGAAGAATCATCCAAATTATTAGTATTTCTTCCTCTGTGTTTTTTACGGAAGATTGATTTTGATCAATTACATTGGTATGCATTTGCTGCGGGCCTTGGTTTTGGGACTGGCGAAATCTGGTTCTTAGCGTCGGTATTTGCTCAGGATCCGTATATCAGTTCTCTCCCCTGGTACTTTCTGGGTGGATTTCTAATAGAACGATTATGTGTGTGTTTCTTACATGGTTCATTCCTATACGGTAGCATATATTATATTTTCCGCAAAAAATACGTTTATGGCCTCCTATATGGATTCAGCTTTCATTTTTTAACTAATTTTCCAATTTATGTAAGTTATGTACTTAACATGCAAGAAAATATGATTTGGATTTATTTGTTGTCATTTTGGGTTGTAATCATGTTGGGGATAATGCTGATGCTTACAAATAAACTGTACTATGGGAATTTAAGGATAGGATACATGTTAATGGGGCAAGCAGAATGCCCAGAGTGTGGTAGTATCTATGATCGGCCTTTTTTTGGAATAGTTCTTGTTAAAACACGAATTGAGCGTTGTCCACAGTGTAAACGTTTTCACCGTATAAAACAATCGATAAAACAAGAGGATGAAATTGCACTAGAATAAAAAATTAGGGAGCTTTGTTAATTTTTAATAAATTGAGTCCAAATACAGAATATCTTTGATATTATTAGTGGGAGGGAAGTAATGGAGATGGGTATAAAAGAGAGTGTGCCCATTATTAATTGAATCGAAATGGCTGTAGTATTAGATTTAGATGACAGAGGAAGAATAACCATACCTAAGGAATGGCGTGAAAAGTTATCTTTGAATCGAGTAGTCGCCATTCATACTAAAAACAGCATTCACCTGATACCTGTTTCAAATGATCCTCTAAAAGTCTTAAAAGGAGCATTCACAACCAAAAAAACCACGAAAGAGCTAAAAAAAGAAGCTCTCGACTTGGCACTTAAAGAAATAAAACAGGGGAATCAAAGGAACAAGTAAAAATGCCTTTAATTGAAACGGATATGATCTTCGCATTTTTAAATTCAAACGATCGTCATCATAATGTTGCTAGCAAACTATTCTCACAAATAAAGTCAGGGTACGAAGTGGGATTACCAACCTCTGCTTTAATCGAAATGGAATTGGTTTATAAGTCAAATAATCGCGAAGACGATCTGGCGACTCATGTCGCAAACTTGATCGCAATTCCCAACATTACCTCAGTAGTACTGACTCCAAAGACAATTCTTCTTTCAATAAAATTGAGAGAAAATTATGATCTAAGCTTTTTTGATTCTCATCACGCAGCCACAGCTCTTGAGAACGATGGGAAACTTATCAGTACAGATCAACAGTTTAACAAGGTGCCGAATTTGGAACTCGTAGATCCTGAAGACGCTCTCTCCTATGATTCAAACCAGAAGAATGACAATACAAGGTAGTAAATATACTGAATGTCTTCAATGTGGCCTTCCGTCATATCCATTGCTTCATCTCAAGATCGGAATATGTTATTACATATCCATTTTGGCCAAAATGAATGAACAGAATGGTAACGGAAGGTATAGCACCCCTATATTTAGCGGAGACTCATAAAAAAGTTAGTTTCAGCTGATTTTTTTTCCTGCCACGAGTCTTCTTTTTTTTCCATTATCAGAAATATTTATTCTGGTATAAACATAAAAACGATGTGTTATAAAACTATATGAGAAATGAACCCTTTATAAAGATTTATAAGGATAATTGAGCAAGAATCCCCGAACAAAGAAGGCGAACAATCTCAGTAGAACGAAGTACACATATTCATGTTTAACAAAATTTATTAGTAATATCAAGTCATATTGTTACCAAGGTAATGAGAAGTGTTTCTGGGATGGAATAAACTACTACTGACTGTAAGATGGCTGCTTCTTTCTCTTTTAGTCATTAGTTGCTTTTCTGGAGTATCAGTAAAGACATTGAACCAAATATGGATGGATGATTCCGCTGATACTGTTTTGACCTCACTAGGAACTTCAATGGTGGCTAATTGGTCGTCCGATTTCCGTCCTCATGGCGCATGCGTCGATGAAATAAAGTTCGTGATTTTCGGGAAGGCAGAGATATCCAAAGCCATATACGCACTTTATTCGGGTGAGATTGATGCATGCGATGAACTAGTTCCAGAAGATTACCAATGGGGGGGTTTTTGGGATGAGAACGTTGAAGTATCGTTTTCCCCGAGTGTAAGTTATCAAACTTTAACCTTGAATTGTGATCGTTTCCCAACCAATATTACGGCTTTCCGTCGGGCCATGGCTTTCGGTTTTGATAAATACCAAGCTAACGTGGATTGCATTGGAGGTATTGGGATACCCCAAGATAGTTACATTCCAGAAATTGCAACGGAATGGGAAATCGAGAGCATATTACCAACGAAATTCTATGATTCAGACTTCATAGAGGGTAACAAATCTCTCGAAAATGCTGGTTTTAAAGATTTAGATGGCGATGGCTGGCGGGAATACGAC
>JAEOSR010000094.1 GCA_016840285.1 Candidatus Hodarchaeota archaeon | reverse complement strand
TACTAATTTTGCTGATATCAAAGTTAAAACACGGTTTAAATCTATTCAACCTATTATTGGGGGAAGAATCATTCCTCAAGGATATGGATATGTGTTAGAAATCCTCTACTCAAAATATGTTAACCCAATTAAGAACCAAGAACCAAAACACGTTGTTGGAATTGATATTGGAATAACCAATCTTGTAACTATCGTTAATAATTGATATAAATGGAAGCGCTATTAAAGAGTAATAAGGGGATTTTCAAAAAAATCTAGGAAACTAAGAAACAGAGAGTCCAACCAACATAACCTCAAGAAAATGTCATTTTTTGTGTCTTAATGGTTTATAAATTATGATAAATATTGAAAGTACATCTTGATATTATAAATGATCAGGTATCGATTAGGGTTAAAACAGTGAGAAGAAGCATGAAACGAGAGGGTGGATCACTCACTTCCAATAATATGGTTTCCATAAAAAAATTATCCTTTATAATAAAAGGTTCCACTAGAATAAAGATATTTCTTTCCCTATTGGATGGAATTAAAACAGCACGTGAAATTGAAATAGAAACTTCTGTTTTATTACCATCAATCTGTAGGTCATTAAAAGGGATGATAGCACAGGGTATAATTGAATGTCTTAATATAAATGACACCCAAGGAAAACTCTATAAACTTTCAGCAGAAGCAATCACCTTAGCTCCTATTGTTATTGATAAAGCTAAAAAAAAGTTAATATGAAATATCCGAAGACGAGTGGGAGAAACAGATTCTTTTTCAAATCCCATATTTCTTCAATGATTTCTTAATTATATCCTTTTGGAAGAAATTCTTGGAAGGATTCTCAAAATCATAATTTTAAAAATTATTTGATTATCTCTTTATGGGGTAGTATTAACAACTTCAAATATCTGTGGGTACGAGTGTTTCTTGCACGACTAAATGTTAAGGTCGTGTTAAGATTCTGTTAACTCCATGTTAATAAAATCTTAAAAAGAAGAAAACCATGTTCAACAGAGTGAAACACAGTAGATAACTTCAAGAAAGGATTGAGGAGATGTAGGTGAAAAAAAACTTAGAAATTTCCTTAATTGCCCTAATTCCAATGAAATTTCCCTCGTAAAAGGAAGAGAGTGATAAAAAAATGAAAAATAGACAATATATAGAAGTAATTAGTCTTATTTTAATAACAATAATGGCAACATCTTTTGTAAGCACAATACTTGCAACACATCAAGCAAAAACATTCTATATCGAAAGTACATCCCCAACAATAATAGCGCTTGGTAACGATGAAGCAATACAAACAGCTGTAAGAGAAATCAAGAATAATATTCCAAATAGTCGTATCAAAGAAATAAATGATTATTCAACTTTAAAAGAAACCTTTCCTGTCTATGCAAAATATATTTTTTATGTAGGACATGGAGAAGAAACAGGATTACTTGTGGGAACATCACTGATATCATGGGATGACATAAACACCTTGGCACTCAATTTTAAAGGAGTGCGTCAATTTTTTGTCGCTTGCCATTCAGATTCCATTGTCACAACAGGAAGAACTACTTTTTCTGGTAAAATTGATGCTATTGTTGCTGCTAAAATATCAGTTACCTGGTCCAAAATTTATGATAATCCAAAAATTACTTTGGAAAATACCTTACCAATTATAAAAATGGTCAATGAGATCGTGATGCGTGAATATGCTTTATCAAACGGAGAAGAAGAGGTTATTTCCTTAGCAACAGAGTCAGGATACGATCTTGCTTTTAAAAGAAGATATTATAAGGACTCATTTTTTGGAATTACGACCAGAGAAGAAAATGCTTTATACATAAATATAGCACCTTGGTTAGTAAATTTACTAATAATCGCTGGTGGTATATGGATTAGTTATGTAGCTGGTGAGCTAGCTGCAGCACTATTTTATTACACCTATGGATTCGTAATCACTTCTGCAGGTCTATGGGGTATAATTATAGCTGCTTTCATAATCATTGCAATAGTCTTACTAACATGGAACATGGGTAAAAGGGGAAATAATGACGCAAAATTTGGCTACGGGTGTCAATACTGGCCAATTCCTGTACCATACTTGAGATTGGACAATACTTACAAAAAAAAGGGCGGTGATGTCATCTACCCTATCGCTGATGCCACGTTAATATTGTACTGTTACCCAGTTGCATTAGCATTGTCATATCTACCAAATAATGTATGGTATGGAGTAAGTATTTGAGTCTACCCTAAAACTAAATCATAGTAGGAAAAAGACTTTTATAACATTCATGGGACGATTATTGTACGCTTTGGGGCTTATAGGATATGGATTCTATGTCCCCATCTTTTTTATACATGAACTTACAGATGAGGGTGGAAATATGCGCAGCTACAAAAATACTGGGTAAATGTGGGAATATGTGGGGACGAAAGAAACAGAATTGAAAAATATTATGTACGTAATACCAATAGGGGAAGCTTCAGAAAGACTGTAGGTCACTTCTATTTACTATTAATATAAGAACACTGTTCTTTTTGGGTTTGTATGAGTTTTTGTCTAAATAAAATAATCTAATGACAAAACATCACCTTTTCATTCTTCATATAGAAAAATTTCTTCGATTCTGGAATTGAACACTTTTGCTATTTTAAATGCAAGTACAAGAGATGGATTGTATTTTTGTTTTTCTATAGCCAGTACCGTCTGCCTTGTGATGTCTAGTTTCTGTGCAAGATCTGCTTGTGTAAAGCCATCTCTTGCTCGTAACTCTTTTAATCGGTTTTTCATTAGTCTTACCTTATAGAATATTGGATAATCGCAGTGATAAGCATCGTAACATAAAATATTAATCCGACGATAATAAGAATAACGATAGTACTAAACGTTATTCCCGTTAAAATCTCCATTATAGCAAGCTGTACCAGTACCAAGATTCCTGCAATTCCCCCAAACATGTAGGATCGTTCAAAGTTCTTTTCAGTCCTCTCGTCGCTCTTGAGATCTTTTTTAGAATTCTTAAATAGTACTTTCTTAGATATAAACAGAAGATATCCAGTACATAAACCAATGATTATAAAATTGATTGGGACAGGGTCAAGTGATTTAATCAAGATACCCCAAAGCATTACTCCTAGGAATTCCATGATAGTCACCGTTTGAATAACGATTATTACATTTAGGTACGATTTTTTCATTTTAATCACTATGTTAAGCTTCATTTACTTTTTGTTAAACTTTCTTTACTTCTAGTATATAAACCTTTACATCCAAAGGGCTTCTCGATATCACAAATTTAGGAGAAGCTTTTAAGAAATTAAGAATTATATAATGTTTTATATAAAAACTTTAACATAGCCAACGTTGTACGACAATTTTAGTCATATGAGAAATATAGAGTAACGAAAAGGTTATTCCAAACTTGCTCCGACTTTTTCAAAATTAGGTTGGAAAATCAAGGGTTGATAGGTTTCACGTAAAAAAATTACTCGTTCATCAAAATCTGTTAATTCTACACATTGCTCTAAACACGAACAGAGAAGTTTAACATGATATTTGTGAGCTACTTCAAAGGACAGCCATTGATTGAGGTAAAAGAGTTTTTTCGGTAATATAACTCTGAATTATTTGCACATACACAGTCAGAATGCCGTTGCTTTACTAATGAAACGAGAAGGCGTGGAAGCAAAGCGTTAAAGGTTTCTGCTAAAATCCCCAATCAAACAGGGGTTTCCT
>JAEOSR010000093.1 GCA_016840285.1 Candidatus Hodarchaeota archaeon | reverse complement strand
CAGATGAATCTGAATCGAATTTAAGAATAGAGAATTGCGTATGGTGCCCTACAAGGTAGGCATAAGTTCCATCATAATACAAGCCATGAGAGCTAAAGTCTTCTGGAGTCATGTTAAGAAGACTAGGTTGAGCGGGATTACTGACATTTAGAACTTCAATTCTACCAAAAAAATTACCTACATAAAGAATTTCAGGACCACCAGCGAGTGCCATTACATCGCCATCACTTGGGTATGTACCAATAATATTCGGGGTAGTAGGGTTGGTAATATTTATGATCCTGACACCATTCGAATGACATCCTAGATAAAGCAGGTTATTTACTCGCCATATATCCCATGCTCCTATGATCGGTAATGTGGTGATGATTTGAGGATTAGATGGATTTGTGCCATTGACTACTTCTAACCCTCGATCTGGATCTGCTAGATACAGTGTGGTGCCGACAACCTCGACATCCAGATCACGATTTCCCAGGTTGAACTGACCAACAAGAATGGGATCTTTTGGATCTTGGACATCGATAATTTCTAACCCTCCATGCATGAACGTAAGGAATGCAAGACTATTATTGATGGCTATTTGATTGCCTCCTCCCTTGTTATACTCTCCAATGAGAGTTGGATTTTCTGGATCATCATTTAAATCAAATATTTTCATCCCAAATCCTCCGCCCACGTAGAGAAGATCATTATCAATACTCACACCGAACGCTGTTTCATCAAAATTAATCTGCTTTAATTTTCTGGAGTTTAGTTCAGGGAGAATTTTAAATATTGCCAAACCTCTAGTATTTGGGACATAAGCCATGTCATCCTTTATAGCCACATCAGAACTTGGAATTGCCTCATTTTCTGAAAAAAGAAGGCTTAAGACGAAAATGGATGAGATTAAAGTCACCACGATAACTATTGCCACTGTAATTTTCTTAGTATTCATTTTATTCCACAGAAGAATCATTCTCAGGAAGTGATTTTTATTAACGTCTCTTCCTGCAACGAATAACCTCTCTTCTTAAACGATTGAAAGAAGGAGAATAAGACGGATCGAAAAAAATTAAAAGGGGGAATTTAATGTATAAGAAATCTTAAATATGAATGTGGTGACATGATTGGTCTTGTTTGATGTAATCTGGACTGATTTACTGAGGGATTTGTTTCCTTGGGCAAAGGACATTTTCAAACTGATAACTGAACTAGGATCGAACACTATTTATCTAGCAGTAATTCTTGTGATATTCTGGGGAATCAATAAAAGATTTGCCAAGGTAACCGCCATTGTCGTTGTAGGCTCATCAATATTAAATTATTGGCTTAAAGCTGTTTTAAAACATCCTCGACCTGACCCCAGTCTGTGGTTAACTAGTGCATCAAATTATAGCTTCCCCAGTGGTCATGCCCAGAGTTCAACTACGTTCTATGGGTGGCTCAGTATAAAAATTAAAAAATGGTGGTTGCTTATTGGGAGTACAACATTAATTATCCTTGTTGGGATGTCACGTATCTATTTAGGAGTGCATTGGTTAGGAGATGTGTTAGCTGGGTGGGGAATTGGAATAGTGATTGTTACCTTGGTTTATCGATTTGAACAGCCCATAAGTAATTATCTCTCTCAGTATAATACTTATTATTTATACATGGGTCTCGCTCTATTAGGAGGAGTTGCGATTATTCTTACTGAATTAATACTCCCAGTTCCCACTGATAATTTTGGCGGAAGTGGAGGAATTGTCATTGGCTTAGCACTTGGACTAGCCCTTGAGAAGAAATTTGTTGATTTTAAAGTCAAAATTCCAGAAAAAAAGACATGGAAAATCATTTTGCGAATACTTATCGGGCTAATCCTAGTCCTAGTTTTGTACTACGGTTTGTCTCCATTCTTACCTTCTGAAGAGGTGCTACCTGCAGCCCTTCGCTATTTTCTTGTTGCTTTAGTAGGAGCTTTTGTCTGGCCTATGCTTTTCTCTAGGATAGATCTTTAAATAAATGTCATCTTAGGACTTTTGGTATTATCCGAAGTTGGGGATTACACTTAAATGTCGTAAAAGGCTGGAATGTGGATATTCATTGAAATCTTGTCTAATTTTTCATTCACAATTATCTAAGAATTTATAAATAACTTCAACATTCCTTCCTATTGGATCAATGAGTGAGCAGAATGGTAAGCCAAGGTAACCCTATCCAAAAGAAAGAGATCATAGAGAAGCTAGTAAGGCATAGATCTGAAATTGAAAAATTTGGGGTTGAAAAGATAGGAATATTTGGATCTTTGCTGAAAGGGGAAACAACAGGAGACGTAGATATTCTGATATCATTTAAAAAAGAAGAGGAATCCTTTCAGAATCTAATGGACTTATATTATTTTCTTGAAGATACATTAAATGTACAAATTGATCTTGTTACGACAAATGCTCTTAGTCCCTATATCGGTCCTTATATTCTTCGGGAGGTAGAATATATTGAAGCATGATTGTGAATATTTAAATCACATTCTAGACGAATGTGAATTTATATTAGAAAAATCTCAAGAATTAACCCAAGAGCAGTTTTTTCAAGATGAAATACTTAAAAGGGCTTTTGTGAGAAGTATAGAGATAATAGGAGAAGCAACCAAGAATATATCAGATGAATTTCGTGTTAAGAATCCTGATACTGATTGGAAAAGGATCGCTGGGATGCGTGATGTACTGATTCACAGTTATTTTGGAGTAAACTATACTGTTGTTTGGGATGTTATAAAAAACCATATACCTATTCTTCATAACCAAATTAAGAAAATTTTAAAACGATAAAACTGATTCTGTAAAGCTTCCGATAGTTTTAGTAATTCCCTTTTACAATCATTCAGTTTTTTATGTCGTAAAAGGCTGGATTAACACTTTTTGTAAAAAAACATGAAATCAGTCCATAATTAAAGGAGTAAACTCATATTGTCGTCTTAACAGATAATATGTGAGGATTGGAGTGAAAATGATTAGACCAGGAACGGATTTACCGATAACAATGGTTGTTGTATGTGATTGCGAATTCTTAATTGAGCAAGTTTAACATTATTAAATTGTCTT
>JAEOSR010000005.1 GCA_016840285.1 Candidatus Hodarchaeota archaeon | reverse complement strand
CCCCCCTCTCACTCACACACACAAGACCGCGCGCGTGCGCGCGCCCCCACCCTATATAAATACGTCAAAGGCTCAAACTATCATGAGTTTTGGAGTGAAGAACAACCAGAGCCTAAGTGAAGAAATCCAAAAACTAGAATCTAAGGGGTAGGGGAGACGATAGTACCTAAGCATATCGATTGCGCAGATAGAGAGTAAAATTATCACTTCATCTTAATTTCTTGTAGAAACTTTGGTTTTGGTGGCGGTCCTTTTGGAAACATCTCTTTCATGGCTCTATGGTAACCAACTAACCCTAATTGACCCATTATGTGAGCAACTTCTGAAGGTTCTAATTCGTATGATTCTTGCACAAGTCTTTCAATTTTCCAATCTTCTTTGCTTCCAATTTCTCCACCAATCAACATTTCATCTACTAGTTTGACAAGTTCATCTTGTTTCTTTTGCCATTCCTTATTATTATGGTCAGATGCAGGAATAGGTAGTTTTCCTAATCTAACATGAGTCAATTTACCGAATGCTTGTGAAGCATCAATCTCTCCAAACTTCTTAAAAACATAATATGCAAATACTCTAGATTGCAATACAGCCAGAAGTAATTTATGATTAACATCAGGATAATCCTCCTTTATTCTGTAAATATACACTGACTGTGGACAATACACACTTTTTTCATCAAACGCTACTGACAACCCCACTCCTGCTTGTCGAATGAATATTTTCGGTTTTTCGTATAAACTTGAATCTTTGTAATTTATACCATCATAATCCAGCTTAAGAGATTTATATTCCAAATTTCCATATCGCCCAGAAAATGAGTCACCATCTATGAAGAGAACATCGTATTTTTTTTCATCGCTAGAGACTATTTGTTGTGTGGAGAGTGCCTCTTTCCAAAGAAACTCATGGTTACAATGATTACATTTCTTTTCCCATTCTTCCTGAGCTTCATTCCTGATTGGTGATGGAGGGGGAACCCATCTACCACAACTAGGGCATTGGACCACTATTCCAGCTTTGTTTATTTCAACTCCTCTTCCCCTTTCACAAAGAACAGATAGTTCTATGGATTTCGACTCCATTTTATTCAAAATAGGGTCGTCCTCAATATATCGAAAAAGTTCAACAGGAGCTGAAGGATTTCTTCTTGAGCGCTCTTGGGGTATTGGGTATGAATATGATTTTTCAAGTTGAATAAGGTCTGTTCTGCCTTTTATTGCATTTTTTCTGTCATTTCCAACTAATGTCATACTTTCAAAAGTAGAATCTGGTGGAGCTTTTTCTTTCTTAAATTGTATTAGAGTAGTATTCATTCGAATGTCTTTTCCAAACCAATCAGAACCTAAGTAATGCCATCTTTCAATCTTGAAATTATCGATAAGATATTTTCTTGTTTCTTTCTTTTCAGGATATAGAAGCGTGTGAGGTAAAATATAGCATAATCTGCCTCCTTTTTTAAGAAATCTTAAAGCCGTATGTATGAAAAGCTCATAAGAATCTAATTTATCTATGTCTTCTATTTCATTTAATTCTTTTTCCATATAGTGTAAAGCCGATTCATTGATTTCAGCCCCCCATGGAGGATTCCCAATAACTATGTCAAATTTTTGATATCCTTCCGCAGAATCTATGTCCGAATCAAATGGAATTGGTTTGTCCAGACTATCACCCACAATAAAATTCTTCTTAAAATCCTTCAACGGGATGTCCTTATGAATTGAAGCTATCCACAATGCCAATTTGGCAATAGAGATGGCATCAGACATAACATCTTTTCCATACAGACAGTCTTCAAGCAATGATGACTCCCAAAAATCTAAGTATTTTTGAAGACCTGTAAATCTTAATTTTTGCATTTCGAAAGCGTTGTTAATTTCTTGTCTTAATATATTGTAACAAGCAACAAGAAAAGCTCCTGAACCAACAGCTAAATCTAAAATTTTCAGGTTGAGTAAATTTTCCATATATGCTTTCCAAAATTGTCCTTCCTCTTCGTTATTTAATTCTGAAAAGGATTTGTGTGAAAACATAGAATCCAACACGTTGTCTCTGATGTCAGTAAAAGTATCAACCAAAACACAATGTGCAGCAAAATTAGTGAGGACCTCTCTAGTGTATACTACTCCCAGTTCTCTTTGAAGATTAAAAGATTCTAATACACCCTTTCCTTCTAATGATATGCTTTTGAACATTTCTTCTTGGTCATTGATGCTGTATTCGAATAGTCTTCCTAGAAGATGAGGGGAAAACTCATAATAGAAATCTGTTGTTCTGAAGCCAAATATTCCATCGAGTTGCTTTCCATTTAGACTATATTTTTTCTCAAAAAGGGAATCGGGAAGCTCAATGGTATCAATTATCTTATCAAAAGAGAACAGACTTCCATCATAGCCAAAGATTTTATGTGGATATAACTTTGGGCTTCCCTTATCTATACATTTAAAGAAGTCTTTTATTGCCGAATATATCTTGTCAGTTCTTAGAGAAGGATATGATTGGGCATTGTTAATAATGTCATTCAGTATTCCTTTTGACAGAAGTCGTTGTGGATGGTCTGACATGAAACAAACCAGAAGCCCTCTATGTAGCAGTTTTTGTGAACTTTGGGCAACTATCATTTGACCATCCTTTGTTTCTGCGAGAGTAGGATGCTGATTTTCGATTTCCCGATATGTATCGAGCAAGATTTCTCGATAGTGCTTGTAAAAGGAATCGGTTAGCTTTACTCTAGTTTCAAAATTTTCTAGAAGAAGATTGTATACTGCAGTTTTTGGTGCCTTTTCTAGAAAATAATTGTTGTGTAATAAATAATAGAATGTCCAGAAATCTTTAGTCAAGTTACCATCTGATATGAAATCGATTACGTTAAATTCTTCGTAGTCCCACATGCTACTGTTCCGATACAAACGAATAGTAACTAGATTTGAGACTATTACCCAATCTACATAAATACCATTATTTCGGGCATATTCAAAAGCTTGTTCTACTGGTGTCTTTTTTCTGCTTGGGTCTATTCTGTCTAAAGATGTTTCTGGACCTTTAAGCTCACCAACAACTCGTCTGATATCTTTAATTAACTTTCCTTCTTTAAGAGCAAATGTTCCCATTAGAAAGTCAGGGATAATTTGCCCTTCACTTGCCGTTTGTTTTGGCAGAAAATTAAATTGCTCTGAGGGTGGTCCAACGTATCCAAGAATGCTGATGAAAAAATCTTCATTAAATGCCTGTTCTAAATTTGATTCGCCTAAATCCGTTCTTCCTCTAAAAAAGTCTATCCATTTTTGAACAATATCTAATATGGGAGTTTCATCAGGGTGCACATCTGAAAAACCTTCTATATACCTTTCTAATAGTGACCTCTGAAATAAAACTCCCAAATCAATTGACACCTTTTCAAATATAGAAAAATGTGAATCAATATAAGTTTTCATCAAGACACAGGTTTCATCATAGTTAATGGTTCTTAGTTCAAAATAATTCGTAAATGTCTGATTACCTCAAAATAGATTTAGGAAAAGTAGGTAACTGAAATCAGATTTCTGATTGCGGGAGACATCTCCAGTTCTAATGAACTGCTCTTATGCAAGATTTGCGATTCTTGGAATCCATGTCTGTTTCTCAGGTTGCAGAGAATTTCAGTCATGTCGAGTTTCTGTTCACTCTCAACGTCACTCACTTGCAGAGAATTTTTGTAAAGCATTAGCTTGGCATGGGTTTCAACGATGAATTCACGCGTGG
>JAEOSR010000092.1 GCA_016840285.1 Candidatus Hodarchaeota archaeon | reverse complement strand
CTTCCGTTTGACGACTTTTTATTGTATATACGATATAATATTGTATATACAATTACCTATCTTCCATCTGACGTCTTTTGATTTCCTCACATCTTTTTAATATAATCTCTTCATGGTCCAATCCTCCCCAGATTAATAGTTCTCTAAAAATAAATCCTAAAATAAATCCAATTGAAATAATTAAAACTAATCCAATATCACTCATATTTCAATCCTCCGTTTGACGACTTTTTCTTTATACTTTAATTTTTGTCGTCTCCCATGAGTTACTAATTTATTAGAAATTTGTTTTCTTAATTTAAAAGATTTCATTTTCTTTTTTTGTGAAAGAGAAAGTTTCTCTCTATATTCAGGGGAATTATAAATATGATCGGGACTATCCCATCGCGTTTTTGCTGCATATGAAATTTTATATCTAATCCTCCAGTCTTTCAATGACTCTTTAATTGCCTGACGATGTTTTGATTTAAATCTAGGATCTTGATGTAATAATTTTGCTCTTTCTGAGAATCTTTCACGATAACCTTCTGTTCTATATGGACTGTTTGAATCAGCCCATAATTCTTTTGTAAGATCTGATCTTAGTTGCTTTACCTCAGGTGTGTTCGTTGCTTTCTTTATATTTATAATCATTGTATTACGTAATTGAGGATTGAGCCAATTCTCTTTGGCTTGTATTGATAATTCATTTAGTCTTTTCTCAGAGAATATTTCTGCTTCTGGAAACATCTCTTTATATCTAGCTGTATCAGTGTCATGGGCATATTTCAAATGAGTGTTCGTAATACATTTAAATTTCTTAAGACAAAGTTCACATATAACAAAATCACATAATTCTTTATTCAGCATTAATCCTCCATTTCACGTCATAGCTTTTGTATATTTATCCTTAATTTCCCGCGTTTCTAGTCCTAAATAAATCGTTGTGGTGGATACACTTGCATGACCTAACAGCTCACATACTAGAAAAATATCCTTCCCTGAATTATAATAAAGAACCTTGGCAAAGGACCTTCTAAGGTCATGAGGTTTTAATCCATTCATAGCTTTCTTACACCAATCTTCAAATGTTCTTCTAGTTATCTTATTTTTACTCCTTCCAGACCAAATTATATAATCATGGGTTAATTCAGAAGGTCTAGTATTGATCCACTTTTTTAAAATTCGTATTTGTTTTGAATGCATTGGGATGCTTCTTTCTTTGCCATATTTGGGTTTCCATCCCACACGTTTTTGAACATGAATGTGTTCAGTCTCTAAGTCGATGTCTTGAATTCTTAAATTGACAATTTCCCCAACTCTTAACCCAAACTGCAAACAAATATATATTCCAATTTTAGCACATCTATGAGGGGCTTTCTCTATTATCTCTCCCCATTGATTTTTAGGATACCATTTAGCTTTTTCCGTTCTTCCCTTTCTTTTCTCAGGTTTAAAAGTGTCTAGTTGGTTATATAGCTCTTCATTAGATATCTTACCAATGGTTTTTAAATAGCGCAAAAATTTTCTATAGGCATAAATCAAAAGAATCTTACTCTTGTTTTCCGCAATATATTTACGAGGGTCCTCATCTGGAATTTTCCTTAATTCCGCAAGATAATTAAAGATAGTGCTTTCAGCTAGATTGTTGAGTTGACAAAACTCCTTGAATCCCTCAAGATTAATCGAATATGTTGGATTCAAAATCATCCTCTTCTTTAATTTTCTCCCGTTTCTTTTTGGGAATCTTCATTTTTGTCATCATTAAATCTAAACCCTTCTCTAACCTATTTAATCGTGAGAAAACTTCTTTCTGAAAGTTTTCATCAGACTTAATCGATTCTTCAGCACTAATTTCTAACACTTTCATAATAACATCAAGATTTGTTTTATTTTGAACTGGGTTAATTATTTCGGGATTATTATAGGCAGTCTCCAATAGATCACGAATAAGAGTACTCATATTAGGGGATCTTACCTGTTCCATTAATTTTTTATATCTCTCGCTTTCTTTATCAGTAAAACGGATTGAATACTTCTTTTCTCGCATTATAAGTCAAAGATGATGTACTCCAATGTACTTCAAATATGTTTCCATATAGTAGTTGATAATTATTTTTGCCTCCTCTATTTCTACATTCATACCTTTGACGAATATAATCTTACCAATGGAACCACCCCTTTATAAGTAAAGTCCATTGGTAAGAAATGAAACTCCATTCTAATGGATTGTTTTTGTACAAATGAATTTTACACCGTTTTCCCT
>JAEOSR010000091.1 GCA_016840285.1 Candidatus Hodarchaeota archaeon | reverse complement strand
GTTACAGGAATATGGACTGACAGAAGAAGCATGGCAAAAGATCGCAGCAAAGGGGGACGCGGATGAGAAAATTCAAGAACATTTAAATCAATTACTCCGATCTATTTTTGGATAAAGAGGATTGTAGATCTCTTGAGAACGTTTTCTAGAGGATTTCGATTATTCCTGAATTTTTGTGATATCGATCCCTTTCGTTTCAGGGATTAGTCGTGGGACGACTAACATAGCAAGATAGGCAAATGTACAGGCGAGCATTGCAACAGCTAACGCTTGGGCGTGTCCTAAAGGGTTTTCCAGTACCGATACGGTGGGTTCGAGAGTTTCTGCAACTATGCCAACGAAAAAAGCACCCCAAGCTAACCCACGGGCTACGGAAAAAATAACTGAAGTAGCTGTTGCACGGATCCTTGTGGGAAAGACCTCACTGGACCAAACTCCAAATACTCCATGCATTCCAAATGACACTGTTAATACTAGACATCCTATTACAATTAAAGGGGTAAAGACTAGTAAAAAATTGGAAACAAAGAAAATAGATGCCCCAATGAGACCGATTATAGAACATCCATAAAATGCATTTCTCCTCCCAATACGATCACTCAGCCAACCAGTAGTGAATAATGCAAATGCAGCAATAACCATCACGCCTAACATCACTACCATTGCAAGAGTACCAGCAGAGTCAACATTCCCATTAACCTTTTGCAGCTCATAAGTAAACAGATACTCAAAATAAGTAGGTGCCCAATCTGCGAGCGTATGATAGGCAAATTCTGAAAGCCAGAATAATAAGGTTAATAATAAAGTTAATTTAAGCCATTTCCCCTTTAAAATGTCAAAAATCCGAACTTTTTCTCGTTTTACTTCTTCTTCGAGTTGTACTGATTTCTTATAATCAGTCCAAACTTGAGATTCATCTAAAGTAAATTCCAAATATATCAAAAATGGGATAGGGAAAAGAGCCGAGAGGAAACAGATTCGCCATCCGTCGAGAACTAAAGGCCCCAATGTAATTGGTTCAATGTTTCCAAAGATCAGAGTGACTAGTACGGCTCCGATATAACCAACCACAAATGTTGCGTGAACCAATCCACCAGCAGCTCCTCGCTTCTCTGATGAAAACGTTTCTGATAGTAAAGAGAATGAAATACCCCAGGAAACACCAAGCCCAGAGAGTAACCGCAGTAAGGCGAATATTTCAAAGGTTGGCGCAATCGCGGAAAGCGACGTAAAAATAGAATCCCAGAGAACAGAGAGTAGAAGGACATTTTTTCTTCCAAAACGATCAGCAAGTTCACCAAAGAGAATTGCTCCTGGTACAGTCATAACATATTGTGCAGAGAATACGAATCCTATCGCTATTTTATCCACACCATATGCAGCACTTATAGTTGTTGCAAGAAGACTTACTAGCACCAACGCGAACCCATCATGGGCCCAACCAATTATGCCTGCTATTAAAACGGGAACTTTACTAGTTTTCTCGGTTGCTGCCATATTAATTCACTCTGAAACAATGATAAGGATGTTAGAGAAGAGTAGTCGTTTAACCAAGTAGAAAGTTAAAAAACCTTTTGCTTAATCCGAGATACAAATTAATGCGACTTTTGATTTCAAACGATAAATTAAAGGGACGAAACGCCTTGATTCGATTATGTCACTTCTTCAATAATTTCTAATCATATTCAATCAACGACCCCCGATTAATTTACAACAAAGAGGACTGATAATAAGAATAAAATTGAATAAAGCAATATCTTAAGAACAAAGAGGTTTTCTTCTCTTGTTTGATTCTCTTTACATACCTTTTTCCTCACCTTTGGTTTCCTCCTTAACTTCAGACTTTCTTCGATATATTTTCTCTTTTTTTTCTTCTTTTTTCCTCTTTGTTCTGTTGGATATAACGAGATAATCTTGTTATAATCCTTAACAATATTGTTTTGGTGGGTATCCCTTCGTCTCCAAACAATTCGAACTCCACAAACAGGGCAAATGGTAGAACTTTTTCCGATATTTATTAGACGTACAGTAGCACAACGTGGACAATTGATTAAAAACGACTTCCTTTTCTTTAGATTGATTCTGGATCTTCTCTCTTGATTTTTTTGGTCTGATTGAATCCTAGAATTGAGTTTTGTCCCTGCTGATAAGAATGGGGGATTTTGTGTCTGATTCATGATATAATGTTGAATATTTGGGAGCCCAATGTTACACATAGGACACTTATTTTTAATTTCTAACCAGAATTTGAGATGTTCATAGTGGAAAACTGATTTGCAAACTGGGCACAAAAAATAACTCTCTTCAGTCAATACACCTCTCCTACAAATACAACAAATACCTAACTGACTTGAGTAAGTCCAATAGGAACTTAACTGAACTGTACCTAGAATCACCAATACTAACGAAATGATGATGAGGATTTGAAAAAATAGCAAGTAATTCTGCGTTAATAAAGTAGCTGACCTTTAATAAGTCAGCTATATCAGACCTTTTGAGGTTTCCTCAGGTACTTCAAGAAAATCCATATCTCTAGCAAGATATGCTAAAATTATGCCATTTAAGAGGATTAATCCAGATGAAGTAGAACGATTTACTTAAAGCCTTTTTTTGATTTTATGCTACTTCTTAAATGATTTCTACCTTCCCCTGCTCATCTATAAATATCTTATATCGTTTTCCCTTTAAAGGTAGATTGGTAACACCAATTTGTTGAAATATTCTTTGTAAAGTTTTGAAATTCATGTCAGGGGTTTTAATATCATAATTAATTTCCTGACCGAGAATTCCTTCAACCAGAAATAACCAGGGGACCGCAGAAGACCATCTTTGCTCGACACAACCTGTGATGGGTATTGGAAAATCTTCATCAGCACGGTAGACCTCTGCAATTGATGCTTCCTTTGAGAGTGTGTGAAAACAACGCATGAAGGGTTCTACATCAAATCCATATTTTCGTACTCCAGCGATACTTATCGCCAATTGCCAAGGCCAAACACCTCCCCGTTGGTAGCTTATTGCAGAATAAAGAGGATGCTCTTTTGAGACAGTTCTCAAACCTATTGAATCTAGCAATCTATCTGGATCAATCATGGCTTTATACTGTTTTTTTGCTTTTGATTCACTAAAAATTTCATAATAATATCCGAAACATACATCAGAATTAACTACCCTCACTTGTTGATTTTCTCCATCAAGAGCTAACGCATAAGCACCCAATGAAGGCATCCAGTAAGCTCGTTCAATGAAATTTTGAAGCTTTTTAATTTTCTCTAATAACTCAGTTGTTTCAGTCTGTATTGGAGATTTCCCAGTGAATTGTTGATATAATAAAATTTCTTTCATCGCTCCAATCATGCACAATTGATCATGTAAAGGAGCAATAGGTTGATTTACGGTTCCTCCTTCAGGATACTGAATATGATCACCCCCATCTCGCCAAGTTTGATGGATGAGAAGCTGCCCTGGTTTATGCTTGTATTCAATCAAACCATCACTATCTAAATCGAGTGATAACATATGTTCCCATAAAAAGAGGATTTCTCTCGAATAACCTTCAATCAACGAAAAATCATTCTGAATTCGTCCTAACCTGAAAATAGTGATAAGAAGTAATGGATTGGCATCATTTGAAAACCAACTTGGAAATTCCTCATAGCGATTAGACAATGTTTCGATATCATAAGGGAATTCATGAACTGCTCTACCAATCTGTTCACCACTGAAATAACTCTTTTTCTCTCCAATATGTCTTAAATGTACTTCAGCTTCCCTCTGTACCTCCAGAGGGTCAATGTATATTTCTCCCAAAGCACTAATACAGAAATCTCTTCCAAAAAGTGAGGGGAAGTATGGAAATCCAGCAGCTCGTATCGGTCCTTCCGGAGTCAGTAGACGTAGCTTATACAATGAACGTAATGAGTTCTGAAAAAGTGAGTGAAGAGACCTATTCTGGGTCAAAATCTTAGGTTGAGACATACACCACTTATTAAAGGTAATACATTCTATTGTAGTATCTCTACTCCTGGGAAAAGTGCATAAAACTCTGAATTCATTCTTTTCTTCAATAATTTTAATTTTTGGGTAACCCTGTCGCATGTATTCATTGTTTTCAAGTGAAATTATTCGTCTTCTTATTTGTGGCACAAAATCTCTGCGAAAATGAAAACTGGTTTGAAAAGTAGGATTAAATTTGTATTGAGCAGAAAGGAGACTATGGTCTTTCAAAATATTTTTTTCGAGAGAGAGACCCCTAGTAAGCATGTTAGAATAAGTGATGGTAGCAGAGTCACCTTGATCTAAAACTTCAGGTTGATGATTCATAGAGAGTTCTGGTGGGACTTCATAACTCAGTAACCAATCTCCAAGTGAAAAAAGGTGGACGTTCTCAGATTCAAGATACACCCAAAGAAGACCATTCGATAGAATTAATTGCCTTGGAGTCTCCACTATCTATTGCTTCCTCTTACGAAGTTTCCCAGACAATAACTGCTGCATGAGCCCCTTTTTTAATCGAGTGGTTTCATCAAGGATCTGTTGTGTCGTTGTTATTCTAGCATCCACTGAAGATAAAATTTCTACAATATCTCTTTGCTCCGATATAGGGGGAAGAGGAACTTGAATAGTTTTAAAATCAGACCTGTTGATTCCTCCCACAACCCCATGAAATCGTTTTTTTATTTGATTCTGACAGAGTGAAGAGAATAACAAATAGAATAGAAAATTATTATCCAAAATATCTCTATCTTTACTTCTAACTATAAACACATGCTCATTGACAGCAATTTTCTCAAATGGTAATTCTTTTAATTGAGCGACTTTCCCTGTTGTTGCCCCATCTTTAACCATCAGAATATCATTCATTTGAACCTTTCCTTGTGTTAAATGCTTGTCATACAAGTCCTCTGGAATAAATTTGATATTCTCCCAGACTACGGATCCAGATTCATTGATATGCTCTCCTCCGATACTAGCTACAGTTCCCTCCTTCAGAGCTCCACCTTTTGCTCTTTTCCCTGTTTCCAAATCTACCAAATCCCCTAGTTCTGCAACCTCCCATATGTCTGACTGAATATTGCCATCTTCATTCATTTCTGCAAGAATCTTTTTACTAAGATCCTGATACTCCTTTTCTAATGTTTTCAACTTTGAAATTTCAAAAAGAACTTGACCTAGATTAATTGATTCCTCCTCTTTTGTGCTTTCGACATATAAAGGAATGTTTAGATTAAAATCAAAACCAAGAATTTCTTCAGAGGAGACAATCCTTGAGAATTTTTTGATTGATTTAAATTCTTTAAATGCTGATACAGTCTTTTCTATGTCTTTTTGTCTAAGGACGTTTTGAGATCTTACCTCCTTATAACAATTATAAGCATCAATGAACAGGATCTGTCCTTTTTGGACATCTCTCTTATTCTTATTAATTATGATAATAGCTGCTGGAATTGAGGTGCTGTAAAAGAGATTAGGGGGTAAACCGATAACTGCTTCAATTAAATCTCTCTCAATTAATGCTTTTCTGATCTTTTTTTCAGCTCCCCCTCTAAATAAGACCCCGTGTGGTAATATTACTCCCATTCTACCGTCATTACGAAGTGTAGTTATCATATGCTGTAAGAAAGCTAAATCTCCATAATTTTTTGATGGGATCCCGAGACTAAAACGATTATAAGAATCATTTTGAGCTATTTCGATTCCCCAATTGGACAAAGAAAACGGTGGATTTGCAATAACAATATCAAAAAGCAACAATTTATCTTCTTCGACTAATCGGGGGTTTCGAATTGTATCACCTTTCTCAATCCGAGAATTTAAGATCCCATGAAGAAGCATATTCATTTTACAGATAATCCAAGTGTACAAGTTTTTTTCTTGACCATATAACGCCAAACTTCTCCAGTCCCCACCATTCTCCTTAATATATTCTGTACATCGAATTAGCATACCACCAGATCCTATTGTTGGGTCTGCTATTCGCATTCCTTCTCTAGGTTGAAGTAATTCAACGAGTAACTTCGAGACCATATCTGGAGTGTAAAATTCCCCTCCCTTTTTACCAGCTGATTCAGCGAAATGTGCTACTAGGAATTCGTAAGCTCTTCCTAAAATATCAGGATCAACTAAATCACTATTACGAAGTCTGTAAAGGCTAAAATGCTGAATTAATTGATCTAATGTCTCATCAGCTAAACGATCACCAATATTAAAACCAATTCCACTTAAAATCCCTCTTAAAGATGGATTGTTCTCTTCGATGATTAAGCAAGCTTCTTGGATTGAAGCTGAATTGAGCAAACTCCATCGGGCTTTAGGAGGTATATAAATATCATATTTACTCGGATCCTTCAGTTCAGTTTCAGAATAACCCGTTGAAATATGCTTTTCTAATTCTTCTTCAAAAATGTCGTTCAATCGTTTCAAGAATAACAAGCCAAAAATAAAATGTTTATATTCGGAAGCATCCACACTCCCACGTAGAATATTTCCAGCTTCCCAAAGATGTTTTTCCAGCTCCTGCTGGTTCAATTTTATTCCCAGGAACCGATGGAGCTTATCTTGATACTGCTTTTCTGGCATTTAACCTGCCTTTCCTTCTAGTTCCGATATATAGTTTTTCCTAAGAAGAGCGTTTTTAAAAATATCATGAGGAAAAGACGAGGTTAATAATCACTTTGTAATTTGTATCTGTGAGCCGACTAGATTTGAGTATTAATCCATCAGTCAAGCAAGAACAGTTCTACCTAGCGTCAGTAGATATACTTCAAGGGATTTCTATATTTTTCGTGGTGACATTTCATACAATGCTTTGGTGGGATCATTTTATTGATTCAAAATGGCCAGAGGTTTCATTCATTGCTTCAGTCTTTATGGCAACTGCCATGTTAATCCCCCCTTTGTTTTTCTTTCTTTATAGCTTTAATGTGGTTAATTCTCTTCTGAGGAGAACGACAAAAGCTGACCGTCAACAAAGTAGGATTAGACTTTTAAAACGCACGTTACTTTTCTTCTTAATTGCAGAATTTGCTGAAGGATCAACCGCATTAGTGACAAATCCAGAATATTTACTCAATTTTCTACTCACCTGGGAATTGTTTCACCTATTCTCTTTCTCTACGATCTTCTTTTTGATAATATTTGAATTTACTTGGAAAATGGAGGATATTAGAAATTATTGCCATCGAAAAGTTAGTTTAAGTGTTTTAGTGGTCGTCTTGATAATAATCCTTGGAATTTTCTTGATCTTTCATGATTATACAAGTAGTCAAGGATTTGGACAAATGTATGTTGATTTAACTATTGACTCAATTCTCACACGAATGCTGTATGAATATGGTCAAAATCCGTTAATTCCTTGGCTTATTTTTCCAGTTATTGGTGGGATTATGGCTATCTTTCTTGATTTACCTCATAAACATAAGCCTGAAGTATTGAAGAATGCAAGATACGTATTATTAATCGGAATAGTTCCAATGATTCTAGGAATAGGTTTTTTAGGAATTGAAAGGTATATTTCAACCCCAGTAGCTTATCCTGCCTCATCTTCATTCTTATTCATAAGCATTGGAACCGTAATACTTTCTACCATGTTCTTAATTCTTTTCATTGATTTAAACACAAGAGATCTCCATCAAATTGCTAACAAGCCGTTTTTTCCTCTTATTTTGATTAGCAAGATAACTTTGACAATCTTTATTGTCCATAATGTTGCTTTTATTATCTCTCCCGAACTCCCGATTTTTAAGTTATTAATTTCTTCTGAAACAGCTGCTATGGCTGTTGGGCTACTCTATTCATTATTTTTCGTTCTTGTGGCGTTTATCTGGCAAAGATGGCACTTCAAGTACAGCTTGGAATGGATGATCTTGCAGTTACAAAGAGCACAATGGCGCTGGTGGGCTAAAAGGTAGATCAAAGATGTTTAAAAAGGACTTTATCAAAATCGTTATTAGATTAGAGTCTCTATTGGATGGTTTTATATAACTGGAATGTACACTGTACATACGAGGGTATACAGCTCTCGACCCGAGACCAAATGAGGAAGTTTAAAAAGGCCTAAGATTCTAAAAAATATGAAGTTACACCTTAAATTAAACCACAGGTTCCCCAATGCCGTGGTAGAAATTAATCACCCGAACTTTTGGGCTATCCGAACATAGGAGACTTCTCGGAGACGCACACACCAGATCAATGATTCTTGTTCCAAGATCTATGTCCTATATGGGTGTAGACATCCCGCTCAACTATCCTAGCGGGGAAACGGTTCACCATTTGGTGGATAGATGGATTCATATTCTTGTCGGGATAAATGTCCATAAAGAAAGGAACAGTATGCAATCAGATTTAATAGACAATTCTCCTTCTATCATTGAACATCCGGTAATCAATGGACATGAAATGCTTCTATTTGAAGCCGACATCGCTTGGAATGTTATCAAAGGTTGGGTTATGAACCAATATCTTGATCAGAAGGGATTATTAGTCTATGATGGGAAGTTAATCAACCAAACATTCCTTGATGCCATAGTTCGATCTGAAAATAATGATGATTTTTACTATCAAAAACCGTTGAGATTTTATTCAGTCAGTACTATCATTAGGTTAAGTGATCAGAAAAAATTTGAAAAAATCCGAGAAATAATCCGAAACCAAATTTGGGGAGCAATTAAAAAGGAAAATATTGTAGGGATTAGCTATATATTTAATTTTCACGAGCTTTTTTTATCTAACAAATCCGCCATCCTTGATTTTGAAAGAATTCTGAAAGACTTATTTCAGAATAAATTCGGGTTTCCTATAGATTGTTGTTGTCTCTACCCATCTTCTATTGATGTTCTGGATTTTGCCGAACTAGTAGATCTTCATGAAGGATATCAAATATTTGACCAATTTCAAATACCAAGATTGAAGCATCATCCCTATACTAATCAAGAAATGGCCTGGGAACCAAACATAGACCCCTCGATAATTTTATCTGATAGTTCTCTTCCATATGTTGCTAAACGAGCGTTTTCAAAGGCTAATTCTCCATTCTATTTTTATCAAGGTGGAGAGATCATCGGGGAAGCCAATAATCTCGAAGGCTTCTACAACCAATTAAAACATGTCTCATTAGAAGTTTTTTGTTTTCATTGCTACAGAATTAGTACTTCTACTCTTGCTGGTAAAAATGTATCACCTAGCCCCAGAAGTGACATTGCTCTTTGGATTGAATATTCAATTGGTGACACACAATTAGCTCATCAAATCTATAATACAGTAAGTCATTCTCTTGGCGATCGGGCTAAAACACTTGAAGGTGGATCAAGATTTACCCAGTTGACGATCAAATCTGCTGTTTTAAAGTTAATTAAATCAAGATTATCTTACCTTTCTGTTGGAGAATTCGGGTAAATCCGATTAGTTGATTCACAATTGATATGGTACGCCTGAGGGAGCCACCTTGAAATTAAAGGCTTTTTTGATGAAACAATAAGAACG